>NZ_AKKE01000137.1 GCF_000281975.1 Novosphingobium sp. AP12 | reverse complement strand
GGGTGCGCCTGCCGATATCGGCGGCCAGATCGGGCGCGAGGTCGACTCGGGCACACCACGCCTCCACCGCGTCACGATAGACAGCCAGCTTTCCGCGCGGCTCGGCGGGCACCATCGTCGGGGTTGGAATTTTGGCGAATGGCGAAGGGAATGCGAGCACGACGGAAGGCTCGCGCTGCTTCTCGGCGGGCACCTGCTCATGCGGTCGCAGCGCCAGTTCCGGCGCGCCCGCTCCGTCTCGAATGTCCGCCCGACCGTCACTGCGATCGGTGCGTTCCTGCCTTAGCGCCCTGAACAAACGCGCGGTCCTTCGTGCAACCCGGTTGATCCGCCAGAGCGGCCTTGCGTCAATTCCATGCCCTTACAAGGTTAAGACACGCCTAAGATTGTGGATTCGCGCGGGGGGTTTCGGCGGGGCCACTCTTGCGAGCGACGAGCCGCGATGCCACATTCCCGGCAATGGCCTACGACCGGAATGCCTCGGCACGAAACGACGCCCCGACCGGCGTGAAGGCCGTGCTCGGGCCGACGAACACCGGCAAGACCCACCTCGCGATCGAGCGCATGTGCGCCCATTCCAGCGGCATGATCGGCTTCCCGCTGCGCCTGCTGGCTCGCGAGGTCTACGACCGCGTGGTTAAGATCAAGGGCGAGAAGAGCGTCGCGCTCATCACCGGCGAGGAGCGGATCGAGCCGCCGAACGCGCGCTACCTGCTCTGCACGGCCGAGGCGATGCCGGTGACCGAGCGCTCGATGGCCTTCGTCGCCATCGACGAGGCGCAGCTCGCTGCCGACCGCGAGCGCGGCCACGTCTTCACCGACCGTCTGCTCCATGCACGCGGCCGCGAGGAGACGATGATCCTCGGCTCCTCGATCGCCGAGCCGCTGGTCCGCGCGCTCGTCCCCGGGGTCGAGATCGTCACCCGCCCGCGCTTTTCCACGCTGACCCACTCGGGCGCCAAGAAGCTGAGCCGCGTGCCGCCGCGCAGCGCCATCGTCGCCTTCTCATCCGAGCAGGTCTACGCCATCGCCGAGATGCTGCGCCGTTTCCGGGGCGGCGCGGCGGTGGTGATGGGCGCGCTCTCCCCGCAGACCCGCAACGCCCAGGTCGCGCTCTACCAGTCGGGCGAGGTGGACTATCTCGTCGCCACCGACGCGATCGGCATGGGGCTCAACCTCGATGTCGAGCATGTCGCCTTCGCGGGCCTCTCCAAGTACGACGGGCGCCGCCATCGCCGCCTCACCCCGCCCGAGATGGCGCAGATCGCCGGCCGCGCCGGGCGACACCAGAAGGACGGCACTTTCGGCACGCTCACCGGTTCTGGCGGGCACGATTCGGAGTTCGATCCGGAAGAGATCTACGCGATCGAGGAGCACCGTTTCGCCCCGCTGACCAAGCTGTTCTGGCGCGAGCCCGAACCGCGCTTCGACAGCCTCGCGACGCTCATCGCCGACCTCGAGACCCCGCCGATGCGCCCCGAACTCGCCCCCGCGCCCGAGGCGATCGACCTCGCCGTGCTCAAGCGCCTCGCGGACGAGGGCCCAGTGGCGGACACCGTGCGCGGGCTGGGCCAGGTCCGCCGCTTCTGGGACGTCTGCCGCCTGCCGGATTTCCGCCATCAGGGCGTGGAGACCCACTCGCGCTTCGTCGCTCGGCTGTGGCAGGACCTGCGTCAGGGCGAACTCGGCGCCGATTACGTGGCCGCGCAGATCGCCCAGCTCGACCGCACCGGCGGCGACATCGACACCCTGCAGGGCCGCATCGCCGCGATCCGCTCGTGGGCCTACATCTGCCAGCGGCCCGACTGGGTCCTCGCCCGCGACGAGATGGCGGCGCGCGCCCGCGCGGTCGAGGCCCGGCTGTCCGACGCGCTCCACAGCAAGCTAACGGAACGCTTCATCAACCGCCGCACCGCTGTACTGATGCGCAAGCTCGGCACCGATGCCGGCCTGCTTTCGGTCCGGCTCGAGGACGAGGAAGTGCTGGTCGAAGGCGAACACATCGGCGCGCTGCGCGGCTTTGCCTTCCAGGTCGATCCAGGCGCGCGCCTGTCCGATCGCAAGCTGCTGCTGGCGGCGGCGGAAAAGCACCTGTCGTCGCTCCTGCAGAAGCGTGCGGATACGCTGGTCGAAGCCCTCCACGAGGGATCTGCCGCCATCACACTGCAGGGCGGCGCGCTCGTCTGGGACGGCCAGAAGCTGGCGAGCCTTGCACCCGGGAAGTCGCTGCTCACCCCGGTCCTGGTGCCCGACCGCACGCTCGACGCCGTGCCCGCTCCTTCGCGCAAGGCGCTTGTCGCGGCGCTGGAAGCCTGGCTCGACACCGCGATCGCTCCCCTCGCCCCCTTGCGCAAGCTCGACGAGGCGAGCCGTGCACCCGATACCGGCCCGGACCTGCGCGCCTTGCTCATCACGCTGGTAGAGCGCGGCGGCATGGCCCCGCGCGAGGAGACCGGCGTCGACCGGCTCGACAAGGGACGCCGCACGATGCTGACGCGGCTTGGCGTACGCGTCGGCACGCTCGACCTGTTCGTGCCGGCGATGCTGCGTGCACAGGTGATCGAGCTGTGGCGCCAGCTCGCGCGGATTGCCGGCAAGCCCGATGCCGAAGCGCCCGCGCCGCAGATGGCGCCTGCCTTGGCCGCCTCGAACCGCCGCCCGCCGCTTGGCTACCGCAACCTCGGCAAGCAACTGCTGCGGCTCGACATGGCCGAGAAACTGCTGCGCGAGGCTCACGATGCCCGCGCCGGAGCCGAGCGCAGCCGCGCCGGCTTCGCGCTTGACCCGGCCCGCGCCGTCTCGATGGGGCTGACCACCGGAAGTTACGCCCGGCTGCTGCGCCTTGCCGGATTCCAGCCGCTGATGCCGCGCGCCCTCGCCGAGGCCGCCCATGGCCCGCCCGCCCCGGTCCGCTGGCGTTGGCGCCCGCCACGCCGCCAGGTCGAAGCCGAAACATCCGCCCCGATGCGGCGCGACGGCGCGTTCGCCGCACTGGCGGACATGGTGCGGTAATGCCCGCGGTTGGCGCGCCATGAGAGTCGACAAGCTCCTGTGGTTCCTGCGGCTCGCCAAGACCCGCCCGCTCGCACAGGCGCTGGCGGAGGAGGGGCACATTCGCCTCAACGGTCGCCGGATCGACCGCGCCCACGCGAAGATCGTTCCCGGCGATGTGCTTACGGTGCCGATAGCTGCCGGAGTCCGGGTGATAGAAGTCCTTTCCCTCCCCGCCCGCCGGGGACCTTCCTGCGAAGCGCAAGCCTGCTACAGAGTGCTTGACGGCGGGGCTCCTATTCCCATAGCAGCGCGCCAATCGAATGACGCCTGAAGGAAGGAAGCCGCACTCATGACGTACGTCGTCACCGACGCCTGCATCAGGTGCAAGTACATGGACTGCGTGGAAGTCTGCCCCGTGGACTGCTTCTACGAGGGCGAGAACATGCTCGTCATCAACCCGAGCGAGTGCATCGACTGCGGCGTCTGCGAGCCCGAGTGCCCGGCCGAGGCGATCCTTCCCGACACCGACAGCGGCCTCGAGCAGTGGATGGAGCTGAACGCCAAGTATTCGGCGGAATGGCCCAACATCACCTCGAAGGGCGAAGCGCCCGAGGACGCCGACGAGATGAAGGGCGTCGAGGACAAGTTCGAAAAGTTCTTCTCGCCGGAACCGGGCGAAGGCGACTAATTTCCGGATAGGTCGGCCGGACCCGGATTCGCCGGGTTCCGGTCTGCCGGACTGCGCGCGCTTTCGCTCGAAAACGCGCCATTTCAGGCCCCTAGGGGCCAATCCGGATGCGCAAAACGAAAACGTTTTCGCGGCTCTGGCAATTTTCCCATATCGGTGCTATATAATCGTCCAACTGCCCGAGCCCTCCGCTCGTTCGGCAGGCATCTTCATTTGTGAGGCAGGGTTCGAAAGCAGACGGTTGGGAGAGTGATCTGACCGGGCGGGAGGGCGTTATGCGCCCTCGGAGTCGCACCCCCGGTTCTCTTCCGATGCGCTACAACGGGAACCCTGCAGGTGAAAGGACGATACATGGCAACCAGGGCCGATGCCTTCGATGTTGGAGATTACGTCGTTTACCCCAAGCACGGCGTAGGTCGTGTCATCGAGTTGCAGAAGCAGGAAATTGCCGGGATGCAGCTCGAGCTTTACGTACTGAGGTTCGAAAAAGAGCGCATGACGTTGCGCGTTCCCGTCAACAAGGTCGAATCGATCGGCATGCGCAAGCTGTCGTCGGACAAGACCCTGCGCGAAGCACTACAGACCCTTACCGGCAAGCCCAAGGTAAAGCGCACCATGTGGTCGCGCCGCGCCCAGGAATACGAAGCCAAGATCAACTCCGGCGACCTCGTGTCGATCGCCGAAGTGACCCGCGACCTGTTCCGTGCCGACGACCAGCCCGAGCAGAGCTATTCGGAGCGCCAGATCTTCGAGGCTGCCTCGTCGCGCCTGGCCCGCGAGCTCGCGGCCATGGAAAAGACGGACGAGCCTGCAGCGCTCAAGAAGATCCTCGCGATCCTCAACGAGCATGCACCCAAGTACTACGACGCTCCTGAAACCGCCGCCTGATCCGGCGTTTCACGTGAAACACTGCAAGGGCCGTCTCCGCAAGGAGGCGGCCTTTCGCGTTTATACACATCCATTTAGCCGGCATTTCCGCCGAAGCGGCGCGGTCGTTCATTGCGTCGTCATCCGCGCCGTGTGAAGGTCGGGCATGATTCAAAAGCCTGCCCTCCTCGCTGCGCTTGTCGCCCTGCCGCTGCTGTCTGGCTGCGTCAGCACCGTCGCCAGCGTGGTCACCGCTCCCGTGCGCGTTGCCGGCAAGGCAGTCGACTGGACCACCACCAGCCAGTCCGAAGCCGACGAAAAGCGCGGCCGGCAGGTGCGCAAGCAGGAGGAAGAGCTCGGCAAGCTGGATCGCCGCTACCAAAAGCACCTCAAGGAATGCCGCGGCGGGGATGAAAAGTCCTGCGACATGGCGCGAGACGATTACGACGATATCCAGGCTGCGCGCCGGTACTAGCGCCAAACCCCATCGCTCCCGCCTAAGCCGCCGCGCGCCTTAGCCTGTCGTTGATGGCCGTGCCGATATCGCCCTCCGGGATCGGCGCCACCGCGATGCGCGGCTGCGCTGCCGCCGCCGCTTGGTGCAGCACCGCATAGAGCCGCGCCGCCGCCTCGGCGAGATCGCCGGACGCTGAAAGCGTGGCGTCGCCCGCTAGCGCGCCGAAGCCGATATGGAATTCGTCCGCTTCCGCCGCAGTCGCTCCCAGCCGCACCGGCTTGCCCGGCGCGTAGTGGCTGGCCAGTTGCCCCGGCGCCTCGATTGCCTGGGAAGTCACTGGCTCGCTCGCCGTGCCGAGCACCGCCGTGATCCGCGCCTCGGTGATGGGGCCGGGGCGCAGCACCTGCCAGCGCCCATCGCCCCGCAGTGCGACGATCGTCGATTCCAGTCCCGCCTCGCACGGCCCGCCGTCGATCACCGCGTCGACGTTAGCGCCGAGCGAGGCGACGACATGCGCCGCATCCGTGGGGCTCACCCCGCCGCTACGATTGGCCGAGGGCGCAGCGAGCGGCAGGCCGGTCTCGGCGATCACCGCGCGCATCACGGAATGCGCGGGACAGCGCAGCGCCAATGTCGGCAGCCCCGCCGTCACCGCAGCCGCGATCGGCGCGCCATCGCGCAGCGGCAGCACCATGGTCAGCGCGCCGGGCCAGAACGCTTCGGCCAGCTTCAGCGCCTCCGCATCGAAATGAGCCAGCACCTGCGCCGAGGCGAGGTCGGCGACATGCACGATCAGCGGATTGAAGCTCGGCCGCCCCTTCGCGCGGTAGATCGCTGCGACGGACTCGTCCCGATCTGCGCGCGCCGCGAGCCCGTAAACGGTCTCTGTCGGCACCGCGACAAGCCCGCCGCCGCGCAGCAGCGCTGCGGCAGCGGAAATGCCGTCCGGGCCGTCGTCGAGCATCACGGGTTTGCTGGCGTGGTCCATGCCCCGCCGCTATAGCCGCGCGCGACGAAAGCCAAGGAAAAGCGCGCGATGACCGGCCCCGAAGACCAAGCTCAGCTCCTCGCCCGCATTGCCGACGCGCTGGAGCGCCTTGCTCCGCCCGCCGTGCCGCAGACGGACTGGCTCGCGCATCCGGCCTACGTCTGGACCGGCAGCGCCGCGCGCGGCGTGGACCGCCTCGATGCCCCCGCGCTCGATCTGCTACGCGGGATCGACAACCAGAAGGAGCGCGTGGTCACCAACGTCGAGCGCCTCGCCGCCGGCCACGCCGCGCACGACATGCTGCTCTGGGGCTCGCGCGGGATGGGCAAGTCTGCCGTCCTGCGCGCCGCCATCCGCGCCGCCGACGCCGCCCATCCCGGCCGCATCGCCCTCGTCCAGGTCGCGCAGGAAGCCCTCGCGGGCGTATCCGCGCTGTTCGCCGCGCTGGGCAGAATCGACCGCGCCTTCCTCGTCTTCATCGACGACCTCGGCTTCGAGGACGGCGACGGCGCCGGCCCGCGCATCCTGCGATCCTGGCTCGAAGGCGGCGTCGAGGCCCGCCCCGCCAACGTCCGCCTCGCCGTCACTTCCAACCGCCGCGCCATCGTCGGCCGCTCAATGGCCGAGCAGGACGACCCCATCAATCCGCGCGACCTCGTCGACGAAAAACTCGCCCTCGCCGACCGCTTCGGACTCTCGGTGGGCTTCCACAACTGCGACCAGGACGCCTACCTCGCGATCATCGGCGGCTATGCAGGCGAGTTCGGGCTGGAGTGGGAACCGAGCGATGCTCTGGAATGGTCGCGCCGGCGCGGGGCTCGGTCGGGGCGTGTTGCGTGGCAGTATGTGAATGAACTGGCGGGCCGGGCCGGAAAAGCGATTTGAGGGAAGAGGCAGGGGAGCAAAGCCCCCCTGCACCCCCATTAATATCGACATTGCGCGCGCAGGGTCGTCGCTCACCCATCTGAAACTAGGTAGGATATAGCCTCCGGCGGTCATCGGAAAAAGACCGCCGGAAGCTATGAATCCCTATCGCTGGAAATGCGCACGCAGCGCATCTGCATGCGCGCGGCGACAAGACTAAAGGGGTCTGGGGCAACGGCCCCAGTCTTCCCCCTCTGCCCTTCAACCCATCAGGGCAGCAGCTTGTCGGCCTCCTTCCGGAAGCCCCCCATCAGCTCGCTCGGCGCGGTCGGGTCCTTGATTTCCTCGAGCGGCTTCATGTGCTCCGTCACGACCGGCTTGATCGCCGCCGAGGGCTGCGCGCCCGGCGAAATCACGCGCCAGACGATGCCCGCGGTGTCGTCGCTGACGAGGAGCCCGCCGGTCTTGTCCCAGGTGACCCAGGTCGGGCGGCCGTGGGTGTCGCCATTGTCCTTGAGGAAGCCCGTGAGCACCGGCTGCGGCTTCACGTCCTTCGGGTTGCCGTTGGCGTCGAAGGGCACGAACACGACGTCGTAGCCCGCCGCCGGGCGGCGGTTCCACGAGCCATGGCGAGCGATGAAGACGCCGTTCTCATAGCCCTTGCCCATGCGGTTGCCGCCGTTCGCGAAGGTCAGGCCCAGCACCGAGACGTGGGCGCCCATCGCGTATTCGGGCTTGCGGGTATATTCGATCATGTAGGTCTGCATCGGCCATTGGACGCGGTCGTCGAAGGTGGTCTTCCAGTAGACCCAGGGCCAGCCGTACTGTGCGCCCACCGGGACGTTGGTGAGGTAGTCGGGCACGAGGTCAGGGCCGAGCATGTCGCGCTCCTGCACGGTCGCCCACATCTCTCCGGTGGAGGGATTCCAGCCGAGGCCGTTGGGGTTGCGCATGCCCGCGGCGAACTGGCGGCGGCGGGCGGTGTCGACGTCGATCTCCCAGATCATCGCACGGCCCGCTTCAGCCTCCATGCCGCCATCGGCGATGTTGCTGGCCGATCCGACCGCGACGTAGAGGTGCTTGCCGTCCTCGCTCAGGAGGAGATTGCGCATCCAGTGGTTACCGGCGGGCGGCAGGTCCATCATCGTGCGCAGCGGCTTGCCTTCCAGCTTGGTCTGGCCGGGCGTGAAGGCGAATTCGAGCACCTTGTCGTGGTTGGCGACATAGAGCTTGCCGTCGCGGTAGGCGAGGCCCGAGGGGGAGTGCAGGTCGGCGGTGCGCAGCGTGGTCTTGAGCTCCGCCTTGCCGTCGCCGTCGGCGTCGCGCAGCAGGACGATGCGGTCGGGCGATGGATCGCCGGCGCCGACGCGGCTCATCATCAGGCCCATGACCGTGCCGACGAAGCCGCTCGGCTTGTTCCCCGCAGGCGCATTGGTTTCGGAGACGAGCACGTCGCCGTTGGGCAGCGTCAGCATCGTGCGGGGATGGTCGAGACCCTCGGCGAAGCGGGCGACGGCCAGTCCCTTGGCGGCCTTGGGCGCCTCTCCCGCCGCCCAGCCCACCGGCTTGGCAAGCGCGATGCTGGGCAGCCACTGCGGGTCGGGGTCGACCAGCTGCGGATCGCGGCCTGCCGTGGCGTCGCTCGGCAGGTCGGAGCTGTTGGCGTGCAGTCCCCAGTAGACCAGCCCGGCGGCAGCCAGGACAATCACGGTGGAGGCGATGGCGGTCTTCTTGACGATCGGGTGCATGGACAACGAGATAGGCGGACGCCGCCTAGCCGACAACAGAGAGTTGCGCTAACGGGTCGTTTGTAGTGCGGCACCGGCCCACGCCGCGAAATCCGCCCTCGGCGGGTTTTCAGATGGATCCATCATGTACGACTTTGCCGCTTACGCAGACCTTCCCAAGCCCGAACTCTACAGCGCCCTCGCCCGCGCGGCCGATGCGCTGGTGCAGGGCGAGCCCGACCCTGTCGCCAACATGGCGAACATCTCGGCGGTCATCTGGCAACTGGTGCCGGACCTCAACTGGGCCGGATTCTACCGCGCGATCGGCGACGAGCTGGTGCTGGGTCCCTTCATGGGCAAGCCCGCGTGCATCCGCATCCCCTTCGGCGTCGGCGTCTGCGGCACTGCCGCCGCGCTGGGATCGACTCAGGTGGTGCCGGACGTCCACGCCTTCCCCGGCCACATCGCCTGCGACGCGGACAGCCGCTCGGAGCTGGTCGTCCCAGTGCTGCGCGATGGCCGCGTGATCGCCGTGATCGACCTCGACAGCCCCACCGCGGGCCGCTTCGACGACGAGGATGCGGCGGGCATGCAGCTGATCGCGCAGGTCGCTTCGCTGGCGATCTGAGGCCCTGCCGGGACTCATTGCACCAGATCGGGACACCCCATAGCTAACTCCGCAAGAAGCTTGGTTTTCCGCGCAACAGGATGCTAAATCTCGCGTTAACTGATGGGACTAACCTCCCGGTCGCGAAAAGGTCTTCCCATGCGCCTCCATCTCCGTGCCGCCGGCTTTGCGGTACTCTCACTCGTCGCCAGCCCGGTACTCGCCCAGGCAGACTATGCCGGAGCGGACTACGCCAGCGACGACTATGCCGATGGCGGCTATCCGACCCGCGAATACACCCCGCCCCACAGCAGTAATGGATATGGCGGCGATGCGCGCGATGCCTGGCTGGCCGATTGCCGCCAGCGCCTGTCCTCGCGCGATTCGGGCGTCGGCGGCGCGGTGATCGGCGGACTCGTCGGCGGCGTCGCGGGCAATCGCATCGCCGGGCACGGCAACCGCACGGTCGGCACGCTCGCCGGAGCCGCCGTCGGTGCAGCGGCCGGCGCGGTGATCGACAAGACCGAGGACAACGGCCGCAACCGCGACGAATGCGAGGCCTACCTCGACGACTACTATGCGGGCTACAGCCAGCAGCCGGCCTATCCGGGCGGCCCTGTCTACGGCGGCTATCCGCAGCAGCAGCAGCAGCAGGCCTACTACCCCGCGCCGGGCTATGGCTACCAGGGGCAGCCTATGATGATGGTCCCGGTCCAACAGGCCCAGCCGAACTGCGTCGAGACGGTCGAATACGTCTACGAGGACGTGCCCGTCCGCCCTGCCCGCCGCGTCATTCCTCGCCGCAGCAAGGTCGTGCCGGACAAGCGCGTCAAGCTGATGCCGACGAAGTAAGGCGACCAGCCAGGCCAAGTCATCAATACACCCTTCGCTCGGCACGAACGGACGGGGTGATCTGCCGCTTTAGATCGCCCCGCCGGTGAGCCGCTGGCAGATCAGATCGAGTTGGTCGAGCGTCGAGTAGCGGATCGTCACCGTGCCCGAGGCCAGGTCGGCGTTGGAATCGATCTTGACCGGCAGCCCGAGGAATTCCTCGAGATGGTTCTGCACGGCGGCGATGTCGGCATTCGGCGTGCTGCCCTCGCGCGCGGTGCGAGGACGACGCGGGGCGGTGTCGCCGCGCTGCTTCTTGCGTACGAGCTTCTCGATCTCGCGTACCGACATCTGCTTGGAAACGGCCGCCTCGGCAATGTCCTCCGCCCCGTCGCAGCCGATCAGCGCGCGGGCGTGGCCCATCGACAATTCGCCCTTCTCGACGAGCGTGATGACACCGTCGGGCAGCGCGAGCAGGCGCTGGAAATTGGCGACATGGCTGCGGCTCTTGTCGACCATGCGGGCGATCTCGGCCTGGGTCATGCCTTCCAGTTCGGACAGGCGATTGTAGGCGCGCGCCTCCTCGATCGGGTTGAGGTCCTCGCGCTGGAGGTTCTCGATCAGCGCCAGCGCCATGACCTCGCGGTCGGTCAGCTCGCGCACCAGCGCCGGAATCTCGTGAAGCTGCGCCTTCTGCGCGGCGCGCCAGCGGCGCTCACCGGCGACGAGCTGGAAACGCCCGTTGTCGAGCGGGCGCACGATGATTGGCTGTATAACACCGCGCTGGGCGATCGACGCGGCCAGCTCCTCGAGCGCGGCTTCCTCGAACACGCGGCGCGGCTGCTGCGGGTCGGGCTGGATGTCGGCGATCGCAAGCACGGCGAGCCCGCCCCGCGAAGCCCAGCCGGTGCTGCCACCACCCTCGCCCGGCTGCGCCACCGGCTCCTCGCGCCGGGTCTCGCCCAGCAGCGCGCCGAGGCCGCGGCCGAGGCCCTTGGGCTTCTGGCGGGCCGGCGCCGGGTTCACGCTCAGGCGGACAATGGAGTCGTCGTTCATGCCGCTTTCCTCTTTTCGGGCAGCCTGGTGATCAGCTCGCGGGCGAGCGCCATGTAGGCGCGGCTGCCGGCGCAGGCATGATCGTAGATGAGCGCCGGAACACCGTGGCTCGGCGCTTCCGACAGGCGCACGTTGCGCGGAATGGTGGTCTCGAAGATCAGCTGGCCGAGGCAGGAGCGCACGTCCTCGGACACCTGCTCGGTAAGGCGATTGCGCCGATCGAACATGGTCAGCGCGATGCCGATGATGCCGAGGTCCGGGTTGAAGCGCTGCTGCACCCGCTCCACCGTGGTAAGCAACTGACTCAGACCTTCCAGCGCGAAGAACTCGCACTGCAGCGGCACCAGCAGGGTATCGGCGGCGGTGAGCGCATTCAGCGTCAGCAGGCCCAGCGAAGGCGGGCAGTCGATCAGGCAGACGTCATAGGGCAGGTCCGGAGCACGCAGTGCGCGCTGCAGCCGGTGCGCGCGGTCCTCACCGTTCACCAGCTCCACCTCGGCGCCGGACAGGTCCACCGTAGCGGCCAACAGGTCGAGGCCGGGAATCTTGGTCGGCATCACGCACTGCGAAACCGGCACGCCATCAACCAGCACGTCGTAGGACGAGGCATTGCGCGCGGACGCCGAAACGCCGATCCCCGTCGAGGCATTGCCCTGCGGATCGATGTCGATCAGCAGCGTCCGCCAACCGGTGGCGGCGAGCGCGGTGGCGACATTGATGGCGGTGGTCGTCTTGCCGACCCCGCCTTTCTGGTTGGCAATGGCGATGCGGATCATCTGCTCTTACCCTTCCCGCCGGCAAGCGTGCCGACAATGACGCCTGCCTGCGGGTCCGTGAGAGACTGTTCCACGTGGAACACATGCCGCCAGTTGCGAAGGTCCTGCAATTCTTGGCTGGCCGACTGCCCTTTCGGCAACAGCCAGATCGTGTCACTTGTGGAAAATCGCGAAGATAATGCCAGCAGCTTCTCCAAAGGAGCGAAAGCACGCGCGGAGATGACACCGCACGGCTGCGATTCGACGAGCTCGAGTCGCTGGCCGATCACACGCGCCTTTTCCAGGCCCATCGCGATTCGCGCCCGCTCGAGCCACTCGATACGCCGCGCGCGCGACTCGACCATGAGAACTTCATGGTCTGGTCGCAGCGCCGCGACGACAAGGCCGGGGAAGCCCGCCCCGGTGCCGAGGTCGAGCCATGGCAAAGTTGTTTCACGTGGAACATGCGGCAGCAGCTGTGCGCTGTCGACGATGTGGCGCAGCCAGACCTGATCGAGGCTCCGCGCGGAAACGAGATTCTGCCTCTGGTTCTCCTCGCGCAGCATGTCCACCAGCACCGCCAGCCGGTCCATTGCCGCGTCGTCGCATCCGGGCAGCGCGCGCAGCCAGTCGCGGGCCCACTCTTCCGTCGGCACATCCTGGCCGGGAACTTCCGAAATAGGCACTTCTGGGGTCGTGATCACGCGGCCTCCCTGCGGGCATGGACGAGGAGCGCGGCAAGAGCCGCCGGAGTGATGCCGGGGAGCCGCCCTGCCGCAGCGAGAGTCGCAGGCTGCGCGCGGCTCAGCCGCTCGACCATCTCTCGCGAGAGGCCGGCGATCCGGTCATAGGGGAACCCGTCGCCCAGCGGCAGCGCCTCGCTGGCGCGAAGGTCGCGCAGTTCGCGCTCCTGCCGTTCGAGGTAAGGCGCATAGGCGGCGTCTTCGGCCATCTCGTCGACGAGCGCCGCGTCTTCGCGCAGGCCCGGGTCGATCCAGGGCGAGAGGCCGGAAATGCCCACCCCGCCGAAGCGCAGCCATTCGCGCAGCGGCAGGCGGCCCGCGTCGGAGCGGACGGGGAGACCGGCGGCGGCCAGTTCGGTCGCCGGGATGGTCCGGTCCATCGCTTCCGACAAGGCGGCCTTCGCCTGCTCGCGCCGGGCGAACCACTCGCGCCGTTCAGCCCCGACAGTGCCCGCCTCGATCGCCAACGGGGTCAACCGGGTCGACGCGTTGTTCGCCCGTAGCCGCAGCCGGTATTCGGCGCGGGCGGTGAGCATGCGGTAAGGCTCGCTGACGCCGTGCAAGGTCAGGTCGTCGATCATCACCGCCATGTAGCTGTTGGCACGGTCTAGCGGCGGCGCTTCGCGGCCGAGAACAGCGGCGGCGGCGTTCATGCCCGCGCCCAGCCCCTGCGCGGCGGCTTCCTCATATCCGGTGGTGCCGTTGATCTGGCCGGCGCAGTAGAGGCCGGGGATCGCGCGCAGTTCCAGGCTGGTCCGCAGCGCGCGCGGGTCGATGTGATCGTACTCGACAGCGTAGCCCGGCACGACCATCTCGACCTGCTCCAACCCTTCCATGGTGCGCAGCATTTCGAGCTGCACGTCGGCGGGGAGCGAGGTGCTTATGCCGTTCGGATAGACCAGCGGCGTATCGAGCCCTTCGGGTTCGAGGAATATCTGGTGGCCGTCGCGGTCGGCGAAGCGGTGGATCTTGTCCTCGATCGAGGGGCAGTAGCGCGGCCCCTGTGCGCCGATCGCGCCCGAGAACAGCGGCGAGCGATGGAGGTTCGCACGGATGATGTCGTGGCTGCGCGGGTTGCTGCGGGTGATCGCGCAGAACACCTGCGGGACCTTGCGGCCCTGCCCCATCGCGGACATCGTCCACTCCTCGCCATCGGAGGGCTGCTCGTCGAGCCTGGCCCAGTCGATGGTCCGGCCGTCGAGGCGGGGCGGGGTGCCGGTCTTGAGGCGCGCCATCGGCAGGCTGGCCTCACGCATTTGCGCCGCGAGGCGCTGGGCCGAAGCCTCGCCGATACGGCCGCCCGTCAGGCGCTCTTCGCCCCGGAACAGCGTGCCGCCGAGGAAGGTGCCGGTGCACAGGACCACCGCACGCGCATCGAGGCGTGTACCATCGGCAAGGTCTACGCCGATCGCGCGGCCACCTTCGAGCACCAGCGCGGCGGCCTCTCCGGCGACGAGCGTCAGGTCGCTCTGCTCCGCCAGCAGCCGGTGGATCGCCGCCTTGAACAGCTTGCGGTCGGCCTGGACGCGCGGACCCTGTACGGCGCTGCCCTTCGAGCGGTTGAGCATGCGGTAGTGAATCGCAGAGGCATCGGCGGCTCGCGCGATGAGCCCGTCGAAGGCATCGACCTCGCGAACAAGGTGGCCCTTGCCCAATCCGCCGATCGCCGGATTGCAGCTCATCGCGCCGACCGCGTCGAGATCGAAGCTGACCAAAGCGACGCGCGCGCCCATGCGCGCGGCGACGGCTGCCGCCTCGCAGCCGGCGTGTCCGCCGCCGATCACGATCATGTCGAAGGAGTGCATGGCCGCGCCTTTACCGCAGTGCGGGATTCGCGTCAAAGCACCATGCGTCGAACCGGACGATGTTTCACGTGAAACATCGAGTTTCACTTTCCGATGCAGAAGCGTCCGAACAGCGCGTCGAGCATATCTTCGGTGGTGGCCCGGCCGACGAGGGCGTCGAACGCGACGCGAACCCGGCGCAGGCACTCGGCGACCAGCAGTGGATCGCGCTCTGCCAGCGCGGACAAGAGCGCACGTTCCGCCTCTGCCAGCAGCGCATGCTGGCGGGCATTCAGAGCGGCATCTCCCGGTCGTGGCATCGCCTGCCGCGCCGTCTCGACGAGATCGCGGCGCAGTGCGTCGAGCCCCTCGCCGGTGATGGCCGAGACGCGGTGCCGCGCCTCGCCCTTCACCGAGGCATCAGCGCGGTCTACCTGCGCGGAGATTTCCCACGCGCTTCCTGGCCCTTGCCCTTCGTCGCCCAGCCACAGGACGAGGTCGGCCCGCTCCAGCGCGGCTAGGGCGCGGTCGATGCCGATGGCCTCGATAGCGTCGGTGGTCTCATCGCGTAGCCCGGCGGTATCGGCGAATACGAAGGGCACGCCCTCGATCGCGACTGCGCGGGTCAGCACATCGCGCGTTGTGCCGGCGAGCGGTGCGGTGATCGCCGCCTCGTCCTCGACCAGCGCGTTGAACAAAGTGCTTTTGCCCGCATTGGGCGGCCCGGCGAGCACGACCCGGTACCCCTCGCGCAGGGTCTCGGCGCGGGGACGGGACAGCCAGTCCGAAAGCTCGGCGCCAAGCACACGAAGCCGCTCGGCGAAGTCGGGAGGAAGATCGGAAACGTCGTCCTCGTCGCTGAAGTCCAGCACGGCCTCGACCGCCGCCGAAGCGACCAGCGCCCGCTCGCGCCAGTCCTCGACCTGGGCGGAGAACACTCCGCCGGCCATGGCGATGGCACTGCGGCGCTGCAGTTCGGTTTCGGCGGAAAGCAGGTCGGCCAGCCCTTCGGCTTCGGCAAGGTCGATCCGGCCATTCGCGAAGGCACGGCGGGTGAATTCGCCCGGCGTAGCGCGGCGCAGGCCGGGCAGGTCACCGAGGGCACGTTCGGTGGCGGCTACGACTGCTCTACCGCCGTGTAGGTGCAGTTCGACGAGGTCCTCGCCGGTCGCGGTCCGGGGGCCCGGAAACCACAGGACGAGCGCGCGGTCGAGCACTGTTTCACGTGAAACACGCAAGGTCCGATAGCTGGCGCGGCGCGGTTCGGGGAGCCCGCAGAGGGCCTCCAGCGCGGCCCCGGCCTGCGGCCCGCTCAGGCGCACGACGGCGATGGCGGCAGGCGGCGAGCCGCTGGAAAGTGCGAAGATCGTGTCGTTCATGGCAATGGAGGCTAGCCTATCCGGAAAGCCGCTGGATCGGCTACTCGCCGTCTTTCTTGGGCTTGCCCGAGCCGCCCATGCCCATGGCCACCCCGTTGTCGATGAACTGCTGGAACAGCTTGAGGCCGAACTGGCCCATCGGCGCGATCTGCTTGGTCAGCTCGTTGAGCTGGTCGAAATTGCCCGTGCCCTTCATCGCGTTGGTCAGCGCATCGACGTAGACGTCGTTGGCGCGCGTAACGTCCGGCAGGCCGAGAAAACGGCGGGCTTCCTCCGGGGAGCATTCGACCTCGACATTGACCTTCATCAGCGGTCCTCCCGTTGGATTTTCGCCACCTAGCTGACACATGCGCTTGGCAAAGTCCATTGCAAGTGCCTAACTCGCGGCAACCGATCCGGCCTGCAACAGGAGTCCCTGATGTCCACCAACACCGAAATCCCGACGCTCGACAACGACGGCATGATCCCCGCTTACGTGGCCCGTCCCGAGGGTACACCGCGCGGCGCGATCATCGTCCAGCAGGAGATCTTCGGCGTGGACGCGGGCATTCGCAAGAAGGCCGACGACTGGGCGAGCAAGGGCTACCTCGCCGTTGCGCCTGACACCTTCTGGCGCCAGAAGCCCGGCATCGAACTCAGCCCCTATGACGAGGGAGAGTTCAAGCAGGCGATTGATGCCATGATGGCGCACGACTTCGACCTCGGCATCCGCGACCTCGAGGCCGTGATCCACTGGATCCGCCGCGAGGCGGGCGTCGCCAAGGTCGGCCTGGTCGGCTTCTGCATGGGCGGACGCATCGCCTACATGGTCGCCGCGCGCACCGACATCGATGCCTCGGTCGGCTACTACGGCGTGATGATCGACCAGATGCTGAACGAGAAGCACGCGATCGCGCGCCCCCTCATGCTGCACATTCCCACCGCCGATCACTTCGTGGATGAAGCCGCGCGCAATGCCATGCACGAAGGTCTCGACGACCACCCGCGCGTCACCCTCTACGATTACGAGGGTCTTGACCACGGCTTCGCCGCCGAGATTGGCGCACGGCGCGACGAGGCGGGCGCAGAGCTGGCGGATGGCCGCACCGAAGCGTTCTTCGCCGAGCACATCGGCTGAGCGCCATGACCACCGCATACCGCATGATCGTCCGCGCCCACGGCGGACCCGAAGTAATCGAGCGCGAGGACTTCGCCGTGCCCTCCCCCAGGGCCGGCGAGGTGGTGATCGAGACCGAGGCCGTCGGTCTCAACTTCATCGACACCTACTACCGCAAGGGCCTCTACCCCGACGCGCTGCCGATCAGCCTCGGCTCGGAAAGCGTCGGCCGGATCGTAGCAGTCGGTGAGGGTGTGACCGGGCTAACCGTGGGGACCCGCGTCGGCACCACGCAGAACGGCGGCGCCTATGCCACCCACCGCGTGATTCCCGCCGCCAAGGCCATGCGCATCCCCGAAGCCATCGCATCCGAGATCGCCGCTGCCGTCATGCTGAAGGGCCTGACGGCCTGCTACTTGGCCGAGGACACCTTCCCCGCCAAGGCCGGCCAGATCGCGCTCGTCCATTCGGCGGCGGGCGGGGTCGGCTCGCTGCTGGTTCCCTGGCTGCTCGACAAGGGCGTGACGGTGATCGCCCACTCGGGATCGCCGGAAAAGGCGGCGCAGGTTCCGGGCGAACATTCGCTCTCGTGCTCGTTCGAGGACCTCCCCGCCGCCGTGCGCGAAATCACCGGCGGGGCCATGTGCCATGTCGTCTACGACGGCGTGGGCGCGGCGACCTGGGACGCCTCCCTCGCCTGCCTCGCCAGGCGCGGCATGATGGTAAGCTATGGCAATGCCTCGGGCGCGGTGCCACCGATCGCGGTTCTGGACCTGATGCGCGCGGGCTCGATCTACCTCACGCGGCCTACCCTGGCCGATTACATCGCCACGCCTGAAATGCTGGCAAGCAGTGCGTCGAAGCTGTTCGACCGGATCGCATCGGGTGTCCTGCAGCCGAAGATCGGGCAGACCTTTCCGCTGGCAGATGCGGCTGAGGCGCACCGGGCGCTGGAGAGCCGGGCGACGACCGGGTCTACGGTACTGCTGCCCTGACATCCGATGACATTCAAGAAAAAGGGCCCGGAACATGTCGTTCCGGACCCCTTTGCTCATTCAGAACAGCGAGATGATCCCCAGGTTGGGATCGACCCAGCCTTCGTAGATCATCTTCGCCGCGACGTAGAGGATGACCACGAGCCCGACCCATCCGATCCAGCGATAGCGCTCGATGTACCGTGCGATGAAGTTCGCCGCGAGGCCCATCATCGCGACGGCCACGATCAGGCCGACGATGAGGATGCCGGGATGGTCGCGCGCCGCGCCGGCGACGCCCAGCACGTTGTCGATCGACATCGACACGTCCGCCACCGCCACCGAGATGGCCGCCGAGGCGAAGCTCTTGGGCGACTTGAGGCCAGAGCTTTCGTCGCCCTCGATCTCGGGCGAACCGGGTGAATGCCCGGCCGGGCTGTGATGCAGTTCGCGGTACATCTTCCACGCGACCCACAGCAGCAGCAGGCCGCCCGCGAAGATGAGGCCGACGATGCCGAGCAGCCAGGTCACGACAAGCGCGAAGCCGATCCGCAGAACCAGGGCCGCGATCACGCCGATGGCGATGACCTTCTTGCGCTGATCCGCGGGCAGACCCGCCGCGAGCGCGCCGACGACGATCGCGTTGTCACCGGCCAGCACCACGTCGATCATCAGCACCTGCAGGAACGCCGACAGCGCCGCGGGCGTGCCGATGTTCGAGAAGTCCTCAACGATGTGGTGCCAGATCTGGCCGGGCCCCTGGATCGCAGGGGCCGCGGCAGCGAGAATCGATAGGATGTCCAAGGTAGGTTGCCCCCTGCCCTAGCTTTACTGGTTCATCGTCGCGAAGAAGTCCTCGTTGGTCTTCGAGTCCTTCATCTTGTCGAGCAGGAACTCCATCGCGTCGACGGTGCCCATCTGCATGAGGATGCGGCGCAGCACCCACATCTTCGACAGCTGGTCGCGCGGCACGAGGAGTTCTTCCTTGCGGGTGCCGGACTTGCCGACGTCGAGCGCCGGGAAGATGCGCTTGTCGGCCACCTTTCGGTCGAGGACGATTTCCGAGTTACCGGTACCCTTGAACTCTTCGAAGATGACTTCGTCCATGCGGCTGCCGGTGTCGATCAGGGCCGTGGCGATGATCGAGAGCGAACCGCCCTCCTCGATGTTGCGCGCGGCGCCGAAGAAGCGCTTGGGGCGCTGCAGGGCATTGGCGTCGACACCGCCGGTCAGCACCTTGCCGGAGCTGGGCACCACGGTGTTGTAGGCGCGGCCAAGGCGGGTGATCGAGTCGAGCAGGATGACGACGTCGCGCTTGTGCTCGACGAGGCGCTTGGCCTTCTCGATGACCATTTCGGCGACCTGGACGTGGCGCTGGGCGGGTTCGTCGAAGGTGGAGGAGATGACCTCACCCTTCACCGAGCGCTGCATGTCGGTGACTTCTTCGGGACGCTCGTCGACGAGCAGCACGAGGAGGAAGACTTCCGGATGGTTGTCGGTGATGGCCTTGGCCATGTTCTGCAGGAGCACGGTCTTACCGGTGCGCGGCGGAGCGACGATAAGCGCGCGCTGGCCCTTGCCCTGCGGCGAGATGAGGTCGATCACGCGGGCTGACTTGTCCTTGACCGTCGGGTCGAGGCTGTCAAGCTTGAGGCGCTGGTCGGGATAGAGCGGCGTCAGGTTGTCGAAGTTGACGCGGTGACGGACCGCATCGGGATCGTCGAAGTTGACGGTGACGAGCTTGGTGATCGCGAAGTAGCGCTCGCCATCGCGCGGGGCGCGGATTTCGCCTTCGACGGTGTCGCCCGTGCGCAGGCCCCATTTGCGGACCTGGTTCGGCGAGACGTAGATGTCGTCCGGGCCGGCAAGGTAGTTCGCCTCGGGGCTGCGCAGGAAGCCGAAGCCGTCCGTCAGCACTTCGATGGTGCCCTGTCCGACGATTTCCTCGCCGTCCTCGGACACTTCCTTGAGGATCGCGAAGATCAGGTCCTGGCGGCGCAGGGTGGACGCGCCTTCGACGCCCAGTTCCTCGGCCATTTCGACCAGGTCGGCCGATGTCTTCTTCTTCAGTTCTTTGAGATGCATTTCTTGGGATTCCGGATGGAAATGAGAGTGTCGGCCGGCGGATCGATGGGCTTGGGGAAAGCTAATCCGGGCACGCGAACGGGTGTCGCGTCCCTGTGCCGGAACATCGCCGAGATAATCGCTGCCGTGGGCTTGGTCAACGAGTCAATCTGCAGGGCGGCATGTGGGCGGGCCGGGTGGAAATTCCGGCCGCCGGACCGGCTGGCTACTTGCCGCCTTCGTAGCGGCCGCGCCATTGCTCGAAACGTGCGGCGAGCGGGTCCATCTGGATGTGGCAGCGGGCCTTGTCTTCCTGATAGGTCTCGGGGCCATAGCCGGGCGCGTGGAGGATAGCCTCGAGCTGGGCGCCGATATCGAGCTGCGGCGAGCGCGATTCAATCCGGCCCAAATAGTAGAGCGCCCCGGCTTCCGCCTTGCGCCGCTGGTCACCCTGGACCTTGCCAGTGGCGACCGACAGGTAGGCGAGGCACCGCAGGTCGTCCTCATCTGCCTTAGGGAGCCCCGTGAGGGCCAGTGCGGCGGCAAGGACGGGGACGATCATGGGAAGGCTCCTAGAACGGCTTCACGACCACCAGGACGACGATCACCGCGATCGCAAGGCCGGGCACTTCATTCAGCAGGCGCAGCTTCTTGCCCGTTAGCGGACGTTCGCCCCTCGCCAGTTTCTTCGAATAGCCGACGAGCCAGCCGTGGTAGCCCGACAGCCCAAGCACGAAAAGCAGCTTGGCGTGCAGCCAGCCATCGCCCCAGGCGCCGATCGCGGTGGCGGTGAGGATGCCCAGCACCCAGGTCAGGATCATCGCCGGGGTCAGGATGATCTTGCGCAGCTTCGCCTCGCGGTCGATCCAGCGCAGTTCCTCCGCCGAGCCCGCTTCGGACTCCTGATGGTAGACGAAATAGCGCGGCAACATGAACAGGCCCGCCATCCAGAAGATCACGAAGATGACGTGACCGGCTTTGAGCCAAAGGTACGTGCTCGACAAAATCTGCTCCATGAAACCTCTTGTAGCGCGCAGGCGACCTGCCGGTCAGCCCCTTTTCCATCCCCTGACGGTCGCCAGCAGCCGCTCGACATTCGCGATCGGCGTGTGCTGGCCGATGCCGTGGCCGAGGTTGAAGACGTGGGGACGGTCCGCGAAGGCATCAAGCACCGCGAGCGCCCCGTGTTCCAGGTCTTCGCCCCCTGCGAGCAGCAGCAGCGGATCGAGATTGCCCTGCACCGGCATCCCGGCGGGAAGTTCGCGTGCCGCCCAGAGCGGATCGATGGTCTCGTCGATGCCCACCGCGTCCACGCCGGTTTCCCGCGCATAGGCGGGCAGCTTCTCGCCCGCGCCTTTGGGGAAGCCGATGATCGGAGTCTCGGGATGGCGCGCCTTCACGGCGGCAACGATGGCGGCATTGGGCGCGATGACCCAGCGAGTGAACTGTGCGGGGCTGAGCGTGCCCGCCCACGAGTCGAACAGCTGCACTGCCTCTGCGCCTGCTTTGATCTGCCCGCAGAGGTATTCCACAGTCACCTGAGTCACCGCATCGATGATGGCCTGGAACGCCGCCGGATCGCGGTAGGCCATGGCGCGCGTGTCGTGCTGATCGCGGCTGCCCTCGCCCGCGACCATGTACGTGGCGACCGTCCAGGGCGATCCGGCGAAACCGAGCATCGTCTTGTCCACAGCCAGCTGGCCGCGCACTTTCCGGACGGTTTCGTAGATCGGCGACAGTCGCTCGGGCACCGCGTCGAGGCTCTCGAGCGCGTGATCGACGAGCCGGGGAGAGAGTCTCGGCCCTTCGCCCACTAGGAACTGCAGGTCCTGACCCATCGCGTAAGGCACGATCAGGATGTCGGAAAACAGGATGGCGCCGTCGAAACCGAAGCGATCGATCGGCTGCAACGTAATCTCTGCCGCGGCGTCGGTATCGTAGACCAGCGCAAGAAAACCGCCCTTTTCGGCCCGGAGCGCGCGGTACTCGGGCAGGTAGCGTCCAGCCTGGCGCATCAGCCAGATCGGGCGGCCCGATTCAGAGTCCGTTTGAGCCCCGCGCAGGGTGTCGAGAAGCAGTCCGGGCATCGCGTTTTCGTCCACTCAAAAAAATATAGAGATTTTCTATAAGGTTGATGGAGGTAGTTGGTCCTGTGGATATCGGGGACGGCTGGGCATTGCCCGATTTGTACCCGGTTGAACAGGCCCAAGCCGCCGATGCGACTCTCCGGCCGTCATGAGTCAACGAAAGGTTGTTCGCCTTGTCCACAGGCTGTGGATCGAACTGTCCGGGCTGCGCAGAAACTGACTCGGTGAATCCCGGCAGTGGGCAGGAATCGCCGCTCACGAGTTGTCACCGGTTTGCTCCCGTGGTTTATGCCGGGACATATCCACAAGCGGTCCCGCCGGTTCCCGGCCCGCCGCCAAGAGGCCTCGCGAAGCCGACCATGGCACGACTTCACCTTCACCTGCTCTCTGACTCCACCGGCGAGACGCTGGAGATGATCGCCAAGGCCGCGCTCGCGCAGTTCGACGATTCCGACGTCCTGAGACACTTCTGGCCGATGGTGCGCTCGCAGCAGCACCTCGATCGCATCATGGCCGAGATCGCCGCTAACCCCGGCCTCGTTTTCTTCACGCTGGTCAACGAGGAAACGCGCGGCCGCTTGGAGGAACGCTGCCAGTCCCTCGGGCTCCCCGCGATCGCGGTGCTCGACGGAGTTACCGACGCGCTCGAAGCTCTGCTGGGCCAGGAGGCCAAGGGGCGGCCCGGCCGGCAACACCGGCTCGACGACGCCTATTTCGCCCGCGTCGATGCGATCCAGTTCACCATCGCCCACGACGACGGCATCGCCTGGGAGGAATGGGAGGAAGCTGACATCGTGCTCGCGGGAGTCTCACGCACCAGCAAGACGCCGACCTCCATCTACCTCGCCAACCGTGGCTACAAATGCGCCAACATCCCGATCGTGGTGGAGAGCCCGCCCCCGCCTTCGCTGTTCGGTCTGAGGCGTCCGCTGGTGGTTGGCCTCACCACCGCGCCCGACCGGCTGATCCAGATCCGGCGCAACCGCCTGCTCTCGCTCAGCCAGTCGCCCGATACCGATTATGTGGACAACGACGCGGTGGACAGCGAACTCAAATACGCCCGGCGCATGTTCGCCGACAATTCCTGGCCGGTGATCGACGTCACCCGCCGCTCGATCGAGGAGACCGCCGCCGCGGTCATCAACCTCTACAACGAGCGCAAGGCCGCCGGTGAAACCGGCCAGGTCGGCCCCAAGCCGATCTGATCTCGACTGACGGAAGCATCCATGATCGTCCTTGCATCCCAGAGCGCGTCCCGGCGCGCCATGCTCGAAGCCGCCGGAGTACCCTTCCGCGCGCAGCCCGCCCACGTGGACGAGCGGGCCGTCGAAGCGGCGCTGGGCGATGCGCCTGCGCCGCAGGTGGCGCTCGCCCTTGCGCGCGCAAAGGCTGAGGCTGTTTCACGTGAAACACCGGGCGAACTGGTGCTCGGCAGCGATTCGCTCGTTTCCTGCGGTGGCCGCCGGTTCGACAAGCCCGCGAGCCGCGACGATGCTGCCGCGCATCTGCGCTTCTTCTCGGGCAAGGTGTTGGAACTGCACAGCGCCGCAGCGCTGGTGCGCGATGGCGAGGTGCTGTGGGCCGAGGCTGCGCGGGCGGACCTTCATGTCGCCGAGCTGTCCGATGCCTTCATCGAATCTTATCTCGATGCCGAGTGGCCGGAAGTTGCCGCCTGCGTCGGCGTGTTCCGGATCGAGGCGCGGGGCGTA
This sequence comes from Novosphingobium sp. AP12, assembly GCF_000281975.1. Taxonomy (GTDB): domain Bacteria; phylum Pseudomonadota; class Alphaproteobacteria; order Sphingomonadales; family Sphingomonadaceae; genus Novosphingobium. Next base: position 31,043 of record NZ_AKKE01000137.1, on the reverse strand, counting down.
CAGCTTTTCGAACGCATCGAGGGGGACTATTTCACGATCCTGGGCATGCCGCTGCTTCTGGTGCAGGCGGCGCTCCGCAACCTGGGAGTGATGGGCCAGTGACGGTGCCTTATGCAGAAGTGATCGGCGATCCGATCGCGCAGTCCAAGTCGCCCGCGATCCACAATTTCTGGCTCGGCGAGCTGGGGATCGAGGGACGCTACGCCCATTGCCTCGTCAAGCTTGAGGAACTCGCCGACTATCTCGACCGCCGCCGCGCCGATGTTCACTGGCGCGGCTGCAACGTGACGATGCCGCACAAGCTGGCGATCGTGTCCCTGCTCGACCGGCTCGATCCGCTGGCCGCCCGCATCGGCGCGGTGAACACCGTGGTGCGCGAGACCGACGGCACCCTCACCGGCTACAACACCGACGCACCCGGTTTCCTCGAGCCCGTTCGCGAGGAAGTGGACAAGATCCACCTGTTCCGCATGGCGCGCGTGCTCGGCACCGGCGGAGCGGCGCGGGCGATCGTGGCGGCACTGGCGGACGCGAAGTTCGTCATCGTCCTCGCCGGGCGCGACCCTGCCAAGGCGCAGGCCATGCTCGACGAACTCGCTCCGAACGGCGAACACCACGCCATAGCGTTCGACCATTTCGCCGACCCCACCGACTTCCCCTTCGACGACCGCGAGCGCTGTTTGGACCTCATCGTCAACGCCAGCCCGCTCGGCATGACCGGCCAGCCCCCCCTGCCCTTCGACTTCAGCCACGCGCCGCCGCGCAGCGTCGTCTACGACATCGTCACCAGCCCGCTCGACACCGATTTCCTGCAGCGCGCCCGCGCCGCCGGGTTCGAGACGGTCGACGGGCTGTCGATGCTCATCGGCCAGGCCGCCATCGCGTTCACTCACTTCTTCGGCGCCGAGGCTCCGCGCGAGCATGACGACGCCCTGCGAGCGCTGATCCAGTCGTGAGAATCCTGGGCCTCACCGGCTCGATCGGCATGGGCAAGTCGACCGTCGCGGCGATGCTGCGTGATCTCGACGTGCCGGTGTTCGACGCCGATGCCGCCGTCCACGAACTCCAGGGGCCGCGCGGCGCCCTGCTCCCGCTGATCGAGGATGCCTTTCCCGGAACCACCGGGCCGGACGGCGTCGATCGCCCCAAACTGGGGGCCGCCGTTTTCGGCGACAAGGAGGCGCTTTTGCGGCTCGAACGAATCGTCCACCCGGCCGTCGCGGCCATGCGCGGGGACTTTCTACGGGAAAATGCTGAGGCTCCGCTCGTGGTCTTCGACATACCCCTGCTCTACGAAAAAGGCGGTCATGAGGGCCTCGACGCCGTCGCCGTGGTCTCCGCCCCGGCCACCGATCAGCGCGCCCGTGTGCTCGCCCGGCCGGGCATGACACTCGAGAAATTCGAACAGATTCTGGCACTTCAGGTCCCCGATGCCGACAAGCGAGCCCGTGCCGATCACGTGATCGATACCGGCACGTCGCTCGCTGCGACCCGCGAACAGGTAGCCGGTATCGTGCGGACGTTGACCCGAGCCGATTAATCCCCTGCAAGGCCTTGCGCTCCGATGCGTCGAAGCAGATATGGAGAGGGATGAGAGAGATCATCTTCGACACCGAAACGACCGGATTTGACCCCAAAAACGGGGACCGAATGGTCGAGATCGGGTGCATAGAGATGATCAACCGGGTGGCGACGGGCCGCACCTTCCACGCCTATTTCAACCCCGAGCGCACGATGCCGGCCGAAGCCGAGGCGGTGCATGGATTGTCCGACGCATTCCTCGCCGACAAGCCGCTGTTCGGCGCGCTCGCACAGGACTTCCTCGACTTCATCGAGGACAGCCCGATGATCGCGCACAACGCCGGGTTCGACTTCAATTTCATCAACTTCGAACTGAACGTCTGCGGTCATCCGATCGTCGGACTGGACCGGATGGTGGATACCGTGGCGCTCGCCAAGGTGCGCCACCCGGGCGCCAAGCTGTCGCTCGACGCGCTCTGTTCGCGCTATGGGATCGACCGTAGCCACCGCACCAAGCACGGCGCCCTGCTCGACGCCGAACTGCTTGCCCAAGTTTACGTGGAACTGCGCGGAGGCCGCCAGATCGGCCTCGAACTCGTCGCGGAAACCACCGAAATCGTGACGGAAATCAAGGTTCTCACCACGAAGAACCGTATTTTCCGTCAGCCGCGCCCCCACGCGGCCACCGAGGAGGAACTCCTTGCTCACGCAGCGTTTCTCAAGTCGGTCGATACCCCGCTCTGGGGTGCCTGAACTCTAAAACAAGGAGAATACGCCCATGGATATTCGCGTCTCCGGTCACCAGGTCGATACCGGCGAGGCCTTGCAGGCCCACGCCAACGAACGGCTCACGGCGATCATCGAGAAGTATTTCAACCGGGCGCTGTCCTCGCACGTCACTTTCAGCAAGGCCCCCGCGGGCGCCTTCCGATGTGACATCATCATGCACGTGATGCAGAATCTCGTGCTCAAGGGCACTGGCAGTGCGCAGGACGCGCACATCTCGTTCGACCAGTCGGCCGAGAAGATCGACAAGCAGCTGCGACGCTACAAGCGCCGCCTCAAGGATCGTCACGAGCAGGCCGCCCATACGGCTTCCGTCGAAGAGGCGGCCTACATCATCTTCGAGGAATCGCAGGTCAGTGAAGACGAGGAGCATGAACCCGACGCTCCCGTCGTGATCGCCGAGACGCGAGTCGATGTTCCCGAGGCGACCGTTTCCGATGCGGTCATGATGCTCGACTTGCGCAATACTACGGCGTTGCTTTTCAAAAACGCTGGCACGGGACGCCATAATATGGTCTACCGCCGAGGCGACGGCTCGATCGGCTGGGTCGAGCCTCACTGACGCCCAAGGTTTGCGCCTGTTGGGCGTCACCACTTCTGATCTTCGACGAGAGGAAGATGAAACCCCCGGTACGCCGGGGGTTTTTTGGGGAATTTGCAGCACTTGGAAACCAGTCAAACTCTAGTATCAGAAGCGAAATGAGCGGGCTTTTTGCACTGCTGCCCGAAGCCGTCACCACGGTGACCGCGGACAGCAAGGACATCATTCTGGACAGGCTGGCGGGCCAGTTCGCGCAGGTTTATGGTCTCGACCATCAGGCCGTGCTGGCGCGTGTCACCGAGCGGGAACGGCTGGGAAGCACCGGCTTCGGCCGCCGCATCGCCATTCCCCACGCCCGCATGGCCGGCCTGACGCGGCCGGTGGCGGCGTTCATGCGTCTCGAGTCTCCCGTGGAGTTCGATTCTGCCGACGGCATGCCGGTCGATCTCGTGTTCGGCCTTCTCTCCCCCGAGGGTGCGGGTGCGACGCACCTGCACGCCCTCGCCGCGATCTCGCGCATGATGCGCGACGAGCGCATGCGCGAGGCACTGCTGACCGCGCCGGGTCCCGAGGCGGTCTACGGACTACTGAGCAACGTCATCGACCGTGATGCCGCATGACCTGACGGGGGCTCCCGGCGGCGTCCAGGGCGCTCCCGGGACCGAAGGAGCCGCCCTGCACTGGCGTGCGCTGGAGGGGCTCTATGCCTCGGCTCCGATCAATCACATGTTCCGTTCCTCGCTGGAGATCACCGGCGAGGGATTGTCGCGCATCACGTTCCTGGTCGAGCCGGACTGCTTCCACGCGGCCGGCGCGGCGCACGGGACGATCTATTTCAAGATGCTCGACGACGCGGCGTTCTATGCCGCCAACACGCATGTGACCGACCGTTTCCTGCTGACCACCTCGTTCAACATGCACCTCAGCAAGCCGATCAAGGGCGGCCGCATCGTCGCCGAGGGGCGCTGGGTCAGCGGACGCCGCCGTGTGCTGGTGGCCGAATCCTGGCTGCTCGACGAGGACGGCGACGAGTGCGGACGCGGAACCGGCACGTTCATGCGCTCGCGCATCGCCCTCTCCAGCTTGCCCGGCTATTCCGTTCCCAGAGGCCCCGCCTGATGGATGCCAGACTGCCGGCACATCTCGAGGTTTCCGGCCTGATTCGCAGCGTCGGCGCCGATGGCGGCTTCGGAATGGTGCTGTCCAAGGGCGAGCGTGACGCCGGGACGATCCTTCTCGTGCTCGTGCACAACGGCGTTGGCGCCCGGGTCTACGAGCGGATGCCGGAACTAGACGGAACCCGGCAATGGCGCTGCACACGGCGGCAGGATTCCGCGCACCCTGCGGATTTCCAGGCCTACCTCGACCGCCGCAAGGCGCAGGACCGTGATGTGTGGATCGTGGAACTCGACGTCGCGCAGGCCGAACGCTTCATCGGGCTGGAACCTGACAAAGGTTGACTTGCAGGGCGCGCAAGGTAAGTGCGCCCTCACAAGTGCGAAAGCGGCATGGGTGGCACTACGGTTGCCCGGCTAGCACGCAGACGGGGAATCGTCGGCAGGCTCGACGGAAACAGAACGCCGTAACTCGGCATTCCGTTCCAGCCTGTGTCGGACCGGTTCACCGCCCTTGATATGAATAAATGCGAAGCAAGGTTGAGTGGGCGAGCGCAATGGCGCTGGCCGCAACGGTATTGACCGCACTGTTGAGCGCCCAGGGTTCGGGCGCGGCCGCATCGGATCTGATTCCGATCCTGAGCGATCAGGTGGCCGAACAGAAGCCCATCATCGAATTCGAATCCCGGCCCATGGTCCAGGCTCTTCCGGCGGAGGACGCCGAGGCGACCGACGACGCGGATACCGATGCAGACTCCCTCCAGGAACTAGTGTCGCAGCAGTCGATGCCCGACGACCTGTCGAGCGAAATGCGCTGCCTGGCGGGGGCCATCTATTTCGAGGCACGCGGCGAAACGCTGGAAGGTCAGCTTGCCGTTGGCCGTGTGATCGTCAACCGCACCACGTCCGGGCGTTTTCCCAAGAGCTACTGCGGTGTGGTCTACCAGCCTTCGCAGTTCTCGTTCATTCGCGGCCGCTCGATGCCGTCGGTGCGCGAAAGCTCGGCCGACTGGCGCGAAGCCGTCGCCATCGCCCAGATCGCCAGTGAAGGCGAATGGAAGAGCCCGGTGCGCGGCGCCCTATTCTTCCACGCCGCGCGTGTCTCGCCCAAGTGGCGCCTGACGCGCCTGGCACGCGTCGACAACCACGTCTTCTACCGCTGATAGTAATGCCGGCGCTACGGCGCCGGCACTGCGGTTAGCCGAGGCGTCCCGTCACGATACCAACGCGCCCAGCAGCCCTTCCCCACGCCCTCGTGCCGGCACCAGCGCGTCGGGCGCGGGGCGGGCCGATGCGAGCACCTGCCGCAGGTACGCCGCGTAGTCCGATTTCCCCAGCCTGCCGATCGTGCGCTCCAGTTGAGCGGTGTCGATGAAGCCGCGGCGGAACGCCACTTCCTCGGGGCTGGCAATCTTCACGCTTTGCCGCTTTTCAAGGATGCGCACGAATTCGGCGGCGTCCATCAGGCTGTCCGGCGTACCCGTGTCCAGCCATGCATAGCCCCGGCCCATCATCTCGACCGATAGCAGACCGCGCTCGAGGTAGGCCCGGTTGACGTCGGTGATCTCGAGTTCGCCGCGCGGCGAGGGGGCGAGATCGGCGGCGATGTCCGCCACCTGTCCGTCATAGAAATACAGTCCGGTGACGGCCCAGTTCGATCGCGGCCCGGCCGGCTTCTCTTCGATCGACAGGGCCCGCATGCGCTGGTCGAATTCGACCACCCCGTAGCGTTCCGGGTCCTGGACGTGATAGGCGAAGACGGTCGCCCCGGCCCTCCTGTCGCTCGCTTGTGCCAGCAGTTCGGGCAGTCCATGGCCGTGGAAGATGTTGTCGCCCAGGATCAGCGCAGACGGCTCGCGTCCCACGAAGTCAGCACCGATGATATAGGCCTGCGCCAGGCCCTCGGGCCGGGGCTGCACGGCGTATTGCAGTTCGATGCCCCACTGCGAGCCGTCGCCGAGCAGTTCGCGGAATGCCGGCAGGTCGCGCGGCGTGGAGATGATGAGGATTTCCCGGATACCCGCCAGCATCAGCGTGCTCAGCGGATAGTAGATCATCGGCTTGTCGTAGACCGGCATGAGCTGTTTCGAGGTCGCCAGCGTCATTGGGTAGAGCCGCGTGCCACTGCCCCCCGCCAGAATTATGCCCTTCATGACGGCGCTCCTACGAGGTCCGGGACGGACTGGGGTTCAAGGACGAGGCGTTCGACGACTTCGAGCAGCGCGGCGCGCCACGGGGGCAAAGCCACGCCGTGCACGGAGGCGAGCAAAGAGCAGTCGAGTCGCGAGTCCTGCGGGCGCCGCGCGGGCGTGGGGTAATCTCTGGTAGGGATGGCCCGCACGTGGGCGCCGGGTCCGCCGAGATCGCGCGAGGCGTCGAATAGGGCGCGCGCGAACTCGGCCCAGCTGCAGTCGCCCGCTGCCGTCATGTGGAAAGTGCCGCGCAGCGCCGGGTCGGGGCTCGCCACGAGGTTGCACGCGACCTCGACGATGCCTCTCGCCAGATCGAGAGCGCTGGTCGGGCTGCCGAACTGGTCATCGACGACGCCCACTTCGGCCCGCTCGCCGGCAAGGCGCAGCATGGTCTTGGCGAAGTTGGTGCCGAAGGGACTGTAGACCCACCCGGTGCGCAGGATGGCGGTGTTGTCCCCATGGACGGCCGCCACGGCGCGTTCGCCCGCGAGCTTGGTGATGGCGTAGAGCCCTATGGGCAGTGCAGCGTCGCTCTCGACATAGGGCCTCCGCGCGGCCCCGGAGAAAACGTAATCGGTCGACAGGTGGATCAGCGGCACACCGAGTTCGCTCGCTGCCTGTGCCACGGCCCGGGCGCCGTTGACGTTGACGGCATGGGCGGTCTCGGCGTCGGTCTCCGCCCGGTCGACGGCCGTGTAGGCGGCGGCGGAAACGATCACGTCCGGCTTGGCCTCCGCCAGCGCGTCCCGCACCGTTTCCAAGGCCATGAGGTTTAACCGGGGCCTGCCCACGGCAACAACCTCGACCCCGCTGAGCGCGCCGACTTCGAGCAGGCTGACGGCCACCTGCCCCCTGGTCCCGGTGACGGCAATCCTCACGCCGCGACGTCCTGCAGGACCAGGCCGAGCCGCTGGCCTTCATAGCGAGTTCGCAGCGGGCGCCACCACCACTCGTTGTCGAGATACCAGCGGATCGTGCGATAGATGCCTGTCTCGAAAGTCTCCTGCGCCTGCCAGCCGAGTTCGGTTTCCAGCTTGCTAGCATCGATCGCGTAGCGCGCATCGTGGCCGGGGCGGTCGGTGACGTACTCGATCAGCCGTTCGCGTGGTTCCTTCGCCGGGACGAGCTCGTCGAGGAAGCCGCAGATACGGCGCACGACGTCGATGTTGCGCCTCTCGTTGCGTCCACCGACGTTATAGGTTTCCCCCGGCCTTCCTCGCGCGGCGATCCGTTCCAGCGCCCGGGCGTGGTCATCGACGTAGAGCCAGTCGCGCACGTTCTCGCCGCGGCCGTAGACCGGCAGGCTGCGGCCCTCCAGCGCATTGATGATGGTGAGCGGGATGAGCTTTTCTGGGAAGTGGTAGGGCCCGTAATTGTTTGAGCAGTTCGATACGACGACGGGCAATCCGTATGTCCGGTGCCAGGCCTTGGCGAGATGGTCGGACGCGGCCTTGGATGCGGAGTAGGGCGAGCTGGGATCGTAGGGCGTGGTCTCCTGGAACAGGCCCTTGTCGCCCAGCGAGCCGTAGACCTCGTCGGTCGAGACGTGGAGGAAGCGGAACCGGTCGCGGGCGGCCGAAGGCAGGCGCTGCCAGTAGTCGCGCACCGCCTCGAGCAGCGTGAAGGTGCCGATGACGTTGGTGGCCATGAAGTCGCCCGCCGCCGTGATCGATCGATCGACGTGGCTTTCGGCGGCGAGGTGCATGACCCGGTCGGGGCGGAACTGCGCGAAGGCTTCGTCCAGCGCCGCCCGGTCGCAGATGTCGGCACGCAGGAAGCGGTAGTTATCGTGCCCGGCCACCGAGTGCAGCGATGCCTGGTTGCCTGCGTATGTAAGCTTGTCGATGTTGAGGACCTGGTCTCCCTTGGTCAGCACCAGATGGCGCACCAGGGCAGAGCCGATGAAGCCGGCCCCGCCGGTCACGATCACACGCACAGGGGCGCCTCGCATAATTGCAGGTCCTCGTAAGAGAAAAAGGCGGGGAGGCTGGAAAATGCCGGCTGGGTCCGGTCTTTCGCCGAGAGGCTGGCCGGATTGGCGACCTCCGGCCACTCGATGGCGAGGTCGGGATCGTCCCAGTGCAATCCCATGTCGCACTCGGCACTGTAGAAGTCGGTGACCTTGTAGGCGATCACGGTACTGGGCTCGAGCGTGCAGAAACCGTGGGCGAAGCCGGGCGGAAGCCAGAGCTGGTAGCCGTTGCCGGCCGTCAGGATCTCGGCGACCCAGTGCCCGTAAGTTGGTGAGCCGACCCGGATATCCACCGCGACGTCGAACAGGGCGCCTGCCGTACACCGCACCAGCTTGCCCTGGACGGCGGGACCGCGCTGGAAGTGGAGGCCACGGATCGTGCCCGGCTCCAGGCTGCAGGACTCGTTGTCCTGGACGAAATCCGACGCCCCGCAATGCTCGGCGAACCGGTCGGCGCGGAAGGTTTCGGCGAAGTAACCGCGGCTGTCGGTGATCCGGGTCGGCACGAACAGCCTGGGCCCGGCAATTTCGTACGATCTGACGTCCATGGTCGGGATCACCTCTGGCCGGGCCGTTGCGGGCGGGGCGTAGAACAACTGCGCGCGCAAACGTCTTCGCAATTCGAATAACTTTGAAGACTACACTCCGAACAAAGAGCCAGATTTAAGTTTTTCGGCCAATTCCCCGGAGTCCGCCCTGTTATCCAATTCCTGTTTCGGGGTTAGGAGTTTTAAGCAGTGGCGGGCGGGGGCGCGAGCGACTGGCACGCCGCGATCTGGGGGCGGCTCTCAGAGTCATGGTCCGGCCGCATCTGCAATACCGCGAGACGCTGTGGGTGATGCCGTAGTGTAACTTGAGAACCGCCAATGCGCCGTGTTCGCCTGCAGAGTCAGGCGGTGACAAGGGGTTGTCCAACGCCTGGGACATGACATCAACTTTTGTATGAACTGCACGAGGCGTGGCTTCCAACGGTGGGAAATTCGATAAAATACCAATGGGTTTTACGGCATTGTCAAAATTTTAATCATGCCACATGGTAACGCTCCGCATGGGGTGGGAACCGAGAGAGGGCCAAATAATCGACATGCCGGCATCAATCTCAGTCGCGATCAAGAATTCGATCAATCGGGAAGGTCTGCGTAGAATCCTCACCGATGCCTGCTTCGACGTTTCGGAATCGGTGTCCAGCCTCGAAGATCTCCAACTGGTTTTTCATTCCGATCCCGAACAGCATCTGCTCGTGGTGGAGCGGGACCTGCTGCATGCCCAGTTCGAAGAGAATCTCGAAATCATCCAGCGCGACCACGAGAACCTGCGGATCGTCGTGCTGACGAGCGCATTTGATTTCGACGAGATGATCGCGGTCTATGCCGCTGGCGCTTATGCTTATTTTCCGGATGACGTGCCTTACTTGTCGCTCGTCGCGGTGTTGCAGATGGTGTCCAACGGGCAGAAGGTCGCGTCGCACGAAGCAGTCGACTTCTTGGTCAACATGCCGATGACCTCCCTTCGATCCGTCGATTCCTCGGTTGTCGGAACATTCAATTTCCGCGAGCGGGAACTGCGCGTGCTCGAGTTCCTGGCGCTCGGCCAGCCCAACAAGGCCATCTCACGCGAGCTCGGCATCAACGAATCCGCAGTAAAGGCGGCAGTAAAGGCTATTCTGCGCAAACTTGGTGTAGAAAACCGGACCCAGGCTGCAGTCATGGCGCGCGAGCTAGTTAGCAGCACTGCTGCCTGAGAACTGCCTAAATACCCAAAAGATGCGCTTCTCCGGCACAATCGCCGCCGTGTGTCGGCGGACGGGCCGAGAGTCCCTTATCGCGATGGAAATAGCATAAGACGCCGTGAGTGCGGCGAAATGAGCTTGCGCAAAGACGACTTGAAGATTCCGACATAGTTTGACACGGAAACATTATTAACGTCGGTGAATATTTGGCGGATGTACAGGATCACATCCGGGGTCCCCTACTGCATTTTCGGAATCCCATTTTAGTGCATAAGCTTACCCACATAGATAAACTTATACGTAGAATCCCCAAAATATCTCGTGACTCTCGCATGGGGCAATGCGACAGTCCGTATATGGGGTTAACTTACTCCATATTGGTAAAGGGGGATTTCGATGTATCGCGTAGGGGTAAACGAAAACGTGCAACTGACGTCGCGAGAGCTGGATGTGCTTCAATACGTAGCAATGGGCCGCTCGGCCAAGGAAACTGCGATCGAGTTGAACATCGCACCTTGCACGGTCGAACGCCACGTCGAGAACGTGCGGCTCAAGACCAGGACACGCAATCGCGCGCACATGATCGCTTATGTGATTCGCGAAGGACTTCTTCAGCCTGTTATCTGACGAAGTCAAAAATGCAGCAGGGGTAGACGACTTTACTTTTCCAACCGGCCTTTCCAGGCCCAAGACGCCAGCAAACCGCCCTTCGGGTCTAGCACATTACTCTCGACGATCTGGTTCTCTATAAGGACGTCGCGCGCACCACAGCCCACGCCGCATTCGAACGAAGCGGGGGGAATGGACAATCCCTTACCAAGCGCCTTCGAGCAGGCTTCCTTCCTGACCCAGACGGTCAGGAACGCATGGTCGGTTACTTCCGCCGACTGCCCGGCCAACTGCGCCATTTCTTCATCCGTATAATACATCGATGCGAGCTGTACCGAGCCGTCGATAGGTCGCACGCGTTCGAGATCGACTCCGATCTCCACGCCGATCGCCAGCGCCACGAGCGCAAACTCCCCGCTATAGCTGATGCTGCAATGCACATCGGGCGCTTCCTGCAGGATGGGCTTGCCGAAGATACCCGGCAGGTAGGTCTGTCGCCGGGCACCCACGCCGGAGACGGCTTCCACCACGGTACGAAGCGCGCCGTGCGCCGTCTGGTAGCGGCGCCTCAGTGGGTCATGCACGAACCGGGCGGCACGCTCGTGCTCGGCCACGCTCAGGGTGTCCAGGATGGCGGTGCAGGGCGGCCTGCCAGTCGCGACAAGCCAGATCGGGAAGGGCGCCTCGATGCGTTCTGCGCAAAAGCCTTGGGCCAGCAGGGCGGCGTCGGCGCTCGGGCCCATGGCCGGCGGGCTTCAGTGCCGGCCGCCGGCGAAGAAGCCGTGACGGACGAAATCGCCAAGCAGTCGTGGCGGATCCTGGCGCGGCGCGCGCCGTAAAGCCTGCTTGAACAGATGCACCAGATGTCCCGACACCCAGGCCACATCGGCGGCGAGGGCGTAGGTAGGGCCGTGGTTCTTGCGGAAGTAGCGCCGGCGCGAATCGAACCAGTAGCCTGGCACGCGCCGGCTGTTCGCGTCGGCGCTCGTCACGCCCGTGCTCTGCCCCGCGATGTGAAGGATGACCGACTGGGGCACATACCAGCTCTCCCATCCCATCTGCCGCGCTGCCCGGCAGAAATCGGTTTCCTCGTAGTAGAGGAAATATCCCTCGTCGAAGCGCAGTCCCTGTTCGAGCAGTTCGCGGCGGATCGCCATGCTCGCGCCGGACACCCAGTCGGCGGGTGCACAGTCGGCGTCCATCGCGCGCAGGGTGGCGTGCCGTGCGAGCAGGCGCGAAGCCAGGCCCCAGCGCAGCGCACGCTCGAATTCTCCCAGTACGGTCGGAAAACGGAAGGCGTATGGCCAGGGCGACCCGTCTGCCAGCAGCAGGGCCGTGCCGGCGATGCCCGCGGCCGGGGTTGCTTCCATGAACGACGCCAGGGCGCTGACGGCGCCCGGCATGGCGCGCGTGTCAGGATTGAGCAGCCAGATTGCCCGGGCCTCCCCGTCCTGCCGAAGCGCGTGCGCGATGCCCAGGTTGCAGCCGGTGCCGAACCCGCCGTTGGTCGGCGCGCGTAGCAGCGTGGCCCAGTCCCACCCGTTGCGGTCGATCGCGGACTGGACAAGGTCGGCCGAGCCGTCGAGCGAATCGTTGTCTACCACGATCGCCCTGAGCTTCGCGCCGCCGTCGCGCTCGGCGGCCAGGCTTTCGAGACATTCGACGACCAGCGGACCGGTGCGGTAATTGACGATGACCGCGTCGATCGGGAAGCCGGGCAGGGGGCCGGGACCTGTCATTCCGCGGCCTCGACAAGCATTTCGTAGCGATCGTCCTGGGACGATGCGCCGCGCCATGCACCGTGCTCCGCCAGAGCTTCGTCCAGTGCCGCCTGGAACAGGGGCGCAAGCGTCTCGACGTGGGGTTCCTGGAGGCTGCTGCTGTGGCCGCCGGGCACGTCGAGGATGACGATGTCTTCGCGCACCCGCTTGCCCCAGCCCAGCGCATAGTCCCGGTAGACCATGCGGTAGGGCATGTCGTCGGGAATGCCGGTGTCGTCGGCTGCCTTGAACAGCGCGACGCTGGTGGATTGCAGGATGCCGATGGGGCGATGTTCCTTGTGCGCGACTTCGTAGAGCTTGAGGAACGGGATGGCGACGGGTCCTTCGATCCGCTCGGCCGCTTCGGCGGGTGCGCTGCCGCCATCCGCGCGCAAGGCGCGGACGGTGCGCCGGTCCTGCGCTTCCCTCAGGCGCGATTCGACTTCCCAGCGCGCGAGGTTCCAAGTCTTGCGGGCCAGGTCGGGCAGGATGCGGGCGGGATTGCCCGACCTGAGCATTCCCGCGACACGGCCGAGGCGGACCCGCGATTCGCCGAAGCGATGCTTGCGCGCCTCGACGTCCGCCGCGTCGATGATGCCGACGAAGGCCACCTGTTGCCCCATCGCCTGAAGTTGCTGCGCCATCTCGAAGGCGATGACGCCCCCCGCGCAGAGGCCGGCGAGCAGGTAGGGCCCTTCGCCCTGCACGGTGCGCATCTGTTGCACGTAGTAGGCCGCCATCTCGTCGATGCGGGTATGGGCATAGTTGCCGTCCGCCTTGCGCAGCGGCTCCAGCCCCAGGATCGGGCGCGCGGGATCGAGCCGCAGCGCCAGCCCGCGATAGAGCAGCGTTTCGCCGAGACCGTCGTGGACGAAGAACACCGGGGTGATCTGCGCGCCCTTGCGGATGGTGACGACGCCGGCGGGGTGCTGCTCGCCGATTGTCGCGGTCTCCCCGGGCGCGCGGCCGTCGGGGTCGATCACCGCCGCGAGGTTGGCGACGGTGGGCTGCCCCAGCATGGTCGCCAGGGGAAGGGTCTTGCCCGTCTTGCGACGCAGGCGATTGGTGAACTGCACCGCGAGCAGCGAATGGCCGCCGAGGTCGAAGAAGTTGTCGTGCCTGCCGACCGCCTCCATGCCCAGCAGGTCGCACCACAGATCGGCGATGATCTGCTCGGTGGGGGTTGCCGGAAGGTCGGCCGGGTCGCCGTTGGCGGCCTCGCGGCGCGCAGCCCGCGGCGGGGTGCGCAGTCGGGTGAGAACGGCGTCCAGTTCGTAAGGCGAGATCACCGTGTGCGCGCTGCAGTTGCCGGACAGCAGCCGCGCGACGATCTCGACGCCTTCTTCGGGCAGGATGCCGGAGGGCTGCGGCAGGGCCACCCCCTGTGTAGGCGTCGCCGCCGGCGCTTCGGCCGAGGGTACGGCGATCCGCGATAGCAGGCTGGCATCGGCCATGCGCATCATCGTGAACTCGCGCACTTCGGCGAGGATCAGGCCGTCGGCGTCCGTGATGGTGACGTTGAAGACGGCAGTGTGCCCGCTCTCGTCGCCCGAGACGTAGCGGATATGGCTCCAGATGCGTGCGGGAAGAGGCGCATAGGCGAGAAAGCGGCGGTAGGTGAACGGAGCATAGAAATCACGCGACGGGTCGCGGCCAGGGATCAGCATCTGGGCCCCGGCGGTGGCGAAGTCGAGGAGAGCGGGGTGGAGGCCGAACTGGCCTGCCTCCCCCTGGAACGCGCCGGGGAGGTCGAGCCGCAGCAGCGCTTCCCCGTGCGGGTTGGCCAGCGCCTGTGTGACGTTTTGCCAGCGCGGCCCGAAATCCATCATCGGCTGGTCCGCCGCGCCGCAGCGGGCAGGGGTGCAGCGCTCCGCAATGGCGCCGAGGTCGAGCGAGGCCCGCAGCGGGGCGAGTGCATGGCCCCGGACGAGGCCGTGCGCATGTTCGGTCCATGCCGCAGGAGGAGACTGCACGGGGCGCCCGAGCAGCGTGACGCGCCACCCGGCCCCGCCGCGCCGACGGACATGAATGCGCAGTTCTCGCTCGGCGCCGTCGGGCACCGCGAACGGCTTGAGGAAGGTGAAGTCGGATAGCTCCAAAGGTCCTTGGCAAACCAGTGCAACCGCTGCCCGGGACATTTCCAGAAGGGATGTCCCGGGCAGCAGCGCACCGGCATCTACGACGCGGTGCTCATTGAGCACCCAGTGCCGCTCGGGGGTTAGGATGCCGGTGACCACAAATTCATCTTCGGAGATGGTGCAGAGCCGTTCGAGGAACGGATGCGCTACCGGCTTGCCGGTCCCGAGGTCTTCGGGAAGCACGGCGCTTGAACCCTCACGGGTACCCAGGGAAGCGGCCATGCCGACTTCGGCCCATTGGCTCCAGCCGACGGACTGGACGCGCGTGCGGGCGTCCATCCGCCGCGACTGGGCGTAGGCGTCGAGGAAGGCATTGGCGGCTGCATAATCCACCTGGCCGGGGATACCGGCGAAGGCGCTGATGGAGGAGAACAGGAGCACGAAGTCGGGTGCATGCCCCTCCAGCGCCTTTTCGAGCGCCAGCGTTCCCGCGATCTTGGGGCGGAGGACGGCTTCCACGGCGGAGCGCGTGCGCGTCTCGATCAGGCCGTCGTCGACTGCGCCGGCGGCATGAAAGACGCCGGAAATCGGACCGAAACGGGCGACGGCCTTGCGCATGCCGCGCGTCAGGGCGCGGGCATCGGCGACGTCGGCCTCAATGACCTCGACATCCGCGCCTGCCGCTTCAAGGGCGAGAAGCCTGCGCACCTTGTCTTCGAGGCCGAGCGCAAGGTCGCCCCGGGCGAGCATGTCCACCCATTGCGCGCGTGGGGGCAGGGGGCTGCGGCCGACCAGCACGAGGCGGGCCTTGTATCCACGCGCGAGATGATCGGCGATGGTGAGGCCGAGGCCGCCGAGGCCGCCGGTGATGAGATAGGTGCCGCGCTCCTTCAGCCATGTGTCGTCCGCATCGGCCAGAGGGCCGCGTGCGCCGCGATAGGCAAGGCACCAGCGCTCGCCGGCGCGCAGGGCGACATCGCCGCCAGCGACGCTGCGCAGGTCGCGCTCGGCCGAGACCTCGTCGATTACCGCGTCGACGAGGGTGCCCGCATCGATGTCGATGTTGCGCATCTCGATGGCGGGATACTCCGCCGCCACGGTGCGCGCCGCGCCCAGGGCGGTGGCCTTGAGCGGCGTCAGCCCGGTTTCACCGGCGACGCGCTGGGCATGGTCGGTGACGAGCCCCACGACGATTGGTCCGTCCTCGCCATGCGCGGCGAGTTCGGGCGCCATGGCGATGAGCGTGTGGAGCCCCATGTCGAGCACGGCTTGGTCGGATAGCGCCGGACTGCGCCGCTTGCCCGCGGGCTGCCCGGCGGCCAGCCAGCAGTGATAGACCTGACCGGGCATGCGCGATGCACCGGCCAGGCGGGCGAACAGGCGCGACCAGTCCTCGCGCATACCGGGCCGCACACCGAAATGGTCGTGGCTTTCCGAATAGCGCGCGGCGGCGCTGACGGTCACCGTCTCGACCCCGCGTTCGCGCAGGCGGCGGGCAAGGCCGTCGCCGAAGCCGTCGCCGCCGCACAGGACGAGTGCGGGGCCGGTGGGAGCAGTGTCCTGCGGCAGGTTCTCGCGGCTCCAGACCGGCTCGTAGCTCCAGTCGCCGAGGGCGAGGCGCGCATCGGGGTCGGCCTCCGGCTTGGCGTGGTGCAGCGTGGCGCCGGGTTCGACCCAGTGGCGCTGGCGGTCGAACCGGTAGGTCGGAAGCGGAATGCGCTGACGGTGTTCGCCGGCCCGGAAGGCGGTCCAGTCGATCTCGACGCCGAGCGCCCAGAGTTCTCCCAGCGTCTCCAGCAGGCGCTGATCGTCGGCGACGTCCTCGCCCGGATGGCGCATCGAGGCGACGAGCGGCTGCGTGGTGCGGCGGGCCGGGTGCTGGCGCGCGAGGCTGGTCATGCTGCGGCCTGGCCCGACTTCGAGCAGGACCTGCTCCGGCTCGCCGAGCAGGCATTGAAGGCCGTCGGTGTAACGCACCGGCTCGCGCAGATGGCGCACCCAGTACTCGGGATCGGTCGCCTGCGCCGCGCTCACCCAGTTGCCGGTGAGGTTCGAGGCGAAGGGAATCTGCGGCGCGTGCAGGGTCATGGTCTGCAGCAGGGCGCGGAATTCGGGCAGGATCGGATCGAGCATCGACGAGTGCGCAGCGACCTCGATGGGGATCGCCTGCGCCTCGATCTCACGCTCGTGCAGTTCGGCCAGGAAGCGGGCCACCGCCTCTGCCGCGCCCGAGACGACGCACAGATTTGGCGCGTTGATCGTCGCGATCGAGAGGTCGGCGGGCAGCAGCTGGGCGAGTTCGGCCTCGGACAGGGGCACGCTGATCATGCCGCCTTTGGCGGTGGTCTCGAACAGGCGGCCGCGTGCGTGGACGATGCGCAAGGCCCCTTCGAGGTCGACCACGCCGGCGATGTGCGCGGCGGCATATTCGCCGCAGCTGTGGCCGATCATGGCGGCGGGAGTGATCCCCAGCCCCATCCAGAAGCGGGCCAGAGCGGTCTGGACGATGAACAGCGCCGGGAGGGCGTTCGAAGGCCGCTCCAGTTCGGCGGCGGCCTGTGCGCGGTCGGTCTCCTCAGGGAACAGCCAGCGCTTCAGGCCGGGCACGCCGATGCGGGACAATGCGGCGAGACCGCGGTCGATCTCGGCGCGGAAGGCGGGCTCGGTCTCATACAGGCCGCGCGCCATGTCGACGTGCTGGAGCCCGCCGCCGCAGAACTGGAACGCCACCGGGCGGCCGGGAATGCAGGGCTGGCGCGACGAGGCGTGGCGGCTGGCGGCAGCGAGGGTGGTCGCGGCCTCGTCCGCGCTTCCGGCCACGGCGAAGCGGCGCCAGGCAAGGTGGCGGCGGCCTTCGGTGAGCGTGAAGGCGGCGTCGGCCAGCGGCGTTTCGGGACGCTCGCCCAAGTATGCCGCAAGGGCGAGGGCATTGGCGTCGGCTGCGGTCTCGCTTGCGCCCGAGGTCAGCAGCAGCAGCTGGCGGCGGCGGCTGGGTCCGCTGGCGGCGCGGCGGGGGGCTTCCTCCATGACGACGTGGGCGTTGGTGCCGCCCACGCCCAGGGAGCTGACCCCGGCGCGACGGGGGCGATCGTCGCGACGGGGCCAGCACGCACTGGCGGCCTGCACCCGGAAGGGGCCGGCATCCAGTGCGCATTCCGGATTCGGGGATTCGAAGTGGGGGACCGGCGGCAGTTCCTGGTGGCGCATCGCCAGCGCGACCTTGATGACGCCCGCCGCGCCGGCAGCCGTATCGGTGTGACCGATGTTCGCCTTGACCGAACCCAGACTGCACGGAGCGCTGCGCGGGGCCGACTTGGCGAACACCTGCTTGAGCGCGGCGACCTCGATCGGATCGCCGATCGGCGTGCCGGTGCCGTGCGCCTCGACATAGTCGATGCCGGAGGGATCGATGCCCGATACCGCGAGCGCCTCGGCGATCACCGCCGCCTGCCCGTCGACGCTGGGAGCAAGGTAGCCGACCTTGCCGCTGCCGTCGTTGTTGATGGCCGAGCCGCGGATCACGGCATGAATGTGGTCTCCCGCCGCGACGGCATCTTCCAGGCGCCGCAGCGCCAGCACGGCGACGCCGCTGCCGAAGACGGTGCCCTTGGACTGCGCGTCGAAGGGGCGGCAGCGGCCGTCGGGCGACAGGATCTCGCCTTCCTCGTAGAGGTAGCCCTGGCGGTGCGGCAGTTCGATCGAGGCGCCGCCCGCCAGCGCCATGTCGCACTCGCCCGAAAGCAGGCTCTGCGCCGCCATGTGGATCGACACCAGCGAGGTGGAGCACGCGGTCTGGACGTTGATGCTCGGGCCCTTGAGGTCGAGCAGGTACGAGACGCGGGTGGTCAGGAAGTCCTTGTCGTTGCTGGTGTGGCGCAGCAGGAACAGCCCGACCTCGTTCACCAGCTTGCCGTTGGTGAGCAGGTTGTAGGGCATGTAGGCGTTGTGGCCGGAGCCTCCGAACACGCCGATGACGCCTTCGAAGCCCTGCGGCGTGTGGCCGGCATCCTCCAGAGCTTCCCACGAGCATTCCAGGAAGTGGCGGTGCTGCGGATCCATGATCGCGGCATCGCGCTTCGACAGGCCGAACAGCGCGGGATCGAAGCACTCCATGTCCTGCAGCGGAGCGCCGCGCCGCACGTAGTCCGGATTGCGCAGCAGCGACGGGGCGACCCCTGCGGCGAGCAGTTCCTCCTCGGAGAAGGTCTCGACCGCGTCGCGGCCTTCGCTCAGAAGCTTCCAGAACTCGTCGGGGCTGCGTGCGCCGGCGAAGCGGCACGACATGCCGACAATGGCGATGGCGCTCTCGTCGCCGGGGGAGGCGGCATCGTCGAAGGAACCGATGGGTTCATGCATGGCTCAACCCCTCATTCCGGCGCGCGCCGCGAGGCGGCGCTGGTTATGGACACGGCGCGCCTGGCCGCGGTTCTGTCCGTCCAGTGCCGCGACATCCTCGTTCCCGCCCGACAGGTGCGCGCCGAGCGACGCGATGGTCGGGAAGCGGAAGATGTCGGTCAGCGCGACCGGCTGCGGCAGTTCGGCGGCAAGGCGGCGGTGGACCTGGATGGCGAGCAGCGAGTGCCCGCCGATGTCGAAGAAGTTCTCGGTGAGGCGCACCTGCGGCAGCTTGAGCAGGTCGCACCAGATGGCCTGGATCTGCGCCTCGATGCCGCTGGCGGGGGCTCCGCCGTCCGCTTCGTCATTGCTGACCACGACGCTGACCGGTTCGGGCAGGGCATTGCGGTCGATCTTGCCGTTGGGGGTGCGCGGCAGGGCTTCGAGCAGGACGAAGTTGCCAGGCACCATGAAGTCGGGCAGCCGTTCGCGAAGGTACGCGCGCAGGTCCTCGACGGCGGGTGCTCCGGTGCGCGGCGCGAGGTAGGCGACGAGGCGGGTGGCCGCGCCTTCCTTGCGGGCGACGACGACGGCTTCGGTCACGTCGGCGTGCGCCGTCAGCGCGGATTCGATCTCGCCCAGCTCGATGCGGTAGCCGCGGATCTTCACCTGATGGTCGAGGCGACCGAGGAATTCGAGCGTGCCGTCAGCGCGCTGACGTGCAAGGTCGCCGGTGCGGTAGGCCCGCTCGCCGGGGTTGAAGGGGTGCGCCGTGAAGCGCTCCGCGGTCAGTTCGGGACGGGCGTGATAGCCGCGCACGACACCGGCGCCGCCGATGACGAGTTCGCCCGGGGTGCCCTGCCGCACCGGCTGGGCGCGGCGGTCGAGGATGTAGATCTGCTGGTTGAGCAGCGGGCGACCCAGCGGCGGCGCGGCGTCTCCGCTTTCGAGGGTGTGGACGGCGGACCAGACGGTGGTCTCGGTCGGGCCGTACATGTTCATGACGCTGCCCGAGACGAGCCCGGTCATGTCGCGCGCCAGCTGCGGGGGGAATGCCTCGCCGCCGACCATGAGGCGCTGCAGCGCGGCGAGACGCGGGCGCGAGGCTTCGTCTCCGGCGAGCATCTGCAGCAGCGAGGGCGTGCATTGCAGGTGGGTGACGCCGTGGCGGGCCATGAGGTCGTGCAGCGGGCGTTCGCGGGTGGCGGGGGTGCCTTGCGTGATCTCGCGTAGCCGCGCGATCGCGGGGAAATGGTCGATCACTGTGCGCGCATTCACGCCAAAGTCGACGAGGCAGCCGATTTCGTCGACGCCCAGCGCGGCAAGGCGCGCCACGAGGGCGACGTTGTCGTCGGGTGTGCCGAACAGACCGCTGGTCTCGAAATAGCGTTCGAACGCGTGCTCGAGCAGCGCGTCGGTTTCCTCGCCGCTGAGGTCCGACAGTTCCAGCTTTTCCCCGCCCGCAGGCTTCTTGAAGGCCGGGAACGACCAGGCGTATTGCTTGAGCAGGTTGGTGGACGTGCGCAGGTATTCGATCAGCGGACCGCGGACGGCCTCGCGCACGGCCTCCTCGCTTTCGCCGAGGAAGGTGTGCAGCATGAGCGTGGCGCGGCCTTCGCCGGGATGGCCGGCGGCGCGCCAGGCCTCGCGGTAGGCGGCGATCTTGGAGGCGACTTCCTCGATCGACTGGCCGAGGAGGTGGGTGAGCACGTTGGCGCCGACGCGTCCGGCCTCGCGGAAGGTGTCGGCATTGCCTGCGGATGTGATCCACACCGGCAGTTCCGGCTGGACCGGGCGAGGATAGGTCAGCACCGAGACATCGTGGCCGAGCGGCCCGGGATAGCTGCGCTTCTGGCCGCGCCACAGTGCCCGCACGTCGTCCATGCAGCGCGCCAGCGTGCCCGCGCGGTCGGCATAGGCACCGGGGTTGAGCACGAAGTCATCCGGCTGCCAGCCCGAGGCGAAGGCGATGCCGACGCGACCGTTCGAGATGTTGTCGACCAGCGCCCACTCCTCGGCGATGCGCAGGGGGTGGTGCAAGGTGCCCACCACGCTGCCCGCGCGGATCTGCACGCGCGAGGTCACGGCGGCGATCGCGGCGGCGGCGACGGCGGGGTTGGGATAGGGGCCGCCGAAGTCGTGGAAGTGGCGCTCGGGCGTCCAGATCGCCTCGAAGCCGTTGCGGTCGGCGAAGCGGGCACCTTCCAGCAGCAGGTTGTACTGCTCGGCGGCGCTGCCCGCGCTGGAACTGGCGAAGTAGAACAGGCTGAAGCCGACCGGGCGCACTTCGTCCGCCGCGATCACGTCGCCGCGCACTTCGCGCTCGCTGGCGATGACGACGTGGTAGCCGTGCATCAGCGGCCACATCAGCTCCAGCGTCGAGATGTCGAAGCTGAGGCTGGTGACGGCGAGCCAGGTGCCGTCAGGCTCGATATGGCGGTCCATTCCGGCGTAGAAGTTGAGCAGGGTGCGGTGCTCGACCATGACGCCCTTGGGCAGTCCGGTGGAGCCCGAGGTGTAGATCATGTAGGCGAGGTTCCCGCCCTCGATGCCGTCCTCGATGGGGGTCGATGGCTGCGCGGCGAAAGCCTCGGCCATGGTGTCGACATGCAGCACCGGGGCAGGGGTTTCGGGCAGCTCGGCGGCGAGCGCCGTCTCACTGAGGATCAGGCCGAGGCCCGAATCCGCGATCATGTGGGCGATGCGGTCCTTCGGGTAGCTCGGATCGAGCGGCACGTAGGCACCGCCCGCCTTGTGCACGCCGATGAGGCAGGCGAGCATCTCCACCGAACGCGACAGGTGGAGGCCGACCAGCACTTCCGGCCCGACGCCTCGCCCTGCAAGGTCGCGTGCGATGCGGTTCGAAAGCGCGTCCAGCTCGGCATAGGTGAGCGAGGTGCCGAGCGCGGTCACGGCGATGCTGTGGGGCGTACGCTGCGCCTGGGCGACAAAGTGGCGGTGCCAGGCCGGGCCTTGCGGCACCGGGCCCTCGGTCGCGTTCCACGCGCCAAGGATGCGCTGGCGCTCCTCGGGCTCGAGAACCGAGAGGGTGCCGGCGGGCGCATCCGGGGTGGCGACGAAGGAGAGGCACATCGCTTCGAACCCGCGCGCGAGGTCCTTGGCGTCGGCGCGGTCGAGCCGGGTCGCGTTGCAGGTCCAGCGCAGCGTACCCTCGGCGGGGCAGAGCGTGAGGTCGAGCACCGCTTCGGTCGAGGCACGCGCGTCGGCGAGACGGTCGACGACCTGCACGGTCACCGGATGGCCGAAGGCGGCGCGGCCGCGCAGTTCGGGGCTGCGGGCGATGAGGTCGGCGGAAATGGCGACGCGGCGGCGCAGGCCCGCGATCTCGACCTGCAGCGCGTCGGCGACGGCACTGAGCGGCGCGGCGAAGTCGATGGCGAGGCGCAGCGGAATCTCGGGCGCGAACCAGCCCGCGACGTCACCCAGCAGCGCGTGGTTCACGCTGTCGGAGTAGCCGATGTCCACGGTGTCGCGGTCGGCGGCGCGGGCGAGCCAGAGGACCAGCGCGGCGAGCGCTTCACTGCGCGCGATGCCTTGGGGGAGGGCACGGTCGATGACGAAGGGCTGGGCGCCTGCCGTCCCGACGCGGGGGCGGAACTGCGGCAGTTGCAGGCTCTCGCGCATCTGCAAGCGGCGGCGCCACCAGGCTTCGTAGCGACCGGCGGCGGCGTCGAGGCCGTTCAGCTGCTCCTTGCGCGCCGTGCCGAGCGAGGCGAAGCCCTGCGCCTGGATGAGAAGGTCGCCGATCGCGGAGCCGCTCAGGACCTCGCCGTCCAGCGCGGCAAGGCGGTCGATGCGCAGGTCCTCGGTACCCGTCGCCACTACCGGGGTGGGGCCGGAGAGGATGATCGTGCCCGGCTCTCGTCCGGAAACGGTGGCCAGCGGCGTGACCTGCTGGACGAGCAGCAGGCGCTCGCCGAGCAGGGCCTTGGGTGCGCCCACCGGGTTGGCGTAGAGGCCGAAGTCGAGCGCGCGCACGAGCCGGGCGATATCCTCGGCGGACTGGTGCCAGTCGATCGTCGCGGCGCCATCGGGGCGGGTCGCGCGGCCGTACATGCGGTCGGGTGCGCGGTTCTGCGGGACGGCGGCGGCGACCGCGCCATCGAGATCGGCGACTAGGCCGGTGAAGCAGCGCAGTCCGGCCTCGAAGCAACGGGTGTTGATCGAGAGCGCGGTCTCCTCCTCGGCGATTTCGAACGCTTCGGCGGCGAGTACGGCGCCTTCGTCGACGGCGTGGTTCATGAGGTGCCAGGTCACGCCGTGGCGCGCCGCGCCTTCCAGCAGCGCCCAGACCGGCGTGTTGAGGCCGGCGCGCTCGGGCAGAGGGCCGTCGTGGAAGTTGATCGCCGCGCGCGCGGCGAGCGCCAGCACTTCGGCCGGGAGCACCGCCAAGTTGGAGATGCTGAAGAGATAGTCGATACGTCCCAGTCCGGCTTTCAGCAGATCTCGCGGGCGGGCATGGACGGCGATCCCGGCCTGCTTCGCCCACTGCGCGGCCGGGGACATCGGGGCGGCGACTACGGCAACGATCTCATGATCGCGTTCCAGCAGAAGCTTGCTACATTCGGACAGCAGAGTTTCATTACCAATTACGATGGTACGAAATAGTCCGTGCTTGGCATCGTTGGAATTATCAAATGTTGCGGTATAATTGCTGATCGACGTCATGCCGTGCCCCAAGATCGTCGGACTTGTTCAGTCCATGGGCGACGTTATTCGAGCACGTAGCGGATATCCATCTTTCGAACTCAGTGCCTATTTTTAGGACGGTGCGTTCTTACGGACATTTTACGGCGGTCATTTGTACTCGATCAGCCGCGTCTTTCCGGGATTGCCGCCCTTCGCCCCGCATCGCGTGCGGCGCCAGTAGTCGATCTGGCCCTGCAGATGCGGGACCTTGCCGATGGTCATGTAACTGGCCTGGAGCGCATCCTTGCGCATCCAGATGCGCAGCCAGAGGAGCGGCCACAGGAGCCACATCGGCGGCAGTCCCCAGACCACGTTGCTCACGACCTCGCGCTTCACCGCGGCGTTGTCGGTCCCGCGCATCTCCAGCGCCTCGGCGGTCGCGTAGCCGTTGCGGCGGTTGCGCTGCCACCATTGACCGAACCGGGTCATGGCCGCGTCGTGGATGGTCATGTCCGCGCCGATCCGGCGGATCAGCCACCCGCGTCGCCGGATGCGATAGCACAGTTCCGGTTCCTCGCCCGCGATCAGGCTCTCGTCGAAGCCCTTCACCGCCTTGAGCGCGGCGACACGGAACAGCGCGTCGCCGCCGACGGTGTCGGCTAGCCCCACAGGTGTGTCCCATTCGTAGTCGCACAACTGGTTGTAGGGGCTGGCGTCGGGATCGCGCTCGCGCCTGCGGCCACATACGGCACCGAGGCGATGGTCGGTTCCCATGGTCTCGAGGGCCTTTTCCACCCAGCCCGGCCACAGTTCGCAGTCGCCGTCGACGAAGTGGACGTAGGCCAGCTGCACGTTGTCGCGCAGGTGCCAGTGGAAACCGGCATTGCGGGCGCGGGCCGCAGTGAAGGGGAGCGCCGGGTCGAGTTCGACAACGGGCAGCCCGCGTGCCCTGGCAAGCGCCACGCTGTCGTCGCTCGAACCGGAGTCCACGTAGACCGTGCTGTGGCCGGTACGCAGCACGCTGTCGATCGAGAGGGCGAGGCGCTCGCCCTCGTTGCGGCCGATGATGACGAAGCCCAGGTTCTTCATGGCAGGCGCTCCGTTCGGGTCCACTCGCGCTCGCGCCGCGTCACGAACTGCAGGATCAGCGGCAGCTTCCACAGGAAGTAGCCGGGCAGGTCGAGGAGATGGCGCAGCGGCAGCACGGCCCGCCCATGGACCCACCACGCACGACCGACGCCGAGCACCGCCGCGGCCTGCGCCGCCAGCAGCGTGAGGAACGGCCCGGTCGCACCTGCGAGCAGCAGCACGACCGCCGACGCGACGAGAGACGTCAGCGCCAGGAGCACGGTCGGCGGAACGATGAGGTCAAGCGCCACCACGGCGAGCCGCCAGCCGCCGCGCGCCGGGCGGGTAAGCGCCCTGAGCAGCAGGCGCGGCACGTAGCGGCAGGCGGTCTGCATCATGCCGTGTTCCCACCGCCTGCGCTGGCTTCCGGTACCCTCCACCGAGCTGGCCGCGCTGATGACGCGCGCGGCGGGCTCCACCACCACGGGTTGCCCCGCGAGCAGCAGGTCGAGCCCCATCTCGAGGTCCTCGACCAGCGAGCTGTGCGACCAGTGCATCTTCAGGAATAGCGCGCGCGGGAAGGCCATGCCCGATCCGTGCAGCAGCGCCGCGCCGGCCAGCCGGTCGAGCGCCTGCTGCCGCACGAGGTTCTTCACGAGGAACGCGAAGCTGGAGATGCGCACGATGGGGCTGGTCCGCTCCCACGGCCTGGCCGGCGTGTCGAACAGGAACACGGCCTGGACCGCCGCCTGCCGCCGGGTCGCGGTGGCCGCAAGGGCCTGCAGCGAGCCGGTGTCGGGAAGGCAGTCCGCGTCGATGATCAGCACTGCCTGCGGGCTTGCGGGACTCTCGGCCGGGCGGTTGGCGGCGATGAACAGCCGGCCGAATTCGAGCGCGTAGCCCTTGCCGCGCAGCGCCGGCTCGTGCCGCTCGATCACCGTGGCGCCCAGTGTGCGGGCGCGCGCGCCGGTGTCGTCCGTGCAGTTGTCGGCGACGACGACGAGTTCGTCGCCGGGGCGCAGCTGCGCCAGCACGGACCGGACGCAGGCTTCGATCCCCGCGGCCTCGTCGTGCGCGGGCATCAGCACCAGGAACGGCGGGGCGCTCCCCTCGGGCGGGGGGGCGGGGCGGCGGCTGCCGGCGAGGCACTCCGCCGCCAGCGTCAGCACCGGGACGGCCGTCACCAGGGAAGTGGTCCAGGCGAGGAAGGTGGGTATCGTGCCGGGTGCCGTCACGATGAGCTGGCGCCCTGCCCGGAACCTGCCGAGACGAGCGGCCCGGTTACCACGGGCGCAAGCGGTTCGGGGGCCAACGGGGCGAGCGGTTCGCGGCCGCGCCGCTGCAGGATCGGCGGCATCCAGTCGGACTTGAGGTTGTGCAGGCGGATGCGCCAGTCGGCCTTGTCGGTGGTTCCCGGCCGCACCCGGAAGTCGGTAGTGCGCTCGAGATCGGGCAGCGGCGCGGCGACGGCGGTGTAGTAATAGGTCGCGATCGACCGGCGTGACTTGCCGGGCGGGCAGGCGAGGGGGTCGGGATGGCCGTGGAAGGTGTCGCGGTCGGTGCTGAACACTACCGCGCGCCCCAGTTCGGGCAGGACCGAGCGGCGCGCTTCCTTCATGTCCTGGTCCCACAGTTCGAGCGCGCCGCCGTAGCCGGGGTCCCAGTCCTCGTTGAGGTAGATGAGCAGGTTGAGCCGGCGCTCCACCTTCATGCGGCCATGGTGCGGGAAGTCGGCGTGGATGCCGAGGTGTCCGCCCCGGCGCGTCTCGTGCAGTCCGGCGCCCGAATGGTAGGGATCGGCGATCAGGCCGCGGATGCCCGTCAGAGCGGTCAGGAACGCCAGGAAGGCGCGTGAATTGAGTTCGGCGAACAGCATGCGGGTGTGTGCGCCCGCGCACTGGTCGGGGCGGAACTGGAACTTGAGCCGTTCCTGGTCACGGTCGAAGTAGTCGCGGCCCGAGCTGTCGGGGAACTCGGCGAGGACTCCGCGCAGGAAATCGCTGTCGAGGAAATCGTCGATGACGACGTGCGGGAACGGGTCGGCCTCGCGGTAGCGCGCGGCCTGCGCGGCTCCTGCCTCGCGGCATGCGTCGTAGTCGAAACAATGGTAGCCGCCCAGATCGGTCAGGCCCAGAAATGCCATCAAATCCTCCTGTCTCGCGCCACCGGCGCAAGGCCCGACCGCATCGACCGGTCGGGGACAGGATAGGGGCCATGACCCCCGCTGGGGCAGACCTGAAAACCCCTAGTACGTTCTCATGATCGACACCCACCATGGGCGGCCAATAGACTGCGCGGCGAACGTGCCCTTCCGGCATGCAAGGAGAGTTGCCGCGTGCACATCGGGCTTTGCTCACCCCATTGGCCGCCTTCCAGGGGCGCCAACGGCATCGTCAGCTACGTCGCGGAAGTGCGGCGGCACTTCCTTGCGCGCGGACACGACGTCTCGGTCCTGTCGCAGGGGGAGCTGATCTTCGCCGACGGGACGGCCATGCCGCTTGCGCCTCGCAGCGGTGCGGCGCGCGCGCTGGCGCGCGCCGGTAGCCGCATCGCCTGGCGGCTCGACCGCTCCTCCGGCGCTCTGGCCCCGGTCGGACGGGCGCTGGCGCGCGAGGTGGCGGCGGCGCACCGGATCAAGCGGTTCGACGTGCTGGAGATGGAGGAGAGCTTCGGCTGGTCGGAAATGGTCGCGCGCGCCATCGATGCGCCGGTCATTACGAGGCTCCACGGCCCGCATGTCGTCAAGCCCGTGCGCAATCTGACCGAAGCGGAACTGCTGTCCGACGAGGCGCGGTGCCGGGCCGAAGCGAGCGCGGTGCGGTCCGCCGCGATCGTCACCTCGCCGACCCAGGCGATCCTCGAGGAAACCTGCGCGAAGTACGGGCGCGAGGCGGGCAGGGTTTCGCTCGTCATCGCCAATCCGATTGGCCTGAACGACGCATCGCCCCGCTGGAGCCTCGCCGGGTGCGAGCGCGATCATGTGCTGGTGATCGGCCGCTTCGACTTCTGGAAGGGCGCGGACACCATGCTGCTGGCCTTCGACCGCCTGCTCCGGCTCCGGCCGACCGCTCGCCTGACGATGGTCGGCCCGGACGAGGGGCTGGAGACCACGCCGGGCCGGCGAATCGGCTTCGAGGACTTCGTGCACGCCAACCTCTCGCCCGCCGCGCGCGAGCGGATCACCTTCACCGGCAAGCTTACCGCGGCCGAGATCGCGCCGCTGCGCCTCAGGGCCAACGTCACTGTCTGCGCGTCGCGCTGGGAGAGCTTCCCCTACGTCCTGCTCGAAGCGATGGCGGCGGGCTCCCCGGTCATCTGCACCGCATGGCCGGCCAGCGGCGAGGTGATCCTCGACGGCGAGACCGGCATGCTCACCCCGGTCGCCGATCCCGATGCACTGGCCGCGACGCTGGAGCGCATGCTCGCCAATCCCCCGCTGGCGGCAGCCATGGGCGCAGCCGCCCGGCGGCGCTGCGAGGAAGTCTTCGCGACCGAAGTGGTCGGCGACCGCCTGCTCGAATGCTACGCGGACGCCATCGGTGCCGGCTCCATCCCGCGCGCGCGCGAACTCGAACTGCAATGACGGTGGAGATCGCAGGCGCCCCCTGGTCGCCGGTCGCCCCCCGTCCCGGCCTCGTCGCGCGCATCCGCGGCGCGGCGCTGCGCGACACCAACGTCGTCGTCGCCTCGGTCGTCGCCAACAACCTGCTGCGCGCGGTGAGCAGCATGATCCTGACACGCCTGCTGGTGCCCGAGGTGTTCGGCATCTCCGGCGTCATCGCCTCGCTACAGTTCACCGTCGCGCTGGCTAGCGATTTGGGCTTCCAGGCCTTCGTCGTGCGGCAGAAGGACGGTGACCAGACGGCCTTCCTCGACACCGTCTGGACCGTCGCGTTCCTGCGCTCGCTGCTGCTGGCGGCGACTCTGGCGATCCTGGCGCTGCCGGTGTCGCACGCGCTCGGCCGGCCCGACCTGGCTCCGCTCATCGCCGTGTCGGGGCTGGTGTTCGTGGTGGAGGGCGTGGGTTCGATCAGCCTGCTCTCCGCCCTGCGGCGAGGCCAGATCCTGCGCCTCTCGACGCTGGAGATCGCCGCGCTGGTGGTCCAGATCGCCGCGAGCGCGTTGCTGGCCTGGGCCTGGGGCAACTACTGGGCGATCCTGGGCGGCATGCTGGTGGGCGGCGGGCTGAAATCGCTGCTCAGCTACACGATGTTCGGGCAGGGCCTGCACCGGCTGACCTTCGAACGCTCGACCCTGCGCGAGCTTTGGTCCTTCGCCCGCTACGTCACGGGTTCCAGCCTGATCTACCTGTTGGTGGCCCAGTGCGACAAGCTGGTGCTGGCCAAGGTGCTGCCTCTCGACCACTTCGGCTTCTACGTGCTCGCGGGCAATCTTGCTTCGGCGCCGCTGGGTTTCGCGGCGAACTATGCCAGCCGCGTGCTGTACCCCGCCTATGCGCGGATCTGGCACGAAGGCGCACCCGACATGCGCGCGCAGTTCTATGCGCGGCGGCGTGTGCCCTCGCTGCTCTATGCGGTGGCGACCGGAGGCATCATCGGCAGCGCGCCGCTGATCATCGGCGTGCTCTACGACCCGCGCTATGCGGACGCGGCGCTCTACCTGCAGATCCTGTGCATCTCCTCGCTGCTGGCGCTGCCGTCCAACGCCGCGAACGAGAGCCTCACCGCCACCGGGCGCGTCCGCGCCACGCTGGAGGCGAGCATCGCCAAGCTGGCCTGGCTGGCGAGCGCGGGACTGGCGGGCTACCTCGCCTGGGGCCAGCTCGGACTGGTCTGCGCCGTGGGCCTGATGGAAGGCTCGGCGCTGGCGATCAAGTGGGTGCGCATGCGTCAGGCGGGGCTGCTCGACCTAGGCCAGGAAGGCCTGTTCATGGCGGTGGGAGCAGGCGGCATCGCCCTCGGCTTCGCGGCCGACGCGCTGCTCTCACCTTACCTGGTGCACTAGGCCCTTCAGCGTTGCAGCGCGACGATCGGGGGACGCCACGCGATGGCGTCCCCCGAAGTGTCTTCGGCCCATGCGCCCCGGCAGGCGGTGCGGATGGCGGCGGCGATGCCGATGTATCCGAAGGTCAGGAAGGCGATGCGGCCGCCGAACGAGGTGAAGAACAGCGTCGTGGCCAGCATGGCCATGCAACCGAACACGAAGGCGGCCGGCGCGGTGGCGCCTATCTCCGCCAGCATCGAGCGCCGCCGCCAGAGCTGCGCCAGCGGTGCGAACATGTTCGCGACGAAGATCGCTGCTCCCCCCGCTCCGGCGAAGAGGCCGAACCAGAGATAGGTGTTTACGTAGTCGATGATGCCCTCGCCCTGGCGCATGTCGTCGAGACGCAGCTCCAGTTCGCGGGCGGCATAGCCGGTGATCGGCCGTTTCCAGAACTCCTCGCTGCCGCGTTCGAGCAGCGCGCGGCGGTAGTCGGCGGTGTCGCTGCCCTGCCCGGACATGCCGAGGGATTCCGACCAGTCCGGCGACAGGCTGGCGATGGCCATGATCAGGCCGATCGCCGCCGCCGCCGGCACGACCTTGCGAACCAGCGCGGTCCAGCGGCCGGTGAAGATGTCGGCCAGCAGGATGGCGAGGCCGAGCCCGATCCAGGCATTGCGCGACTGCGGGGCCGAAAGGCCGATGAACGTCACCACGCAGAGCAGCGTATGGAGCGCCTTGGTCCGGAAGTCTGAGCGCAGCAGCCACAGCGCGAAGAGGCACATGGCCATGACGAGCGCGATCGAGGTCGGCTCGTTGAACGGCCCGCCGGCGCGCAGCATCGCCCCGCGCGTCTTGACGACGAGCAGCATGGGGACGTTCTGGCGCCAGTACAGCTCGTTGTACATCGGCCACCAGTTCCAGACCTCGAAGGTCAGCACGCCCGCGAGCCCCGCGCCCGAGGCCGCCAGCCACCGCATCGCCGAGCGCATCGCATCGACCCCCGCCAGTCCGCGGCTGAGGATGTAGTAGGGCAGGCCGAAGTCGAGGACGACGTTGGTGATCATGCGCATGAAGTGGGTGAGAGTGGAATTGCGCGCCATCGCGAAGACCAGCACCATCAGCAGCAGCCCCACCCGGATGTCGTCTCCGGCGGCGACCCGGCACTTGCGCGAGTCCTTGAAGATGGCGAACGCGGCGCCGAGCGCGAGCGCGTCGTGGATGCCGAAATCGAACAGCTTGAGCCCGCCCAGTTCGATCGGCTGGTCCAGTCCCGGCAGCAGCAGCAGGCTGAACAGGTAGATCCCCGCCACCCGCTCGATGCGGCCGGCGAACAGCGGCACCCACACCAGCATGACGAGGTAGACCAGCCAGACGTTGGGCAGCATCCAGGCCAGGGACGGCATCAGGAACGACATCAGGATCGCGGGGCGGGCCATGTCGCGCCGCAGCGGCGCGCGGAGCGCGTAGACGAACAGCCCCACGCCGATCGTGGACACGCAGGCGGCGTAGAAGGCCGGCTTGAACAGGACGAAAGTGACGGCGGCGGCGGCAAGGATGACGACGGCGCTCAGCGTCACGGCGCCCGAACTGGCGGGAGGAGCGTATTCACCTCCTTCCGCATGCTCCTCTGCGAAGGCGTCCGGGTATTCGTCTATCTGGCCATTGTCGTTCACGGATGCGCCTCCAGGAAGCTGCGCACGACCCGGTACTTGGGCGCCTCCGCGATCGGCTGGGCGCCGCCTT
>NZ_AKKE01000136.1 GCF_000281975.1 Novosphingobium sp. AP12 | reverse complement strand
CGCCCTGCCGGTACGGCTGACGGCGTTCGAGTGGCGAGTCCTATCCACGCTGATGCTGCGCAAAGAGACGGTCGTGGACCGACGCGAGCTGCTCGACAGGGTCTACGAATACGATGCCGACGTCGATTCCAATTCACTGGAAGTCATTGTCGGGCGGCTGCGGCGCAAGATCGGGGCGGAGATGATCCGCACGATCCGAGGCCGCGGCTATCTGCTGAGCGCGGCCCCGGGCTGAGGCTTAGCGGGGGAGCGTCAGGACCACGCTGAGGCCGCCGAGCGCCGACCGGCCCAGTTCGAGCGAGCCGCCGTGCAGTTCCGCCAGCTCAAAGGCTATTGGCAGGCCGAAGCCGTGGCCTTCTTCGCGTTCGTCGAGGCGGCGACCGGGGACCAGAGCCTGTTCGATCGCTTCGAGCGCCAGGCCGGGGCCATCGTCGTCTATCGTGATGCGCACGGCATTGCCAGCTTCCGCCGCCGTCACGCGGATTTCGTGGCCGGCCCACTTCCAGGCGTTGTCGAGCAAATTGCCGAGCATCTCCGCCAGGTCTTGCCGGTCGCACTTGACCGCCAGTTCGCTCGCCACATCGGCGACGAAGGATATCTGCCGCTCAACATGGATGCGGCCCAGCGCCAATACGAGTTCGTCCACCGTCGCCGCCACCGGCACGAGCGGATGACCCGGGGCGCCCGGCGAGGCCGCACGCGCGCGGCCGAGATGGTGGCGGATTGCCCCGTCGATCTGGTTGACCAGTTCGCCCAGATGACCGTTCGGATCGCAGTCCAACTCGGCCACGCGGATGCTGAGCGTGGCGAGCGGCGTCTTGAGGCTGTGTGCCAAGTTGGCGACGTGGCCGCGCGCGCGGGCGAGGGCGGCCTCGTTTTCGTCCAGAAGCGTGTTCAGTTCGGCGGCCAGCGGCGCGAGTTCGGCCGGCTGCTGCGCCGGGACCCGGTCCAGGGTGCCGCCGCGAACCGCCGCCAGGGCCGCCTGCAGGCGCGCCAGCGGCTTAAGCCCGAAGTGCAACTGGACGAACGTCGCGCCCAGCAGCGCCAGCCCCAGAGTGGCCAGCGCGAACAGGACAGGCAGCACCGCAGTTTCCCTCAGCCGTTCGAGAACCCCTATTGGCGCAAAAGCGGTTATCCGGACCAGCCCGGCGTCGGTGCGCTTTTCGAGGACGCGGACATAGGCGGCATCCGTGCGGCCGGCCCGCAGGCGCTCGGGCGGGCCCCGGAAGTGCCCCTCGCGCCCGGGCGGGCCTTCCCAGTGAATGCGGTCGAGCCGGGCCACGTCGCGGGACTCGTATTTGTGCGTAGGGGTGTCGATCACCCATCCCCACCCACGTCGATGCTGGGTGAACGGGCCGATCTCCTGCAGCATCGCGTCGTCGACGGTGCCGTCCGGAAGGACGCTGCGCAGCAGGAGGGCGATCTGTGTGTCCAGGCGGTCGTTGAGGCTGCGCCGGACAAACTGCTCGAGCCCCGAGCTAATCGACAGCGAAGCAGCGGTCACCGCCAAGGCGGTCAGGAGCATGCCGACCAGCAGTAGCCGACTACGGATCGAGCGGGGAAGCAGCTTCATGTCTGGTACGTTCCTGTTGTCGACAGACTGCCATCGCCCCGCCCCGCTCATACTCTGTGCCCCCCAACCGAATCTGAACGACCGCTGCCCCGCGACAAAACTCAACCGAACATGAACGGGATCATTCAGCCTGCATATGCACAGCATCGCTATTAAGAGTCACTATCAAGAAGCTGGCTAGCAGCAGGCAGTGAGGGACAATGCAAAAGCACACCGTCGTTCGACCGGGTGGCGGCTCGAAAACCGCACGGTGCGCTCGCCGTCCGTCGAGCGTCCTCACCGCGCAGGAGCGCAAGGTGATCGCCATGCTGCGCGAGAGCTGTGTCGTCGGCACAGCTGACGGTTCCCCCGGCGATGGTGACGGCGGCGGGGCCTCGCACGGAACGCACCGTGCGTTCGTTCGCCTCGCCGCCGAAATCCGCACGCATCAACTAACGGTTTTCGGCGAACGTTCGATCTACGTCAGCGACGACGAGCTGGCCATTCTGCGCTGGCTGTCGATGCTGCAGCGGCCCTCGCAATCGGCGCACCTGCGCATGGCCAACCCGTTCCAGCATGCGCTGAAGGCCTGCGCCGAGGAACTGGTTCGCGGCGATGAACGCCGCCTGCCGGCACGCTCGGTCCTTGCCGACGCCTGCGTCGAGCGGGAGGACTGCTTCCGCATCACGCTGCTGGGCGGCCCCGCCGACGCCGCGCCCGAGACTTCGTCTGCGCCTACCGACAGTCCTGAGGCCAAGGTGCTGGCGCTTGTCGAGGCTCAGAAATTTGCCACCGCATCGCAGTTCCGCGCGCTCGGCATCTCGACGCAGAAGCTCAGCCGCCTGTGCCGCCGAGGCTACGTCGAGCGCGTGGCGCTGGGGCTCTACAAGAAGGTTGGCGGCTCCGCCCCTGCTCTCGCGGGCTAGTTACCGGGCCGCACCCGAATTTCTTCCACCATCTCAGTTTCCAACCAAGGGGGTTTTGTGTCCTATTCCCGTTACCGTCGTTCGCCTTCAAAAGTCGCACCAGCCTATATCGCGCTCGCCTGCGTGGGCTTCGCTGCGACGCCTGCAGCCGCCCAGGAAACCGAAAGTGATGCGAATGCGCGCAGTCTGGGCGGGGTGACCGTTACCGACACGGCGATCGAGGAAACGCCTTACAAGGTCGACCGCGCAGACTCGCCCAAGTACACCGCGCCGCTGCTCGACACCCCCAAGACCGTCATCGTCGTGCCTTCGCAGGTCATCCGCGAGAGCGGTTCAACGACTTTCGTGGAAGCGCTGCGCACCGTCCCCGGCATCACCTTCGGTGCTGGCGAAGGCGGCAACCCACAGGGCGACCGTCCGTTCATCCGCGGCTTCGACGCTCAGGGCAGCACTTATATCGACGGCGTGCGCAGCGTCGGCGGCCAGTCGCGCGAAATCTTCGCGATCGAGCAGATCGAGGTGGTTAAGGGCGGCGATTCCACCATGGGGGGACGCGGCAGCGCCGGCGGCAGCCTCAACCTCGTCAGCAAGCTGCCGCACCTGGGCAACGACGTGCTCGGTGACTTCAGCTACGGCACCGACGACTACAAGCGCGCCACCGTCGATGCGAACTACCAGATCGGTGACACCGCCGCGATCCGCGTCAACGGGATGTGGCACGATGCCGACGTCGCCGAACGTGACGTGGTGACCTACAACCGCTGGGGCATCTCACCCTCGGCCGCGCTGGGCCTTGGCACCTCGACCCGCGCCTACCTGAACTTCTACCACCTCGAGAGCGACGACATCCCCGACGCCGGCATCCCGTTCGAGCGGACGACCGCGCAGGCCACCTCCACCGACTTGCTCAACATCGGCCCGGCAGAAGTCGTAAAGGGCCAGAAGGTGGATCGCACGAACTTCTACGGACTGGCCAACCGCGACTTCCGCAAGACCAATGTCGACGAATTGCTGTTCCGCGGCGAGCATGACCTGTCGGACACGATCAAGCTGCGCGGCACCGCCAAGTACGCCAACGTCAAGCAGTCCTACATCATCACCCAGCCCGACGACAGCCAGGGCAACGTACAGAACGGCCTCGTCTGGCGCCGGGCCAACTCGCGCTGGAGCGACGTGGATTCGATGGTCGGTCAGATCGACCTCTCGGGCACGTTCAACACGGGCAGCATCGAGCACTCGTTCTCGACCGGCGTCGAGGCGAGCTGGGAGCAATCGCGGCGCGGCAGCTTCGTCGTCAACACCAACGTCACCACGGTGAATACCGGCGCCGGGCGCTGCAGCGCTGCCAACCAGGCCGCGTTCAATTGCACCAGCCTGTTCACGCCGAACCCCTACGACAACTGGCAGAACATCCCAGCAGGTGGCACCACCGGCGTTCCGATCACCCGCACCGCCGCCACCGGCAAGACCGAAGCGACGACCTACGCAGTCTATGCCATGGACACGATCAGCTTCACTGACTCGCTGAAGCTGAACCTTGGCATCCGCAACGACTGGTACAAGACGGTCCAGACCACGATCCCTGCCACGGCAGCGGCGCCGGTCCTGGAAAAGAAGGATAACTTCCTGAACTACCAGGCGGGCCTGGTGTTCAAGCCGATGACCAACGGCAGCATCTACGTGTCGTTCGCCAAGTCGACCACGCCTCCGGGCAGCCTCGTGGGCGAAGGATCGGAGGGCAACGCCATCGCGCTGACCACGCTCGACGATCTCAAGGCAGAGAGCACCAAGTCCTACGAAGTCGGCACCAAGTGGGCGTTCATGGACGACGCTTTCGGGCTGAGCCTCGCCGCCTTCCGTACCGAGACGAAGAACGCCCGCACCACGGGCGCCAACGGCCTGCTCGAATATGTCGGTGAGCGCCGCATCCAGGGCTTCGAGGTCGGGTTCAACGGTAAGCCTCTTCCCTTCTGGAGCATCTTCGGCGGTTACACCTACATGGACTCCGAAGTCGTCAGCATCGGCACCAACGTCACTCCGACGACGGCGTTCGCCCTCGGCAAGCCGTTCCCGAACACGCCCAAGCACAGCTTCACGACCTGGACCACGTTCGACATCGCCGAGCGTTTCCAGATCGGCGGCGGCGCGATCTACAACTCAAAGCAGTACGGCAGTTTCGGCAACGTCGTTATCGCAGGCGCCAACAACACGATCGTCCGCTCGATCCCCGGCTACTGGCGCTTCGACGCCACCGCGGCTGTGGACGTGACCGACAACATCGGGCTGCGCGTCAACGTGCAGAACCTCGCGAACAAGAAGTACTACGACAAGACCTACACCACCCACTTCGTTACGATGGCGCCGGGCCGATCGGCCTTCGCGACCCTGTCGTTGAAGTACTGACACTAAGTGCCGGCACTGGTGGTTACATCGGTGCCGGCTTAGTCGCGGTCGGACGGGGAGGAAGGTCCTTTCTGAACTTCAGTTGGATGGCCCCCTCACTTTGACCGATCTCGCTGAGAAGGTTGGGCCGAGCCTCTCGCTTGCCACCGGCGTGTTCGCGTCTCGGACAGGCCGATTCGGGAAATAGCAATCCGGAATAGATTGGGGGAAAGGGGTGCCCCGGTCTGCTCTCGGCGCGATCGCTCGGGCGACTGGCCCGCTAGGCATTCCCAATCGGGACGTCTGTCAGCCGGTGACAATCATTTGCACCGCTGTGATGGCAAGCAACCCGGCTATCAACAGGCGGAATTGCACAACCGGCAGACGCTCGATCGCACGCTTGCCCGCCCATGTGCCTGCGATCATCGCGATGCTCATGGCCGCAGCCAGCGGCCAGAACCCGGAACCAAGGTCGATAGCGGCGTCATACACGATCCATTTGACCAGGTGCATGGCGACGGCCGTCGTCGCCTCGCTTGCGACATAGGCGACGGGCGGCAAGTTGAGTGACAGGAATATCGCCGCCCCCAGCAATCCGGCGCTACCCACCAAACCCGAGAGCAGCCCGACCACGGCGCCGCCAATCAACAGAAGCCTCGGCGATGGCGTGAACGTCAGGCCGCGCAGTTTCAGGGCGACGAAGATCAGGATCGCGAACCCCATGCCGCGCACCATCAGCGCCTTGGGGAGGGCTGCGAACCACCAGGCCCCGAGTGCGGCGGCAGGCAGGGCGGAGCTAAGAAAGAGCAGAACAGGTCTCCAGCGTATGTCGCGAAAGCCGAAGGCGACGCGGGACATGTTGCCGACGAGCTGCGCTATCGTCAGCAGCGGCACCGCTGCATTCACGCCGACGACATGCGTCAGAAGCGGCAGCAGGAGGAGGGCGCCGCCAAAGCCGGCCGAGCCCGAGATCGCGGCCGCTGCAAACGCCCCGGCGAGCAGCGCCGCATATTCGATCATGTGTTGGCATTTCGTGGCATGATGGAACAGTGTTCCAGTTGCTTGTAGACGATCACTTTGTCGCCAAGCAGAGCGCCATTCCGGCGGCAAAAGAGGTCGAGCTGGCCACGCTCGCCAACAAGCTCGACGCACATCGTCAGTTGCGGATCGGCGATTTCCGAGCCGTTCTCGCGGATCGGGCCCTGGTTGCTGAAGCCGTAATGGGTATGCTGCGCGACGGCGTTGATGATGCCGTCCTCCTTCGCGGTGCGGATCAGCTCGCGATAGAGCGGCTTGACATCCCAGAAGCGACGTGGGCCGATCTTGTCGGAGGGCTTTAGGTAGATGCGGAGCATCCCGACTTCGCGGTGCTGGACGGTGAAACGATCGTGCATGGTAGGGCTTTCGACAGGAAGCGAGATCAGGCGCGCGTGCGTCGGCCAGAAGCACGGTGTGTGCGGGCGTCGCGCAAGGTCGCATGGGGTGAGAGGTGCGAGGCAGGCACCTTGGGTACGACAACGCGCTGCGACAGGTAGATGCCGTTGTGACCAGAACAGAGGTAGGCGACGAAGCAAGCGACCGCGATCGGTACCGCATAGGCCGCGCCGAACAGTTCGATCCCCATGAAGGTGCAGGCGAGCGGCGTATTGGCCGCACCCGCGAACAGCGCGACAAAGCCGATCGCGGCGAACATACCCGTCGAGACCCCGAACATTGGCGCGAGCGCATTGCCGAGCGCAGCGCCAATAAAGAACAGCGGCGTCACCTCGCCGCCCTTGAAGCCGGCGCTTAAAGTAACGACGGTGAAGAGCAGCTTCAGTGCCCAGCTCCACGGATGCGTTTCGGGATCGAAGAAGCTGGCGATGGTCAGGCTGTCCGGTGTCGCCGCTAGCGCCCCGAGGCCCAGATAGTCGCGGGTGCCGAACAGCCAGACCAGGGCGATCACGGCTAGGCCACCGATAACCGGACGCAGCGGAGCATAGGGCACCATGCGCTTCAGCCATCCGCCCAGCGTATGATTGGCCTCCGCAAAGGCCAGCCCGACGAGCCCGAATGCGACACCGGCAACGGCGGCCTTGGCGACGAGCAGCGCATCGACCGGCACCAGCGCACCGACATGATAGACGCCGTGATGAACGCCCCAGGCAAGACAGGTCCAGTCGCCCACCAGCGCGGCGACGAGACACGGTACCAGCGCGGGATACTCGACGCGGCCGATCGCCAGCACCTCTAGTGCAAAGACCGCGCCCGCAATCGGCGTCCCGAACACCGCGCCAAACCCCGCTGCGATGCCAGTCATCAGCAGGGTTCGCGTCGTCTCGGCATCGAGCTTCAGTATCCGCCCGAATCCACTGGCAAGGGTGCCGCCCAACTGGACGGCGGTGCCCTCGCGCCCGGCGGATCCGCCGAACAAATGCGTCGCAACCGTGCCGAAGAATATCAGCGGTGCCATACGCAGCGGCACGCCACCCCCAGGTTCGTGAATTTGC
Organism: Novosphingobium sp. AP12; assembly: GCF_000281975.1. GTDB lineage: Bacteria > Pseudomonadota > Alphaproteobacteria > Sphingomonadales > Sphingomonadaceae > Novosphingobium. The sequence goes on along the minus strand of NZ_AKKE01000136.1, from coordinate 14,641 downwards.
TCGACGATGAGGTTGTTGCCGCCCTCAACCGAGCGCCCGGTCAAATGGTACAGCAGCCCGACGATAAACCCGCCGATCGGCAGCAGAGACAACAGCCACGGAAAGGCGAAGCGAAGCCGCGTAACCGCATCGAGGCTCCACAGAAAGGCTGCGCAAAGCGTTCCCACGGCTGCGGCCATCGGGACCAGGATCAGCCCCCAACGCAGGACAGAGACGGCGTGGCCATGACGATCGCGGACGAAGGCCGCTACATTGAACTGGCCGTAAAGATTTCGAAACCTCGCGCGCACGATTCCTCCTTGCTGCCTTGCGGCGCCTGGTAGGAATCATCGACCCTTGCGAGGGCGGTTCGGCCAAGTGGCCCGGCGGAAATCCATCGCCGTCGCCTTGACGTATGCTATCCAACCGCAAGTTGGTCAACCGGCGAGGAGCTCAAACACCATCCTTTTTGAAATAAGCGGCGGCCCCGCAATGTCGGCTAATGGCATGAGTCTTCAAACCGCCGTTCCTTCTGCTAACAGGCTTGCGCGTAGGCTTTAGGACGAGAGATCTGCGCCCGAATGGCCGAAATCGGCGATAGCTGTCGTTTAGCGGATCGTACCGGAATGACGGGTTTGTCCCATTTCAAGGCGATGAACGAAGGACCGGAATCGGGCACTCCATTTTGGCCTGGGAATGTCCACTATCAGGGACATTCTGAAATCTACCGGTTGCGATGTTGTCTCAGGCAGTCCAGCAATTTTTGACTAGCATCCGCAGCTTGATCAAAATCATATTGAGAGGCAATTCTAGCCTAGATAGGCATCCTCCAGTTCGCCACTGGCCGCTATCTGGGGCGACGGGCCTTTCGTGACTATGCGCCCTTGGCTCATGACATAAGCGCGACTGGACAAGGCGAGGGCGAGATCCGCCATCTGGTCGACGATCAGCATCGCCATGCCTTCGTCACGCAGCGTCACCAACTGCTCGAACAGGTCCGAAGTAGCTAGGGGGGACAGACCAAGCGATGGCTCGTCGAGCAGAAGGACGCGGGGTTGCGCCATCAGTGCGCGGCCGACGGCAAGCATTTGCTGCTCGCCACCCGACAGCAGGCCGGCCTTTCGGTCGAGCATCGTGGCCAGGCGCGGGAAGCGCTGGAGGATATGCTCAATGCGCTGCGATGCCCCGCCGGGGCAAGTGTAGGCGCCGAGGCGGAGATTGTCGCGCACTGACAGTTCGGGGAACACTTGTCGGCCTTCGGGAACGAGAACGAGACCTTGGCGAACGCGCGCACCGACCGAATTCTCGTTGATCTGCGTCCCCTCTAACCGCAGATGGCCCGACTGCGGCGCCAACAGGCCGGACAGGATGCGCATCATAGTGGACTTGCCTGCACCGTTCGCACCGAGCAAGGCGACCGCTTCGCCGCGCCGGATTTCGATGTCGACGCCGTGCAGCACGTCCACCGCCCCGTAGCCGGCGTGGAGAGCATAGGCGGCCAGGCACGGTTCTGCGTGTTTTTCGATTGCAGGTGCCTGCCGGTCCATCCGGCGCTCGCCAAGATAGGCGGCGCGCACGAATGGATCGGCCTGGATTTCGGCCGGGGTCCCGCTGGCTATTATCGCGCCCGTTTGCAGGACAACAATCTTGTCCGATGTGCCCATGACGAGGCCCATGTCGTGTTCGACGAGGCCCACGCCGATCCCGGCGCGGGCAATGTCGCGCAGCAGATCGCCCAGGATGCGCTTTTCCGCCTGCGACAGTCCGGCTGCAGGTTCGTCCAGCAGGATCACTTCGGGATCGGTGGCCAGCGCGCGCGCGATTTCCACCAGGCGCCGATCCACATGCGCCAAGGCACCGGCGGGTGTCGAAGGCGCGCCCGCAAAGCCACAGGCGGCGAGCAGCGCGCGGGCACCTTCACGCTCGGACGTTGCATAGGTCAGGGCACGCCCGAGCAGCGGGCCAAGACTGCCCCTGCGCATCGCGAGCAGGACGTTGTCCTCCACGCTCATTCTGTCGAACAGGGCGGAGGTCTGGTAGGTGCGGGCGATTCCGGCCTGTGCGGACAACCAGGGCCGGCCCGGCAGCAGCGGCTTCTCGCCAAGTATGCGCTGGCCGCTGTCCGAGCGGTAGAAGCCGCTCAATATGTTGATGGCGGTCGATTTCCCGGCTCCGTTAGGACCGATCAGCGCGGTTACAGTGGCGGCGGGAATGTCGATGTCCAGACTGTCGATGGCACGCACGCCACCGAACTGGATGCCCAGGGCGCTGCCTCGAAGCGCCTTGCGCGGGCGCGGCGACAACAATGTCGCGAAGCGGAGGGCAGGTGCTTGCGGGCCACCATCCCGGCGCGCCGGGGCAAGCAGACCGGCGATGCCGGTCGGTGCCAGCCAGAGCACCAGCAATACCAGCGTCGCATAGGCGAGCACGCGATAGGCCTCGAACGAGGAGAGTATCTCGGGCAGCAGACCGATCACGATGGCGCCGATAACCGGACCCGGCCGTGTCCCGCCTCCTCCGATCAGCACGATCAGCACCAGCAGGATCGACAGGCTCAGGTTGAAGGACTGCGGGGTGACGAAGCTGTTGAGCGGCGCGGAAAGGCCTCCTGCCAGCGCGCAGCATCCGGCCGACAGCATGAAGGCGACGATGCGCGTGCGCACCGGGTTGATGCCGATCGACGCGGCGGCTGTCTCGGAATCGCGCACGGCGCGCATCGCCTGGCCCCAGCCGTTGGCCGTCAGGACATGGTAGGCGCCCATGACGACCGCGGCGGCGACGATGGCGACGATCGCCATGGCCCGGTCACCCAGCGCGGCGCCGGCCAGCGACAACGGCGCGATCTGCAATATGCCGCTTTGCCCGCCGGTCAGGCTTTCCGCCTCCACTAGGGTCTGTTCGACGACAAGGCCGAAGGCGATCGTCACCATCGCCAGATAAGGGCCTTTGACGCGCAGCGCCGGTAGGGCCAGCAGCGCCCCCACGCCCGCCGCGACCACCACCCCGAGCGGCCAGGCGAGCCAGAAGCGCAGCCACCCGCGCGACGTGCAGATGGCGACGGCGTAGGCACCGATCGCATAGAAGGCGGCGTGGCCGAAGCTGAACTGGCCGCTGAGCCCGACCAGAATGTTGAGACCAATGCCGGCGATCGCCAGCAGCGCGATCTGGCCGATGACAAAGGCGTAGTAGCCGTTGAGCGCCAGGGCGCAGACGAGCGCGCCGGCCAGGCACAGCGCCCACAGCGAAAGCGCAGTGGTGCGGTTCGAAAAGCCGTGGATGGATGGGGAGGCGTTCATACCTTGCGCACCTGTGCACGGCCGAGCAACCCGTCGGGGCGCAGGGTAAGGACAATGATTACCAGCAGGAAAGTGACGATCTGTGTGTAGCCCGACCCGATGCCGAGCGTGACGATCGCCTCGACCAGCCCGAACAGCAGCGCTGCTGCGACGATGCCCCAGGCACTGCCGAGACCCCCAAGAATCGCGACAGCGAAGGCCTTGAGGCCAAGCGCGACGCCCATTCCGGTCTCGACGTGCGAAAGCGGCGCGACCATCATTCCAGCGATACCGGCCAGCGCGGACGACAGCGCAAAGGCGGCGGCGACCACGCGCCCAACCGGGATGCCGACGATACTTGCGGCGTCCCGGTTCTGCGCCACCGCCAGCATGGCGGTCCCGTGCAGGGTTTTGCGGCGGAACAGGTCGATGCCGGCCGCCAGCACCAGCATGACGACGGGGATGAGCAGGTGGAGGGGGTATACGCCAAGGTCCGCCCGGCCCAACCGCATCGACGACAGCGCGAGAGGCGAGGCCATCGAGCGCGGCTCAGCGCCGAACACGAGCATCATGCCGTTGTCGCAGACCAGACCCAGTGCGACGGTTGCCATCAGCCAGGCATCGGACTTGCGCGCCAGGAAGGGCCGGATGGCTGCACGCTCCACGATCAGGCCGTAGAGGCCGCAAGCGCCGATGGCGACGCACACCGCGACCGGCACTGGCCAGCCCGCTTGGGTCAGCATCCACAGCAGCACCGCCCCCATCATCGCGCTGGCCCCTTGCGCGAAGTTGAGCGCCCCGCATACCGACGAGGTTATGTGGAAACCCAGCGCGATCAGCCCGTAGACCGAGCCGAGCGCAAGGCCGGTCAGGAGCGCGGGAACGATGTCCATCGCTTAGACCGCCTTCGCCGGAACGGGGACGATGCGTCCCTGATCGAATTGCGCCCAGATATAGTCCTGCTCGCCCAGGGCATCCTGCCCATGAGCGAAAGGCGCGCGATAGGACTTGATGAGGCCGTCGTAGCGATCGATCCTGGCAAAGCCGCGCCGGATCGCGTTGCCGTCGAGCGATCCCGCCGCCCGGATCGCAAGCGCGGCAAGGTGCATCGCATCATAGGCATTGGCGACGCCGACCGCCGGGGTGACGTCCTGCGGTCCCTTGATGTCTGGATAGCTGGTCTCCAGGGCAGCCAGGACGCGGGTCTTCACAGGACTGTCCGGCCCGAAGAAACTGTAGGTCTGCACGAATTTCACCCTGTTCGCGTGTGGCCCCGCCAGCTCGGAGAAGCGCCCTCCGGCCGGCCCCCAGTGGGACACGACCGGGACGTCCCAATTCATCTGGTCCAGCGACTTCACCACCTGGGCAGAGGGGCCCACGGTGGCGACCATCATCAGGCAGTCCGCCCCGGCGGCCCGCAGGCGGCCGAGCTGCGGCGTTACATCGACGTCCGAATGCTCGAACTTTTCTGAGCCTCCAAGCGCCAGCCCGGCAGCGGTGAGTGCGGCTTTCAGGCCCTTTTCGTTCGACTGGCCCCACGGGTTGTTGAGCAAGATCAGGCCGGGACGGCGCACGCCATACGTGCGCTGCGCGAAGGCCACCATTGCCTTGTCGACCAATTCGTCCACTGCCGAGACGCGAAACACGTAATTTGGATCGGTGCCGTTGTGGGTGATGGCGGTGCCGGCAGCCCAGGGTACCACGAAAGGAGTGCGTGCGGCGGAGGCGATCGGCACGATGGCGCGCGCCACCGGCGTGTCCAGCCCGCCGAACAGCACCGCCACGCGTTCCTTGTAAAACAGTTCGCGCGCCGCGGTCACACCCTTGCCGGGATTGCTTTCGTCGTCGCGGCGGATCAGTTCCAGCCTGTGCCCAAGCAGCCCGCCGTTCGCGTTAATCTCGTCGATCGCAACCGTGAGGCCGCGTGTGATCGCTTCGCCCGACTTTGCCGATTGCGCCGTCAGCGCGGTGATGAGGCCGATGCCGATGTTGTTGCCGCGCGGACCACATCCGGTGAGGCCGGCAGCCACGCCACCGATCGCGCCCGCCAGGATGGTGCGCCTTGGAACGAGAATCGCCATGGTCCGCCTTCATTGAAGTTCACCAACTGGCTATCACGAGTGTCAAACAATTCAACTCATAATCGTCAACGATATTCGTTTCAGATCGTTTATGATTGCCCTTGCCATGCAGGTGCTTTTTGATGCAAGGAAGTCAGGCGCATTTGCCGGGTCTTTAGAGCGAAGCGTTGGGGGTAGCGATGGTGGTGTCTTGGGAAGGCGGATTTTGATCATGAAGCAGAGCATCGAAATGTCGGACGAAGGCCCAGTCGCCACTTCTCCTCGCCGCCGGGTCCGCAAGGCCGAAGCTGCGCCCAACCTGGGCGTGCCGGTCGCGGGGCATGGCATCGACGTCGAGCAGAACATATACCAGACGGTCTTCGACAGCGTGCTCAACCAGCGACTGGCGCCGGGGACCAAGCTGCCCGAGCCGGCGCTTTGCGAGTTGTTCGGAGTCTCACGCGCGGTAATTCGCAAGGTGTTGCAGCGCCTAGAGCACGACCGAATCGTCGAACTGCGCCCCAACAAAGGCGCCGTCATCGCCGCACCGACGCCCGAGGAAACGAGGCAGATCTTCGAGGCGCGCCGGGCGCTCGAGGTTTCCATCGTTGAGATCGCGGCAAGGTGCCACACCGCGCAGGACCTGGCCGATCTGCGCCATCTGTTGGCGCACGAGCACGAGGTCACCCACAACCCTTATCAGCCTACCTGGGCGGCCTGCGCGCGTGAGTTCCACCTGCGGATCGCGGCGGTCGCGGGCAACCCGATCCTCACGTCCTATCTCACCGAACTGATGACGCGGTGCTCACTGATAGTCGCGCTGTATCAGCCGATCGGCAATGCCGCGTGCGAGCATGCTGAGCATGGGCGCATTGTCGATTACATGGAAAAGGGTGACGTCGCCTCGGCACGGGCCGAGATGGGCCGCCATCTGCGCGCGCTGGAGGACAACATCAGCCTAGACCGCAGCGGCTCGACGCAAACCCTCGCGCAGATGTTGAATTTGGGATGAGCATGACGCCCCGCCCTGGCACGACCACCCACGTCGATTTCGAAGCGATCGACGCTTATCAGCGCTACAAGCTAATGGCGAGCCTGATCGTACCGCGGCCGATCGCGCTGGTAACCACAGTCAACGCTCAGGGCGTGGTCAATGCGGCGCCCTTCAGCATGTTCGCGATGCTGGGTGAGGACCCGCCGCTGGTAATGATCTCGATCAACCGGCTGCAAGACGGCGCGCTCAAGGATACCGCTGCCAACATTCTGGAATCGCAGGAATTTGTTGCCCACATGGCGGACGAGGAAATTGCCGCGCAGATGCACGACTGCGGCATGACGCTGCCGCCTGACCGCAGCGAGCTCGACCTTGTCGGCTTCCACGCGGTGCCGTCCACCGGCGTTGTCCCGCCGCGCATCGTTGAGGCGCCGGTCGCCTTCGAGTGCCGGCTTTGGGAGAAGATCGAGACCGAGAGCCGGTATATCTTCCTGGGCCAGATCTTGCACATGCATGCCCGCGAAGGGCTGATCGACACCGAGGCGTGGCGGGTGAACCTGCAAGACTATTTCCCCGTCGGCCGCTTCGGCGCCAGTTTCTACACGCGCACCCGCGATCGCTTCGCCCTGCAGGGCGAAGCGCGGGAAACCGCGATCGACCGCATCTGAGCCGCTGACGTCGTAGCGCTGGCTAAGTTTGCGGCCGGCTTGCCGCGGGCCACCGCCGATGCGGCGTCGATCCTACAGCCCGCCGCCAGCGTTGCCACCGCTCTTCGGTCGAGCCGGGGACGACGAGGCAACATCCGTCGTCCCCGCGCTGGCGGGGACCGCGGGTAATCTTTAGACGACACGTTCCAGACAGTCGCGCGCCACCCGGCGGTCCGGCTTGAGTTAGATGCGGCTTTGCCGGCGATCCCCGCCTTCGCGGAGACGACGATTTTGCCGGTTGAGCGCATCCTGCATCCGTCCCGAACGACACCTGAAAGTACATGCGGTGGACATGGCGCTCAATAGCGCGCCGCTGGATGTGGAAAGTTAACGCCAAACCTTCAGGTTAAATCGTCAACGATATTAATTTCCATCGTCCCGCTTCGGCGCGACGACATCGTCTCCGATACCACAGCCACGGCTAAATCGCCCGGAGTGCGCCGCAAACGCAACGTTCTCCAAAATATGTTAGATCGTCGACGATTTAGTGTTGGATGATCGACGAAATTCAGATTATGACATGATTCGTAACGAGCGATCGGGTCGCCGGGTGTCGGCAGGGCAACAGTCCGCCGCACCGCTTCCGGTCCATATTTCGGACAACCATGGGGGTGACGATCATGCGTATTGCGAAGCTGGCTGCCGGTCTTTCTCTAGGCGCGATGGGCATTGCGCTCATCGTTCCCAGCGCGGTCCACGCGCAAGTCATCACCGGCGCAATCAACGGACGCCTGACCGACCCGGATGGCAATCCCCTCGGCGGCGTGCCGATCACGATCGTCCACGTTCCTTCGGGCACGACGACCACCGCTACCACCAGCGCCGACGGCGTCTATGCCGTGCGCAACCTGCGCCCCGGCGGCCCCTACCGCATCACTGCGACCTCGCCTGACCTCGGCACCAAGTCGATGGACGTCGCATCGATCAACACCGGCGACGCGTTCCAGGTGAACTTCGCGCTGGGCGAGGCGAACGAGATTGTAGTGAGCGGCTCCTCGTTCGCTGGCGGCGATCTCAAAACCGGACCCAGCTCGAACTTCTCGGCTCAGAAAATCGAGGCCGCGCCTTCGATCAGCCGCGACCTCAAGGACCTGGCGCGGATGAACCCGTTCGTCGCGGTCGATCCCAGCAACAGCGACGCGCTTGTCTGCGGCGGCGCCAACAACCGCACCAACTCGCTGACCATCGACGGCGTGCGCCAGAACGACGACTTCGGCCTGCAGGCAAACGGCTATCCCACCCAGCGCTCGCCTATCTCGATCGACGTGGTCGAGACGCTGGGGGTCGAGCTCGCGCCGTACGACGTGAACTACGGCGCCTTCGGCGGCTGCACGCTGAACGCCACGACCAAGTCGGGCGGCAACAGCTTCCACGGCCAGGTCTTCTACGAATATACCGGCGACGCGCTGCAGGGGGGCTCGTTCGGCTACACCGATTTCCAGGACGGATCGCGCCAGAACCGCCGCCTTACAGGCAAGTTCTCTGAGAAGACCTTCGGCGCAACGCTGACGGGGCCAATCATCAAGGACACCTTGTTCTTCACGCTGAACTACGAGAAGTTCGACCGCTCCGAACCTTCGCTGGTAGGCCCGACCGGTTCCGACTTCGCCAACCAGGTGCCCGGCGTCAGCGTCGAGCAGGCCAACGCCGTGCGCCAGATCCTCCAGGACAATTACGGCTACGACCCGCTCGGCTACGAGGCGACCAAGCTGCCCGCGCGCGACGAGAAGTTCTTCGGCAAGCTGGACTGGAACATTGCGCCCGGCCACCGCGCCACCGTTTCCTACCAGCAGACCAAGGGCTCCTCGATCTCGGCCAATGGCAACACGCTGACGGGATCAAGCACGTCGCTGGGCCTCCTATCGCAATGGGTAGAGCGGCAGAACAACCTGGAGGTCTACAAGGCCCAGGTCTTCTCCGACTGGACCGACAACTTCAGCACCGAAATCAGCGCGTCCTACAAGAAGATGGACAACCCTGGCTATCCGCTGGCGGGCAACGATTTCGCGCAGTTCCGCGTCTATCTGGGCGGCACCACCACGGGACCCAGCGTCTATGCGGGCACCAACGCCTCGTATCAGGCGAACGAGTTGACGACCTACCTCCAGCAATACCGCGCCAAGGCAACCTATACCGCCGGATCGCACCGCATCACCGCCGGCTATGAGCGCGAGGCGCTGAAAATCTGGGACCTGTTCGTGCAGAACGCCAATGGCTCCTACGTCTTCAACTCGCTCGACGACCTGCGCGCGGGCAATGCATCGTCGGTCAGCTATGCCAACGCGGCCAACAACGTGAAGGCGGATGCCGGCTTTACGTTGCATACCACCACCAACACGATCTACCTGCAGGACGAGTGGGCGGTGCTGGCCGAACTGACGATCAAGGCGGGCCTACGCTACGACTTCTTCGAGCAGTCGGATCGCCCCGACGAAAACCCCCAGGTGATGGCGCGCTATGGCATCTCGAATACCGAGAACCTCGACGGCAAGCACCTGCTGCAACCGCGCTTCGGCTTCAACTGGAAGCCCGACCCCACGCTGACCGTCTATGGCGGCGTCGGCCTGTTCGGCGGCGGTTCGCCGACGGTATGGACGGCCAACACCTACTACAACACCGGCCAGATGTTGGGTAACGTCACCTGCACCCGCAACGCTGCCACCAGCGCGGCGTGCCTCGCCGGTCTCAACAACGTGGATGGGTTCAACGTCAACCCGGCGCTGCAGCAGGCCAATTCCGCCAGCGCCGCGCGCGGGCAGGGGCTGATCAACGCGCTCGACAAGGACTTCAAGCCGCAGTCGACGTGGAAGATGTCGATCGGTGCGCAGAAGGAATTCGACCTCGGCGCATTCGGCAACGGCTGGCGCGTGGCAGGTGAGTTCATTCACTCCGAAGTGCAGAACGCGGTCGCCTGGTACGAACTCTACGCCGGCGCCAACCAGGGGCCGGATGCGCCAGACGGGCGCCCCACGTTCCTGCCGGGGCGTGAGAACCGCAACGACATCCTCGTGACCAACACCAAGAAGGGATACGGCAACCAGGTCGGCCTGGCGCTCGCCAAGACCTGGCGCGAAGGTCCGCTGGACGGGCTGGAGGCGATGTTCTCGCACACCTACATACGTTCGAAGGATGTCAACCCCGGCATCACCACCGTGGCCGCGTCCAACTACAGCGGGGTGGCGACGTCCGATCCGAACGATCCGGCGCTGGCCACGTCCAATTACGAATTCCGCCATCTGTCAAAGTTGTCGGTCAGCTATTCGCATGCCTTCTTCGGCGACAATCGCACGCGTTTGACCCTGTTCGGGCAGAGGCGCTCGGGACAAGTGTTCAGCTATACTTTCGACGTGGGTGCCAATGCCAACATGGCCGCGGACATGCTGGTGGGCGAGAACGGCGCGCTGGCCACCCGCAACCGGCAATTGCTTTATGTGCCGCAGGCAGTGGGCGGACAGGTTGCGGCGGGCAGCGATCCGATCGTGACCTATGGCGCCGGGTTCGACCTGCAGGCGTTCAACGCCTTCCTCAAGAACAACGGATTGCGCAAGTATGCGGGCAAGATCGCCCCGCGCAACGCCTTCAAGGCGCCAGCGATCACAACCATCGACATGCGCATAAGCCAGGAGATCCCCGGCTTCTTCCCCGAAGGCGCGAAGGCGGAAATCTACCTCGACGTCGAGAACCTGGGCAACCTGATCAACAAGCGTTGGGGCGTGCTCCAGCAGATCCCGTCGCCGTACGTCTCGGCCAACGTTGTGGCGCGCAATTGCAAGATCGCCGGGGCCTGTGCGACGCAAGGCAACTTCTACCAGTACGACAGCTTCGTCGGCCGGGCCGCGACCAGCTTCAACACCCAGTCGGTCTGGCAGATGAAGATCGGCGCGCGTTTCAAGTTCTGACGTTTGAGGGAAGGGACGAAGATCATGGAGAGGACCGAGATGCAGCTTTCGCGCCGTGGAATGCTCGCTGCCGCGCTCGTCGCTGGCGCCGCCGGGGTCGCCGCGCCTGCCTTCGCCGCCGCGAAGAAGGGCTCGCCCGGCACTGTGCACGGCGCCAGCTTCCTGCTGCGCAATGTGCTGCTGGAAACCGGCTACCGGCGCGAAGGCACCGACGTGGTCGGGACCGAGACGGCGAAGGCCTCGGTGCTGGTGCGCGACGGCAAGATCGCCGCGATCCTCGCTGCCGACGCGCCCGCGCCGGCCGGTACCACGGTGCGCGATGGCGCGGGGATGCTGCTGCTACCTTCCTTCCGTGACATGCACATCCATCTGGACAAAACCTTCTACGGCGGCCCCTGGGTTCCCCCGCGCAAGCGCACCGGCGGCATTCGCGGCCAGATCGTGCTGGAGCAGACGCTGTTGCCGCAGATGCTGCCGACGCTGGAAGAACGTGCCGGCAGGCTCGTCGACCTGTTGCAGTCCAACGGCACGACCTTCGCCCGCAGCCAGTGCAATGTCGATCCGGTGATCGGGACCAAGCACGTCGAACTGCTCAAGCACGCGCTCGACCAGCGGGCAGACGGCTTCGGGCACGAAATCGTTGCCTTCCCGCAGCACGGCTTCATCAGTGCCGACCTGATCCCGACTATGCGCGCGGCGATGGCGGCGGGGGCGACGCATGTCGGCGGAATCGATCCCACCACGCTCGACGGCGGCATGGAAAAGTCGGTCGATGCGATGATGCAGATCGCGCTCGACATGAACAAGGGCGTGGACATCCACCTGCACGAGCCCGGTGCTAGCGGCATCGCAGCGATCGGCCGCATCACCGACACCGTGGCACACGAACCCTCGCTGCGCGGCAAGGTGACGATCAGCCACGCCTTCTCGATGATGTCGCTGCCTGTGCCCGAGATGGAAGAACTAGCCGTGCGCCTCGCCTCGCAGCAGATTTCGGTGGCATCCACGCTGCCGTTCGGCGGGCGAGTGATGCCGATCCCGGTCCTGCTCGACCAGGGCGTAAAGGTCTACACCGGCACCGACAGTGTCGAGGATCACTGGTCCGTGTTCGGCAGCGGCGACGTGCTGGAAAAGGCCAAGCTCGCCTGCCAGCTCTACGGCTGGAGCGACGAATACGGCATCTCCCAGTCGCTCAAGATTGCCACCGGCGGCCCCACTCCGCTCGACGCGGCTGGACGGCAAGCTTGGCCCAAGGCGGGCGACGCCGCGGACATGGTGTTGGTGCCGGCCAGTTGCTCGGCGGAGGCGGTGGCGCGCTTGTCTCCACGCAAGGCGGTGTTCCATGCGGGCAACCTTGTCGCGGGAACGCTGGGTGCTGAGGCGATCTGAACCGATCGGCCCATGGAGCGAAATCCGTTCCGAGTCGGTGTCAGGGCGACGCGGGCTTGGCGTGGATGTGTGACATGCTAAGCGCCCGTCCCCCCGGCGGAGCCCGCGCCGTCGCTCGCTGCGATGCGCTGCGCTTCGCGCCCTACAGCGACATGGAAGGCGGGCTTTTCCGGGCCTACCTGACGCCTGCCTACGCCGCTTCGCAGGAGGTGATCGCTGGTTGGATGGAAGCGGCGGGCATGGCGGTGCACCGCGACGCCGCCGCCAATCTCGTAGGTCGCTATGAGGGCCAGCGTCCTGACGCCCCCGCACTGGTGATCGGCAGCCATCTCGATTCCGTGCGCGATGGCGGACCCTATGACGGCCCGCTCGGCGTGATGCTTGGCATCGAGGCGGTGGCCGCGCTCCATGCACAGGGCCGCCGCCTGACGTTCGCGATCGAGGTCTACGGCTTCGGCGACGAGGAAGGCTCCCGGTTTCCCGCTGCCATGCTGACGAGCCGCGCCGTCGCGGGCACGCTGGAGGCCGCCGCGCTGGATGTGGCGGATGCCGAGGGGATCACGCTCGCACAGGCGCTGCCGTCCGCTCCTGATTATCTGACCGCCCGCCGCGAGCCCGCCGCTACGCTCGCCTATCTCGAGGCGCATATCGAGCAGGGCCCGGTGCTGGAGGCGGACGGCCTCGCGGTCGGCACCGTCACCGGGATCGCCGCGCAGCTGCGCTACGGCATCACCGTCAAGGGCATGGCCGGCCACGCCGGCACCACCGCGATGCGCCTGCGCCGTGACCCGCTCGCCGGAGCGGCCGCCATGGTGCTCGCGGTCGAGCAGTTGGCGCGGGGCGACAATTCCGACGTGGTCGCCACGGTCGGCACCATCGAGGCGCTGCCCGGCGCGGCCAACGTGATTCCGGGCGAAGTCCACTTCACCATCGACGTGCGTTCGGGCTCCGGAGCGCGGCGGAATGCCGTGGCCGAGGCGATCCTCGACCGCCTGCGCGAGATCGCCGGGGCCCGCGCGCTGGAACTTGACGTTGTACTGGTCCACGACCTTGCCGCGAGCCCCTGTGATCCGGCGCTCATGGACCTGATGGACGACGCGCTTGTCGCTGCCGGGCAGCCGGTGCGCCGGCTCGTCTCTGGCGCGGGGCACGACGCCATGGTCATGGCCGCGCTCTGCCCCACCGCCATGCTTTTCATCCGCTGCAGGGACGGCATCAGCCACAACCCCGCCGAACACGTCAAGCCCGCAGACGTCGAAATCGCGCTGCAGGTGATGCTCGGCTTCATCGAACGTCTTGGAGATACCCGTGCCGCCTGAACTCGACCCGATGCTTTTCGGAGAGATCGACCCGCCCCAGCGCCTGCTGATGGGCCCAGGCCCGATCAACGCCCACCCGCGCGTGCTGCGCGCGATGAGCGCCGACCTGCTCGGCCAGTTCGATCCCGAGATGACAGGGTTCATGAACCAAGTCATGGCGCTTTATCGCCCGATCTTCGGCACGCGGAACCAGTGGACCATGCTCGTCGACGGCACCGCGCGCGCCGGGATCGAGGCCGCGCTGGTCAGCCTCGTGGCGCCGGGCGACGTGGTGCTGGTGGTCAACTTCGGCCGCTTCGGCCTGCTGCTCAGCGAGATCCTCCAGCGCATCGGCGCGGTGATCGAGATGGTCGAGGCGCCGTGGGGCGACATCGTGCCGCTGGAAGCGATCGAGGCGGCCATCGCCCGCGTCCGGCCCAAGGTCGTCGCCACCATCCATGGCGACACCTCGACGACGATGGCGCAGCCTCTCGAAGGCTTCGGCGCCTTGTGCGCGGCGGCGGGCGCGCTGTCCTACGTCGATGCGACGGCGACCATCGGCGGCATGGAAATCGCCGCCGACCGCTGGGGCGTGGACGTGGTGACGGGCGGCCTGCAGAAGTGCCTTGGCGGGCCGTCGGGCTCGGCGCCGATCACCATCTCGGACAAGGCCGCCGAGCATATCGGCCGCCGCCGCCACGTCGAGCAGGGCATCCGCGTCGCCGGCACCGTCGACGGGCAGGGCCCACGCATCGGCTCCAACTACTTCGACCTCGCCATGATCATGGACTACTGGTCCGAAAAGCGGCTCAACCACCACACCGAGGCGACCTCGATGCTCTATGCCGCGCGCGAATGTGCACGGATCGTGCTCGGCGAGGGGCTTGAGGCCCGCTACGCCCGCCATGCAGCCGCCGGAGCCGCGATGACGGCGGGCCTGCGCGCCATGGGCCTCACCGTCTTCGGCGACGATGAGTACCGCATGACCAACGTCACGGGCGTCTACATCCCCGACAGCGTGGACGGCGAAGCGGTGCGGG
>NZ_AKKE01000135.1 GCF_000281975.1 Novosphingobium sp. AP12 | reverse complement strand
GGCATCTGTCCGCGAATGGGCTTACGCCAGACCAGTACCGCGAGCGTTTCGGCCTTCCTGCCAGCTACCCGATGGTGGCGCCCAGCTTCGCGGCGCAGCGCCGCGAAATTGCGGGTCGGATCGGGCTCGGTAGAAAACGCTCTGCTGAAGCCGCACCGGTGGCCGAGGTCGAAAAAACCTCGGAGACCGTGAACGCTGGTGCCAATGACGACGCACCTGCCAAGGCACCGCGGGGCCGCCCGGTCGGTAAGCGGGCGGCCGCGAAGGCGACCACAGGCGCTGCTAAAGGCGCGAAGGCGCCGGGACGTAAGCCGAGAGGCTCCGCACAAGCCGGCGCTTCGGAGGCCGTGACGGACACCGATCCGGCAGTAGCAGAAAACGCGCCAGTTGCTCCGCCCGAAGTGCCGGTGACGGAAGACAACGCATCGCCGGTACCGACCAAAGCTGCGAAGCGACCGGCGGCGGCGAAGGGCAGCAAGGCTGTCAGCAAGACTGCTGCGAAGCGGAGCGTTGCCGCGAAGCCGAGTGCTGCCGCTTCGGCCAAGGCCGCTGAAGAAGTCGCCGATGAAGTGACCACCGCGGAGGGCGGGGCAGGCGCGCCCAAGCGGCGTGGTAAGCTCGGTCTGTTTGGCAAGGCGGCCGGGCAGGGCGGAGCATCGGAACCAACCGAAGCCGGAGCGGCTGTCTCCACGAATGCGGGTGCAACAACTGGACCGTCGGACGCAGCTGAGGCGAAGGCGGCTGCACCGAAGAAGTCTGCGCCGAAAAAGCGCATGGCGCGGGCACCGAAGTCTGCGCCTTCTAACCCTACCGCCGTCGAGGCAGCAGGCGAATAATTGTTGATGGCGGGCGGCGGGGCTTTGTCTTCGCCGCTCGCGGGACCTGATGAAGCCGGACCCGCCGAACGCCTGCCGCCAGCCGCCAGTTCCAAGGGAGCAGGATGTCCAGTTCGTTGACCTTCACAGCGCCCGTGTCCATGCGCTCCAGCACGTCATTGAGCCAGGTGTAGAGATCCAGGCCGCCCAGGCGAGCCGTCTGGAGAAGCGATGCCATGACGGCCCAGGTCTGAGCTCCTTCCTCGCTACCAGCGAAGAGGCTAGACTTGCGGCCCCGGGGCCACATTTCTCATGCCGCGCTCGACGGTGTTGGTATCGACCTCGATCCGGCCGTCTTCCAGGAACAGCGTCAGCCCCTTCCAGTGGTTGAGCGTGTAGCGCATCGCCTTGGCCAGATCGGACTTCGGCGACAGACGTGGAAGCATGGTGTCGATCTGGGCCTTGATCTTTGCCATGACGTCGGCGGTTTCGGCGAGACGAGCCTGGAGGCGCTGTGCGGCGGTGCCTTTGCGCACACGCGCCTCGACCACGTAGACCTGACTGATCAGGGCGATGATTGCCGCGGCCACCGGCGATGGCGATTTGCGGTAGGCATCGACGAACTTGCGCCGGGCTTGGGCAAGACAGAAGGCTAGTGTGATCTTGCCTCGGCCCGGACCACTGCGCACAAGCGCCTTGTAGGCACCATAGCCGTCGACCTGGATAACGCCCTGGTAGCGGGCGAGTTGTTCGAACGCCTCGGCATGCCGCCGGCCGCGAGCATGGATATACACCACCGCCGGATGGGCCGGGCCTGACCAGGGTCCGTCATCACAAGCGTGCGCCCAGAACTGTGTCGTGCGGGTTCGTTTTCGCCCTTTCTCGAGGACCGGCATGCGGGTCTCATCGCAGAAAATCCGGGACTGGCTGTGGATGTAGGCAAACAGGCGATCGTAAAGCGGCTTCACCCACCATGCGATCTTTCGCATCCAGCGGCTCGGTAGCGCCCGGTCCAGGATGACGCCCTGGCCTGCGAGCATCTGCAACTGCCGATTGAGCGGGATCGACCAGGCGTAGCGCGCTGTCGCCATCCAGGCCAACGTCGAGGTGGTGACCATCGACCCCGGGATCGCGCGGCGCGGTGCCGGCGCCTGAACGACGCCCTCCCGGCATTCCCGGCAGGCGTAACGAGGACGCACCGTGCGGATGACGCGAACGATGGCCGGCACCCAGTCGAGTGCTTCACTGGCATCTTCGCCGATCCTGTGGAGTTTGCCGCCGCAACAGGGGCAATCCAGCGTATCGGGATCGATCACGCGCTCTACACGTTCGATATGGGCCGGCAGTGCCATCAGGCCTCGCTTGCGGCGTGGGCGAGCGGCGGCAGGCTTATCTTCGGCGTCGCCGTCATCGTTGGCTGCGGCCACCGGCGTGGCTACAAGGTCGCCGAGATCGAGGAGACCTTGATCACCCAAGATGACGCTGGCGCGTTCTGAACGGCTACCGAAGGCCTGTTGGGCCATGCCTTTGAGCAGCGATCGCAGTTGGGCATTTTCTGCCTGGAGTTCACGCACCAGAGCCGCCATTTGCTCCATATTTCCAGGGAGATCGTCGGCTTGGGCGGGCATGACTGACTATACCACACCGGCTCCTCGCCGCCACAGAAAACCCCAGATATCAGCCAAAAATCAGAGGTCTGCGCGCCTCTTGCGTTGGCAATTTCTTCCAGTCCAGACCCGACAGCAATGCCGTGCACTGCGGGCCGCTCAAGACCATCGTGCCGCTTTGCACGGGCGGCCAGAAAAACCTCCCACGGTCGAGCCATTTCGTCGCCATGACCGCGCCTGACCCGTCATGACGGAGCAACTTCACCTTATCCGCGCCCTTGTTGCGGAACACGAACACATCGCCCGCACAGGCATCATGCCCCAGTACGTGCGTCACGAGCCCCATCAATCGGTTAATCCCGGCTCTGAAGTCGACCGGCTGTGTCGCCACGAAGATCCGTACGCTTCCGTCGATGGGGATCATTCCCGGATCGCCGCCAGTACCGTGCGCAGGTGGTCCATCTCAACCGCGCCCCGGATCCGAACCGTCACATCGCGGACGATCAGTTCCAGCCCGGCGGCTTCGCATCGCTCCTCCTGGGCGACCGTTACCGGCACAAACCGCATTTCCTCAACTGCGCCCGCCGCGCGTGCATGGCGCCGCCAGTAGTGCAGCAGCCCCAGGCCGACCCCGTTCTCGCGCGCAACCTGAGATACCGTCACGTCAGGAGCAAAACTCTCAGCGACAATGCGGTCACGTTCTTCATCAGGCCATCGTTCGTAGCGTCGGCGCGCCGGCGTCAAACTCTCGATCAAACGCGACGCCGCACTGTGCGACGCACAGGTCAAACCGCCGTTTGAGCCTGCATCAATCTCATCCGACATTGCCCGATCTCCTCATCGTCGCGGGCGAGCCTACTCATCAGCAGGCTGACGGAATACGTGGGGCGGGTGCAGCGGTTACTGTAGGTTTTGCTCATTATAAACCTAACATTCGACAGGAAGCCATATTGATCTAGGTTATTAATTCATATTATGCTATTCGTTTTGAATCGCCGGCTCGTTGAA
>NZ_AKKE01000134.1 GCF_000281975.1 Novosphingobium sp. AP12 | reverse complement strand
CTAAATCAATTACGCGGTGTCCAACCCTCGGACGGTCCCGCCGGTTCTGGCCGACATGAATGGGTAGCACCTTAGGCGACGCGGGCATCCAAAAGGAGCGTGTCCGGAACGTTCCCAATCTTGGCAATTTTGACATCAGCCGATGCAGCCGCTAGCCGGGAGGTAGGTCGGCTTGCGGGAGCTTGAAGAGCGAAGATGAGCCGACATTCGGCACCATCGCTGATCCTGACGCATGCCCGGCACCAGCTTCAGGCATGATTGTGGATTTTCTCCCTGCCATTGCGGTCGGGATCTCCAAGATTGATTCTTCGCTTCTCAATGGACGGTGCGGGCTCGCGCGCCCCGACATCGAGATTTGCAGCGAGCCAACGCGGACAATATGGGTTAATACTGGGGTCGTTTGAGACGCGCTTCAGCCCTCCCATTCGGCTAGGGCTTCGCGATAGGCTTCTTCCTCACGATTGCGCCGTTCTTCAAGGTTGCGCATCTGCGGATCCCGTTTGCCGCGAAGGTCGTCGCGCTCGCCGCGCAGCGCCTCGATCCTAGCATCGATTTCGGTCAGCCGAGCCCCATATTTCTCGGCTTGGCGTCTCATTGCGGCGTCAGCTTTGTCGAGCCGGGCACGACTTGGTTTGGGCGCTTTCGTATCGGTTTCGGCGGGTGCATCAGGCGCTTGGATTGTCGCCCGCTTGGCCTTTGCCTCGCGCTTGCGCCCTTTTCCCGCAGCAGCAAGATGCTGCGCGGTGCTGCCTCGCGCAACATGAATGACGATGCCGGGCTGCTCGAGGGATGCCTTGCCAAGCCCGGCGTGCGTCACCAGTTCGGCGGCGCCGCTTGCGAACAGGTCCGTGCCCGCGCCCCACGCTTCGAGCGCCGCCTTGCGGCTAGTTGTCGCGACATAGGCATCGTGGAATCCAATCGATGTCCGGAAGACCTTAAGGGTACTCTCGGGCATCGCCGTTCAACGCAGGAGGAACCGATTGGCGCCCGTGCGCTTTGCGATTGCCGTGAAGACCGCCACCTACTACGTGAACGGGATCAACGGCCGCCTGCCCGTCCTGCTGCGATGGCTGGAGCTCGCGGCGCCCGACATCGTCTGCCGTCAGGAATTGAAAGCGCCCGACGAGCGCTTTCCGCAACGCGCGATCCGGGAAGCAGGCTACGAAGCAATCTGGCATGGGCAGAACCGGTGGAACGGCGTCGCCATCCTGAGCCGCGTCGGTGAGATTCATGAAACCCGCCGCCGCCTGCCCGGTGACCCGGCCGACGAACAGAGCCGCTACATCGAGGCGGCCGTCAATTGCGTGCTGATCTGCGGACTGTATCTGCCCAACGGCAATCCGCGCCTTGGCCCCAAGTTCGAGTTCAAGCTGCGCTGGTTCGAACGGCTCCAGAACCATCTCACCGGGCTGCTCGATCTTGATGCGCCGGTGGTGTGCCTGGGCGATCTCCAACGTCATGCCGACCGACCTCGACGTCTATGCGCCGAGCGCTGGCGGGACGATGCACTTTTCGCCCCCGAAGTGTGTGCCGCCTATGCCCGTCTGCTCGACCAGGGCTGGACCGATGCGGTACGCGCCCTGCATCCGCACGAGACCATTTACACCTTCTGGAAATACTGGCGGGGCGCCTTCGAGCGCAATGCGGGCCTCAGGATCGACCATGCCCTGCTTAACCCGGTCGCGGCAAAGCGCCTGGTTGCCGCCGAGGTCGACACCCGGCCACGCGGATGGGAAAAGACGAGCGACCATGCGCCCTTGTGCATCGAACTTTCGGAGGGCGCCGCGCCGCGCAAACGGGGCGAAAGCCCCCGGAAGCGCCCGGTCCGGCCTAAATCCCGAGTGCTTGCGAGCCTCTGAGAACACTAGTGAGCGCATAGGCTCTGCTCGAATTCTTTTTCGTTTTCAGCCCGTTGCTTAGCCATTCGCTCCCCGGGTTTGCGTTAGCTGACGCCTTGACGGAACATAGGCGAAGTTGGAACATATAGCGAACAAACGAGTCGCCATTAACCAATGAACTTGCACACCCCCCTTCCCTCGCGGCTGCCCGCCGAGCAGCTCGCCGCGCTGCGCGCGCAGGTCGCGCAAGTCCAGGCCGTGCGTGGTCCGGTGCTGCCGTTTGGCGTGCCGGACATCGATTCCCGGCTCTTTGCCGGCGGCCTGGATGGTGCCGCGCTGCATGAAATAGCCGGCGCGAGTGCCAGCTGGAGCGACGATGCCGCCGCCACGCTGTTCGCCGCCGGCCTCGCCGCGCGCTTTGCTGCTGGGCCAGGCATGACGGTGCTGTGGGCCCTCAGCCGCTTCGACCTTTACGCGCCCGGCCTCGAGCAGATCGGGCTCGGCCCGGACAAGGTGCTTTACGCGCAAGGGGCGAAGGACGCGGAGGTCCTAGCGCTGGCCGAAGATGGCTTACGCGACGGATCGCTGGCCTGCGTAATCGCCGAGGTGAGGGCTGCCGATCAGACCGCTACCCGGCGGCTTCAGCTTGCCGCATCCGACGGGCGAACTCCCATGCTGCTCTACCGGCGGCATCGTTCGCGCGAGCGGAGCCCTCTGGCCCAGCCATCTGCGGCGATGACACGCTGGAGCATCGGAACGGCCCCTTCCACTCCTCTGCCTCATGCCGGCGTCGGACGGGGGCAGTGGGCGATCGAACTTGTCCGCCAGCGCGGCGGCAATCCTTTTTCTTTTTGCGTCGAGGCCTGTGATGACCAGGGTTGCCTCGCTCTACCTGCCGCAGTTGCCGATCGAGCGACTACGACGGTTGGAGCGGCCATCCGCGCCGCTTGACGCGGCGGCGCTGGCCCCCCGTTTCCTGCCCCCCATCGACGACGATCCCGGTGCCTGTTCGGTGCCGCGCGGCGGCGGCTGGCGGCCGGGTGCGCGCTGGGCGCAGGGGGCACCCGGCACCGCGCCGGCGCAGGCCGATATCGACGCCTTGCCGGCGCACCAGCGACCCACCATGCGTGAGATGGGGCGACGCAGCGAGAGCGCCGATCATCCCTTCAGGGCGATGGCTCCCGACGACGGCATGCCATCTTGCGAGCCATCGCCGGTGCGCGTGGCCCATAGCCACCCAAGTCGTTGGACGAAGCCCGTGGTGCTCATCGCGCGCAGCGGTCAGCGCGACGTCGTGACTGCCACCTGCCCCGCGGCGCTGGAGCTCGGCCTTCGCCCTGGCATGGCCGCCGCCCATGCGAGGGCACTGGTAAGCGACCTCGACGTGCACGACGCCGACCGGGCGGCCGACGCGGCGTGGCTCGAACGCCTGTCGCTTCACGCCGTGCGCCACTGGACGCCGACGGCGAGCACCTGCGATCCTGATGGCCTGTGGCTCGACGTGACCGGGACCACCCATCTGTTCGGCGGCGAGGCACGTTTCTGCCGGCGGGTCCTGCGGTTCCTCCAGCGTCTCGGCTTCACCGCCAGCATCGCCATCGCCGGAACGCCGGGCGCCGCGCATGCCCTCGCCCGCTTCGGCGGACACGCCGTGACCCTCCTGCCGCCGCGCGCCGAGGCCCTGGCGATAGCCGACCTACCGTTGGCGGCGCTGCGCATCCCAGCCGATACCCTGGCGACGGCAAGCCGGTTCGGTCTGGAGCGGATCGCCGATCTCTATGCGATGCCGCGCGGCCCCCTCGCCAAACGCCTCGGGCTGAAGACCGTGGAACGGCTCGACCAGGCACGAGGCCTCGTGGCGGAACCGATCGTGCCCGTGGTCCCGTTCGAGGCGCCGCGCGCCGAGCGCCGGCTGCTCGAGCCGATCGTCACTGCCGAAGCGATCAACCAGGTCATCGTCGATCTCCTCGCCGATCTGGTGCACGATCTGCAAGGCCGCCGGCTGGGCCTGCGCACCGCTGTCCTGACCTGCCAACGGGTGGACGGGCTGGCGCAGCGCATGGCGGTGGGCACCGCGCGCGCCACACGCGATGCCAGGCATCTGGCGCGCATGTTCGCGATGCGCGTCGAACGGATCGACCCGGGGCTCGGCATCGAGAAGATGCAGCTCGCGGCGCCGCGCGTCGAGGACCTGCAACCGGTTGCCATCGCGTCCGGCCTCCTCGACATCGCGCACGCGCCCGATATTGCGCCGCTCGTCGATCAGCTGGCCGGCCGGGCGGGCGATGCGGCGCTGTTCCGGGTCAGCGCGGTCGAGAGTGACGTGCCTGAGCGTGCGGTTCGCCGCACCGCGCCCTTGGCAACGACCTCGGGATGGCCGGCCTGGCGCCGCCCCGTCCGGCTATTGCAGCGGCCCGAATCGCTGACCAGCGTCGTCGCGCTGCTGCCCGATCATGCCCCTCGTCGGTTTTCCTGGCGCGGGACAGCGTACCGGGTCACGGCAGGCGAAGGCCCCGAGCGGGTCCACGGCGAATGGTGGAGCTCGGCCAGCGAGATGTGGGCGGTGCGCGACTACTTCATGGTCGAGACCGCGGGCGGCGAACGCTTCTGGCTGTTTCGGCGCGGCGACGGCATCGACGCGCCGACGGGCGATCTGAGCTGGTATCTCCACGGTGTGTTCGGCTGATGGCGACCTACGTCGAACTGCAGGTCACCAGCCACTTCTCGTTCCTGCGTGGCGCCTCCGCGCCGGAGGAACTCTTCGCGGCTGCCGCGGCCCTCGGGCATGGCGCACTGGGCCTTGCCGACCATAATACGGTGGCGGGGGTCGTCCGCGGATGGGCGGGGCAAAAGGAGACGGGCGTACGCATGATCGCGGGCGCGCGCATCGAGCTGACCGATGGCCGCGCGCTGCTGCTCTACCCCGCCGATCGCGCTGCCTGGTCGCGACTCACGCGCCTGCTGTCCTTGGGCAAGGGCCGCGGCGGCAAGGGACGGTCCCTTCTGGAATGGAGCGATATTGCCGAGCGTGGCGAAGGGTTGATCACGATTCTGCTTCCTGACATGCCGGACGCGCGAACAGCGCAGCACCTCGCGGACCTGCGCGCCGTGTTTGGGGGACGCGGCTACTGCGCGCTGTCGCTGCGCCGCAGGCCAGGCGACCAAGCGCGGCTGCACGGTCTCGATGCCCTGTCCCGAGCGGCCGGTATTCGCAGCGTCGCGACCGGCGACGTCCTTTACCACCAGGCCGAACTACGCCCGCTCCAGGACGTGATGACCGCAATCCGCGAGCGGACGACGATCGATGCGCTAGGCTTCCGGCGCGAGCGGTTCATGGACCGGGACCTGAAATCCCCTGAAGAGATGGAGCGCCGTTTCGCGGCCTTCCCCGACGCCATTCGCGCCAGCGCCGATATCGCCGCGCAATGCCGCTTCGATCTCGGCGAGATCCAGTACCAGTACCCCTACGAGGAAGTGATGGCGGGGCGCACCGCGCAGCAGGCCCTTGCCGCGCTTACCGAGGAGGCGGCGCTGCGCATGTTTCCCGAAGGGCTTGGCAAGGCCTACCGCAAGCAGATCGACCACGAGCTGCGGCTGATCGCCCAGCTCGGCTATGCGCCCTATTTCCTGACCGTCCATGCCATCGTTGCGGAAAGCCGGCGGCGGGGCATCCTGTGCCAGGGTCGGGGCTCCGCCGCCAACAGTTGCGTATGCTTCATGCTGGGCATCACCTCAATCGATCCGATCAAACACGAGCTGCTGTTCGAGCGCTTTGTCTCGGGCGAGCGCAAGGAGCCACCCGACATCGACGTCGACTTCGAGCACGAGCGGCGCGAGGAGATCATCCAGTGGATCTACGAGACCTACGGTCGCCAACGCTCGGCGCTGACCGCGGTCGTCACCCGCTACCGTACCCGCGGCGCGGTCGCCGAAGTGGGCAAGGCGCTTGGGCTGCCGCGCGACCTGACCAAGATGCTCACCGGCCTCGTGTGGGGCTGGTCGGTGGAAGGGATCGGCGACGAACAGATCGAGAGCCTCAATCTCAACGCCGACGACCACCGCCTGCGCCTGACGCTGGAATTGTCGCGGCAGCTGATCGGCACGCCGCGCCACCTGTCGCAGCACCCGGGCGGCTTCGTGCTGACGCAGGAGCGGCTCGACGATCTGGTGCCGATCGAACCGGCGCGCATGGAGGACCGCCAGATCATCGAGTGGGACAAGGACGATATCGATGCCCTGAAGTTCATGAAGGTCGACGTGCTGGGCCTGGGCATGCTCGGCTGCATGAACCGGGCCTTCAACCTGCTCGAGACACACAAAGGCATTCGGGTTGGCATGGCAGACCTGCAGGATGACGACCCTGACGTCTATGCGATGATCCAGAAGGCCGACACGCTCGGCGTCTTCCAGATCGAAAGCCGCGCGCAGATGTCGATGCTGCCGCGCATCAAGCCCGACAAGTTCTACGATCTCGTCATCGAAGTGGCGATCGTGCGGCCCGGGCCGATCCAGGGCGACATGGTCCATCCCTACCTGCGCCGGCGCGAAGGCAAGGAGACGCCCGAGTACCCCAAGGCAGAGCTGCGCGCGGTGCTGGAAAAGACCCTCGGCGTGCCGCTGTTCCAGGAACAGGCGATGAAAGTGGCGATCGTCGGGGCCGGCTTCACGCCCGCCGAGGCCGACCAGCTGCGGCGCGCGATGGCGACCTTCAAGCTGACCGGCGGGGTCAGCCACTTCTACGACAAGCTGGTCGGCGGCATGGTTGCGCGCGGCTACCCGAAGGACTTCGCCGAACGGACATTCAAGCAGATCGAGGGCTTCGGCTCCTACGGCTTTCCCGAAAGCCATGCCGCCTCCTTCGCCAAGATCGCCTATGCCAGCTGCTGGATGAAGCATCATCATCCCGATGTCTTCTGCGCCGCCCTGCTCAACGCGCAGCCAATGGGCTTCTATGCGCCCGCGCAGATCGTGCGCGATGCGCGCGGGCACGGCGTCGAGGTACGTCCCGTCTCGATCAACCACAGCCACTGGGACTGCTCGCTCGAACCCGGGCGCGGGCGGTATCTCGCGGTGCGCCTCGGCTTCCGGCAGGTGCGCGGGCTCGCCAACATCCATGGCGCCGCAATCGTCGCCGCCCGCGGACTTTCCCCATTTGAAAGCGTGGAGGAGGTCTGGCGCCGCGCCGGGGTGCCGCGCGCGGCTATCGAGCGGCTTGCGGAGGCCAACGCCTTTTCCTGCCTCGCCGAGGATCGTCGCCAGGGCCTGTGGAGGGTCAAGGGCCTTGGCGATGCGCCGCTTCCGCTCTTCGCGGCTGCCGACGAGCGCGAGGCGCGGTTCTCGCCCGAGGGTCTCGAGCCGGACGTAACCTTGCGGGCGATGAGCGAGGGCCGCGAAGTGGTCGAAGACTACCGCTCGCTGCAGATGTCGCTGCGTGGGCACCCCCTCCAGTTCCTGCGCGCCGAACTCGACGCCATGGGCATCGTGCGCTGCGGCGATCTTGGCCTGGTTCCCGATGGTCGCAACATCGAGGTCGCCGGTGTAATCCTCGTGCGCCAGCGGCCCGGCTCGGCCAAGGGTATCCTGTTCGTGACGATCGAGGACGAGACCGGGATCGCCAACGGCATCCTATGGCCCAACAAGTTCGAGATCTACCGGCGCCAGATCATGTCCGCCTCGATGATCGCGATGCGCGGCCGCCTGCAGAAGGAAGGCGAGATCATCCACGTCATCTGCGACCGCATCATCAATCACGACGACATGCTGCGCTCGATCGCCCACACCGACTTCGCGGTGGCGCCAGGCCGCGGCGATGGCGCAAGCAATGGCGGTGGCCCTGACCCTCGCGATCCGTCGTGGCCGCGCGGAAGGACGCTGGGCTCGCCGCCCTTTGGCACTGCTGCAAACCCGGATGAGCTCGTGCCGATCCGCAGTCACGATTTTCATTGATCCGCAGAGGGCCGCCTGCCGCTGGCGATGCACGCGGCGTTTTCCTGGCGGGATGCCCGGGGCGGGGTTTCCCACAGAGCTTGGCGTGGCTATCACGCCGCTATGGCGCCTCCCCCGATCGACCTGCTGGCAGACGCCGCGCGTGCCCTCGCCGCTCACCCGGACTTCCGCGTGCTCCGGCGGCTGGTGCCGGTGGATCGCCTTTATGCGGGGCCAGCCCAGGGAAAGACGCGGGTCGGCATTGCCCTCGACGTCGAGACGACCGGCCTCGATCGCGACAATGACAGGATCATCGAACTGGCAGTGCAGCGCTTCCGCTTCGACGAATTGGGCAGGATCGTGCAGATCGGCACGCCGCGGGTCTGGCGCGAGGATCCGCAGCAGCCCCTCGACCCTCGGATCACGCAGCTCACCGGTCTTACCGATGATGACCTCGCAGGTCAGGCGATCGACGAAATCGCCGCGGTTGAAATTCTCGCCTCCGCCGACCTCATCGTCGCTCACAATGCCGCCTTCGACCGGCCCTTCGTCGATCGCCGGCTCCCGGCGGTGGCCGGCCGGCCCTGGGCCTGTTCCATGGCCGAACTCGACTGGCTGGAGCTGGGCTTCGACGGGAAGGCTCTCGGCTATCTCGTCGCGCAATGCGGGTGGTTCTTCGAAGGCCACCGCGCCGAGAACGACATCCTCGCGCTCATTTATCTGCTAGGCCACACCGCCCCGGACGGCGAGACGATCCTGGCAAAGCTGCTCGCCTGCTCGGAGCGGCCTAGCTACCGGGTGAATGCCGTAGCTGCCCCGTTCGAAGGCAAGGATGCGCTAAAAGCGCGCGGCTATCGCTGGGACGCGGCCATGCGCTTCTGGGGGAAGACCATCCCCGAGGCAGAAATGGAAAGCGAACGGACCTGGCTGCTGCAGGACATATACGCCGGGCACGGCGAGCCGGTCTTCCATCCTCAGTCCGCCTGTGAGCGATATCGCTAGCACCTTGTCGGCAAGCCGCCGCAGATAGGGTTTCAAGCCGCCTCGCCTCCTCTATGAGAGAAGCATGCGTAAACTGACCCTAATTGCCTTGCCGCTCGCCGTCGCCTCTCCTGCCTATGCCTGGGGACCGATCGGCCACCGCATCACCGGCGCGATCGCCGACGAGAACCTCAGCGGGCTTGCCCGCGCCCATGTCCGGTTGCTGCTCGGCGCCGAAGACCTGGCGGAGGCGGTGACCTGGCCCGACGACATGAAATCCGATCCCGATACCTTCTGGCAGAAGCAGGCCAGCCCCTGGCACTACGTCACCGTGAAAGGCGACGACTATCAGGCCTCCGATGCTCCGGCAGAGGGGGATGCAATGACGGCGCTGTCTCGCTTCACCGCCACCTTGCGCGATCCCAAGGCTTCTGCGGACGACAAGCGCCTGGCGCTGCGCTTCATCGTCCACATCATCGGCGATCTGCATCAGCCGCTGCACGACGGCACGGGTACCGATCGCGGCGGCAATGCCGTCACCGTCACCTGGTTCGGCAAGCCGACCAACCTGCATTCGGTCTGGGATTCAGGGCTGATCGAGCAGCGTTCGCTGTCTTATTCAGAGTATGCGAGGTGGCTATCGCGCTCGATCACGCCCGCGCAGGTGATTGCCTGGAATGAGCGCGATCCCGCCGTGTGGATCCATGAGAGCATCGCCTTGCGCAAAACGATCTATCCGGCCGATCCCGCGCTCTCCTGGAACTATGCCTACCAGCACCGGACCGAAGTCGACGATCGCCTGAAGCAAGGCGGTGTCCGTATCGCCGCTTACCTGAACTGGATTTTTGACAGTGCCCAACCTGCCCGCGGCGCACCGAGACGTTAAGCGGACCGACGCTCGCCATTCAGAGCATCTCGAGCGGGCGCCGCTTCGTTGGCGCTGGGAAACTTCGGTCGAGCAGCGTGATGTCGTCCGCAGTGAGATCGAGGTCCAGGGCAGCTCGATTGTCACGGACGTGCGGCAGCGAGGAAGCCTTGGGTATCGCCAGAATTCCGGGCTGTCGCAGCAGCCAGGCGAGAGCGACCTGCGCCGGTGACACGCCGTGTTCGGCCGCGATCTGCGCCAGCGCCCGGTGTCCCAGCAGCCGGCCCTGCTCGACCGGGCTATAGGCCATCACCGGGATCGCGCGTTGTCCCAGCCATGGGATCAGGCCGAACTCGGGACCACGCCGGGTGAGATTGTAGAGGATCTGGTCGGTCATGCAGGTCCGGCCCCCCACTGCCTCCAGCTCCACCATGTCGTCGGTGTCGAGGTTGCTCACGCCCCAGCGCGCGATCAGCCCCGCTGCGACCAGCGCTTCCATCGCCTCGACCGTTTCCGCGAGAGACACACTGCCCCGCCAGTGCAGCAGGTAGAGATCGAGCCGGTCAGTGCGCAGGCGCTTGCAGCTCGCTTCGCACGCCTGGCGCAGGCGCGCCCGCGATGCATTCTGCGGATAGGCCTTGCTGACGAGGAAGACCTCGTCCCGGCGGTGCGCGATCGCGTCCCCGACGACACGTTCGGCTTCGCCGTCGGCATACATCTCGGCCGTGTCGATCACCGTCAGGCCAAGATCGAGGCCTGCCTGCAGTGCGGCGATCTCGTCGGCCCGTCGGCCGCGCGCCTCGCCCATCATCCATGTGCCCTGTCCCAGGGCAGGCACTGTCGTTCCATCCGGAAATTCAACGGTCTTCATGGTCGGATCAACGTCCGGCGAGCGATTGGGTTCGCCGCCAAAGCTGCATCGTCCTGGCAAATCCGGTGCAAGCGTCTCGCCCGCTTGATCCGAACGGCCTGTCGCGACGACGCTAAAACGATGGACCTGCCTGCGATCACCCGGACCAGACCGGCCTCGATTGCCAAGCGGGAATGGACGGTTATCGTGCCTGGCGAGAGGAGCACGCCCATCTGCAACCTGTATCGCCTGACTACGCCGACCGACGCCATTGCCGGACTGTTCGGCGCGCAGACCGGGCCGGCACCGAACGTGGCGGAGGAAATCTACCCCGGCTATCCGGGACTTGTCGTCGTCAGCGGTCAGATCCGGTCGATGACCTGGGGGTTTCCGCGGGCGATGAAGAGCAAGCGTACCGGTCTTCCGATCAAGCCACGCACGGTCAACAATGCCCGCGAGGACAAGCTGGCAACCCCGTTCTGGCGCGACAGCTTCGTCAACCGGCGCTGCCTGATCCCGGTCAGTGCCTGGGCCGAGGCGCAAGGGGAGGAAGGGCGCATGACGCGGACCTGGTATGCCGTGCCAGGCGACGCGCCTTTCGCAGTGGCAGGTATATGGCGGCCGACGAGCGAATGGGGCGACGCCTATTCGATGGTCATGGTCGACAATTGCGCATTCATGGCCGAGGTCCATGACCGGATGCCGACAATCCTGCACCGAGACACCTGGGACGCGTGGTTACATGGAACGCCGGAGGAAGCTTTCGCGCTATGCCGGATCTGGGACGGACAGCTGCTCCTGGATGCCACGCCCGAACCTTGGGCCAAACCCCGTCAACGCACGCCCTCCTCTCCAACATTGCTGTGAGGCTCAAGATGATCCGTCTTGCATTTGCCGCCGCCGCCTCCTTTGGCTGCTTCCTGCCCCAGGTGGCGCACGCGCAGGATTTCACCGGCATCGCGCGGGCCATCGACGGCGATTCGCTGCGCGTAGGCAATCGGGAGGTTCGCCTGTTCGGCATCGATGCCCCCGAATACCGTCAGACCTGCAAAATCCGCTATACCAACTGGAGCTGCGGCGCAGATGCCGCGACCGCACTGCGATCAATGGTCGACGGTCGCCAACTGACCTGCACGGCGCGGGATCAGGATGTCTACGGCCGCACTGTCGCCACCTGCCGGGCGAGCGGCGTCGATGTCGCGGGCGAAATGCTCAGCCGCGGTCTCGCCATCACACTCGAGCACGCTTCGGCAGAGTACTTTCAGCGCCAGGCCGCCAGCAGAACAGCAGGGGCTGGTATCTGGGCGTCGGAATTCGTTACGCCTTCGGAATACCGCGCGGCCAATCCGCGTAGCAGCAGCGCCCCTGCTACTTCGGCTCCGCCCGCCAGCATCTCGCGAAGAGCAGCGGCGCCAGCCACATCGGGCATGTGGCGCAGCTGCGCCCAGGCTCGCGCGGCGGGCGCAGCACCAGTCCACAGAGGAGAGCCGGGATATAACCCGATGCTCGATGGCGACAGCGACGGCATCGCCTGTGAGCCCTACCGCAAACGCCGGTGACCCTTGGCCGGTGGCTACCATAGGCGGGCGACCGGCTTGAAAGGCTTTGAGGCCTTGGTTTTGTACGAAGCGCGGGGCGTCTTCGCCCCGGGTGACCTCGTGGACATGCTGCGATCGGTCTTCGATGTGCCAGTACTGAAGGATGGCTTCGCCGGCCATCTGGGTTACCGCGGAGCGACCAGACAGGCGGGTTTTGTCCCGGTGGAGCGTCACTACCCCATCAGCACGGACCGGATCGCGGCGACTGCAGGCCTCGGTGAGAGATCGTTGTTGAAGAGACCGAAGTTGTCCATCTCGCCGGGCCCCTTCCATGCGAACAGTTCGTAGATGCAAATCGTGTGAACGTACGGACTTGCAAGGGCCTCCCGTACATCGGACGCAAGTAGCCTCGCCTGTTCGGAGATCGTGACGGGAGGCGCCGTGAAATTCGATTGCCCTCCGCCTGTCGTGCGGCCCCATTCGGTAATGACCCCCTGCTTGTGCCTGCCCTTTGCGATCTTGGATCGGAATGCCGCTATGCGGGCAGTGACACGGGCCTGCGCTGTAGGGTAAATGTGACTGTTGCCGAAATCACTATAGGGTGCCTGTTCCGCCTGCATGAAGTCATTGCTCGCAATGAGCGGTATCGCAGACAATACCGGATCGGCCTTAATTGCGGCGTGAGCGTCGCGGATGAAAGCCAGAAGTGCGGGAGAATTCCCAGTACGAAAACCAAGTCGCCTGTCCGTTACGCCCTTGTAGGTTACTGGATTAAGATCGGGTTCGTTCGGATATTCGATCGCCCATATCGATCCAGGCGCCGCTCTCAGGAACGCCCTGATATCCGCGATAGTCGTCTGGATTGGCCTGGCCGTAAGGGTGAAGCAGAACTTCACGCCCCCTCGCGCCAGTCCCACATAAGTCGCCCAACCGGGTGTACCCCTGAAGGGTTCGCGGCAGCGCATCCGCCGCACGCCGCCAAGTTTGTCAAGTGCGCGCATGATGTT
Source organism: Novosphingobium sp. AP12 (assembly GCF_000281975.1). Taxonomy (GTDB): domain Bacteria; phylum Pseudomonadota; class Alphaproteobacteria; order Sphingomonadales; family Sphingomonadaceae; genus Novosphingobium. The sequence continues at coordinate 8,636 of NZ_AKKE01000134.1, read as the reverse complement.
GACGCGCTTGTACACCGATGCAGTGTCTTGTGGACGACCCTGTACCATAAAGCGGTCGATCACCGGAGATCGAACAAGAGCCTGCACAGGCATGAGCGGCACTGCTGTCAGGACGCCCATGAGCGCGCGACGGGAAAGCGGAACGGCGTATCCACTCATGTCGTTGCTCCTAACGGATCAAACCGAGACGGTCGGGAAAACGTGGCATGCGGCTCCTGCACGGACCGGAAAGCTCGAGCGGCAAGCTTCACCTTAGCTTGGTAGCTTGGACAGCGCCCAGGTTGCGGCAGGGGATCATGGAAATTATTCCGATTCCCACCGCGCTGCGCCGACTTGCAGAAATTCGCGCACTAGCTAGCTGCCCAATGGAGCATGATCGTGATCGACGTCTATTCGAGGGCGACTCTTGACGCCCTCCATTGGCGGCCAGCTGCCACTGCCGCTTGACCAAGCCGCCAACAGAGGAGACATCCACGACCACGATCAAGCACTTCAAGTGCACACGACCATCAGTTCGCAGTCCTGCTTTACATCGTCAGATGCTACGGCGAGAGCCTCGCACATTCGAGCTGACCGAGATATAGGCATGGCAACTTGCCCCCTTTTAGCCTGCCGCAACCTCAAAGGCAGAGGAGTTGGTATTCATCAACGATCAGATCGATATCATTCCGGATCTCCGCCTCGTAAATTTGGTTCATCACAACGATCAGGACGGGACCAAGTTTCGAGAGAGTTGAGGGCGATACTATCTCGTGGCCCGTACCCGGCATGAAATACCCGTGCCGATTGGGGTTGATATCAGTTACGCAGTCCACCAGCTCACTCTCGCCGAGCATCTTGAGGAACGAAACGGCCTTAGATCCCGAACCCCAAATGACCACCTTCTGGCCGGATATTCTTGCAGCCTTGACCGCCTGACGCCAGTATGACTGCTTATCCAAAACCCGTTGCGCGAAGCTGTCAACCACCGCGCCTAGCGAGCTGCGTTGCGCCGGAACGCCAACATTCGGACGCACCTCAGCCGGAACGGCTTCAATCGTAAGATACTGGTCGCCGTACTCATGTGCGATACGCGTCACGCGAAAGCCGCAGGAGCTGAAGAGAGAAGAAAGCGAGCTCTCCGTGAAATAAGAGCAGTGCTCGTGGTAGATATCCTCGAAGGCACATTCCTTGAAGATACGGTTGGCGTCGGGAACCTGGAAAAAAACGATGGTGCCTCTTTGCGCGCTCAAGCCGCCACGCACCGTCGACATGAACGATGCGGTGTCCGTGATATGCTCCAGCGTCATTTTGCAGCACAGGAAGTCCGGCTCTGGTCGGCAATGTTCGGGCGCGAAATATTCCGGGATAAGAATGACCCGATGTGCGCCTTCGACCCCGAACAAACGGGCCGGAAGCGCGCTGGGGTCGACACCTACGCCGCGATTGGCCCCCAGCCGTGAAAGCAGAAGGAGAAACTCACCTTTACCGCACCCGATTTCCATCACTTCGCGCCCACGAAGATCATGGCGTTCTATCAAATCGACGGCTAGCTGGCTGTGAAACTGACTAAAGGTCGGCGAAAAGCCTTGGGTCTCCTCATAACGACCTGAATATTCCATTTGACCAGGATCGAATGCAGCATTGAACACGAAGTCACAATCCCGACAATGAGTCAGTATGATATCGCCCTTTGGGCACTCAATCGCCTGAACCACGTCGTCAAAAAGAAGGCAAGAATTCGCGGGAACCTCCAGCACTTCATAAAACGGATTTAACTCCCCTGAACGACAGCTCGGACAAGATTGAAGCCTCGCTTGGCCACGGCTTGCGGATAGACCAGCCCCGATCGCCTCGGATGTTCCCATCTACAATACCCTCGGATCGGGAACGGGGAGTATGAACTTTCCTCCAGCGGCGAGAAAATCGTGCTGCTGGTCAATGATCTCATCGATAAAATTCCAGGCCAGGACCAAAACATAGTCCGGACGTGCTTCAAGCAGAGCCTTAGGCGCTAGTATCGGGATTTTGGCACCAGGCATCAGAAGGCCATGCTTGTTCTCGTTCCGATCGACGACGAAATCGATCATTTCGTGATCGATGCCGCAGTAGTTGATCAAGGTCGCGCCCTTCGCCGCGGCGCCATAAGCGGCTATGCTGTGACCTTCCGCCTTCAGTTGCCTGATCAGGCCCACCAGCTTGTCCCGCAATTCGTCTACCCGAGCTGCAAACTGATGGTAATAGTCGATACGGTCGAGCCCGACGGCACGTTCATATGTCAACAACTCCGTAACGCTGATCTCGACATTTTCCGTGTGCTCGGCAAAGATACGCAGCGACCCGCCGTGCAAGCTCCACTGCTCTATCCGGTTTATGAACAAGCCATGCCGACGAAATAGCTTGTCGAGCGCAGTCATCGAGAAATAGCAGTGGTGCTCGTGGTATATCGTATCGAACTCCACATGTTCCATCAACGGCAAGAGGTGTGGCACTTCGAGGACAGCCACTCCACTTGGTTTCAGTAGCTGACGAATACCTTTGACGAAGCCGTTCGTGTCACTGACATGGGCCAGTACGTTGTTCCCGTGCACTACATCGGCCTTACCGAAATCCCGGGCGACGTCGTGGGCCAGTTGTTCGGTAAAGAAGGCGCACAGAGTCCTTACGCCAATCTTCTCTGCATCGGCCACCGGTCCCTCTGCGGGATCGATGCCAAGCACTGATATTCCATGGTCCAAGTAGTTTCGCAGGAGATATCCATCATTGCTTGCTAGCTCGATTACGAAGCTGCACGTATTTAGTGCCCGTTCTCCGATGCGATCCAGAACGTTGGCTGTGGAATGGGCGAGCAATGCCGGAGAGAAGGAGGAGAAATACGGATAGTCTTGCGCATAAAGGACTTCGGGACTGACGGTTTCGAGGATTTGCACGAGTGTGCATTCCGGACAAAAAGCCACCATCAGCGGGAACGTCAACTCTGGCTCGCATGCCTTATGCTCCGGCACAAGTCGATCGGCCAAAGGTGTACGCCCGAGATCAAGAATCGGCGCGAGCGCCTCGTTACCGCAAGAGCGGCACGCCGTCTCGGTTATGGATAGGCTCTCAAGCTGTTGCAAAGGCATTGGAACCGTTCCTTCCTGCTGGACCGTCTATTCGAAACAGACGTTCGTCTAGCTCACCTGCATCAATGCGGCTCTTGACGTGGGCAATGCGTTTAAAGCGAGGACCTTCGAAATCCTCCACACTTAGTCTGGCTGTGCAGAAGGCCTCATATAGTTGCTCGATACCCCGGCGCACTGTCCATTGAGGCTTGAAGCCGTGCAGCACGCGACTGATATGGTTGCAATCGACTCGATAATTGCGGATATCCGCCCCAACTTCATTCGAGAACGTGATGCGCGAATTGGGCACGATCGAGCGGACTAGATCGGCAACCTCCCTTATCTGGTAGTTTTCGCTTGTTTGACCCACATTGAAAACACCAAGATGGACATCTTGGCGCGGGGCCTCGACCGCGGCAACGTAAGCCAGTGCAATATCTTCGACGTGGACCAATGGACGCCATGCCATGCCGTCGCTCTTCAGGCGCACATCCCCGGTGGTGCAAGCCCAAGCAGTGAGGTTGTTGACGACCAGATCAAAACGTAGCCGTGGCGACAGTCCGTATGCTGTCGAAGCCCGAAGCAACGTCGGGCTGAAGCTGTCATCTGCCAACGCGCGAATGGACTGTTCCGCTTCCACTTTCGACACCCCGTAAGGCGTGACCGGGTTAAGCACGCCTTCTTCGGTCACGAAAGCGACGCCCGATGCGCCGTAGTTGGAACAGGATGAAGCAAAGACGAACCGGGGAACTCCGGCAGATTTGGCGAGCCGCGCTAGTTCTCCGGATGCCCAGCCATTGATCTGCCGTGTCAGTCCCGGCTGATAGTCACCTAATGGATCATTAGAGAGACCAGCCAAGTGGAGGACAGCATCGAAACCCGCCAGTTTGTTTACGGCGTCAGGTTGCTTGACGAAGTGCCGGACGTCGCAACCCATCGACGGCAGCATCGTCACGGCGCCAGTGAACGTGCACTCGCCATACAGGTCGCTGTCCAAGCCGGAAACATCATGCCCGCGCTCGAGGAGCCTCGGCGCCAGGACCGTCCCAATGTACCCCAGGTGTCCAGTCAGCAGGACCTTCATCAACCTCATCCTTCCAGATTTGCCAAGGCGCTTTGCCCGATTGCCACAGCTGCGTGAGGATCTGCTTCTCGCGCATTGTGTCCATGCATTGCCAGAAAGACCGATGGTGGTAGGCCATCAGTTGCCCTTCCCGCGCCAACCTCGAAAGCGGACCCTGCTCGAACATCTCCTCCTCACTCTCGATGAAATCCAGCACGCCCGGTTCTAGCACGAAGAAAGCACCGTTGATCCAGCCTTCGCCAATCTGCGGTTTTTCGGAGAACTTCGTGATCTGATCACCGTCGATGTCCAGGCGACCATAGCGTGCGGGAGGGCGCACGGCCGTGAGCGTGGCAAGTCGTCCGTGGGACCTGTGAAATGCAAGCAGTTCGTGGATGTTAATGTCGGCCACTCCATCACCCCAGGTTATGAGCATGGTTTTGTTGCCCAACCAGGGCCCGAGTTTTTTGATCCGCCCGCCCGTGCCTGAATTCATTCCCGTATCGACAAGGTCCACATTCCATTCCGGAAGCAAGTTCCGGCTATGCCGAACTAGATCACCACTGCGCACGTTAAGGGAAACTGACCCTTGATTACTACAGTAATCTCGAAACCACCGCTTAATGTACTCTCCTTTGTATCCCAGAGCTATAGCGAAGTCATTGAATCCAAAGTGAGAATATAGCTTCATGATATGCCAAAGTATCGGCATACCTCCAATCTCCACCATGGGCTTTGGACGTGTACTGGTTTCTTCAGCAAGGCGCGATCCGAGACCGCCAGCCAGTATTCCTACCTTGATGCTTTCGTCTTCAATGATCCTCATAACCGATCCTTCGCTGTCGCGCATTTCAGATTAGAACGAGGTCTGCTCTTTTAAATCCGCTGCATATCAGCCCCGATCGGGAAATCTTCCGGACGGAGGTGTCAGGTACGCGCCACCAACTTCGCCACGATAATACAAGGATGCGAGAAACGAAAATGAGGCAATCAGGGTAGCCCTTTTTAGCCATCCCACGTCGTTATCAATTTCAAGCTGATCGTCGCGGGCCGTACACATCTGACTAAATGCATAATAACATACAGGTTACTGTATAGAAACGCAAATGCTCTCATGCAGTAACCTTCTGATATTCTTACATGTTAATCGTTTACTGACTTTAAACGTAGACGAACTCGCCGATCATCTATAGATCAGATCGTCACTTGAAGTTATAATAGTGACCTCTATTATAACATGCGTCGCGTCGCGCGAGGTTGCCTAGCCAAGCACAGAGTTTGCGCTTTGGCATCAGGCGCCGGTAATCTGATACGGCCATTCCAAGTATGTACATGCCGTCACCGCCATCGCCGATGCCGCGGAGGGACGAAAAGCCGTTAGCTATGGGCACGATGCGCCCTAGGCGAATACCCACGCAAACGTCGTGTTCCCGGCCTGAGCTTGCAAAGAGTCTTGATCTAATGCCCGCCCATACCTTTGATTACGGCATCAACAGAAAACCCCGCACTAGATCACGAAATCGGTTTTTTCTTCATTTCTATTGCGTCCTTGGAATTGACTGGGCCAAAGTCCGCGTCATTTATTGACTGAGCGTTGCCCAAGTAGGATTTTGGAGGCCTGATAGTCCTGTATACCATACGCACAGTGGCGCGCACACCACTATAGATGCGGGGCATGGTCGACCATGCAAGCTCATCGGAATAGTGCAACAGCTTGCGCGGAGAGAACATGTAACTGGCGCAGGCCTTGCCCAATTGAAAACGGGATGCAATTTCCGGATAACGCCCCCAGATTTCGTACGCGTGCCTGAGCCGACTGAGATGTAGTGTCGAATAGGAACGGACGTTGCTTGTGTCTTGCCAAACGTTGAGAAACAACCTGTTATTCGACTGAGCCATCGATTGGCCGGAGTGTTTGCGATTGTAAAATATCGCCTCCGGCACACATAAAAAGCGTCCGAGAAGCGCCATCTCCGCTACCAGGTTACGATCGGACGTATAGTAGGGCCGGTGCGACGTAGTTCTCCTGACTACATGGGTGCGCATAAGGCCAAAGATCGCATGACACGCGCGATCCATCCGCATGGCCTTCGCAAAACGTTCGACCGGGCCGGACCCCCCAAATAGCTGTACCGTATATTCGCTGTCCAAGAACGGCGTTTGCGCATCAACCATCTCACGCGGCATGCCGTGTGCGATCACGAATTGCGGAAATCTCTCGAGCGCGTTCACGCATTCTTCAATGTAATTGTCTGACAGCCAATCGTCATGGGAAAGCCATTTGAAGTAGACACCTCTTGCAAGATCGAGGCCACGATTGTAATTTGGCGCCGCTCCAAGATTGCGCTCATTGCGGTAAACGCGCACACGCGAGTCTTGTTCTGATAAAAGGCGGCAGATTTCCGCTGTGCCGTCGGTCGATGCATTATCAACTATGATCAGCTCAAGATCGGTATATGTCTGCCGCAATACTGACTTTGCTGCTTCGGACAAAAAATTTTCGCCATTGAAGACCGGTATAGCGATAGAGACGCAGGGTGTATGCCGCAGTCGTGCATCCTGATCTTTGGTCGGATATCCGTTCACGGCTCTTCGCTTCGCCATACCCGCCCCTGAGTTAGAAATAATGCACGTTGGCATTCGCTAAAAAACTGCGCAGACTAAACATCACGATTCTCCGGTGGCTCGAGGAAGCTTTCACCTTAACACTCGCTTTGGTAGGCGTAGTGAGAAACGACGTGCCCGTTGGTCAGTGCGTCGACCATCCGATATCTTGCCTGCGCTATGCCGAAGGTTAGTACCATCTTGTGGCGAGGCTTCGGGTAATCGCATCCGTTCTCGTTCGTCGAGAACCGCGTCTCCCGGGAAATTCGCTGAAGGATTTTCATGTGCATAGAAGTAGTATTCCACGACTATTATCGCGTCGCAATAACACCTAGTGAGTAAGCCAATTGGCTGGATCCCGCCTGCGATTGCAGGCACGATGCGATTATGGGATGACGCGAATAAGTTTCTTGCGCCCAGGTCAAAAATTGTCATCTGATGGCGAGTATGATCGCGTAGGCTTGATAAGAAGCTCAATTAAGAGCTTTGAATTCGCGCGCCTAAGAGCCTGATCAGAAAATAAGTTGAGTGGTATCAGCAGGTTAGCTTGACGGCTTGGCCTGTCGTTGATTCATGGTTTCGCCAAAAACTACCATGGATTCAACGATGTGGACCGATACCACTCGCGCTCTTCATGCGCGAAGCGGGCTGGCTTTGCCAAGCGATTTGACGGATGCCGAGTGGGCGCTGCTGGAGCCATTGCTTCCACCTGCGTCTCGTGTCGGACGGCCCCGCAAGTGGCCATTGCGGCGCATTGTCGAGGCAATTCTGTACCTACTGCGCGGAGGCCTGCCATGGCGGATGCTGCCGCCTTGCTTTCCGCCGGTGTCGAGCGTGCGGCATTGGTTCTACTTGTGGCGAGACAACGGGCTTTGGCTGACGATAAACCACACCTTGCTGATGATGGCCCGCGAAGCTGATGGCCGAGAGGCTTCGCCCAGCGCTGGCGTGATCGACAGCCAGTCAGTGAAGACGACCGAAAGCGGTGGCCTGTGCGGTTACGATGCAGGGAAAAAGGTCAAAGGACGCAAACGGCACATCTTGACCGACACCGATGGAAATCTAGTCCATGCCGTTGTGCACGCCGCCGACATCCAGGACCGGGACGGGGCACCGCTGGTCCTTGGAGAAATCGTCAGGCGCTTCCCTTGGCTCCGTCATGTGTTTGCAGACGGCGGCTATGCCGGAAACAAGCTCAAGGATGCCCTGCGCCGGATCGGAAAGTGGACCGTCGAAATCATCAAACGGTCCGATACTGCCAAGGGCTTCGAGGTCCTGCCCCGACGCTGGGTCGTCGAACGAACGCTTGCCTGGCTGAGCCGCAATCGGCGTCTGGCAAAGGACTTCGAGGAAACCATCGCGTCGGCAACCGCCTGGCTCTTTATCGCATCAATCCAGCTATATGCTCGCCGCATCGCAAGGCCCTGACCTCGATGCCCGCAATTTTGAATCAGACACTAAGCCCTGCTACCTACAATGCATCAAAACAGCGCTCATTCGACGCAGGCGGCGGAGGCCGGGGTCTTGGCCAAATTGAACAAACAGTGATGAACCGTTGGCGCGAAACGTGAGAATGCTGCAGTGACAAGGCATGCTCTGATACCTGACCTGCGCTGCAGTTGACGAGCCCGCCACGCCAGACGCTTGGCACGCCTCGCAGCGCCAGTGTAATCAGCGCCCTCGATATCTCATGCTGGCGAGTTACTCGCGCCACGCAGCCGCCAGAAGAACAGGCCTCGGACAGAATCTTCGCCCGCGTGTCCTCATGCCAGCGCCGCGGACGCACGGGCCCGCTGAAAACCTTGATCTGCCCCCAAAAAAACCGCTCCTACGACCGCGCTCAAGAGCGACCTTAACAGCCCGTTGACCGTAAGCGATGTTCTCAGCCC
>NZ_AKKE01000133.1 GCF_000281975.1 Novosphingobium sp. AP12 | reverse complement strand
CACCCCTTTTCAAAAAAGTGACGCAATCCAACGAAATGGCGGATTTGGGCCGTTTTGCCCTGGCAGGCACGGCGTTGGTCGCCTGCGGGTTGGACAAACATGGGAGAGGCCCTCCATGCAGTCGCCGACGCATGACACGGTCCGGTCGTGCAGCCCCGCCATGTCCCATACGTTGGATATGGCGATGGGTCGAAAGCGAGATTGGAGAACAATGGCAGCGACACAAGGCTGGAAAGCGGCTCTGGCAAGCGTGGCGGGCGTCCTGGCGACGGGAGCCCTGGTCCGTTTCGCCAGTTGCCTCCCGGACCGGATCGCTCCTCCCGCGAAAGCCATCCCCGCCATGCGGGATGGCGCTCTCTGGCGCGGGGCACAGGAACAGGCGTCCGCGCATCCGGGTCTTTCGGGCGTCCACCTGCTGAGTGACGGCGTCGATGCGTTCGCGGCCCGGCTGCTGCTGGCGAGGGCGGCCGAGCACACGCTCGATCTGCAATACTACATCTGGCACGGCGACAGGACCGGCACGCTACTGCTCGAGGCGGCCCATGAAGCAGCCCAGCGCGGGGTGCGCGTGCGGCTGCTGCTGGACGACAACGGGATCACCGGGCTCGACCACATCCTCTCGGCGCTGAACGACCATCCGAACATCGAGGTGCGCCTTTTCAATCCATTCCGTATCCGCTTCCCCAAGGCGATCGGCTTCCTCGCCGATTTCGGTCGCCTCAACCGGCGGATGCACAACAAGAGCTTCACGGTCGACGGAGCGGTCACCATCGTCGGCGGCCGCAACGTCGGCGACGAGTATTTCGGTGCAGGAGACGGCGCGCTGTTCGTGGACCTCGACGTGCTGGCGATCGGGCCGGTCGTGGCAGACGTCGAGACCGACTTTGGGAAGTACTGGGACTGCGAATCCTCCTACCCCGCCGAGCAGATCCTGCCTCGTGTCAGCGAGAAGCAGCGCGCGAAGCTGGCATCGCGCGCCTCGGTGGTTGAGCGCGACGCCTCCGCACGCCGTTATGTCGAGCGGCTGCGCAGCCTGCCCCTCGTCCATGAGATCGCGCAAGGAACGCTCGACCTGGAGTGGGCGAAGGTGGAGATGATCAGCGACGATCCCGCCAAAGTGCGCAAGGATATCCGCAAGCGGGACCTGCTCGCGGGCAAGCTCGACGGCGCGATCGGACATCCCAGCCGCGAACTGGGCATCGTCTCGGGCTATTTCGTTCCGGGAGCGCAGGGCACGCACCAGCTCGGCGCGCTGGCGCGCTCGGGTGTCGACGTGACGGTGCTCACCAACGGGTACGGGGCCACCGACGTCGCGCTGGTCCATGCCGGCTATGCGCCCTGGCGCAAGGCGCTGCTCAAGGCGGGTGTTCGCCTGTTCGAGACTGCCGCACAGGTGCGCGACGCACCCTCGAAGAAGCAGCGCCGGCAGGGTAACCGCCTTGGCGTCGGCAGCCGGCTGCGCGCAACCGGCAGCGGGTCGTTCGCGGCTTTGCGCTCGGGCGCCTCGACGATCCATGCGAAGACCATCACGGTCGACCGCCAGCGCCTGTTCGTCGGTTCGTTCAACTTCGACCAGCGCTCGCTCCGGCTGAACACCGAACTGGGCTTCGTCATCCATAGCCCGCTTTTCGCCGCCTACGTGGCCGATGCCTTCGCCACGATCATCCCCGACGCCGCCTATGCGGTTTCGCTGGACGAGGGCGGCGGGCTGGAGTGGACGCCCGGCGAAGGGCTCCACGCCTCTGTCCAGACGCGCGAGCCCGGCATGCAGCTGTTCGACCGCGCGCTGATCGCGGTCACTTCGCGCCTGCCGATCGCCTGGTTGCTGTGAGGATCAGCGCAGGGCTTCGAGCAGATCGGCGTTGAACTGCCCGGCGCCCTGCACCTGCGGGCTGTGGCCGAAGGCGGGGTACGTGACAAGCCGCGCGCCCGGGATCCGCGCCGCTGCTTCGCGCGCCAGCCGCGGGTAGTCGCCCAGCCTGGCCTGAAGCGCCTTGTCGGCCCGGTTCTTGCCGATCGCGGTGTTGTCCTTCTCGCCGATCATCAGCACGGTGGGGACCGCGATCCGGTCGATCTCGTGGATGACGGGCTGGTTGAACACCATGTCGGCCGTCAGCGCCTGGTGCCATGCGACCACTTCGCCGCCCGGGCCAGCGTACATCGAGGCCAGCATGTCGACCCAGCGGTCGTAGTCGGGGCGCCACTGGCCGGCGTAGTAGGTGCTCTGCTGATAGGCCTTGATGCTGGCGCGCGTCGCCTTGAGTTCGGTCACGTAGAGTTGGTCGACCGTCGCGTTGGGCACGCCCTTCGCGCGCCAGTCCTCGAGCCCGAGCGGGTTGACGAGCACCAGCTTCGACAGCTCGCCGGGATATTGGAGGGCGTAGCGCATGGCGAGCATTCCGCCCATGCTGTGCCCGATCAGCACCGGCTTCTCGATCCTGAGCGCCGCCAGCAATTCGTGCGTGTTCGCCGCGAGCGTATGCAGGCCGTACTGGTAGCGCGCCGGCTTGGTGGACTTGCAGAAGCCGATCTGGTCCGGCGCGATCACCCGGTAGCCCGCCTGCGACAGGGCGCGGATCGTGGTGTCCCAGGACCCGGCGCAGAAGTTCTTGCCGTGGAGGAGCACCGCCGTCCGGCCGTTGGGACGGTCGGGCCGGACGTCGAGATAGGCCATCTCCATGCGCTCGCGCTGGCTCTCGAAGCTGTGGTGTTCGACCGGCCAGCCGTAGGAGAAGTCCGCCAGCATCGGATCGGCCAGCGCGGGCGCGGCGAGGCCGGCGGCTACGACCGCCCCCAGCCTCGCCAGCATCGCAGGCGCCCGCATCAGCGCGGCGCCCCCACCGCTGGAGCGATGCGCCACACGGTGTTCGACAGGTCGTCCGCCACCAGCAGCACCCGGCGCTGCGGGTCGTAGGTCACGCCCACGGGCCGGCCCCGCGCCTTGCCGTCCTGGCCGATGAAGCCGGTGACGAAGTCCTGCGGCTTGCCGCTGGGCTTGCCGTTGGTGAAGGGCACCCACACCACCTTGTAGCCTGCGAGGTCCTGCCGGTTCCAGCTGCCGTGCTGGCCGACGAACGCGCCGTCCGCATAACCGCCCCCGAAGCCGCCGCCGGTGACGAAGCTCAGGCCCAGCGCGGCGACGTGCGAGCCGAGCGCATAGTCCGGCGCGATGGCCTTGCGCACCATCTCGGGCTTCTGCGGGTGGACGCGCGGATCGACGTGGCCTCCCCAGTAGCTGTAGGGCCAGCCGTAGAATGCGCCCGGCCGCACCGAGGTCAGGTAGTCCGGCACCAGTTGCGCGCCGAGTTCGTCACGTTCGTTGGCGACCGCCCATACCGCCTGCGTCGCCGGATTGATGGCGAGCGCGGTGGGGTTGCGGATGCCCGAGGCGTAGACGCGGTGGGCGCCGCTCGCCCGGTCGATCTCCCAGACGACCGCACGGTCCTCCTCCACGGCCATGCCGCGCTCGCCGACATTGCTGTTCGAGCCGATGCCCACGTAGAGCTTCGATCCGTCCGCGCTGGCGGTGAGGGACTTGGTCCAGTGGTGGTTCGGCTTGGCAGGCAGCTTGGTCACCTCCTGCCCCGGCGCGTCGATGCGGGTCTGGCCGGTGCGGTAGGGGAAGCGCAGCAGCGCGCCCTGGTTGGCGACGTAGAGGTCGCCGCCCACCAGCGCGAGGCCGTAGGGCGCGTCGAGCCCGTCGATCAGGACGGATGTCAGCTCCGCCTTGCCGTCGCCATCGGCGTCGCGCAGCAGGCTGACACGGTTGCCGCCCTTGACCGTCGTCTTGCCGAGGCTCTTGATGTAGCCGGCGATGACGTCCTTGGGGCGCAGCATCGGCTCGTTTCCGCCGGTCCCCTCGGCCACGAGCACGTCGCCGTTGGGCAGCACCAGCGTCTGGCGCGGCACCTTGAGGCCGGTGGCGAGCGGGGTGATCGTGAAGCCGCGCGGCACCGTGGGCATGGCGCCGGCCCACCCTTCCGGCCGCGCGATCTTCATCGGCGGCAGCAGCGTTTCCTTCTGGTCCGGCAAGGTCGGACGCGGACCGGTCTGGTCGAGCTCGGGGCCTTTCCCGCAAGCGGAAAGACCCAGCGCGAGGACCAGGGTGAAAGCGGCGGTTCCGCCAAGACGCACGATGTTCATGCCCGGCTCCCCGCGCGCAGCGTCGAATAGCCGGTCCAGCCGGCCAGCAGCGCCAGCACGCTCGACACGATCGACAGCGTCAGACCCATGGTCCCGACCGAGGACCACGCATCGTGGCTATGCTGGAAGGCGTTGATCAGCCCGGCGATCCACATCGCGGCGAGCAGCGCGGGATAGATCCACCCTCCCCGGCGCCGCAGCGCGGACACCAGCGCCCAGAGCAGCGCCAGGGCGCCGAACAGCAGCGCACCGGTGATCAGCCATGCCGAGAAGTTCGACCACTGCATCTCGGCACTGTTCAGGTACGTGATGTCCGAAAGCAGCGCCCCCGGAAACAGAGCGACGGGAAAGGCGAGAAGCATCGCATGGAGCGGATGCAGGGGTAACGGCGTGGCGGACGGCAAGATATCCTCCTTGGCGACCCGGCGCGGCAGCGCTGCGGGCGTCTAAGCCTTGGCAATGCGCGCCCACCCCATTGGTTGCGTGACAACCGTTTGCTTCGGGGCGGAAATTCCAGCGGCAAGGCCGCATCCTTCAGCCGCGCCTCGGGACATGGTCCATTGCAATCCTCGGCGGAAAGTCGTTGGCAGAACGGGAACAGCGCGCTTATCCGTGGGCAAGACGATTGCCGGGCGCGGCCGGAACGACGGACCACGCCGGGGTTTCGTCGAGATGGGGCCGGGCAGGCCCGCATAGCGCTGACAGGATGGATTCTCGCCAGGATGCCTCGATCCCAGGAACTGAGCCACGAACAACTGCTCGAGCGGCAGGCTTTCCAGCTGTTCCTGCTAGACCACCTGCGCCGGCTCGACGATGCGCCGGAAATCCTTGCCACCGCCACCGCACTGCTCGGCCGCCATCTGCGCGCAGGACGCTGCGGCTTCGGCGCGATCGGCCCCGACGGCGCAACCGTCAGCGTCGATACGGATTGGTCCGGCACCCTGCCCGGCCTCGCCGGAGAGGCGCACCGGCTCGACAGCTTCGGACCAGAGATCGTCGCCGAACTGCGGGACGGCCGCACGGTCGTGGTCAAAGACAGCGCGGCCGACCCCCGCACCGCCGCCTACGCCCCGGCCTGGGACAGCATAGGGACGCGCGCGCTCATCGCCTGCCCGATCTCACGCGACGACGGGCTCGACGGCATCCTCTACCTCCACGAGGCCGAACCACGCGCCTGGTCGCTCGGCGAAATCGCGATGGTCGAGGACGTTGCATGGCGCACGCGCGAGGCGATGGACCGCGCCCGCAGCGAAGAAGCCCGGCGCGCCAGCGAAAGCCGCTATCGCTCGCTGTTCAACTCGATCGATGCGGGCTTCTGCGTCGTCGAGGTGAAGTTCGGGCCCGATGGGGCGGCGCTCGACTACCGCTTCCTCGAGATCAACAGGTCCTTCGAGGAATACACCGGAATCCAGAACGCCGCCGGGCGCTGGATGCGCGAGATGGCGCCCGCGCACGAGCAGCACTGGTTCGACCTCTACGGCAGGGTCGCGAAGACGGGAATTTCCGAACGCATCGAACTGCCCGCCCATGCGCTCGACGACCGCTGGTATCTCGTCCACGCCTACCGCATCGACGAGCCCGAGCAGCATCACGTCGCGATCCTGTTCTCCGACCTCACCGAGCGGCGCCGCACCGAAAAGGCGCTCGAACGCAGCCGCGAGGAACTGGAACTGGCCGCATCCGCCGCCGAACTCGGCCGGTTCGACTACCGCCCGCGCGAGGGCACGCTGAACTGGGACGACCGTTGCCGCGCCTTCTTCGGCCTGAGCGCAGGTGTACCCGTCACTTACGAGAGCGCGTACCTCGCCGGGCTCCACCCCGACGACCGCGAGCGTGCCGACAAGGCCGTCGCCGCCTCGCTCGACCCCGATGGCGACCGCCACTTCGAAGTCGAATACCGCACCGTCGGCATCGAGGACGGCGTGCTGCGCCACATCAGCGCCCACGGCATCGCCTTCTTCGAAGGCCGCGAGCCGGTTCGCCTGATCGGCACCGTCCAGGACGTCACCAGCGACCGCGAGGCCACCGCGGCCCTGCGCGAAATCGGCGAACGCCTGCGCCTCGCCGGCCGTGCCACCAACGACGCCGTGTGGGACTGGGACTTGCGCGGCAACCACGTCACCTGGAACGAGGCGCTGGAACGCGCCTACGGCCACGTACTCGCCGGGGTCGAGCCCACTGGTGAATGGTGGATCGGCCATATCCATCCCGACGACCGCGACCGCATCGACGAAGGCATCCACAGGATCATCGAGGGCACCGACACCGACTGGTCGGACGAATACCGCTTCGCCCGCGCCGACGGCAGCTATGCCGACGTGCTCGACCGCGGCTACGTCATCCGCGACGCGGGCGGCGCGCCGCTGCGCATGGTCGGCGCCATGCTCGACGTGTCGGCGCGCAAGGCGGTTGAGCGCCAACTGGAGGAGGAACGCCGGCGCCTCGTCGAAGAGGTCGAGACCACTACCGCCGAGCGCGACCGCGCGGAGGATGCGCTGCGCCAGTCGCAGAAGATGGAAGCTGTCGGCCAACTCACCGGCGGCCTCGCCCACGATTTCAACAACCTCCTGACCGGCATCTCGGGTGCGCTGGAGATGATGCAGACCCGCATCGCGCAAGGCCGCGTCAACGAGCTGGAGAAATACTCGGTCGCCGCGCAGGGCGCCGTCCGCCGCGCCGCCGCCCTCACCCACCGCCTGCTCGCCTTCTCGCGCCGCCAGACGCTGGATCCCAAGCCGACCGATGCCAACCGCCTGATCTTCGACCTCGAGGAACTGGTCCGCCGCACCGTGGGCCCGCAGGTCGAGGTCGAGACCGTCGGCAAGGCGGGCCTGTGGACCACGCTGGTCGATCCCAACCAGCTCGAGAACGCGATCATCAACCTGTGCATCAACGCCCGCGATGCGATGCCCGACGGCGGCCGGATTACCGTCGAAACCGCGAACAAGTGGCTCGACGACCGCGCCGCGCGCCAGCGCGACCTCGATCCAGGCCAATACGTCTCGATCTGCGTGACCGACACCGGCACCGGCATGACCGACGACGTCGTGAAGCGCGCCTTCGACCCATTCTTCACCACCAAGCCGCTCGGCGAAGGCACAGGCCTTGGCCTCTCGATGATCTACGGCTTCGCGCGCCAGTCAGGCGGACAGGTCCGCATCTATACCGAGCCCGGTACCGGCACCACCATGTGCATATACCTGCCCCGCCACCTCACCGAAGACGACGGGCAGACCGGTGAGGACATCACGGCTGGTCCGGCGGTCGAACCGATGCCGCAAACCAACGCCGGCTGCGTCCTCGTCGTGGACGACGAACCCACCGTGCGGATGCTCGTCGTCGAGATCGCCGAGGAACTGGGCTACGACGTGCTCGAAGCCTTCGACGGCCCCAGCGCCATGCGCCTCATCCACGCCCACCCCGCCATCGATCTGCTCATCACCGACGTGGGGCTGCCCGGCGGCATGAACGGCCGCCAGATCGCCGACGCCGCCCTCGCCCTGCGCGCGGCCCTGAAGGTGCTGTTCATCACCGGCTACGCGGAAAACGCCGTGATCGGCAACGGCCAGTTAGCCCCGAACATGGCGCTCATTACCAAGCCCTTCGCGATGGACGCGCTGGCCAGGAAAATCCGCGAAATCATGGACTGACACGCAGCAAGCCCACGGTGCCGCGCGTCGAGGACGCGACTCCAAGATATTGAACAGGAAGGAAATTGTGGGCCCATGCGGCCCGAAGCGCCCAGCGATACAGGGGGCTCTTGGCGGAGAGGGTGGGATTCGAACCCACGGTACGGTTTCCCGTACACTGCATTTCGAGTGCAGCGCATTCGACCACTCTGCCACCTCTCCGCAAGAGATCGTGCTACAGTGGGGAAGCCCCACCGGGTCAAGCGAAGTGCGCCGCTAGCCGACTTGATCGAGCTTGCCAAGCCCCGATTTGCACTTTTGGCGAGCCGGTTTACGCTTTTGGGGGAATGTCCCGGCCCATCGCTTGTTTCGCCCCCTTGCGAAACCTATATCCGTCATATGAACAGGGCGTCCTTCTTCTCCCCTCAGGCCGGACGCGTCATCGATGCGCCTCGCCAGAACCGGGCGCGATTCGCGATCGGCGACGTGGTTCGCCATCGTCTGCATGACTTTCGCGGCGTGGTCTTCGACATCGATCCGGTCTTCGCCAACAGCGAGGAATGGTATCAGTCGATCCCCGCCGAAGTGCGGCCGACGCGCGAGCAGCCTTTCTACCACCTCCTCGCCGAAAACGAGGAATCGAGCTACGTCGCCTATGTCAGCCAGCAGAACCTGATGGGCGATGCCGATGGCGGGCCGGTGGACCACCCCTCGCTCTCGCAGATGTTCGACGACTTCAACGAAGGCCGCTACCCGCTCCGCCGCGGGCTGGCGCACTAAGGGGGGCGCCCGGCGCTCAACCTCAGATCAGTGCCGAGGGGCGGTCTTCCCGTTCCGGCCGGCTGCCGCGCAACAGCCGCCCGACCTCGCTGGCGGGGACCGGGCGCGAGAGCAGGTAACCCTGCACTTCATGGCATCCCACGCTCCGCAGGAAATCGTACTGCTCCTGCTCTTCGACGCCTTCGGCGGTCAGGCACAGGCCGTTCGCCCGGGCAAGGCTGACGATCGCCTCGACCAGGGCGGCACCGGGCACCGTGTTGACCACATTGACGAACGAGCGGTCGATCTTGACGCGGTCGACGGCAAAGTCTCGGATGTGGCTGAGCGAGGAATAGCCGGTGCCGAAGTCGTCCAGCGCGCAGGCCACGCCCAGCCGGCGAAGCTCGGCGAGCGAGCGCGCGACATCGCCCGAGGCGGCCATCAACGCGGTCTCGGTCATCTCCAGTTCGAGCCTTTCCGGCTCCACTCCGGCCTCGGCCAGCACTTGCCGCACGGTATCGACGAACACCCGGCTGCGCAGCTGGATCGGCGAGACGTTGACCGCCACACGCAGACCCGGCCACTGCCGCGCATCCCGCACCGCGCGGCGCAGGACCCAGTCGCCCAGCACCTCTATCAACCCTGATTCCTCGGCCGAGCGGATGAATTCCGCCGGCCCCACGAGGCCATGCTCGGGATGCTTCCAGCGTAGCAGCGCTTCCACGCCCACCATCCGTCCGTCGTCCATCGCATAGATCGGCTGGTAGTGGACACGCAGCTGCCGCTCGCAGTCGGCGAGGGCCAGCCGGAGGTCGCGGTAGCTCTCCTCCCGCGAGCGGACGTCGTGGTCCATGTCGGGGGTGAAGAAGCAGAACCGGCTGCGGCCGTTGGTCTTCGCCTTGTAGAGCGCGATGTCCGCCTTGCGGGTCAGCTCGGTACGGTCGAGCCCGTCGGCCGGAGCCAGGGCCACGCCGATGCTGGCGCCGATGAAGGCCTGCGATCCCGCGAGGTCGAACGGCCGCTCCAACTCGGCGACGACGCGGGCGCAGATGCGCTCCACCGCCTGCCGGTCGGCCGGCTCGCCGATGAGGATCGCGAACTCGTCTCCGCCCAGCCGCGCGACGAGGTCGTAGCCGCGCACCTCCGCGACGAGGCGCCGCGCGACCTGCCGGATCAGCGCGTCGCCCGCCGGATGGCCCAGCGTGTCGTTCACCTGCTTGAAGCGATCGAGATCGATGTAGAGCAGCGCCAGCAGCGTCTTGTGGCGGCGCGAGCGCGACAGCGCCTCGTCCAGCCGCTGCTCGAAAGTGGCGCGGTTGCCGAGGCCGGTGAGTTCGTCATGCATCGCGCGGTGCTGGGCGTGCAGCCGGCTCTCCTCGAGATCGTGCGTGCGCCGCGCCAGGCGGCTGGCGAGCCAGTAGATCACGGCGGTGGTCAGCAGCAGGACCACCAGCAGCGCCGGACCGAGGGCGGCGGTGACCTGCCTCCCCGGCGCGAAGGGCTTCCACACGAGGTATCCGATGGTTCCGCCGTGGCGGTCGCACAGAGGCACCGACCGGGCGTTGCTGTCGGCACCCGGCGCGATCGCGTAGTGGGCGTCGGCCAGTCCGTACTGACGGCCCACGCGTGCGAAGAAATCGTCGTCGAGGTAGACGACCGCGACATGCAGCGGCTCGGTGCCGGGCGCCTGCTTCAGGCCGCCGCTGTCGGAGACGATCGGCTTGACGCTGACGATGGCCGGACGCCCGCGCACGACGGCAAGATCCCCCTGCCCCGCCGAGAGCATGGCGAGGTTGCCGTTGCTGCGCTTCTGGACGGTGCGCGTGGCCCGCAGCAGCTTGGCCAGCGGCGCCGCCACGTTTTCCAGCGCGACGTAGCTTTCGGGCGCAGCGCGGGCACCTTCGCGCATCGCGTAGATCGGCCGGTCGCGCGGGTCGAGGATGTAGACTTCGTCGATGCCGGCGTAGTCTTCGAACCATTCACCCAGGTTGAGGTCCAGCCAGGACGGATCGAGCGGGGTCTTGCGCACCTGGCGCACCGCCTCGTCCCAGACGGTCGAGGATTCCTGCGCGTGTGCTACCCGTTCGACGCTCTGCGCCAGCACCAGCGAAACGATGGCGCGGTCGCGCTCGCGGGCGATCCTGTCGACCTCGCGGCCGGACCATTGCAGAAGTCCGAGCATGAGCACGAGGATGCAAAGCGCGGCCACGACGATCGGCGCAGTGAAACGCACGACAATCTTTCGGCGGTTTTCGCTTGAGGCTTTCCCTGACGCCACCGCGCCTGCATGCACGAAAGCCGATAAATTTCCGTTAATGCGCCGCCTGCATCCGCACCGTTTTGCGGCCGGGCGCGCCGGAATTCAGCCCTTCAGCTTCCAGCCCGACCGCAGCACCACAAATACCACGCCCGCCAGCACCGCATCGAGCAGTCCGAGGCCCAGCGCGCTGTGGAGCACCGCCATGTTGGTATCGCCGATGTCGCTCGCCCCGAGGAAGCCGAAGCGGAAGCCCGAGATCACGTAGAAGAACGGGTTCGCGCGGCTGATCGCCTGGAACAGCGGCGACAGGTTGTCGATCACGTAGAACGTGCCCGACAGCAGCGAGAGCGGGGCGATCACGAAGTTGGTGACCGCCGCGTTGTGATCGAACTTCTCCGCCCAGATCGACGAGAGGAAGCCCAGCAGCGCGAGGAACACCGAGCCCGCGAGCCCGAACCACACCACCGCCCACGGGTGGGCGACCGACATGTCGATGCCCGGCCACAGCAGCATCGCCGCCGACAGCGCGAGGCCCACCAGCACCGCGCGCGTCACCGCGGCGCCGACGATCGCCAGCATCAGCTCGCCCTCGGTGAGCGGCGGCATCAGGAAGTCAATGATGGTGCCCTGGATTTTGCCCGCCAGGAACGAGAAGCTGGAGTTGGCGAAGGCGTTCTGCATCATTCCCATGACGATCAGGCCCGGCGCCACGAAGGTCGCGAAGTTGACGCCCAGCACCTCGCGGCCGCCGCGTCCCAGCGCGACGGTGAAGATCACCAGGAACAGCAGCGTCGTGATCGCCGGCGCCCAGATCGTCTGGGTCTGGACCTTGAAGAAACGCCGGACCTCCTTCATATAAAGGGTCTGGAGCCCCACCCAGTTGACCTGGTGGATCACGGGCTCTCCCTTCGCCGGAAACCGGGTCGAAACGGAAGGGGCCGGATTGCCATTGGGGTCGAGGATCCCGGAGGTGTCCGGCAGCGCAGTCGATTGGGGTTGATCGGGCATGGACCGGCGACTATCGGCTGTAGCCTTCCGAGGCAAGCGGCGCCTGGATATCCGGGGCGATTCTGGGGTGAAATCCCCGGGTGCCCCTCGAAATGATGGAACTGGAATGAGCTGGACGGACGAGCGGATCGAGAAGCTGACCAAGATGTGGGAAGGTGGTTCCACCGCCAGCCAGATCGCGGACGAGCTTGGCGGAGTGAGCCGCAACGCGGTGATCGGCAAGGCCCACCGCCTCGGCCTTAAGGCCCGCCCTTCCCCGGTGAAGGCGAACGAGAAGCCCGCGCGCCCCGCCGCTCCCAAGAAGGTGAAGCCGGTGGAGGCCGCGCCGCCGCCCCGCGCGCCCGAACCGCAGGCCGAGGCACCCGCCGCTCCGGTGAGCCGCGCGGCGCCGCCCGCTCCTGCCGCGCCCGCGCCGCGAAGCCCCGCACCTGCTCCCGCAGCGGCCGATGCCGACGCCCCTGCCCCCGCGCCGGTCTCCGACCGCCCGCGCGTGGTCTCGGTCGGCCCCGGCGGCTTCCTGCGCCAGGGCCCCGGCGACCAGCAGCAGCCGATCCCTCCCGCGCCGCCGCGCCGCCTGATTCCGGCCAAGCCCAGCGCCGAGATCGCCGACAAGACCAGCCTGCTCGACCTCAGCGACCGCGTGTGCCGCTGGCCGATGGGCCACCCGGGCGAGCCGGACTTCCACTTCTGCGGCGAAAAGGTGAACCCGGGGTTCCCCTACTGCGTCGAGCATTGCGGCCGCGCCTACCAGGCCCAGCTGCCGCGCGGCGCCCGCCGCGCTCCCCCGCCGCTGCCCTTCGGCGGTCCGCGGGTCCGCTGATCCGATGAGGGCGGCGGGACGGACGGCCTTGAAGGCGGCGCTGGCGTTCATCGTGCCGCTCGCCCTCTCGCTGTCCCCCGCCGCCGCTCAGGACAGCGCACCGGTCCCTGCCGCAGCGCCGGCGCCGGTCCCGGTCGACTATGCCTACGTCGCGCTGACGACGCCCCAGGGCGTGATCACGCTGGCGCTCGACCGCACCCACGCGCCGGTCACCGCTGCCAACTTCCTGAAGTACGTCGACGGCAAGCGGCTCGACGGCGCCACCTTCTACCGCGCCATGCACCTCGACTGGGGTGACGAGCCCGCCGGACTGCTCCAGGGCGGCCTGCAGGGCGTCAAGGTGCTGCCCCCGATCGCGCACGAGCCCACCAGCGTCACCGGCCTCAGCCACAAGGCGGGCACGATCTCGATGGCGCGCTTCGCGCCCGGCAGCGCGACCGCCGACTTCACGATCATGATCGGCGACCTCACCTCGCTCGACGCCCAGCCCGATTCCGACAACCCCGACACCCGCGCCGGCTTCGCCGCGTTCGGCCACGTCGTCGCGGGGATGGACGTGGTGATGGCGCTGTGGAACGCACCGCTCTCGCCCACCAAGGGCGAAGGCGTGATGCGCGGCCAGATCCTCGAGCCGCCGATCAAGATCATCAGCGCCCGGCGCACGACCGCGCCCTGAGTGGCTACCGGCCCAGCAGGAACACGACGTAGCCCCGGAACTCCGGGTCGCTGGTGAGACCCGCCGGTTCGCGCCAGTCACCGCGCTCGACCAGCCCCACCTTGTAAGGCATGCCGAGCCTGCGAAGGCTGGCCAGATAGCCCTCGTACCCCGGGATCGTGCGCCGCCCCTGGTAGGTCTGCACCACGATCTCGTCGATACTACCCGCCACCTTTGCCAGCGCCTGCGGGTCGCCCCCGGCGCTCCAGTCCATCAGCCCGGTGATCGAGAGCTTCCAGCGCCCGGGCAACCGGCGGCGAAGGTCGGCGAGGAACTGCGCGTACCTCTCCAACCCGCGCGTCGCGGCGTCGAAATCGATCTGCAGGCCGGTCACGCGGTTACCCGAGGCTTGCCACAGCGCCAGCATGCGCAGGACCTCCCGGTACATCGCCTCGCTCCAGTCGAGCCGCTCGACGCGCACGACCAGCCACAGCGCGGGCCCCGGCACATGCGGCACCGCGCGCAGCGGCACGAAGGGACTGTTCGGTCGGTGGCGTACCTCACCCGCCAGCACGTAGACCTCCCGCGCCTGCTTCAGCCACGGAGGCGCTTTTACGCCGGGCCAGAGGAAGAACGCCTGGTACGCGCGGGGATCTACCTTTCCGCCCGCCCGGTCCCCGCAGGCCGCCAGCGCAAGGCTGGAGAGTGCGCCCACCAGCGCGCCTCGGCGGTTCACCAGTAATACTTGAGTTCGCCGGCCCACCGGCTCTTGGGGTAATCGCGCTTGAGGCGCTGGAACCACGCGCGGCGCTGCCCCTCGCTGGCATCCGTGCCGCCGCAGGAATTGATGCGGCTCGGCGCGTAGCACATCACCGAGCGGTAGAGCGCATAGGCGGTGTCGTCCGGCCCGGCGGCGCGGTCTGCCAGCACGGCTGCGTAAAGGGCCGAGCGCGGCATGGGCTTGCCGGGAAACAGCTCCTTCGTACCGCCCAGTTCGTCGGCGGCGGGGTGCGCGTCACCGGCGAGGTAATCGTCGAAGCCGTTGAGGCGCCAGAACTCGGCGAGGCACAGCCGTCCCTTCACGTCGGCGGGCGTGGCGGCGAGCGTCGCGACGGTCTTCGCCAACGCCGGGCAGGCATATTGGTCCTGCCACTTCCCGCGCACGAAGAAGCCGGCGGGCGGGCGCGAATCGGGATCGGGGCTCATCCACGCGCCCTCCCAGCCCTCGCCGACCCAGCCGGAGGTCGAGGCATCGGCGGGAACCAGCCCCAGGTCCCTGCCAACGTCGGCGTAGCGCCCCCGGCTCAGCCCTTTGGCGAGCAGCGTGAACAGCGCGACGTCGCGTTCCACCCGGCCGGCGGCAGCGGCGGTCGCCTGACGGCGCAGCAGGTCCGCGCCAGCCGTGTGCGCCAGGAGCAGCGTGCGGATTTCGGGCTCCGTGACGGGGCTGGAGGGCGCGAAGACGAGGCCGAGGTCGCCGCTGCGCTCCCAGTGCATCGCCAGCGCCAGTTCCACCGCCGGGCGCTGGTAGAGGTCGCGTGCGGCCGGCGCCAGCTGCTGCCAGAAGCCCGGGGCGTTGCGGTCGCCCAGCTTCTCCAGCGCCAGCCCCCGCAGCATCTGCCCGCTGAAGGCAAGCGGGGTGAGGCTTTTGGCGCGCGTACCGTCGGGGACCAGCGCCAGCACGGCGCGGTAGTCGTGCGCGACGTGGTAGGCGAAGCTCGCCTGCAGGAAGGCGTAGAGGTCCGGCGCCTTGGCGAAGGCGGGCTTCTGCGCTGCGAGCTCTCCTGCGGTCAGCGCCGGGGGGATGGTCGAGACCAACGTGGGCCGCTCGTCCTCTCCGTAACGGCGCATGCGCACGAGATCCCAGGTCGCCAGCAGCAGCGGTGCGTCGGGGTCGTTGCCCAGCCCGGTGCCGAACAGGACCTTGCTCTCCACTTCCTCCAGCAGCGCCGGGGCCTGCGGGTCCAACGGAGACTGCGCCGCCAGAAGGCCGGAATAGCTGCGCGCGAGGCCCGGCCCCTCGCCCAGCAACCACGCCGCACGGCGCGTCAGGCCCGAGGCGGAGGCGGCGTAGCGGCCCTTGGGGTAGGCGGAGAGATAGTCCTGCAGCGCCGCCCGGGCGCGGGTGGCGGAGGGGCGGTCGACCTTGTCGCCGCCAGCGTAGCCACCCCATTCGTCGAAAGCCCCGACCTGGGCAGCGGCAAGTTCGTTGCGGGCCACCATGTAGCGCCCGGTTTCCGCCAGCCACGGGTCCTTCGAGCGGGAGAGGCCGGCGAACAGCTTGCCGGCAGAGGCGAAATCGTCGGCGTAGAAGGCGCGGGCGCCTTGCAGGTAGGCAAGGTATTCGCGCCCCGGCGCGCTGCTCGCGGCGGGCCAAGCCGCCGGGCCCTTGTCACCGTCGCAGGCCGGTTTCACGAGGTCGCGCGCGGCGGCCAGGGTTTCGCGCTCCTCGGGCCTGACGCCCTTGCTCGCGGCGAGCGCGGCGCGGAAGGCGGCCCCGCCGCTGGCGAGGGTCTGGCAGCGCGAGCCGGCGTAGTCCTGCGCCGTCTCGTCGGCGGGGGCCTGCCCGGCGGGCCAGAAGGCGGACTGGAGTTCGTCCCAGCCGAGGAAGACGTGGCCGAAATCGCCGTTGCCCCAGTCCTGCTCGGGATAGGCCAGCTTGCCCGGCGAGGACAGCCCGGCGCGGTCGCGCAGCAGGAAGGC
Source organism: Novosphingobium sp. AP12 (assembly GCF_000281975.1). GTDB lineage: Bacteria > Pseudomonadota > Alphaproteobacteria > Sphingomonadales > Sphingomonadaceae > Novosphingobium. The sequence goes on along the minus strand of NZ_AKKE01000133.1, from coordinate 19,945 downwards.
AAGGTTGACGCGGGTGTCGTTGCGCGGGCCGATCACGGCGCTGCCGGCGCATTCGAAGGCGGAGGTCGCGAGCGTCCAGCCAGGCGTGCAGCCGTAGTCCCCGCTCGCCCCTGCGGCAGTGGGCCACGCCGCCAGCGCCATGAGCGCGCCCCCCGCCAGTGCCACTCGCTTCATCCGGTCCTCTCCGCTTCAGGCTCAGTGTTTCGACGTAGCTCCGGGAATGCAAGCCGCAACCGGGAGGGGGGTTCCAACGAAAAAGGGCCGCGCCTTGCGGCGCGACCCCTTTCCTGATGCCTTGATGGCTCCGGACCTATCAGTCTTCCTTGAGGAAGGCCGGCAGGTGGTCGGGGTTGCCGCCTTCGCTGCCGCCGCGCGGGCCACGGTCGCCGCCGCCGCGGGGACCACGATCGCCGCCACCGCGAGGACCGCGATCGCCGCCGCCTTCGCGGCGCGGGCCACGACGGTCACCGCCGCGATCGCCGCCACCGCTGCGCGGACCGCGATCGCCGCCTTCGCGGGGCTCACGTGCCGGACGGGTGTCTTCCAGCTCAGCGCCGGTCTCCTGGTCGACGACGCGCATCGACAGGCGAACCTTGCCGCGCGGGTCGATCTCGAGGACCTTGACGTAGACGGCCTGGCCTTCCTTGACGACATCGGTCGGCTTTTCCACGCGCTCGTTCTTCATTTCGGAGACGTGGACGAGACCGTCCTTGCCGCCCATGAAGTTCACGAAGGCGCCGAAGTCGACGATGTTGACGACCTTGCCCTGGTAGACCTTGCCGACTTCCGCTTCCTCGACGATGCCGAGGATCCACTTCTTGGCGGCCTCGATCTGCGCGATGTCGGACGACGAGATCTTGATCACGCCCTCGTCGTCGATGTCGACCTTGGCGCCGGTCTCGGCGACGATCTCGCGGATGACCTTGCCGCCCGTGCCGATGACGTCACGGATCTTCGACTTGTCGATCTGGATCGTCTCGATGCGGGGAGCGTGAGCCGACAGTTCGCTGCGCGAGGAACCGAGGGCCTTGGTCATTTCACCCAGGATGTGCGCACGGCCGGCCTTGGCCTGCTCGAGCGCCTTGCCCATGATCTCGCGCGTGATGCCCGCGATCTTGATGTCCATCTGCATCGTGGTGATGCCGACTTCGGTGCCCGCGACCTTGAAGTCCATGTCGCCGAGGTGGTCCTCGTCGCCCAGGATGTCCGACAGGACCGCGAAGTCCTTGCCTTCCAGGATCAGGCCCATGGCGATGCCCGAGACCGGGCGTACCAGCGGCACGCCGGCGTCCATCATCGAGAGCGAACCGCCGCAGACGGTGGCCATCGAGGACGAACCGTTCGACTCGGTGATGTCCGAGAGAACGCGGATCGTGTAGGGGAAGTCTTCCTTGGCGGGCAGCACCGGGTGCAGCGCGCGCCATGCCAGCTTGCCGTGGCCGACTTCGCGGCGGCCCGGGGCGCCGAAGCGGCCGACTTCACCGACCGAGTAGGGCGGGAAGTTGTAGTGCAGCATGAACGACGAGTACGACAGGCCTTCGAGGCCGTCGATCATCTGCTCCGATTCCTTGGTGCCAAGGGTGGTGGTGCAGATCGCCTGGGTTTCGCCGCGGGTGAACAGCGACGAACCGTGGGTGCGCGGCAGGAAGCCGACGATCGCTTCGATCGGGCGGACCTGGTCGAGCTTGCGGCCGTCGATGCGCTTGCCGTCCTTGAGGATGGCGCCGCGAACGATGTCCGCCTCGACCTTCTTCATGGACTTGATGGCGACCATCTGGGTCTGCGGGGTCTCGTCCGAGAACGCTTCCTTGGCCCTGGCGCGCGCGGCGTTCAGGGCGTTGGAACGGGCCGACTTGTCGGTCAGCTTGTAGGCTGCGGCGACGTCCTTGCCGACGACCTTCTTGAGCTTCGCCTTGATGTCGGCGGTGCTGTCCGAAAGATCGACTTCCCAAGGCTCCTTGGCGGCCTTTTCGGCCAGGTCGATGATGAGGTTCACGACCTTCTTGATCTCGTCGTGCGCGTACACGACGGCGCCCAGCATGACCTCTTCGGTCAGTTCCTTGGCTTCCGATTCCACCATCATCACGGCGTCGCCGGTGGCGGCGACGACGAGATCGAGGCTGCCTTCCTTGAGAGCGACGTCCTGCTTGGGGTTCAGCGTGTATTCGCCATCGACGTAGCCGACGCGCGCGGCGGCGATCGGGCCCATGAAGGGCACGCCCGAGATGGTCAGCGCGGCCGAAGCGGCGATCATCGCCAGGACGTCGGCCTCGGTGTCGCCGTCATAGCTCAGGACCTGGGCGATGACGTTGATTTCGTTGTAGAAACCTTCGGGGAACAGCGGGCGGATCGGACGGTCGATCAGGCGGCTGGTCAGCGTTTCCTTTTCGGTCGCGCCGCGCTCACGCTTGAAGAAGCCACCGGGGATGCGGCCGGCGGACGAAAACTTTTCCTGGTAGTGGACGGTCAGCGGGAAGAAGTCCTGGCCTTCCTTCACCGACTTGGCGGCGGTCACGGCGCACAGCACCACGGTTTCGCCGTAGGTGGCGAGGACTGCACCATTCGCCTGGCGAGCGATGCGGCCGGTTTCCAGGGTGAGGGTCTTGCCGCCCCACTCCATGCTTACGGTTTTGACGTCGAACATAAGATTTTCCTCGACCCACCGGCCCTATTGCAACGGCGGGGCTTACTGCCGGGGTACCGTCCCGGTCCGGTGCGGGGCTTTTTCTGAGGCCCCAGAGCCCCCCGCCGAATTGCGGGGATACTCGTAAATCTAGGTCTTTCCCGGCGGGGTCCGGGACGATGCCCAGATACCACGCCGCGGGTCTCAAATGCAAAACGGCCCGCCGAGGCGGGCCGTCGTTCGATCTTACTTACGCAGACCGAGCTTCTGGATGAGCGAGTTGTAGCGCGCCACATCCTTTTTCTTGAGGTAGTCCAGCAGCGAGCGGCGCTTGTTGACCATGGCCAGCAGACCGCGACGCGAGTGGTTGTCCTTGTGGTGAGCCTTGAAGTGCTCGGTCAGGTTCTTGATGCGTTCGGTAAGGATCGCGACCTGGACTTCCGGGCTGCCCGTGTCGCCAGTGGCGCGGGCGTTGTCCGTGATGATATCCAGCTTCTTCTCAGGGGTAACCGACATTCAATTCACTCCGCGACATCCGATAGATTGAAGCCCCTGGAAACGCGGACGCTGCCGTCCGAAAGCTCCACCAGCGCGACAGGGATCATTCCCTCCCGCGCCATATAGAGCCCGTCTTCATGGGGCATTCCGGTCAGAACGCGGCCCTGTCGGACCGCCCTTGCCTGCTCCGGGTCGAGGTCGATGGCCGGGATGTCGTCCAGCCCCGCCTCCAGCGGCAAGAGTATCTGTTCAAGAGGCGCGCCCTTACCCACTTCGTTCAATTTGTCCAGCGAAATCGCCTGAGACAGAAGGAACGGACCGGCCTGCGCGCGGCGCAGCATCGTGACCGTGCCGCAGGAACCGAGGGCCTGCGCGATGTCGCGCGCCAGGCTGCGGATATAGGTGCCCTTGGAGACTTTGGCGAGGAGCGTCGCGCCTTCCTCCGGGTCGAAAGCCTCCAGTCGGAGGTCGTAAATCGTCACGTCGCGCGACTTCAACTCGACCTCGACGCCTGCCCGCGCCAGATCATAGGCCCGCTCCCCGTCGATCTTGAGCGCCGAATAGGCGGGCGGCACCTGCGCGATCGGCCCGGTGAAGCGTTCCAGCACCGCCTCGACCTCGGCCTGCGAGGGCCGCACGTCGCTGGTGGCGATGACCTTGCCCTCGAGGTCGAGCGTGTCGGTCTCCTCGCCGAAGCGCACGGTGAACAGGTACGCCTTGCTGGCATCGAGCATGCGCCCGGTCAGCTTGGTCGCCTCGCCGATCGCGATCGGCAGGACCCCGGTGGCGAGCGGGTCGAGGGTGCCGCCGTGGCCGACCTTGACCTTCTTGCCGAAGCCCGCCTCGCGCAGGTTGCGCTTGACCGCGGCCACCGCCTGCGTCGAGCCGAGGCCCAGCGGCTTGTCGAGAATGATCCAGCCGTGGGGCATCACACCGACTCCTTGGGCCAGGCGAGCCGCCGGGCATAATCCGCGACCGCATGGGGCCACAGGACGCACAGGGCGTCGAAATTCTCGAGGTCGCCCGCGTAGAGCGCGCGGGTCGCTTCCTCGTAGCCGGGCCGGTCGCCCGCCATGACGGTGAGGAAGCGGCAGGCGGCGTCGAGGCACTCACGCTCGCTGCGCCCGGCGCGCATCGCGGCTTCGGCCAGCTTGCGCAAGGTCACCGAGGCGCCGCCGGGCTGCGCGGCGAGCCATTCCCAGTGTCGGGGCAGCAGCGTCACCTCGCGCGCCTCGACGCCGAGCGCCGGACGGCCGCGCGGACGCGGCGCCGGTTCGGCCAGATCGAGATCGACCTGCCGCCCGGTGTCGTCGTCGAAGGCGAGCAGGTCGCTGCTGCGGGCGACGGGTCCGATCTCACGCAAAAGTCCGGCGAAATCGCCGGGCGTCCCGCGCGCGATCACTTCATTTTTGTAGAACAGGGTCAAAGGCATGGGCAGCCCCCTACATTTACCCGGGTTAAATTGTCAATACATCCGGGTAAAATACCGGGCAGCGCGATTTTCCTACACCGCGCCAGGCTGCTACGTTCGCGCAGGTTCTTTCACATCGTCGAGATCGCCCCGCCCCGCCCCTTCAAGGAAGCGTGCGTGCGCATGTACTTAATCAACTAACCCCTACCGCCCCAACGCCTCGCTGAAATGCCGGCGGCACAGTGCGACGTAACGGTCGTTTCCACCGATTTCCGTCTGCGCCCCTTCGCTCACCGCGCGCCCCGCTTCGTCGACCCGCAGGTTCATCGACGCCTTGCGCCCGCAGTGGCACACCGCCTTCAGCTCGACCAAGCTGTCGGCGATGCCCAGCAGCACGGCCGCGCCGGGAAACAGCTCGCCCCGAAAGTCGGTGCGCAGCCCGTAGCAGAGCACGGGAATGTCCGCCTTGTCGGCAAGATCGGCGCATTGCCAGACCTGCGTGGGCGTGAGGAACTGCGCCTCGTCCACCAGCACGCAGGACAGCGGCTCGACCGCGTGAGCGGCGCAGACCTGCTCGAACAGGTCGGTCCCGGCGGCGAAGCGGTTAGCGCCTGCGTGGAGGCCGATGCGGCTCTCGATGGCGTGACCGGCATCGCTCCGGTCATCGAGTGCGGCGGTCCACAGCATCGTGCGCATGCCCCGCTCGCGGTAGTTGAAGTCCGCCTGCAGCAGCGTCGTCGATTTGCCCGCGTTCATGCTGGCATAGTAGAAATAGAGCTTGGCCATCCGCGCTGGGGATAACACCGCATGAGCCGGCGCGCACGGGGCCCGGCGGGCTTCTCCCCGGCGCGATTGGGCTTAACACTCCGCTTCAAGACTGAGACCCGCAAGGGCGCGCGTCGAAAGGGAAAAACGGATGTGGCGGGACCGGGCATGAAGAGAGTGATCGCCGCGCTGGCGGGCTTCGCACTGCCGGCAATCGTCGCCGCCTATCTCAAGCTGGCTCCGCTGGGCGGCAGCCTGGCTCCGCTCGATGTGCTGGCCTCGCGGATCATCGCCATCCAGGGCCGGGACATCGCGGTGCTGGCGCTGCTGGGTCTGGGCGTCATCCTGGCGGCACTCGCGGCGCTGGTATTCGGGCAGAGCGGAACGAAGCAGCGCCGGATCGGCACGGAGCCACTCATCGAGCCGATGGCGACCTGGACGCCCGAGCCGCTCGCGGGCGATGCCATGCCCGGCGACCGGATAGCCGGCCTGCGCCGCCGCGCCCTGCCCGATGAGGAGCCCGCGCCCGCGCCGGTCGAGGCGGAACCTGCCGCGCCGCCGCCGCCCGTGATCCTGATTCGCAAGCCCCGCGAACCTGGTCGCGACTGGTTCTCCGACGCTAGCTGGCTGGGCGGATTGCCGAAGCTCGGCGATGCACCGTGGCCCCGCGATGCCGGCGGCGTGCCCGTGCCGTTCGCAGCGCAGATCGACCTCGCCGACCTCGCCTTCGCCGCACCGGGCGCCGCGCTGCCGACCTCTGGCTCGCTGGCGTTCTTCCTCGGCAGCGGCGCGGTCATCGCCGTGCCGGACGGCGAGCACGGCTTCGCGGAGCCGCCGGCCGACCTGCCGCCCGCGTTCGACGAAGGGGGCCAGCCCTTCCCTGCCACGCCGGGCCGCCTCAGCCGCTGGTTCTTCCCGTTCTGGCCGGTTGAGCTCACCCCGCTCGATCTGCCCGAAAACCTCCGCCACCACGGCGACCTCTTGCGCGAGACGGCGATCGAGGAAGCGATGGCGAGCCAATTGCAGCGCGTGGCTCCGCTCCGCGATCACCCCTTCTACGCCGCCGGCGTCGGCGCGCCGGTCGAGGCGCTGTGGTGGCATTCGGTCATCCACCTCACCGACCAATTGCACGAAGCGCTCGCCGCCTGCGCGCGTCCGATCGCCATGCAGCGCGCCGCGCTCGAACAGAAGCTGGGTGCGCTTGCGCAGCTCGAGGCCAACCCTGCCGCGACTGCCGATGCAGTAGAGCATGCCCGGCAAACGGCAGACTATCTTGCAGAGGAGCTCGAGGAAACGGAGGCACAATGTGCCGCTCTGCCGGACATGGTCGAGGCGCTGGAAGGCTTCATTGCCGGCCGCGATCCCTGGACGCAGCTCTCGCCGGAGGAATTGGACGTCGTCGCGGACCTGCTGTCGGAAGTGCACGAACGCTTCGGCGAACTGGTCCGCCACCACGTCCCCGGCTCGCTGGCGCAGCTGGCAACATTGTCGGTCCGCGCCATGGTGTCAGGCCCGCCCGAAGCTCTCGCCGCCCTACCCGGCGACGTGCTGGAGCGGATCAACGCCGACTACCGCCTTCCCCCGATCGACCAGCACCAGATATTCGGCCTGCCCGCCCGCCGCGCCGCACGCAGCGAACATGACGGCGACATCCTGCTCCTGCAGCTGGGCTACGACGACATGATGGAATGGTGCTGGGCAGAGGGCGGGCTCTACCAGTTCCGGATCGCCCCGCAGGATGCCGCCGCCGGCAACTGGAGCGCGGCGAGCCTGACGTTCAGGGACAGCTGAGCGCCGCGCTCAACTCCGCGCCTCGGCCAGCAGGATTTCCGCAAGGCCCTCCTGCCGCGTGTTCATGACCTGATGGCCGGCGTCGATCCGCGTGATCCGCCGGGCGTGGAGCCGGTCCGCGAAGCGCTCCTGCCATTCGACCGGCAGGGCCATGTCGCGCAGGGCGATCACGTAGCTCGAGGGGATGGCGCGCAGGTGGTCGTAGCGCCAGTCGCTCCAGCCATAGGCGCTGGCGGGCCAGCCGTCCTTGCCCAGCCCTGAGAGGAACGTCGCGGCCTCGGCCTCGTCCATGTCGTTGCAGAACATCACCGCATAGCGCTCCGCCTCGGGGACGGGCGGAAAGCCGACCTCATCGGGACTCGAACCTCGCGGGCCACGGCCCATCTGGTCGAGCGTGGTCAGGCCCGCGAGCGGCGCTGAGCAGGTCACGTAGACCAGCTTGCCGATGAGCCCTGCTGGCGCCAGCTCGGCCATGTGCGGGATCGTCATCCCCGCCTGAGAGTGGCCCACGAGCATGACGTCGGAAAGGCCGGCTGCCTCGATGTCGGCGACCAGTTCGGCGGTGGTATCGACAAACGCATAGCCCGTGGTGTCGACCCCGCGCTTTGTCCCGCAGCCGGGCGCGTCGAGGGCGAGGCACCGGGCGGCGCCGTCCGACTGCCGGGCGATGGCGGCGATGGTCTGGTCCCAGACCCAGCTGCCCTGCCCGCCGCCGTGGAGGAATACGATGTCGCGCATGGCCGATCTCCCGCTGTTCTCGCGGCGAGGGTAGCCGACCGAACGGGAAGCGAAAGACGGCCCCCTGCTAATCGTCCGGGCGGTGCGCCCCAATCAGTCTTCGGAAGGTTCACCCTCGAGGTCGCGCTTCACGCGCGGGTCGTTGAGCAGCGCATCGATGCGGCTGGCCTCATCGAAGCTCTCGTCGGCGCGGAACTGGACCTTGGCCGCGAACTTGAGCCGGAGCCGCTGCGCCACTTCGCGCTGGAAGTAGGCCGTGTGCGTGCGGAGGGCCTTGAGCACGATCTCCTCGTCCTCGCCCAGCAAAGGCTTCACGTAAACGTTCGCCACGCGCAGGTCCGGCGTCATCCGCACTTCCGTGACGGAGACGGTGTGCGCGCTGAGCGTTGCGTCACGCACCTGCTGGCGGGTGAGGATCTCGGAGATGACGTGGCGCACCTGCTCGCCCACCTTCAGGAGGCGGACGGAGTGCTGCTCGGGGGTAAACTGCTGTGCCATGCGTCAGGTCCATGTGGGTCAACCGCGACAATTTGCAACAATTGATTACGCCTCCATCGCCCCCCTCCGGCGTTATCCCGATCGAAACGCACGACAAAAAAGGAGTCGCCAATGAAGACCTTCACCGCAGTCCTCGCCGCCGTCGCGGTGGTCGCACCCGCCCTCGTCGCCGCGCCCGCCATGGCCCAGCCTTCGCACCAGAGCAGCCACCGGCAGACCAAGACAGTGGTGACCAAGAAGACGACGACCTACAAGACCTTCCGCAAGGGTGACCGGTTCGACCGGAACCATGCGCGCAATTACCAGCAGGTCGACTACCGCAAGTATCGCAACGTCAAGGCGCCGCCGCGCGGCTACCACTACGTCCGTTCGGGCAACGACTTGCTGCTGGTCGGCATCACCAGCGGTATCGTTTCGGCCGTTACCGCGGGCATGTTCCGCTAACCCCGCGGCATGAGGGGCTGCCCATCAGGCGGCTGCCCCTCATGCCATCTTGGCGTGTATCCGCGCCAGCGAGCGCACATTGCGCGCCGTGCCCCGGCACCCGAGCCGCCGCTCGATGAAGGCGTTCGTCAGCTTCGAAGCCCCCGCTCCGTCGACGTAATCGATGTAGAGCGAGCGGGGCCCCAGCGCGATCTTTTCCGGCCCCCTGCCCGCATGATCCGCCACCAGCTTGTCGAAGGGCGCCCGCTCCGCCTCGCGTTCGAGGAACAGGGTATGGACGTAGTGGTCCTGCCCGATCCCGGTGAAGGGGTTGTCCTCCACCGCCGCGCGGACCTCGTCGGCATTGCGCACGGCCGCGAAAGTCTTCAGGTCGAACCGCTCCAGCATCATGTGCGCGAACAGGTCTTCCAGACCCTCGGTCGGCCGGTCGTCGAAGTCGAACAGGACGTTTCCGCTGGCGACCACCGTCTCGACGTTCTCGAACTCCTCGCGCTCGAACGCATAGCGCAGGTCCGCCATGGTGATGCGGTTACCGCCGACGTTGATCGAAGCGAAGAAGGCGCAGTAGCGGGTCATCTTGAAAATTCCGGCAAAGGGTGTAGGTTCATCGGATCACGATCGTTTGAATTGTCATCCGACCTTCCGAGCCCGGGCGTTGCAGCGTCCGGGCTCTTTCCATATCGGAGGCTGACGTTGCAGCGCCAGCCTCCTTACCGGTTACTTGCGACCCGGCTCAATGAGCTTGATCATCAAGGTGACGAAGCCGACCACCAAGGTCGCCACGCCGATTACCAGAATCACGATAGTATGTATGTCCATCCGTTTTCACCTCCCTTTCCGTCGCAGGTCGCGACCGGGAAGGCATAGGCGAGCGCGCATGGATGCCTGCGGTTAAATTCCTGATACTCAGGCCCACCAAAGACAAAGGCCACCGCCGGGTTTCCCCGGCGATGGCCGCATGTCTGTTTCAGGCCGGTGGCCTCAGCCGACGGTGCGTTCGCGCTCCGTGACCTCGAAGACTTCGAGCATGTCGCCCGGCTTGATGTCGTTGGTGTCGGCCAGGACCACACCGCACTCCAGACCGGCGCGGACTTCGTCCACATCGTCCTTGAAGCGGCGCAGCGACTGGATGAGCGTCTTCGAAACGATGACGTCCTGACGCGTGAGACGGGCGTTGATGCCCTTGCGGATGTAGCCGTCGGTGACGAGCAGGCCCGCCGCCTTGTCCTTCTTGCCGGCCGGGAAGACCTGCTTGACCTCGGCGCGGCCGACGACGGTTTCGATCCGCTCCGGACCCCAGATGCCGGCCATCTGCTTGGCGACTTCCGCCGTCAGTTCGTAGATGACGTCGTAGTACATCATCGGCGTCTTGGTCTTCTGCAGCTGCTCGCGCGCCTTGGCGTTCGGGCGGACGTTGAAGCCCACGATCGGCGCGCCGCTGGCGGCTGCCAGCGTCACGTCGGACTCGGTGATCGCGCCGACCCCGGAGCTGAGGATGCGGACCTTGATCTCGTCGTTCGACAGGTTGTTCAGCGCGGCGTTGATTGCCTCGACCGAACCCTGCACGTCGCCCTTGATCACGACCGGATACTCGATGACCTGCTGCTTGGCGGCCAGCGCCGAGAACATCGTCTCGATGTTGGCCGGAGCCGTGGCGGTGCGCTTGGCGGTCGCCTGTTCCTGACGGTAGGACGAGACCTCACGGGCACGCGCTTCGCTGTCGACCACGGTGAGCATGTCACCCGCCATCGGCACGCCGCCGAGGCCGAGGACCTCCACGGGCATCGAAGGAGGAGCCGACTTGACCTGGCGGCCCTTGTCGTCGAGCATCGCGCGAACGCGGCCGCTCTCGGTGCCCACGACGAGGATGTCGCCGACCTTCAGGGTGCCGCGGTTGACCAGAACGGTCGCCAGCGGGCCCTTGCCCTTGTCGAGCTTGGCCTCGATCACGGTGGCTTCCGCCTCGCGATCGGGGTTGGCCTTGAGTTCCATGAGCTCGGCCTGGAGCAGGATCTTCTCGATCAGGTTGTCGAGGCCGAGGCCTGTCTTGGCCGAAACCTCGACGTCCTGGACGTCACCGGACATTTCCTCGACCACGATCGAGTGCTCGAGCAGGCGCTCGCGCACCTTCTGGGCATTGGCCTCGGGCTTGTCGATCTTGTTGATCGCCACGATCATCGGCACGCCGGCGGCCTTGGTGTGATTGATGGCCTCGACCGTCTGCGGCATGATGCCGTCGTCGGCCGCCACCACCAGCACCACGATGTCCGTGACGTTGGCGCCGCGCATGCGCATCTGCGTGAACGCGGCGTGGCCCGGGGTATCAAGGAAGGTGACGAGATCGCCGCCCTTGGTCTTGATCTGGTAGGCGCCCATGTGCTGGGTGATGCCGCCCGCTTCGCCGCGCACCACGTCGGTGCCGCGAAGAGCGTCGAGCAGGCTCGTCTTGCCGTGGTCGACGTGGCCCATGATGGTGACCACCGGAGCGCGGGGCTTCAGCGTTTCCTCGGGATCGACGTCGGTCGTCGTGTCGATGTCGACGTCGCTTTCCGACACGCGCTGGATGTTGTGGCCGAATTCCTCGACCAGCAGCTCCGCCGTGTCCTGGTCGATCGTCTGGTTGACGGTGACCATCATGCCCAGCTTGAAGAGCGACTTGACGAGGTCGGCGCCCTTCTCGGCCATGCGGTTGGCCAGTTCCTGGACGGTGATCGCCTCGGGGACGATCACGTCGCGGACCTGCTTCTCGCGCTGCTGCTGCGAACGACCGCCGTAGCTGGAGCGGCGCTCCTTCTCGCGGGCACGCTTGAGCGCGGCGAGCGAACGGGCGCGGGCGCCCTCGTCGTCGTTGAGCGCGCGGGTCACGGTCAGCTTGCCGGACTGGCGACGATCGCCGCCGGCGCCCTTGCCGCGTTCACCGCCCTGCTGCGGAGCGGGGCGCGCGGGAACGGCGCCCTTCTTGGCAGCGTCGGGACGCTTGGCAGCGGCGCCTGCACCGCTGGTGGCGGCGGCGGGAGCCTCGGTCGTTCCGGCAGCCGGTGCAGCAGCGGGCTCGGGCTTGCGGGGCTCGGGACGCTGCACCGGGGTGAAGCGGCGAGCGGCCGGAACCGGCGTGAAGGTCCGCGGAGCGGGAACCGGCGTCGGTGCTTCCACTGCGGCGGCAGCAGGCTCGGCAGCCTTGGCGACAGGCGCTTCCGTGACGGGCGCTTCCACCGCGGGTGCTGCTTCGGCAACCGGCGCGGCAGGGGCCGCGTCGGCTACGGGCGCAGCTTCCTGGGCGGCCGGAGCCGGCTCGGGCGTTGCTTCAGGAGCCGGCGCGGAGGCCGCTGCAGCAGCAGCTTCGGCTTCGCGGCGGCTTTCCTCGGCGCGGCGCTTCTCGTCCTCGATCGCGCGCAGGCGGGCTTCCTGGTCGCGGCGATTGTTCTCTTCCTGGGAGGCCAGGCGATCTTCCTCGGCCTCGCGCTGAAGACGCGCGACGCGCTCCTGCGGGGTCTCGTTGGACGGCGCGGGGCGCTTGGCGACCGGGGCGGGCGCAGGGCGCTGCGGCGCGGGCGCCGGGGCAGCCGGAGCGGGCGCAGGCGCGGCGGCGGCCGGGGCGGGAGCCCCCTCGACGGTTTCGCCGGGCTTGCCGATCAGCTTGCGGCGCTTCACCTCGACCACCACCTTGTTGGTGCGGCCGTGGCTGAAGGTCTGCTTGACCTCACCCGCTTCCACCGAGCGCTTAAGCCCAAGCGGCTTGCGGCCCAGGGTCGGTTTGTTGTCGGTCTCGCTCATAATTCTCGTCTTCGCCCTTCGGTCAATTCGTCGTCACGGACGCGGCATCGAGTGCCGCTCCGTTGCCATCATCCATGTCGGTCGCGCCGGAATCCCGACACGGGACCTGCCCTTGGAAATGCAGGAGGCGCTGTAGCTGCGATTCGACTCGTTGAGCCGATCCACGGTCGTTCAGCGCCAGGTGAACGACGTTGTCGCGGCCCAATGCCACAGACAGCGTCTCTCGGTCCAGAGGCAAGCGAATGCCCCGCAGACCCGATCCTTCTTCGTCGCGCCCCACCCGCCATGCCTGGTCGAGCTTGCGCGAGCCGTCTTCGCTCGCGTCGGCGGCGTGGGCGAGCCATTCGACCTTACCTTCCCGCGCGTTCTGCGCGATGCGGTCCGATCCCATGAGCAGCTTGCCCGATTTCAGTTCGAGCCCCAGCCGGTCGGTCAGCGAGCGGGTGAGCCCAGCCTCGATCCGGTCGGCGAGGTCTTCGGGGATGCTGAGCGCCGCTCCTTTATAGGCGCGCGCCAGTGCTCCCTTAAGTTTGCCCTTCGAGATCGCTTTTTCAAGGTCTGCGCGAGAAACGCCGATCCACGCGCCGCGCCCGGGGGCACGCGCGTGGACGTCCGGGAGCACGAGACCGTCCGGCGAGATCGCCAGACGGACGAATGCGTCCCGCGCAGCTTTCCCACCGGAGAGGATGCAGGTCCTCTCCGCCTTCGCGCCGTCGATGTCGGAGCTTACGCGATCATTGCGAGGAATCCGCATCGGCGGCCTCCTCTGCTACCGGCTCGTCTTCGAACCAGTGGGCGCGCGCGGCCATGATGATTTCGTTGCCCTGTTCTTCGTTCAGGCCGTACTCGCCGAGCACGCCGCCCTTGTCCTCGTCGCGCGCGGCGCGGCGGTTGACCGTGCCGTCGCGGCGACGCTGCTCGGTGCGCTTCTTGGCGATGAGCTCGTCGGTGGCGAGGTCGGCCAGGTCGTCGAGCGTCTTGATGCCGCCCTTGCCCAGCGTGACCAGCATCGCCTCGTTGAGATGCGGCAGCTCGGCCAGCGCATCCTCGACGCCCAGCGCACGGCGCGCCTCGCGGTTAGCGTCCTCGCGGCGCTCGAGCGCCTCGTGGGCACGGCTCTGCAGTTCCTCGCCGAGTTCCTCGTCGAAGCCTTCGATCGCGGCCAGTTCGGCGATGTCGATGTAGGCCACTTCCTCCAGCTCACTGAAGCCTTCGGCCACCAGCAGCTGCGAGAGGGTCTCGTCGACGTCGAGTTCTTCCTCGAACATCTTCGAGCGCTCGGTGAATTCCTTCTGGCGCTTCTCCGAGGACTCGGCCTCGGTCATGATGTCGATCTGCGAGCCGGTCAGCTGCGAGGCGAGACGCACGTTCTGGCCGCGGCGGCCGATCGCCAGCGACAGCTGGTCGTCGGGCACCACCACTTCGATACGGCTCTCTTCCTCGTCGATGACGACGCGGCTGACGGTCGCGGGCTGGAGCGCGTTGACGACGAAGGTCGCGGTGTCCTCGCTCCAGGGGATGATGTCGATCTTTTCGCCCTGGAGTTCCTGCACGACGGCCTGGACGCGGCTGCCCTTCATGCCAACGCAGGCGCCGACCGGGTCGATCGAGGAATCGTTGCTGATGACGCCGATCTTGGCGCGCGAGCCCGGGTCGCGGGCGGCGGCCTTGATCTCGATGACGCCGTCGTAGATTTCGGGCACTTCCTGCGCGAACAGCTTCTTCATGAAGTCCGGGTGCGCGCGGGAAAGGAAGATCTGCGGGCCGCGGTTCTGGCGCTCGACACGCAGCACGATGGCGCGCACGCGCTCGCCGACGCGGGCCGCTTCGCGCGGGATCTGCTGGTCGCGGCGGATCACGCCCTCGGCGCGGCCGAGGTTGACGATCACGTGGCCGAACTCGACCGACTTGATGACGCCGGTGATGACTTCGCCGGCGCGGTCCTTGAATTCCTCGTACTGGCGGTCACGCTCGGCGTCGCGGACCTTCTGGAAGATCACCTGCTTGGCCGACTGCGCGTCGATGCGGCCGAGGTCCACCGGGGGCAGCGGGTCGACGATGAAGTCACCCAGCGCCGCGCCCTTCTGGAGCTTTTCGGCCTGCTTGAGGTCGACCTGCTTGAAGTAGTCCTCGACTTCCTCGACGACCTCAACGACGCGCCACAGGCGCAGATCGCCGGTGCGCGGGTCGAGCTTCGCGCGGATGTCGTTCTCGGCACCGTAACGGTTGCGGGCCGACTTCTGAATCGCTTCTTCCATCGCCTCGATGACGATCGACTTGTCGATCATCTTCTCCGACGCGACGGAATTCGCGATCGCGAGCAGCTCGGCGCGGTTGGCGGAAATCGCACTGGCCATGGCTTAGTCTTCCTGTTCCTCAAGAATGTCGTCTGCGCCGCTGGTGTCCAGCGGGCGGCTTGCTGCGATCAGCTTGTCCGTCAGGATAAGCCGAGCCGAGAGAATGTTTTCCAGCGGGAAACTGACCACACCGGACTTGCGGTCGTCGACGGTGACGACGTCACCCTCGATGCCGACCAGATCGCCGTGAAGGCCCTTGCGGTTGCCTTCGATCGGTTCGACCAGGTTCACCTTGACCTCGTGACCACCCCACTTGGCGTAATCCTTGGGACGGGTCAGCGGACGGTCGATGCCCGGCGAGCTGACTTCAAGCCGGTAGGCTTCCTCGATCAGGGTCTCGCCGGCGGCTTCCAGCACGTCCATGCGGTCCGAAATGCGGTGCGAAAGCGCCGCGCAATCGTCGAGCACGAGCTGCCCGGTGGCCGGGTCCTCGGCCATGATCTGCAGCGCGATCTCGTCGTCGCCGACCTCGCTCTTGCCGAAAACGCGCACGCGCACGAGATCGAAGCCCAGGGCCTTGACCTCCGGTTCGATCACTTCGGTAAGGCGTACGATATCGACCAAATGGAACTCCAGATCAGCGCATGTATGACAACGCGGTTTCGCGCCGGCCCCTTCCCGGCGCCAGCCCAACCTTGTTTCACCATGTCGGGATGAGGGCCAGATAGGCGCGATTCTGGAAAAAGGCAAGGGGGTGGTTGGGGGTGCTATGGCCCAAATAAATTAGAAGCCGGAGATGAGCATATCCAAAGCATTCCCGACGGTCAGATCATGGTCGCGCAGCGAGGTCACTTTCAACTGCAGTTCCGATGACGGGATCGAAGCAGCAAGTTGAGGCAACATGACATAATCGCGGCCTTCGATTGTGAAAATCGGATTGAGCCGCGCGACAGGTTTGGGCGCCTCGCCGCAAGACAACAATGGAACCACAAACCTCGTACCGAAATCGCTCAGTAGGTCCGCCTGGCAATCCAGCACGAGGCCGCCGCCATCTTGCAGTCGATACACATCGAACTTGGGCATTAGAACCGGCGGAACCGCGCCAATGGCACGCCATTTTGTTCGACATAAGCATTGAACGACGCAATGGCTTTGGCGTTTTCATGGCGCCACCGCTTATCCCGCGTCTCAACGATCTGCTCTGCCAATCCGCGCTCGCAAGCGCGCGATATGTTTATGTCCAGATCGCGGGCCTGCTCGATCAGCGAGGCATCCAGCGAGACGTTTGTCGCTCTGCGAACTGAAGAAGTAGCAGCCTTGGGCATCGACCCTCACTTTCATGCGCATTATATATGCGCATTCTCGCCACTTCAATAGCGTCTCACAAACTTGCATCTCACGCTACCCCCCCTGGCTCAACAAGTCGCGGCAGCCTTGCTAACCCCTGCCCTGATGCAGCCCGTGCTTCTTCAGGCAGTGGCGGAGCTGGTCATAGGTCAGGCCGAGCGCGCCGGCGACCTTGCGCTGGTTCCAGCGGAGGCGCTCCAGCGTGGCGAGGACGAGACTGCGTTCGTGGGCCTCGACGGCGGCGCGCAGGGAGGTCGGGGTGCCAGGCGTTTCGGGCTGAACTGCGGGGCGCGATAACGGAGGCTCGGCGGGCGATGGCATGACCCACGGACTGGCGAAGGGGTCGAACACCACTTCGCCGATGGGGCCGTTCTCGTCGCCCCAGCGGTAGACCGCGCGCTCGACCACGTTGCGCAGTTCGCGCACGTTGCCGGGCCATTCGTGGGCCTCCAGCGCGTCCATCGCGGGATCGGAAAAGCCGGGCCAGCGGCCCCACTCCAGCTCGCTGGCCATGCGGCGGCCGTAGTAATCCGCGAGTTCGACGACGTCGCCTTCGCGGGCGCGGAGCGGCGGCAGGGTGATGACCTCGAAGCTCAGGCGATCGAGCAGGTCGGCACGGAAGGTACCGGCATCGGCCATGCGCGGCAGGTCGGCGTTGGTGGCGGCGACGATGCGCACGTCGACCGTTACCGGCCTCGACGAGCCGATGCGCACGACCTCGCCGTACTCGATCGCGCGCAGCAGGCGCTCCTGCGCGCCCATCGAGAGGTTGCCCAGTTCGTCGAGGAACAGGGTGCCCCGGTCCGCCTCCTCGAAGCGGCCGGCGCGGGCGCGGGTGGCGCCGGTGAAGGCGCCCGCCTCGTGGCCGAACAACTCCGCCTCGATCAGCGTCTCTGGCAGCGCCGCGCAGTTGAGCGTGACCAGCGGCTCGCCCCAGCGCGGGGAGAGGTGGTGGAGGCGCTGGGCGATCAGTTCCTTGCCGGTCCCCCGCTCGCCGATGACGAGCACGGGGCGGCGCACGGCGGCCGCACGGCTGGCCCGCTCGACCGCGTCGAGGAAGGCCGTGGATTGGCCGACGAACTGATGGTCACGCTCCATTCCCAATAATTAGCGAAATTCGCCGTTCATTGGCAATTCATTTTGAAGGCAGATCCTCCGCAATAGAGGAAAATGGCAGATTTCCGCCGCCCGCCAGGTTTGGCACGGTCATTGCGATACGTTCGGCAAGCAAGAGTTCAGGACCAAGGACACCACGCCATGCCGTCGAGCACCGCCAGCACCGCACCTCACCAGGGCCTCGCACCGGCCCGCTCCGTTCCCCAGCGCTCCACCCTGGCGCGCACCAAGCTGGACTGGGCGATCATCGCCAGCCTGCTGGCGATGGGGGCGCTCAACCTCTACGTGATGGCCGACCAGTTCGGCCCAACCAAGGCCTATGCGGCGCCGGTGAAGACCCACGCCTGCGGAGCGCCGCTGGCATGAGCAGGCTCGACGCGGAAATCGAAGTGCTCCAGAACACGCCGGCCGTCGAGGCCCGCGCCTACCGCTACGACACATTCCAGGATGCCGGCCATGCCGCCCGTCCTTCGCCCAAGTATTTCGCACGAGGAACCACCGCCATGGGCATCTTCTCCCGCACCCGCGACATCGTCGCCGCCAACTTCAACGACCTTCTCGACAAGGCCGAGGACCCGGCGAAGATGATCCGCCTCATCATCCTCGAGATGGAGGAGACGCTGGTCGAGGTGCGCACCAGCAGCGCCCGCACGATCGCCGACCAGAAGGAACTGCGCCGCCACGTCGGCAAGCTCGACAAGCTGCAGGCGGACTGGGCCGACAAGGCGCAGCTCGCGCTCAGCAAGGGCCGCGAGGACCTCGCCCGCGCCGCGCTGATGGAGCGTAAGAAGGCCGCCGACATGGCCGAGCAGCTCGCCGCCGAGACTCTCGTGCTCGACGATGCCCTGCGCGCCTACGAGGCCGACATCGAGAAGCTGCAGACCCGCCTTCGCGAGGCCCGCAGCCGTCAGTCGTCCATTGCTGCACGGTTGCAGAGCGCCGAGAATCGCGTCAAACTGCGCACTTTGCTGTCGAGCGAGCGTGTCGACGAGGCGATGGCCCGCTTCGACCAGCTCGAGCGGCGCGTGGACTACGCGGAAGGCCGCGCCGAGGCGATGAGCCTCTCCGACCACCGCCAGCCGACGCTCGCCGAGGAAATCGCCGCGCTCGCGGATGGCGACACGATCGATGCCGAACTGGCGGAGATGAAGCGCGCCATGGATAGCCAGGCCGCCAAGACTTCGCCCCAGCAGTAAGCGCGTCATCCAGGGAAAGGGAAAACCAGTGTCACGCGGACATTTCTATCTCGACAAGTCGAACGCCAAGCTCGCCGGCGTGTGCTCGGGCATTGCGGACTACACGGGGGTGGACGCCCTCTGGGTCCGCCTCGCCGCGGTGCTGCTGCTGGTGTTCGGATTGCCGATCGTGATCCCCATCTACATCGCCATCGCCGTGCTCGCCGACAAGCGCCCGATGGGGCTCTACAGCGAGGAGGAGGAGATGCGCCTGCTGCGCCGGATGGAACGCCGCCGCGCGAAGAAGGGCCTTTCCTCGCCCAGCACGCTGTCGTCCTCCTCGCCGCGCCTGCGCACCGACCTGTCCGACATGGACCGCCGGATCGCCGACATGGAAGCGCACTACTCGAACAGCAACTCGCGCCTCGCCGCCGAGATAGACTCTCTGCGCTGAGCGCACATCCGGGTAATTGGGGACACATTCGATGGAAGACGCAATCTGGGTGCTGATCCCGCTCGCACCGTTCATCATGGGCGGCTTCGCGATCTGGACCAAGCACCAGCGCAAGCTCGCCGAGCTGCAGATCGAGGCCACGGCCGAGAAGGCCGCGCAATACGCCTCGCACTCGCGCGAGCTCGAGGAGCGGGTGCGCGTGCTCGAACGCATCATCACCGACGGCGGCTACGATACCGCCCTCCAGATCGAGGCCCTGCGCGACACGCGCGAGGTCGAGGCACGCCGCGCCGAACCGGCGGCGGTGCGCCGGTGAGCTACGACGCAGTCCTGGGCCTGTCGACGGTCATGGGCACCGTCGTCGCCGTCGCCACCACGATCTCGGGCGCCTACAAGCGTCGCCTCGCGTTCATGGAGCGCAAGCTCGAACTCGCCGCCGATGCCGGCACCGAGAAGGCTGCCCAGGTTGCCGCACGGTACGCCGCCCACAGCAGCGAACTGGAAAATCGCGTGCGTGTCCTCGAAAGGATCATTACGGATGGGGGCAACGGTCACGACATCGCCCGGCAGATCGAGGCGCTGCGTGACACGGGCCGCGTATCGGAGGTGACCACGCAATGAGCTTCTGGACTGCCGTCGTCGTGCTGTTCGCGATCGGGTGCGTCACCTGGCTGAAGGCCCAGCGCTACCGCGCGCTGGGGGATCGCCGCAGCGCACAGGGCGAAGGCTACGACCACACCGCGCGCGAACACGAGCTCGAGCGCGAGGTGGATGCCATGCGCAAGCGCATCATCGTCCTCGAACGCATCGCCACCGACGAGAAGCGCGGCAGCGACCTCGCCCGCGAGATCGAGTCGCTGCGGGAGTGAACCACCGTCATCCCAGCTTGCGCTGGGAAGACGGCGCTTGACATTTATAACCATTTAGGTTATATGGCCCAGCATCCGCCAGCCGAAGTACAAGGCCTGGCAGTGTTTTCGGGTCGACGTCATGGCGGAGGGTCGCGAGTTCAAG
>NZ_AKKE01000132.1 GCF_000281975.1 Novosphingobium sp. AP12 | reverse complement strand
GTGCGGTTAAAGCGCCTAAACGTCTATGGCGCAACTGTTGCGAGGCCTGCCGCGGGGTGTTGGTCGGAGCCGGGCGCGTGGAGTTGTTTGACTGTGCCGGCGGCTACAGCGGCGAGATTTCAAATGCTTCAGCAAAGTGCACATCGCCCCGCGAGACCTCGTGAATGCGCATCTTCAGCGGCCCCTACAACTTGAACGTCTCTGGCGCGATAGTGTCGATCGACACTGCACGCTGAGGGACCATCGGCAACAACGCTTGGGGATCCCAGAAGCGGAGTGGCCGCCTTGCAGAGATTTAGGCCGAAACCGGCCTTTCCGGACCCGCCCCATTGCGGACATTTCTGTGCAGTTGATGACCGCAACGCTATTGTGCCCGCCATGATCTCCCGTTCAACAGATTCGTTCTTCTGGCCTGCCTTGCTCGGGTCTTGGGTGGCAGCCGTTGTTGCCGGGCTCATCGCAATTGCGCCGTTGACATTTGCGCCCCTCACTTTGCCCTTCACAGCGTTGTTGGGTGCTTTGGCAGCGATTATGTTCTTGGTCGTCCTCGTTGATGGAGCAACACGCCAAGCGGTTAACACCTTTAATCAGCGGTCCAAGGGGCAATGGCGCGACATGTCGTGGCGTGAGCGCTTCTTTTCCCGTAGCTACGGCGATCTCCGGTTGCTCATCATCAATCGGCTAATTGCTCTGGAGATGCTGGTCTTCATCTTTACCGGAAATCAAGGTCAGCAATTTGCGCTGATCGCTTTCATCGGCTTCGCGCTATCGACTTTGATGTTGATGCTGATGATGAAACATCAGCCTGACATCGCCATGCGGAATGGCAACTAACCACCCCTCCCGGCCTCTCCCGACGCGGCTATGGCCGTCTTTCAGCGGAAGGGCAGCTTACCGCAGCGTGGCAGGAGAAGCGGGTTGGCGGTTCGCGCTCTCCTTTCGGACTTTAGGCATTTCTGTATAGCTGGCCGTTCGCGCACGATTACACTGGCTTTCGACTTGGCTCGACGAGAACTTCGGGCCGCGCAGATAGGATTTGCCGTGAAGCACTTTCTTTCCTCGCTCTTGCTGATCGTTACCGCAACTTCGGTCAGCGCGTCGGCAAAGGATTTCGATGCGGTCGCCGCCGCGCCGGGCAGTCACCGTGTCCTGATGGAGGACGACAAGATCCGTGTTTTGCGGGTCGAGGTGGCACCCGGCGCGACTGAACCCGTCCATGATCACCGCTGGCCGAGCGTGATGTATTTCGAACAGCCCCAGCCGATCACCTATATCGAATACAAGCTGGTCGATGGCCGTCCGGCCGAGACCGATCGCTTCGATGCTCCCGCTCTCAACGCTGCCCAAACCGTGAGGGGGGAACCAGAGGGCCTTCATGCCGTGATGAACCGGGGAACGGCACCGTTTGTTGCTGTGAGGATTGAATTCAAAGACGGCAATCCGTCACATACTCGATAGGGCTCGACAGAACCTGCGGGTTATCGCCCGGCCATTCCGGCTCTTTTGGCCCGAACGTCTGATGCCCACCTATCTCAGCCGACACCGGCCTTTCCGGACACGCCCCCTTGTGGTCATTGAGCGGCGCCTGCATGTTGATTGCATGCTGATCACCTCGCTAATGCTCTGCGCCTTCGCGATCGCCGTTTTTCTGATTGCGGGCGCAGTTGCGGCGATCTGCCGCCCCGTCACCAATAGCCGTGGCGTCTCGTTGATGGCCGGGACGCTTGCCATCCCGGCTCTGATCTCCGCTTCGTTGATCTACTGGCTATCGACGATGGAGTCCGATGACGCCCCGCCGGGTATGGTCATCATCGGGAACGTGACCGCCATTGCGGTAATCACGCCTCTCGCGCTTTTCGCAAGTCATCTGACTACTAAGTTTATGGATCGTCGCGCTGCGCGGAACGCGCAGCTGTCGCAGCGAACCACACTCTCATCCCGAATTCTGCCGGATCAGAAGCGCCCCATTGCGGACGTTCCCGCCAAAGTATAGCATGCGGCAATGCGCAGGATGCTTACCTCTGTTTTGATCGGGGCCTTAGTTCCAAGCGTGGTTGCATCCGCGCAGCCGATGCGGCAGCCAAGTTGGAACGACGTGAAGAAGACCGCCGAGTATTGCTCTTTAGTGATCCACCGCTTTTCGATTTCGACTGGACTGTCCAATTCACCAACGTGGGCCTACAACATCGATCCGCAGTCGACGCCGACGCAGCGATCCTGCTTCTACCAGCGGATGAACATTGGGGAGGTCGAAAAGGTGCTCCGCGAATATGACTTCACGGGTCAGAAAGAGTCCGGCAGGTAACCACCCTTCCGGCCCCTCACGACGCCGAGGGACGCGCTCGATAGGGGCCTGTCCGGTTTCCGCCGCTTCCCAAGAAAAACAGCCTGACCGGAGACGCCCCATTGCGGACACTGGGGGGGGTAAGTCGTTTAGACAGTCTCCTCAACAAGCGGCCCTGTAAACTGGGAACGTTTTATAAAATAATTAATAACTACTATCACTAATGGTACTGTCGAGCAGAACAACAGTGCATAAAGTTCGTTGATTATCCAATATGCAACCATGTTGTATGCCACGTGTAGCAATGTTGTGACCAAAACCACGCCACATACTAACTGCTTATCACAAGAGGATATAGCTGCTTTATATATTAAAGCTGTAGACGCATGGAAGGTCACGCTTGCAAAAGCAAAGCCAGCGTACAAGCTCAAGGCGCCAACGCTATTCCACTCAAATATCGGTACTTTCATGAATACTGCTTCAAAAATACCATACGAGACGACAATTTTGAACGCCCGTTTTCTAAAAAAAATAAAAGCTGAAAATTTCAGAATCTCTTCAACGACACTACATGATGTGATCAACGTGGTCTCAGAACCAAATTTTAAATTCGCCGTATAAGTCACAGATACTAGGAAGGCCGTGAACGTAAACCAAATTAAACACACGCCGAAATCTATCGTCGTTGCCTGAATTTTGGTCGATATCGTGTCCATGGAACTGGCGCTATCGTATATGCATATGCCTATCAAGCCTCGAAGCTGACAGTCCTCAATCCACCAGTTGCAGCCATTGGGA
>NZ_AKKE01000131.1 GCF_000281975.1 Novosphingobium sp. AP12 | reverse complement strand
AAATCAATTACGCGGTGTCCCATTTTACGGCGATGAATGAAGGTCCGGAACCGGGCGGCCAGTTTTGGCTCGGGAACGTCCATAATCAGGGCGAGAATCCGTGCCGGGCCGGGCGGTAATGACGGGTCGCGAGCAACTCAATCTGTTGCCCGCGCGTGCGTATGTGGCTGCTTCTCGGAACACGCCATTACCATTCCATCGATGGAGGGACTTGTGGCAGGGGTTCAGAGAAGGCTCTTTTCTTAGCGTCCGGCGCACCTGCTTTTGTCTGAGCGACGATCCCACCAGTGCCGGCTCAGGGGTGAATATCGTTCATTCATTCTTGATTGTTGCAGGTGCGAATGGCTGCGGATAGCCGCTTGCAAACAAGTCGCATTAGCGCCTTCTGCATTGGTTGCCGGATTTCACGGCCGACCCGATCGCGCAGGGTGCCTCGGTGGTACGCACGACCGAGTTGCGGACGGTAAGCTCGTTATTCGTTCGGCACTGGGGGTTTCATTGACAGGTTTTCGCAGGCGTATTCTCGCTACAAGTTCGCTCGTCGTCATTTCTCTTGTCCCACAGCACGGGTTCGCCGCTGACGATCAGGCAGGCAGTTCCTACTCGCGCGACGATGCAATCCCCTCGGACATCGTCGTCTCGGCAACAGGGTACGAGCTTAACGTCCAGGATGCCCCGGCGACCATCTCGGTCATCACCGCCGATGAGATCAAGCAGCGCTCCTACACGGACATCGCTGACGTGCTGATCAACGTGCCGGGCATCCACATCCAAGGCGGTGGCGTCGAGCAGTCGATCATGATGCGCGGCATGAGCGCCGATTACACGCTGTTCCTGATCGACGGAAAGCGGATGCAGGACAATCAGGCGTTCGGCCTCAACGGCGCGCAGGCGGGCACGTCCATCAACTTCCTGCCGCCGCTCGACTCGATCGAACGCATCGAGGTCATCCGCGGCCCGGCATCCTCGCTCTACGGGTCGGACGCCATCGGGGGTGTCATCAACGTCATCACCAAGAAGGTGATGAACGATTTCGGCGGCAGCTTCACCACGGAGTACATCAAGGCGGGCCCGGGCAACGACGTCACCAACGACGGCGTCAACGCCAGCCTCGTGGTGAACGTCCCGGTTATCAGGGATCGCCTCTCGTTGCAGGTCACCGGCGGGCTGCGCTACCAGGACGAGGCCGATTTCGTCGGCGGCAGCGACAGTGCGGCGGCGGATCCCGAGTTCAAGCGCAAGAACGTGGCAGGCAAGCTGAGCTTCCGACTGGACGACGCGAATACGTTCACTGCGGGCGGAGGCCATACCGTTCAGGAACGGACCGCAACGCCTGGCAAGAGCATCGCTGCCACCGCTGCAGCGACCTATAACAAGTCCGTACGCGACAATTACTTCGTGACCCACGAGGGCGACTTCGGCAGCCTGGTGTGGAACAGCTATGTCACCTTCGACACATCTTCGAACCCTACCCGCGTCAATGCCACGACGGGCAACAGCATCGGGTTCGACACGCTGGTCGCGAACACCCAGGCGGCGCTCGCGCTATCGCGGCACAAGATCGTGGCGGGGGCCAACTATTTCCATGAAAAGCTTCAGGACGGATCGACCAACGGCCTCAACCTTCCCGGCATCGTGGTGCCCACAGATATCGTTACGATGGACCGCAAGCAGTATGCCGGGTTCCTCGAGGACAACTGGGAGATCGTCGACGATCTCTCGCTCCTGCTCAGCGGCCGCTATGATCACAGCGAGGATTTCGGCGGCCGCTTCAGTCCCAAGGCTTACGCCGTCTTCAACGCGACGGACGCGCTGACGATCAAGGGCGGCGTGACCTCGGGCTACAAGGTGCCGAGCTTGCGCATGGCCGCGACCGACTTCGGATCGACGTCCATGGGCGGTGTCATCATCGGCAACCCCGACCTCAAGCCGGAAAAGACCGTGAACTACGAGGTCGGCGTCAGCTATGTCGATCGCCGGGCAGGGATCTCCACAAGCCTCACCGCATACAAGAGCGACTTCAAGGACAAGCTGCTGCGGACCGGGCGCATATGCGCCCAGAACGTCGTCTGTGAATATGGCGGCGTGACCTATCCGGCCCACCAGTTCGGGTACACCACTTATGTCAACGTCGACACGGCGGAGCTCAAGGGCGTGGAGTGGACCGTGGACTGGAAGGTTGTCGAACGCCTACGCTATCGCCACAGCTATACCTATTCGCAGACGGAGCAGACCTCCGGCACCAACGCCGGCAAGCCGCTTAATGACATCCCCGAGCACATGTTCAACGCGTCGATCGACTGGGAAGCGATGGATGCGTTCAAGGTCTGGGGCCAGTTGAACTACCGCGGCAAGACGTCGGGCCGCACCACCAACTCCAGCGGTTCCGCGACCAACGACTTCCGGTACCCGCCTTATACCTTCTACAACCTGGGCTTCGTGATCGAGGCGAACGCGGATGTTCGGGTGAACCTGGGCGTCTACAACCTGACCAACAAGCAGGTCACACCGGAAGATGGCTTTGCCTACGTCCTCGACGGCCGCCGCTTCAGCGCTTCGCTGAGCGTCGACTTCTGAGCTGCAACGGTGTCCCGGCCGGCAAGCTTCTTCAAGGGCCGGCCGGAGCATCCATCATTTCACCCCCATGGGGGGACGGAGAGCACCATGCCTGTTTTACCTGACACCCTGATGAAGGTTGGATCCGCGATCCTTCTTGCCGTCGCCTGCGGGCCTGCTGCCGCTACCGCCGGGGACATCGTCATCACTCACGCCAAGGGCGAAACCGTGCTGAAGGCGACGCCGCGCAAGGTCGCGGTGTACGATCTTGCCACCCTCGACATCCTGAATGCCTTGGGGGTGAACGCCGTTGCCGGGGTTCCCAAGGGAACCGAGGGGAAAGGCAACTTCCCGCCGTACATCTCCAAGTATGGGGACGCCCGCTACCAGAATGTCGGCACTTTGTTCGAGCCTGACCTTGCGGCGCTGAAGGCGCTGGGTCCGGACCTGATCGTGGTCGGCGGGCGTTCTTCCAGGAAGTACGCGGACGTGAACGCGATCGCCCCGACCATCGACATGTCGTCCGCCGAGAAGGATCTGGCTGCTGTCACTATCGCGAATACCCGCAAGCTCGGCAGTGCCTTCGGCGTTTCCGATCGCGCCGAAAAACGGGTTGTCGCGTTCGAAACCCTGCTCTCCAGCCTCCACGCCGAAGCAGCAGGGGCTGGCACGGGACTGCTGCTCTTCGCGGCGGGGGACGGTATGGCCGTCCATGCTCCGGGGGACCGGTTCGGCCATGTCTACGACTTCGCGGGTATTCGCCCGGCCGTGCCTGCAGCGGAACCCACCCCTCCCGGCCCGCGCCCGGCCGCCGGTTCACCCGAAGCGGAAGCTGCGCGAAAGCAGCGGCAGGACACGCTGGCTGCCGGATTGGCGAGCGATCCGACTTGGATCTTCGTCATCGATCGCAATGCTGCCACCGGCAACGGCGCCTCAGGCAATGGCGAAACCATCGCTGCCAGGCTCGGCGCGAACGCGGACGTCACGGCCACCACGGCCTGGAAGGCCGGGCGGGTGATCTACCTCGATCCGAAGACCTGGTACCTCGTGGGCGCGGGGATCGATGCCCTGTCTCAGAGCGCGCGCGAGACGCTTGCCGCCCTGCGCGCGGGTAAATAACGAACCGCTGCTTTGATGGATAGGACCGGGCATCGTCCCGGTCCTTCCCGTGTGTCAGGTGGGAACCACAGCGCAGGGTACGGCAGTGGCACATTCCGGCACGACGGAAAGGGCGATGCCGCTGCGCGCGAACCAGCGCGAGAGGCGCTCTGCCCTGTCGGCGGCCGCTGGTCCGTTCCGCGCCATGGGATGGGCAAGTTGCTGCATCATCAGCAGCTGCAAGGCCTGGACAAGGGCACCCAGGTCGTCGCGGAACGGCGGCAAGGCCGAAAGTTCCGCGCCGCTCGCCGGCCCTGCCGCCAGTCGTTGCAGGAGCGGTGTGTAGATGGCGTCCGGGCCGGTCAAGGGGCCGATCGGTGTAGCGAAAGTGAGCGGGCCGTTTTGCGGTGCATCCGGGAGCAGCCGGAATTGCAAGCGGCCAAGCCGCGCCAAGAATCCCTCGTAGTCCAGCGGCTGCGGGTCCTTCTGGAAGAGGTCGGTACGCTGGTGCGCATCACGCGCCAGATCCTTCAGCGTCTCCGCGAGGGCGGGGGCCGTGGTCCCCCGGATCAGCGCCTGCATCCTGCCGGGGACGGACAGCGACACATCGAGATTGTTGAACACGTCCGCGCTGCCCAGGAACGTGAGACCGGAACGGCTCACCAACTGGTGCACGTCCGCCGAGTGCTGCGGCTCCCAGTGATCCGCCAGGAACTCATGGGCAAGATCGGCGGGGTCCCGCCGGGACAGGTTGGCCAGATGTCGAGGCATGGCCGGCTTGTCGGCAAACATGCCGCTATCCGCTATCTGCAGCAGCAGCTTGAGGCCGATCTGCGCCTTGCGGGGGGAGGGGCCGGACAAATGATGCGCGGACAGGTTCAGAAGATGCTGTAGCGGCACCAGATCGGTCGATCCAGGGTGGCACATGTAGTGCAGATGGAAGAGGCCGCCCGCGTTCAGGCTGCCTGCCACGCAGTCTAGCAGCGCGGTGCGATATTCCTCCGCTATCCACGACCATACGCCGTGGCAGGTTATGAATTCGAACTGTCGATTGTTGCTATGCGCGAATGTGGCGAAGTCGGCATGGATGAACTCGACGTTGTCTACCCCGCACGCTGCTGCGGCCTCACGGGCAAGGCTAAGGTGCTCCGCATTGAAATCGACGCCGACGAAGTGCGCATCCGGATGGCAGGCGGCGGCCACAAGCAGGTTGACGCCCACGCCGCACCCGAGTTCGCACAAGGAAAAGGGCGCGCTCGCATCCGGCGCCACGAAGCCGCGAAAACCGGCGACGGCCGACAGCCACCCGGGCTGCATTTCTTTGTAGAAAAAGGCCGGGTACGTGACGTCGGAGATGTAGCCTTCAGTCCAGGTCATGCGAACAGGCCGCCCGCAGTTGACCCCTCAGCCAGGTGGAAGCCTCATCGCGGTGGCTGCGATCGTGCCACAGCAGCCAGTAATCGAGAGCACCTAGCGCTTCAGGCGCCGGTCGTGTCACGACCTCGTTTGCACCGTCAAGCCGGACCACGGCCCGCGATGGCACCACCATGACAAGGTCACCGGCAAGCAACAGCTCTGTGGCGATTCCAAAGTAGGGCACGCTGAGGGCAACGCGGCGGGCGTTTGCCTGCACGCCGAGGGCAGACGACACCCGGTCCAACTCCGCGTCGCTGACAGTCAGCCCGAGATGGCGATGTGCGAGGAAAGCATCGATCGGGACGGGTTCACCGGTAGCGCTGGCCAGGGGGTGCCCGGGCCGGGTCACGACGACGAACCGGTCGCGGAACAGGCATTCGCGATGAAGCTGGGCCGGGTGATGGTCGAGGCCCGAAATCGCGAAGTCGATCTCGCCCTGGGCCAGCGCTGTATGGGCTGCATGGTTGAGCGGGACGACGTCGATGGCGATCCCCGGCGCGACCTGCCGCAGCTCAGCAAGAGCGGGCAGCACCACCGCCATGATGCCGAAATCAGTGGAGGCAATCCGGAAGCGACGTTCGACCGCTGCGGGATCGAACGTGGGCCCGACGAGCAACGAGGATGTCGAGGCCACCCATTCGCTCAGCTTGCCAACAAGTTCGTCACCGCGTTTCGTGCGGATCATCTGCCCGCCCGTCCGTACCAGGAGGGGATCGCCCAAGGCCACGCGCAGCCGTGCGAGGTGGCGGCTGACACTGGGCTGGCTCATGCCCGCTAACACGGCCGTCGTGCTGACGCTCTTGTGCTTGAGCAACAGTGCAAGGACCAGGAGAAGATTGGGGCTGAGCGTTGGGAGCATGACCGGCAGATTATTGAGAAGAATAATCGTTAGCAGGCAGAAAGGGTGCTTGGAACCGTGGGCATAGGGGAGCAACGCTTTGTAATCATTGAGAGCGGGAAAAGCGAGCCGCGCGAATCGCAGTCATCATGGGACCATCGTTTTGATCCGGGCAGTCCGAGATCCGCCCATGATGGCATACCCACACCTTGATCCCGCGCCGCAGGATGTCCGGTGTCGGTTAACAAGCCGCTGTCCGCAAAGACCCAGCGGACGGTAGCTTCGTCCACTCCCGTCACATGAATGAAGGTCCGCGATCGGGCAGCCAATTTCGGCTCGGCAACGACCGCAATGAGGGCGCTTTGCTTCGCGGCAGCCTTCAAACTCGCGACGGCCGGTTCTCGCGTGAGCCGTCCTTCTGGCAACCGCATCGGAACGACGTAACCTGGTCGACACCTGCTGGATTGCAGACCTTCCGCACCTGGAGCGCTGCAAACGGGTGCGGAGCGTCTCATAAGGGTCGGAGACGGAAGGCTTCAGGCTCGGGCAAGGACTTTGGTAACTTCGTCAAGACTGCCCTTCACGACGACGTAGTTTCCCTTCTCAAAATTAACAGCGCTGGCATCATTTCCCCCTCTATAACGCCGCACGAAGTTCACTCGGTCAGCGTTTATCGACACAGCGTCACCGTCCGGAGTTTCAAATTGCACGTATCCGTTCATGAACTTCCTATTCCAAAATGGCTATCGTAACCGGATCACCACGATCTTGCACCACTCGATCCACACGTAAGGTTGGAAAGCAGACCGTCGGGGCCTGGTGAGCGAAAATTGACCGCTGACTGGCAAGGGTGGGTCGTGTTAGCGTCCGCGCTCGTGGTGTAATTTCCGGTGTAGATTGAGGTTGTCGCATGGGGTGGGGCATGCCCCACCCCATGCGATTTCGATCTCGGTGGCCACCGGGCTCATCGGTAAGGTGGAGTTACCACACTTCACACGCCCACCGAGGAGTTGATCCCGATGACCGACGACAGACTACCGCTTGCCGAACTGATGGCGAAGTCCGGAGACACAGATTTCCTGCGCACAATCGCCGAGAGCGTGCTGCAGATCATCATGGAGGCCGATGTCGATGGCCTGGTCGGCGCTGGTCGCCATGAACGATCAGGCGAGCGCACGACCTGGCGCAATGGCTACCGCGACCGCAGCCTCGACACCCGGCTCGGCACGCTCAACCTGAAGATACCCAAGCTGCGGACCGGCGCCTACTTCCCCGGCTTCCTGGAGCCGCGCAAGACTGCTGAGAAGGCGCTGGTCGCAGTGATCCAGGAGGCGTGGATCGCCGGGGTCAGCACCCGACGCGTCGACGAGCTGGTGCAGGCGATGGGCATGACCGGCATCTCCAAGTCCTCGGTGTCAAAGCTGTGCAAGGACATCGACGAGCGTGTCCATGCCTTCCTCAAGCGACCGCTTGCCGGCGACTGGCCCTACCTCTGGCTCGATGCAACCTATCTGAAGGTGCGCGAGGGCGGACGGATCGTCAGTGTCGCCGCGATAATCGCCGTCGCCGTCAACACCGAGGGCAAGCGCGAGATCGTCGGCCTGCACATCGGTCCTTCCGAAGCCGAGCCCTTCTGGTCGAGCTTCCTCAAGGACCTTTCCCGCCGCGGCCTGACCGGCGTGAAGCTGGTCATCTCCGATGCCCACGAAGGCCTCAAGGCGGCGATCACCCGCGTGTTCAGCGCCACCTGGCAGCGCTGTCGCGTCCACTTCATGCGCAACGCCCTGGCCTACGTGCCCAAGGGCCAGAACACGGTCGTTGCTGCCGCAATCCGCCAGGTCTTCCTCCAGCCCGATCATGCGGCCGCAACACAGGTCTGGCGTCAGGTCGCCGATCAATTGCGGGCCCGCTGGCCCAAGCTCGGCGCCTGCATGGACGATGCCGAGCACGACGTGCTCGCCTATATGACCTTCCCCGAGCAGCACCGGGTCAAGCTTCACTCTACCAACCCGCTGGAACGCCTGAACAAGGAAGTGAAGCGCCGCGCCGATGTCGTCGGCATCTTCCCTAACGAGGACAGCATCATCCGTCTCGTCGGCGCCGTCCTGCTCGAGCAGAATGACGAATACCAACTCCAGCACCGCTACATGCAGATCGAGGGCATGGCCGCCCTTGCCACACCCATAACCGAGGAGATTGAGCCGCTACAGATTACACCCAAGGCCGCCTGAAAATGCAGCCCTATGGCCACCAACGAAATTACACCACATTGACGGACGTGACC
>NZ_AKKE01000130.1 GCF_000281975.1 Novosphingobium sp. AP12 | reverse complement strand
GCGGGCCCGGCGGCGCGCAGCCGATCCAGCTGGGCGGCGTGGGCGACATGTGCGGGCCGATGAACACCTTCAACGGCGTGGCCGTCGCTCCGGACGGCACCGTCTACCTCTCCGCCGACGCCGAGGGCTCCGTCCTCGCGCTGCGCCGCGTCTGATCCGGGAGACACCCAAGATGCTCAAGCAGATCTGCTTCTTCCGCAAGCGCCCCGACATGACCATGGACGAGTTCATGGACTACTACGAAAACCAGCACTCGCAGCTCGCCAAGAAGATGGGCGCATCCCCTGCGATCCCGGGCGCGGTACGCTACGTGCGGCGCTACCTCGTGCCCGAGAAGAACCCGGTCACCGGGCAGGTCCACGACAGCGGCTACGACTGCATCATGGAAATCTGGTGGAACAGCCGCGAGGATTTCGAGCGCTCGCAGGCGATCATCTCCTCGCCCGAGCGCCTGCCGATGACGAAGGCGGACGAGGAACGGCTGTTCGCCGGGCACGAGAACCCGGTGGCGACCTGCATCGAATACGATTCGCCGATGGGCCCGAACGGCGAGGCCACGCAGGTCGAGCTGCGGTACGGGGACTAGGACCATCCTCCCGCCGCTGCGCGTTCGGGCGCAGTTGGCTCTCAGTTGAACGGAAATCGTATTAACATGCATGCCCCCGCCCCCCCCACCGCCCGCGAGGAATGGCGCGCGAACCCGTTGCTGCCGGTGGCGGCGGGGCTGGGCTATGCTACCAGCGTCATCCACATCTACGGCATCGGCCCGTTCTACGGCCCCACCGCCGCCGAATTCGGCTGGAGCCGCACCGAGGTCACTTTCGGCCTCACCATCGCCACCCTGGTGCAGGCGGTGGGCGGGGTGTGCATCGGCCTCGCGGTCGACCGCTTCGGCCCGCGCCGCTTCGGGGTGATCGGGCTGGTGCTGCTCGGCCTCGCCTTCGCGCTGCTGGGGAGCGCCAATGGATCGCTGCTCAACTGGTATCTGCTGTGGGGCCTGATCGCGCTGGCAGCGCTGCCGGTGCAGGCCTCGGTCTGGACGAGCGCGGTGGCTTCGCGCTTCACCGCCTCGCGCGGGATGGCCTTCGCGGTGACGCTGTGCGGCGCCTCGATCGCGGCAGGCGTGTTCCCGCCGATGGCGACCGCGCTGATCGGCGCGCTCGGCTGGCGCGCGGCCTTCCCGGCACAGGCCGCGATCTGGCTGGCGGTGGCCTTCCCGGTAATCTTCGTGTTCTTCCACGGCAAGTACGACAAGGGACGCCGCCAGAAGGTCGAGGACCTCGGCACCAGACCCGCCGACCTACCCGGCGCGAGCCTGAAGGAAGGCCTGCGCTCCAGCGTCTACCACCGCCTGTTCGTCGCCAGCCTGCTGTTCACCTTCACCATCATCGCGCTGGTGGTCCACTTCACCGCGATCCTCGGCGATGCCGGGGCGAGCCCGATGGCGGCGGCGGGGATCGCCTCGTTCATCGGCTGGTTCTCGCTCGCCGGGCGGCTGGGGACGGGCATGCTGCTCGACCGCCTGCCCGCCTCGCTGGTGGGCGCGGCGGTGTTCATGCTGCCGGTCGCGGGCTGCCTGCTGCTCCTGCTCGGCGGCGGGTCGTTCATGGCGATGGCCGGAGCCTCGGCGCTGATCGGACTGACGCTGGGGGCGGAGATCGACGTCGTCGTCTACCTCCTCACCCGCCATTTCGGCCTCCGCAACTTCGGCGGCCTCTACGGGGGCCTGCTCGCGGCGCTGTCGATCGGCACCGCCATCGGGCCGCTCGCCGCCGCGCAGTTCTACGACCGGACCGGCAGTTACTCGGGCTTCCTGTGGCTCGCGCTCGGCTTCATGGCGGCGAGCAGCGTGGCGATCGGCACCCTGCCGAGGGGGCGCGCCGCCTACGCGGCCCATTGACGGAACCGCACCGGCGATTTGCCCCTCCATGCCAATAATGAGATAACGACCGCAAATCGGTACAAGGATGCGAGGATACCATGGGTGAGTTTGGCAAGATCGTTCAGGCGCCGGAAGAGCTGGTCGCCCCGGTCAACGTGCCCCCCGAGGCATACATCTCCCGCGAATATGCCGAGGCGGAACGCAGCAAGCTGTGGCGCAAGGTCTGGCTCCAGGCCGGGCGGATGGAAGACATCGAGAAGGTCGGGTCCTACATCACCTTCGACATCCTCGACGATTCGGTGATCATCGTGCGCGCCTCGGAAAGCGAGATCCGTGCCTTCCACAATGTCTGCCCGCATCGCGGCCGCAAGCTGGTCGACACGCCCAAGGGCATGCGCAACGCGCGCGGCAGCCGCCCGAACTTCATCTGCGGCTACCACGGCTGGACCTTCGGCCTCGACGGCAAGAACACCTACGTCGAGCACCAGGACGACTGGCAGGGCCATTTGTGCGACGGTCTCGCCGACCTCGGCAAGGTCAAGGTCGAGAGCTGGGGCGGGTGGATATGGATCAACCTCGATCCCGAGGCCGGGCCGCTCGCCGAATATCTCCACCCCGCCGCCGGGATGCTCGATCCCTACGGGCTGGAGAAGATGCGCCCGCGCTGGCGCAAGTGGGTGGTGTTCGAATGCAACTGGAAGGTCGCGATGGAGGCCTTCTGCGAGACCTACCACGTCTCCTCCACCCACCCCGAGTTCATGGAATTCGGCCAGTTCCGGGGCTGGGCGCGCAACCAGGGGCTGCACTCCAACATCGGCTACGAAGCGCCCAAGGGCCAGGAGGAGGACTCGGGCAAGCTGCGCCTCGGCGCCGGCGAGGACCCGCGCGTGACCACGGCGGACATGCAGAACTTCACCTGGGCCAACGCCAACACCAACACCACCACCACGCTGGTGGCGGTGGCGAACCGCCTCAAGGACGAACTGCCCGAAGGCACCCCGCCCGCCGAAGTCTCCGCCTACTGGATCAGCACCGCGCGCAAGGAGGACGAGGCGCGCGGCGTGGTCTGGGCGCAGGTCGACCCGCAGCACACCGCGCAGGCCGGCACCGCCTGGCAGATCTTCCCGAACTTCCAGATCGGCCACGCCGTCAACAACATGCTCTGCTACCAGGCGCGCCCCTACAAGGGCGACCCGGACATGTGCATCTTCGAGGCGGCGGTCTACGAACTCTACCCCGAGGGCGAGGCGCCGGAAACGGAGTGGGAGTACACCGAGCCCGGCGACTGGCCGCCGGTGCTGCAGCAGGACTTCAACAACATGGCGGCGGTCCAGCAGGGCATGAAGAACGTCGGCTTCCGCGGCGCGCAGCCCAATCCCTACATGGAACGCTCGGTCGGCTCGCTGCATATGAACCTCGCGAAGTTCATGGGAACGGGCTCG
The DNA here is from genome assembly GCF_000281975.1 of Novosphingobium sp. AP12. Classification (GTDB taxonomy): domain Bacteria; phylum Pseudomonadota; class Alphaproteobacteria; order Sphingomonadales; family Sphingomonadaceae; genus Novosphingobium. Next base: position 43,767 of record NZ_AKKE01000130.1, on the reverse strand, counting down.
CCCAAGACGTATTAAGCGGGCGGCCCGTCAACAGCGTCGTCCCAGCGAAGGCTGGGACCGCCGGGTACTCTTGAGGAGAGAGTTTGCCGACAGCCGCAGGGAGGCTGGCGCCCGGCCGCCCGTTGGGCGCGGCGTTGCCAGCGATCCCGGCCTGCACTGCGATGACGACACGAAACGGAGAGGCCGGTCCATGCAATTTCCGCTCGTCCACGTAAGCTGGGCGCTCGCCGACAACGCGGGTCGCCAGGAATGCGACGCTTTCTTCCAGGACGTGCTGGGCGCGCAGACTGCCTACGAGATCCTCGTCACGCCCGAGACGGCCGCGCTCGGCCTCGACCGCGAGGAATCGCTGATGATGGTCGGCGACACCATGGTCATTCCGATCGCCCCTGCCGGCCGGGGCGCGCAAGACGGCAATCCGCTGGGCGACATGCTGCGCCGCTCGGCCGCGCCGATGCGCTGGATCGGGCTGGCGCTCAAGACCACCGACCTCGCCGCCGCCGACGCCTGGTTCGCGAGCCGCGGCTTCAAGCGGCACTACGATCCGGGCATGGAGGCGCACTATTTCCTCGTGCCGCGCGGACAGGCGCTCGGCATGCGGCTGGAAGTCGTGCGCCAGGACATGCCGAACGACCCGCGCCGCGATCCCGAGTGGACGCCCGCCTGGTGGCGCGACGCGCACCCGCTCGGCATCGAGGGCCTGCAGGCGATCGGTGTGAGCACGCCCTCGCTGGCCGAGGCGCGGGCGTTGTTCGCGGGCAAGCTCGAATGGCCTGAACTCGGCGAGCGCGACCTTCCCGATGCGCGCGTTGCCGCCTTCGCCATGGGCGACACCGTGATCGAGGCGCTGGAAGGCGAGGAGGGCTCGCCCATCGCCGATCATGCGCGGGACGCGAAGGGCCTCCACCACCTCGTGTTCAAGGTCCGCGACGCCGCCTCCGCCGCGACGTGGCTGCGCACCAAGGGGCTGCCGCTGATCGGCGATGCCGAGGATCGCTTCGCCATCCACCCGGACAAAGCCCACGGGAGGCTGATCTGGTTCACCGAGGTCACGCCGCAGGGCTATCCGCAGGTGGGCTCGAAGCTGGGCGCGGGAGCGTAACGTCGTCGCAGCGAAGGCTGGCAGCGCCGCGCCCACCTATCGGCAGGGCGCGCTCCGCCGGTCGTCCGACGGAAAGCCATCGCATCGAGAGTACCAGGCGGTCCCAGCCTTCGCGGGGACGACGGTATCGGCTTGACACCGCCCCTCGAAACGCCTGCTTTGAATGCCATCGCGTAACCGGCCGGAGCCTGCCATGACGCCCACGATCACCGCATTCGAAGCCTCTCCCGACGGCGGCCACGGGCTCGCGCGGGACATGCCGGTGCGCTGGGCTCTGGAGGAAGTCGGCCAGCCCTACGACGTGCGCCTGGTCTCGTTCGCCGCGATGAAGGAGCCAGCGCACCTGCGCCTCCATCCCTTCGGCCAGATCCCGACATACGAGGAAGGCGGCCTCGCCTTGTTCGAATCGGGCGCGATCGTGTTCCATCTCGCTGCGCATCACGGCGGCCTGTTCCCGGACGATGCGGACGGCCGGGCACGGGCGATCATGTGGATGTTCGCGGCGCTCAATACCGTAGAGCCGCCGGTGGTGGAACACGACATGGCGCCGTTCCTCGACGCCGGCAAACCCTGGTATGACGAGCGCCTGTCCATGCTGGAAGACCGCGTCCGCGTCCGGCTGGGCGAACTGTCCGCCCGGCTCGGCGCGGCGGACTGGCTCGATGGCGAGTTCAGCGCGGGCGACCTGCTGATGGTGTCGGTGCTGCGCCGGCTGGCGGGTTCGGGCCTCGTCGAGGAATACCCCAACCTCGCCGCTTACGTCGCTCGCGGCGAAGCGCGGCCGGCGTTCCAGCGGGCCTTCGCGGCGCAACTGGCGGTGTTCAACGCCTCGTCCGGCGGATGACGGGCATCGGCGCGCCCGATTTTCCTACATCGCCGACGCCTGCTACCATCGCGGCGGCTCTTTGCATCGTCGATTCACCCACCGCCCGGCGGCCTTACAGGAAGGCCGCCGCACGCATGTGCTTCATCAACTAAACCCTACTTAGCCTCGGCGATCAGCTTCAGCGCCTCGGGCGAGGTCCAGTCGTTGCCGCCGGTGTAACGCCAGACTTCCTTGCCCTGCGCGTCGAACAGCACCGTCACCGGCAGGTTGCCGCCGTACTGGAAGCCGAGGTCGCCCTGCTCGTCGATCCACGGCTGGATCTGCTCCAGCTCGCGGCGGCGCAGGATTTCGACGACCTTGTCGGCCTGGCCGGTATCCTGCGAGATCGGCAGGACCGTCACGCCCAGTTCCGGCTCGCGCGCGATCAGCTTGGCGAGCGTGGGCATCTCGGCGATGCACGGCGCGCACCAGGTCGCCCACAGGTTGATGAGCAGCGGCTTGCCCTTGAACGAGGACAGGTCGAGGCTTTCGCCGGTATTGTCGACGAGGCTGACGGTCGGCATCGCCTCGCCCTTGTGCGAACGGTCGAGCTTGTCGGACTTGGCGGGAGCTTGCGCCGGACCCGCCTGCTGCGCGCCTTCGGAAGCCTGCGGTTGCGCCTGCTTGTCGCTTTGCCTATCGCAGCCCGCGATCAGGAGGGCCGAGGCCCCGGCGAGCGAACACAGGACGAGCGACTTGAGCGATGTGAATGACGGCAAGGCTGGGGGCTCCAATGCAATGTGGGGCGGGCGGTTCGCGCAGGGACCGTCGGCGATCATGCGCGAGATAAACGCCTCGATTCCCTTCGACAAGGCATTGTGGCGGCAGGACATCGCGGCGAGCAAGGCGCACGTCGCGATGCTGGGCGCCTGCGGCGTTGTTTCGGGCGAGGACGCGGTGACCATCCGCGACGGCCTCGACGCGGTCGCGGCCGAGTACGAAGCCAACGGCGTGCCCGAGGACTGGGACCTCGAGGACATCCACATGACCACCGAATCGCGCCTCGCGCAGTTGATCGGGCCGGTCGCCGGACGCCTCCACACCGCGCGCTCGCGTAACGACCAGGTCGCCACCGACTTCCGCCTCTGGGTCCGCGACGCCATGGACCAGGCATTGTCGGGTCTGGAGGCCCTTCAGGTCGCCCTCGTCACCCGCGCCGGCGAGCATGCGGACAGCATCATGCCCGGCTTCACCCATCTGCAGACCGCGCAGCCCGTCACGCTCGGCCATCACCTTATGGCCTATTACGAGATGGTCGGCCGAGATCGCTCCCGCTTCACCGACGCCCGCAAGCGCATGAACCGCAGCCCGCTGGGTGCGGCGGCGCTGGCCGGCACCGGCTTCCCGATCGACCGGACGATGACCGCGCAGGCGCTCGGCTTCGACGGGCCGACCGACAACAGCCTTGATTCGGTGTCCGACCGCGACTTCGCACTCGACTACCTGATGGCCGCCGCGCAGTGCTCGCTGCACCTCTCGCGCCTCGCCGAGGAGTTCATCATCTGGGCCAGCCAGCCGTTCGGCTTCGTGACGCTGCCCGATGCGCTGTCGACCGGCAGCTCGATCATGCCGCAGAAGAAGAACCCCGATGCCGCCGAACTGGTGCGCGGCCATGCCGGGCGCATTTCGGGCTGCCTCGTCTCGCTGATGATGACGATGAAGGGCCTGCCGCTCGCCTATTCGAAGGACATGCAGGACGACAAGCCGCCGGTGTTCGAAGCCGCCAGCCTGCTGGCTCTGTCGATCGCGGCGATGACCGGCATGGTCGCCGAGACCGGGTTCCGCACCGACCGGATGCGCGGCGCTGCCGAACTCGGCTTCGCCACCGCCACCGACCTCGCCGACTGGCTGGTGCGCGAGGGCGACATTCCCTTCCGCGAGGCGCACCACATCACCGGCGCCGCAGTCAAGCTGGCCGAGGGCCGGGGCGTCGCGCTCGACCAATTGCCGCTGGGCGACCTCAAGGCCATCGACAGCCGCATCGACGAGCGCGTATTCAAGGCGCTCTCGGTCGAGGCATCGGTCGCCGCGCGCAAGTCGCACGGCGGTACCGCGCCCGACCAGGTGCGACTGCGCGTGGCCGAGGCCCGCGCGGCGCTCGGTCTGGAGAAGTAGTTTGATGCGCAAGATGGCGGTTATCGTGATGGTCCTGGCGCTCGCCGCCTGCGGGCAGCGCTCGCCGCTGGCGCTCAGACCCGGGCAGCAACTGCCGCCCGCGCCTTATGGCCGGGCGGACAAACCCACGGCGACCGAACTCCTGACGGCCTCGCCCGTAGCCATTCCCGAGCGCAGCGTCGAGCTGCGCACCCGCTCCGAGGAGCGCGCGGACGATCCCTTCGATCTGCCGCCGCCCGAAGCGCCCCAGCCCCAGTAAGGCAGCGAAAATTCATGGATCATTTCGGAATCGTAGACGGCGAACTCCACGCCGAGCAGGTGCCGCTCGGCCGGATCGCGCGTGAGGTCGGCACGCCGGTCTACGTCTATTCCCGCGCCACGCTCTCGCGTCATGCCAAGGTATTCCGCGAGGCGCTGTCGGCGCTGCCCAAGGTTCACATCGCGTTCGCGGTGAAGTCGAACCCCAATCTCGCAGTGCTGCGCCTGCTCGCCAGGGAAGGCTACGGCGCCGATGTCGTCTCCGAGGGCGAGATGAACCGTGCGCTGGCTGCGGGCATGAGGCCTGAAGACGTCGTCTTCTCCGGCGTCGGCAAGACCCGGATCGAGCTGGTTGCCGCCCTGCGCGCGGGGATCGGCCAGTTCAACCTCGAGAGCGAGGAAGAGGGCGTAGAGCTGGCCGAGCTCGCCAGTGACATGGGCGTCCGGGCGACTTGCACCCTTCGCGTGAACCCGGACGTCGATGCGAAGACCCACGCCAAGATCTCCACCGGCAAGGCGGAGAACAAGTTCGGTGTCGCCTACGACCGCGCCGCGGGCATCTATGCTCGCCTCTCGGCGCTGCCGGGGCTGGAGATGCGGGGGCTGGCCGTCCACATCGGCAGCCAGATCACCGACCTCGAACCCTCGCGACAAGCCTTCCTCAAGATGGGTGCGCTGATGGGCGACCTGCGCGCCCAGGGCCACAACGTCACTCACATGGACCTCGGCGGCGGTCTCGGCGTGCCCTACAAGGCCGGCGACAACCTCCCGACACCCGCCGACTACGGCCGCCTCGTCAGTGAAGTGGCGCAGGACTGGGACGTCACGCTGATGTTCGAACCCGGCCGGGTCATCACCGGAAACTCGGGCGTGCTCGTGACCGAAGTGGTGCGGGTCAAGCAGGGCACCGGCAATCCGTGGATCGTGGTGGATGCCGCCATGAATGACCTCGCCCGCCCCGCCATGTATGACGCCTGGCACGACTTCGCCGCTGTGAATCCCACGGGCGAGGCCATGGTCGCCAACATCGTCGGGCCCATCTGCGAAAGCTCGGACACCTTCGCCATGGGCCGGGACATAGACGCAGTGAAGGCCGGCGACCTCGCCGTGTTCCGCACCGCCGGGGCCTACGGCGCGACGATGGCCAACACCTACAACAGCCGCGCGCTGGTGCCCGAGGTCATGGTCGACGGCGAGAAGTGGGCAATCGTCGCCAGCCGCATCGAACCCGCCGCCATCCTCGCCGCCGAGCAGGTGCCGGACTGGCTGGATTGAACGCATGATCGAAACCCTCCCCCTGTTCCATCGCATCGCCGGACGCCCGGTCGTGGTGCTGGGCGAGGGCGAGGGCGCCGAGGCCAAGCGGCGGCTGGTCGAGCGGGCGGGCGCGGTGGTAATCACCGAGCTTGCCGAAGGTATCACCGCGGGTGCGCGCCTCGCCTTCATCGCGCATGAGGACGCATCTGCCGCCGAAACCGACGTGGCGCGCGCACGCGCGGCGGGGATGCTGGTGAACGCCACCGACCGCCCGGCGCTCTGCGACTTCACCGTCCCCTCGATTCTCGACCGCTCGCCGGTGCTGGTGGCGATGGGCACGGGAGGCGCGTCGGCCGGGCTGGCCAAGCAGCTTCGGCTGCGGCTCGAGGCCCTGCTGCCTCAGTCGCTCGGCGCGTTGGCGACGGCGCTGGGAACCGGGCGGGCCTCTCTCCGTCGGCGCTTCCCCGAGGCCGGCGAGCGTCGCCGCGCGCTCGACGATGCGCTGACGGCGGGCGGCGCGCTCGATCCGCTGGTCGAAGGTAGCGCCGCGGCCGTCCCGGCATGGCTGGAGGGCGCGTCTTCCGGCGAGGCGGGCGTGGTGGAGATCAAGCTGCGCAGCCAGGACCCTGATGACCTCAGCCTGCGCGAGGCGCGGCTGCTCGGCGCTGCCGACGTGGTGGTGCACGATTCGCGAATCGGCACCGCCGTGCTCGATCGGGCCCGTGCCGACGCCGTGCGGATGGTCGGCGGGCTGGCGCCAGCAGGCGAGAGGGCCAGCAGCCTCACGGTGATCCTAAAGGCGCCTGCCTGAGGCGTTAACCCTCGGGCACCGCAGCGAAACCGTGATGACGGCGTCATCATGGGGGCTGCATCAACCAAGTACTTCCTGTCTCCGTAATGCAACTATTTGTCGAAACCGGGTTACTTCGACTCAGAGGTTGTCGATGACATTTTTTTAATTCAGCATATGGCTCGAGGATGCGGCAGGAGTCTCGGGATGGGACCTTCGAGCACGGCAGTAATACACGCAGATGCAGTGGCGGAGTGGCGACGGGTGATGCCCGTCGATCGCGCCGCGCTTCCGGATCTCGCCCTGCCGATGGGCGTGTTCGGCAGCCAGAGCGATCGCGCCCGGATCGACGCCAACGACGACAACCACGCCGAACTCATGTCGTGCCTCTATCCTTTCCACCGGGAGGGCTGACGCCGTCCTTATGGAACTGCGCGGCGCGCTGGCCAGTCTTCGACAGGACGACGTCGAATGGGAACGCGGACAGCACGCTCTCGCCAAGACGCTCGGCGCCTGGCAGGTAGAGCCTGTGGTCGCGCCCGTGCTGGCGGCGATGAAGCGCTTCGGCGCCGGCGTCCCACTCGATCGGTGCAACGCCCTCGCGCAGCTGTTCGAGGGGCCGGCGGCGCGGGCCCAGGCCTTCGCGGATAGCCTTGTCGCTGCGGGACTGGCGGCGCTGGACGGGCATCCGCTCGGCCAGTTACCTTTACGCCATGGCGACCGCGACGCCGCGCCGCTGCTGGTCCTCGCCGAGACGGGCGGCGCCACGCTGGCGCTCGCCGCCTACGATGGCGTCCCGCTCGCCGCTCTACCGCGTCCGCGGACCGCCCGCTTCCGACCGGCCGAGACGTGGAGCCGCGTGCTCGCCGGCACAGGCGCGGCCGACCATGTCCAGCGCGGCGAGGGACAGGCGGGAGGCGCCCCGCTGGAGACCCGGCGCGTTATCCTCGCGCCGGGTACGACGCATTACTGCTTCGGTCCGCGCGAAATGGTCGAGATGCGCCAAGTCGACGGCGCGATGGTGGCGCTTCGGCTGGAGCGCCGGCTCGACGAGCATGGGCCGGTGCGCGAATATGCGCTGGCCGATGGCGCGCTGGTCCACCAGGCCAGCGCACGCCGCGACGACAGCCGCGACGAACTTGTCGTGGCCCTGCTCGGCCGGATGGAGCGGATCGACGCAGTGCTACAGATGGCGCGCGTGGCGCTTGGCGGCGGGGGTGATGCGCTGCGCTGGCAGGCGCTGCGAGAAGTGATCGCGCTCGACGCATTGGCGGGGGTGGAACTGCTCGCACAGGTCGCCGCCGACCCGGAGGATTCGCTGGCCGAACAGGCGGGCTCGCTGTTTGCGGCGCTGCTCGCGGCGCGGCCGGATCTGGGAGGCGCGACGTCATGGCTCACCTGATTGCTGCCCCAGACCCAACCTCCGCCACTCTCGCCGAAGTGTGCGATGCCCTTGCCGTCTGGGGTTTCGATCCCGCCGAGGACGAAAGCGTCGCCCATGCCGCCAACTGGCTGCGGCGGCTGGGCAATGACCGCGATTTTCTCGGCGACGTGCTCATCGATCTGCTGTCCGGCCGTGCGCCTGCGGGCGGCGTGGGTGAACTTTCGGGCATTGGCGGCGGCGGGGGCGCAAGCAACCGCGTCATCCTGGCCGCACCGGGCCGGGGGCACTACTCGATCAGCGCCAGCATCTGGCCGTCGGCGGACGAGCAGGCTCTGCGTGCCAGCGGCCCCGACGTCTTCGGCTACGGGCTGGCACGAGACTATAACCACGATTTCCTGACGCTCGGCTACTTCGGGCCGGGCGCGACGTTCGACGAGTACGAATATCTCTACCCTGCGGTCGCAGGCTGGAGCGGAGAACCGGTCGAACTGCGCGAACTCGGCCGCTCGCAGTTGGAGCCTTGCCAGATGATCCACTGCCGCGCGCACCGGGACATCAACGTGGTGCATCCGCCGGCTTCGCTCTCGGTCGCGCTGACGCTGTCGCACGAGCACGCGGCGAACGGATGGATGGACCACTACCTGTTCGACCTGGGGCAGGGCCGCGTCGCGCGGGTGCTGGGCCACGGGCCGAGCGAGACTTTCCTGCGGATCGCCGTCGCGCTGGGCGGGGAGGAGGCCGTCGATCTCGCCACTCGTTTCGGGCGCCATCACCCGAGCGACCGCATGCGCCTCGTCGCCTGGCGCGCGCTGGCGGGAGCGGCGCGGGGGGGCGAGGCGGAGGAGCGTGTCTGGCGTGAGGCGGAGCGCAGCGGCAGCCGCGTCGTCGCGGCAACGGCGGCAAGGCGGCGCGAGATGCTGGCCTGATCGTCCCTAGAACATGCCCCCGGCGAGCGCGTCGACCGCGCCCTGGAGGATCACCGCCGCGGCCGCCGAATCGATGCGCGTGGCCCGCTTGGCGCGGCTCATGTCCTGGTCGATGAGGCCCCGCTCGGCGCTGGTGGTGGACCAGCGCTCGTCCCACAGCAGGATCGGCAGGCCCAGCACCGCGAGGTTGCGGGCATAGGCGCGGCTCGACTGCGCGCGCGGGCCTTCGGAGCCGTCCATGTTGAGCGGCAGGCCGATGACGATACCCTTGATCGAGCGCTCCCGGATCAGCTCCTGCATGAGTGCCTTGTCCGCGCCGAACTTGCCGCGCTTGAGCGTCTTGCCAGGTGAGGCGATGCGCCAGCCGGCATCGGCGAAGGCAGTGCCGATGGTCTGGGTGCCGAGGTCTAGACCCATGAGCCCGCCGCGTTCCGGCAGCATGTCGCGGAACGCGGGCGCGCCGGTCGTGATCAGGGCTGCGGCCCCTACTTTGGCGGGTTGTGTGCTTTCTGCCATGCGGCCACGCGTCTTTCGAAATCGGCCCGGAGATTGGCCCAGAACAGCGTCACGTCATAGAGGTGGTAGTTGTTTCCGGGAAGCACGTAGGGCCCCATGTCGAGCTTGGGCGGCTCGCCGATGTGGAGAAAATGGTCGGGTCCGCAGGCAGCCGGGACGACGGCAGGCGCCAGCGTGCCGCCGCCCGCCTTGAAGTCGGGGACGAGAGTGCCGAGATTCGCACTCGCGTCTGAGCCGGCGTTGGACGTGCCGGTGAGCGGGTTGGTGCACAGGAACGCGCTGCCTGCCACTGACTGCCCGTCGAGCCCGGTGCGGCGGCCGTAGGCGCGCATCAGCATCTCGGTGTCGGCAGGGTCGGCGACGGTGAGCCAGCTGACGACGCAGCCCGCCTGGTCCGCGCGCTCGCAGGCGGGCACGCCCATGCGCGGAAGGTCGTGGTCCAGCGAGACCGGCCAGCCGATCACCCAGGCACCGACCAACCGGTCGGCCAGAGGCGTACCGGCGACGCGGTCGCGCAGCAGGCGGCGCAGCAGGAACGCTCCCTGGCTGTGCCCGGCGAGCGCAAAGGGGCGGCCCTCGGGAAGGCTGCGCGTGAACACCTCGAAGGCGGCGAGAACGTCGCGGTAGGCGAGGTCGATCGCCTGCGTCGCCTCGGGCTTTGCGGTGAGGAAGGCGCCGACCGCCGATTGCCGGTAGCGCGGGGCCCACAGCGCTTCGGCCCCGTTGAATGGGCTCGCCATGCCTTGCACGAACAGGGCGGCGCGGTCACGGCTGGTCTTGTCGCCCAGCGAGGCGTTCCAGGCGTCGCGGGCGATGTAGCTGGTGGGGTGGATGAAGAACACTGCGACCGGCAGCTTCTGCGCGGGCGGGGTGACGCCGGGCGGGAGCCAGGACGCCGGGTCGTTCTTCAGGCCGGGGCGCGAGACCCACATTGCCGGGTCGTCCCAGGCGCTGGACACCATGGCGCTTTGCGGGGTGAAGGAGACGCTCGGCACGAAGGCCATCTCGGTCAGGTCGTCGGACCAGACGCGCAGGGCGACCATGAGGAGCAGGAGCGCGAGGGTGACGCCCGCGATCAGGTACAGAAACTTGCGCGCCACTCAGGCCTTCTCCAGCTTTCCGACGTCCTCGGCCGGTTCGCCCCCGCCGTTGCGCGCAGCTTCGCGTTCGAGCCAGATTTTGATCATGGCCACCAGCGGATCGGCGAGCGCGAGGCCGAGCAGGCCGAACAGCACGCCCATGATGAGCTGCGCGGCCAGCACCAGCGCGGGCGGCAGGTCCACGGTCTTGCGGGCGATGTAGGGGACGATCAGGTAGCCGTCGATCAGGTGGATCAGCAGGTAGACGAAGATCGTGTAGACCCCCATCTCGGCGCTGACCGAGAAGCCCACGAGCACCATGATCGCGCCCGAGATCGGCGCGCCGAGGTTGGGGAGGAAGGCGAGCAGACCGGTGATGAGGCCCAGCAACACGGCCATCGGTACGCCGAACAGCTGGAGCATGAACCAGGTGAACAGGCCCTCGACCGTCATGCCGATGACGCGGCCGAACAGCAGTCGGCGCAGCGCGCGGCCCATGACCTGCGCGGTCGTCTCAAAGTGGTCGCGCCGGTCGACCGGAAGCATCCAGCCCACGCCCCTGCGGTAGAGGCGCGGCTCCATCGCGATGTAGATGCCCAGCACCAGGATCAGGAACAGCGTCGTGATGCCGCCGAGCAGGCCGCCCAGCACGGCGGTCACCTGACCGATGCCGCCCATCGCCTCCTGCGCGATCGAGCGCACGTCGCGCACCCGGATTTCCATGCCATGGCGCGAGAGCCAGGCGAGCCCGCGATGGAACTGGCTTTCGATGGTGTTGGGCAGCTCGGCCGCCTGCTGGGTGATCTGGCTGCCGGCGAAGCGTCCCAGCCAGAGCATGAACAGCATCGCCGCCAGCAGCACCAATGCTACCCGCCAGCCGCGCCCGATCGGGAGGACTCGGCCGATCATGCGAGCGCCGCCGTCGATCAGCGCGGCGAAGACGATGCCGCCGAAGATCACCAGCAGCGACTGCGACAGGAACACGCCGAGCGCGAAGAGCGCGACCATCCCGATCCACACGAAGGCCTTGCGCGCCTCGTGCCGGATCAGCGGATCGGAAATGTCGGTCGGGCCGGGGCGGGTCGGAGTTGCCGTCTCTTCCCCCGCTTCGTGGTCGGGGCCGCCCGTGCTGGCCATCAGCGCGCGGCCTCGGGCTGGATGCGGGTACGGTCGATCGGCGGGCGCAGGCTGGTGAAGGCGCGACCGTCACGCAGCGCGCTCCACCAGGTCAACGGGTTCCAGCTCTGGGTGCCGTCGAGCGAGAAGGTGATGAATTCCGCGCGCCCGCCGATATCGGAGAGCGGCACCGGACCGCCGAGCCCGCCATCGCCCTCGCCCCGAGCGTTGACGTAGAACGGAGTGCGGCTGTCGGCCGAACGATCGCGGTCGTCGCCCATCAGGAAGACATGACCTTCGGGCACGGTGATCTCCGCATAGTTGTCGAGGTCCTGCGTGATATAGTCGATCACCTGATAACTCGCGCCGTTGGGCAGGGTTTCACGGTAGGTCGGCAGTTCGTAGACCTCGCGGCCGCTGGGCAGGCGGGTGCGGTATTGGCCGAAGCCGTCGTAGCAGTGGCCGGGCTCCTGCCCCTCGCAGGTGAGCGCGTCGTCGGCGGCGATCTGCACGGGCGGTTCGATCTCGCGGGGGATGAACCTGCCGTTGAGCCGGATGCGCCCGTCGATCACGGCGATGCGGTCGCCGGGGCGGGCGACAACGCGCTTGATGAGGTCGGCCTTGCGGTTGCCGGGCACGACGATGACGATGTCGCCGTACTCGGGTACCTGGCCGAGAATGCGCCAGGTCGCGCGGGGCAGCAGGTGGAAGCTCAGCGACGACCAGTTCCAGCCGTAGGGGTATTTCGACACCACCAGCCGGTCGCCCACCAGCAGCCCCGGCATCATCGAGATCGAGGGGATGTAGAACGGCTTGGCCACGAACGAGTGGAACGCCAGCACGCCCAGCAGCATCAGGAACAGGCCGCGCAGTTCCTGCAGCCAGTTGGTCCCCGGCTTGGCGTCGCCCGCGGGGGTGGGTGCGGGGGCGTTGCCCGGTAGCGGGGCGGTCTGGTCGGTCATGGTGAGGGATGGAACTCGGTTCAGGCGGGAGCGGAAGGGCGGGCTTCGATGATGACGAAGGCCTGCGCCCAGGGATGATCGTCGGTGAGCGTCAGGTGGACGACCGCCTCGTGCCCGGCGGGGACCATCGAGTCCAGCCGCGCTTTCGCCCCGCCGGTGAGCGCCAGCGTCGGCGCGCCCGAGGGGGCGTTGACGACGCCGATGTCCTTCATGAACACGCCCGCCTTGAAGCCCGTGCCGACCGCCTTGGAGAAAGCCTCCTTGGCGGCGAAGCGCTTGGCCAGCGTGCCCGCGACCGTGTGCGGACGGCGTGCGGCCTTGGCCTGCTCGACCTCGGTGAAGACGCGCTTGATGAACCGCTCGCCGAAGCGGTCGAGCGAATTCTGGATCCGCTCGATGTTGCACAGGTCCGAGCCGAGGCCGATGATCATGCCGTCTTATCCATTCACCGAACCTCGTCCATCAGCGCGCGCATCTTCTTCACGCTGGTTTCCAGCCCGGTGAAGATCGCCTCGCCGATGAGGTAGTGTCCGATGTTGAGTTCCGCCAGCTGCGGAATGGCCGCGATCGGCTGGACGTTCTCGTAAGTGAGGCCGTGGCCGGCGTGGGGCTCGATACCGTTCTTGGCGGCGAGCGCGGCCATGTCGACGATGCGGCGCAGTTCGTGGGCAACCTGATCGTCATCGGCATGGGCGTATTCGCCGGTGTGGAATTCGACGACAGGCGCGCCGAGCTGCATCGCCGCTTCGATCTGGCGCGGCTCGGGAGCGATGAACAGGCTCACGCGGATGCCCGCGTCGGTCAGGCGCGCGACGATCGGGGCGAGCCGGTTGTGCTGGCCGGCGGCATCGAGCCCGCCCTCGGTCGTGCGCTCCTCGCGCCGCTCGGGCACGATGCAGGCGGCGTGGGGCTTGTGGCGTAGCGCGATCGCCAGCATCTCGTCGGTCGCCGCCATCTCGAGGTTGATCGGCAGGCCGGTGGCATCGAATACCCGCTGCAGGTCCTCGTCGCGGATGTGGCGGCGATCCTCGCGCAGGTGGACGGTGATGCCGTCGCCGCCCGCGCGCGCCACGATCTGGGCGGCGCGCGCGGGATCGGGATGCTCGCCGCCGCGCGCGTTGCGGATCGTCGCGACGTGGTCGATGTTGACGCCCAAACGAAGGCGGCCAGGACTGTGGACGTTGTTGTGCACGCTGCTCACATTCGCGCCTTTCGAATTACGCCTGCGCCCGGCTGCCTGGCTTGATCGCAGGGCTGGCGGCGAGCTCGGCGGGCAGCTCGTCGGGCGCATAGGTCGGGAAGTTCAGCGCCACGAGCGGGAAGAACGGCACGCCGAGGTCAACCGATCCGGCCGAACGGTCGACCAGCGAGGCGGCCGCGATCACCTGCCCGCCCGCTTCCTCGATAGCCTTGATCGCCTCGCGGCTGGACAAGCCGGTGGTGACCACGTCCTCGACCATCAGCACCTTGTCGCCCGGCTCCAAAGAGAAGCCGCGGCGCAGTTCGAACGTGCCGGTGGGGCGCTCGACGAACATGGCGTCTACCTGCAGCGCGCGGCCCATCTCCTGCCCGATGATGACACCGCCCATCGCGGGCGAGACGACCTTGTCGATCTGCTTGCGGATGTCGTGCGGGAGGTTCGCGGCAATCGCCACGGCGAGCCGCGCGGCGCGGGCCGGGTTCATCAAGACACGGGCGCACTGAAGGTAGTGCGCGCTGTGCCGGCCCGAGGAGAGCAGGAAGTGTCCTTCCAGCAATGCCTTGCTGGCACGGAACTCGGCGAGGACCTCTTCTTCGGTCATTACGGACAATACCTCCGGAGCGATTTGCTTTGATCTGACGCACTTCGGTTGCGCCTTGCTTCAAAATTTCCCCTAGAGGCGCTTGAGACACGCGGCAAGCGCGCGTATACGCCCGGCCAAAGGGGGCGAAAGCCTCCAAAACAGGGGTGCGCGCGAGCCGAGGCGAATCGGCTGCGCGTTCGAAGGAAGTGGAAGCGCAAAAAACCATGACATTCGGTAAAACTATTCATGGCCTGGGGCAGGCAATCGGAGGTCTCGGGCTATCCGTGGCCGGTCTCCTGACTGCCGTTGTCCCCGCTTTTGCGCAGGATGCGGCGTCTTCCGCGCCGGCAGCGCCTTCCGCTCTCGCCACCGGCGCCGCGCAAGGCGCGGCAGTCGCCTCGGGCGCGGGCAGCTACACTCCGATGAAGCCGGTCGAGGGTATCGGCATGCCGATCGACGGCGCCTACGGCCTGCAGACCCAGTTCTCCAAGACCGGCGAATATGGCGAGTGGATCCACGACATCATCCTGATGCCGATCATCACCGCGATCTGCGTGCTGGTGCTGGCGCTGCTGGTGGTCATCGCGGTGCGCTTCAACCGCCGCCGCAACCCGGTCGCCTCGAAGACCAGCCACAACACCCTGCTCGAAGTGGTGTGGACGCTGGTCCCGGTGCTGATCCTGATCGGTATCGCGGTTCCCTCGATCGACCTCATCGCGAAGCAGTACAAGCCCGCCCCCGAAGGCGCGCTGACCATCAAGGTCACCGGCAACCAGTGGTTCTGGACCTACGGCTACCCGGATAACGGCGACTTCGAGGTCATCTCGAACATGCTCAACATCCCCGGCCAGCCGGTGATCAACAACGGCGTGCGCGAAGTCGGCTCCAAGCCCTGGGACGGCCCTTCGCACCTCGAAGTGGACAACCGCATGGTCGTGCCGGTGGGTGAACCCATCCGCCTGCAGATCACCGCCGCCGACGTGATCCACTCGTTCGCCGTGCCCTCGCTGTGGTTCAAGCTCGACGCCGTGCCGGGCCGCATCAACGAGAAGGTCCTCGTCGTCGAAAAGCCGGGCGTCTATTACGGCCAGTGCTCCGAGCTTTGCGGCGCGAAGCACGGCTACATGCCGATCGCGGTCGAGGCCCTGCCGCGCGCGCAGTACAACGCCTGGGTCCTGACCCACGCCGGCGGCGCCATCGACACCGGCAAGAAGCCGGCGGCGGCCGCGGCAACACCGGCTCCGGCAGCGGACGCGTCGGAGGCTCCGGCCCCTGACGCCACCGCCGAAGCCGAATAATAGAAAATTCCAGGACAGGGCCCCACCATGGCAACCACTGCTGATCACTTCCAGGCTCACTCGGAAGACCACGGCCACCACGACCATGACCACAAGCCGGCGTTCTTCGCCCGCTGGTTCATGTCGACCAACCACAAGGACATCGGCACGATGTACCTGATCTTCGCGATCATCGCGGGGATCGTGGGCGGCGCCATCTCGGGCATGATGCGTGTCGAGCTGGCCCATCCGGGCATCCAGTACCTCGATACCTTCGCGCGCTGGTTCGGCGCGGTGAACCCGGACTTCAACACGACGCTGCACACCTGGAACGTGCTGATCACCGCCCACGGCCTGATCATGGTGTTCTTCATGGTCATGCCGGCGATGATCGGCGGCTTCGGCAACTGGTTCGTGCCGCTCATGATCGGCGCGCCCGACATGGCGTTCCCACGCATGAACAACATCTCGTTCTGGCTGACCGTCGCGGGCTTCTTCTCGCTGATGTGCTCGGCCTTCGTGCCCGGCGGCACCGGCAACGGCGCCGGCACCGGCTGGACCGTCTACGCCCCGCTGTCGACCAGCGGCTCTCCTGGACCCGCCGTCGACTTCGGCATCTTCTCGCTCCACCTTGCTGGCGCGGGCTCGATCATGGGCGCGATCAACTTCATCACCACCATCCTCAACATGCGCGCGCCGGGCATGACCCTCCACAAGATGCCGTTGTTCGTGTGGTCGATGCTCGTCACCGCCTTCCTGCTGCTGCTGTCGCTGCCGGTCCTCGCCGCCGCGATCACCATGCTGCTGACCGACCGCAACTTCGGCACCACCTTCTTCGACGCCTCGGGCGGCGGTGACCCGATCCTCTACCAGCACCTGTTCTGGTTCTTCGGACACCCCGAAGTCTACATCATGATCCTGCCGGGCTTCGGCATCATCTCGCAGATCGTCTCGACCTTCTCGAAGAAGCCGGTGTTCGGCTACCTCGGCATGGCATACGCGATGGTCGCCATCGGCGTGGTCGGCTTCATCGTGTGGGCGCACCACATGTATGCGACCGGCCTTTCGGTGAACACCAAGATGTACTTCACCGCCGCCACCATGGTCATCGCGGTGCCGACCGGCATCAAGATCTTCTCGTGGATCGCGACGATGTGGGGCGGCTCGGTGACGTTCAAGTCGCCGATGGTCTGGGCGCTGGGCTTCATCTTCCTGTTCACCGTGGGCGGCGTCACCGGCGTCGTGCTGGCGAACGGCGGCGTCGACGACGTGATGCACGACACCTACTACGTCGTCGCGCACTTCCACTACGTGCTGTCGCTGGGTGCGGTCACCGCTCTGTTCGCCGGGTTCTACTACTGGTTCCCGAAGATGAGCGGCCGGATGCACTCGGAATTCCTGGCCCATGTCCACTTCGTGATCTTCTTCATCGGCGTGAACATGATCTTCTTCCCGATGCACTTCCTGGGTCTCCAGGGAATGCCGCGCCGCTACCCCGACTATGCCGAGGCCTACGAGCACTGGAACCACGTCGCCACGATCGGCTACATGGTGATGGCGACCAGCCTGGTGGTGTGGTTCATCAACATCATCTACGCCTACACCGCCGGCAAGAAGGCCGAAGACAACTACTGGGGCGAAGGCGCGACCACGCTCGAGTGGACGCTGACCAGCCCGCCGCCGTACCACCAGTTCGAGACGCTTCCCGTCATCGGCGATACGGTCCACCACTGATGGATCGGGCCCGTCCCGAAGGGGCCGGGCTCCACGATCTCCCCTCCCGCTTGCGGGAGGGGTCGGGGGAGGGCATGTCGCTCTCCCCTCTGTATTTGAAGTAACCCATTGGCTGACGATCGCGACATGGAACAGGCCCTCCCCCAACCCCTCCCGCTGGCGGGAGGGGAGCTGAAAGCCGCCCACCTGGCGGGGGCGACGCCCATGCCCGCCGACTGGCGCGACCTCTTCGCGCTGACCAAGCCGCGCGTTATGAGCCTGGTGATCTTCACCGGACTGTGCGGGCTCCTCGCCGCGCCGCAGAACATCCACCCCGTGCTCGGTTTCACCGCGATCCTGTGCATCGCCATGGGAGCGGGCGGTGCCGCCGCGCTCAACCAGTGGTGGGAGGCCGACCTCGACGCCGGGATGAAGCGCACCGCGCAGCGCCCGATCCCGCAGGGACGCCTCGACCGCACCACCGCGCGTGACTTCGCGGGCGTCCTCTGCGCCGCCTCGGTTTTCCTCATGGGCGTCGCGATCAGCTGGCTGGCGGCCGCCATCCTCGCGATCTCGATCGTCTACTACGCCGTCGTCTATACGATCTGGCTGAAGCCCCGCACTCCGCAGAACATCGTCATCGGCGGCGGCGCCGGGGCCTTCCCGCCGCTGATCGGCTGGGTCGCGGCCACCGGCCATATCTCGCTGATGCCGGTGGTGCTGTTCGCGATCATCTTCATGTGGACCCCGCCGCACTTCTGGGCGCTCGCGCTGTTCGTGAAGACCGACTACGCGAAGGTCGGCATCCCGATGATGCCGGTGGTCGCGGGCGAGCGTTCGACCCGGCGCCAGATCCTCGTCTATGCCGTCCTGTTGCTGCCGCTCAGCGCACTGCCCTGGTGGCTGCCGGGCGACGAGCACACCGGCGCAATCTACGGCGTCTCGGCGCTGGTGCTGTCGAGCGTGTTCCTCGGCTTCGCGGTCCGCGTCGGCCTGCGCGAGCGGACCGGCCCGGACGATGCCATGAAGCCCGAGAAGCAGCTGTTCGCCTATTCGATCCTCTACCTCTTCGCGCTATTCGCGGCGCTCGTCGCCGACCGCTTCATCGCCATCTGATCGGAACCCCGATGCCGGACCACAAGCCCCAGACCGCGGAGCAGATCCGCCGCAGCCGCAACCGCGTGCTGGCGCTCAGCCTGGCCGCGTTCGTCGTGCTGATCTTCTTCGTGTCGATCGCCAAGATGAGCTGACGCGATGACGACTGCCGCCGATCTCCAGCCCGCCCGCAAGGCCCGCAACCGCAAGGTCGGGCTGATGGCGCTGTCGGCCGCGCTCGCCATGCTCGGGCTGGGCTATGCCTCGGTCCCGCTCTACCGCATGTTCTGCGAGGCGACCGGGTTCGGCGGCACCACCAAACGCGTCGACGAGGCGCAGGCGGCGACGGTGCAGGACAGCGGCCGGACGATCTCCATCCGCTTCGACGCCAACGTCGAGCGGGGCATGCCCTGGCAGTTCAAGCCGCTTCAGCGCACCGACACCGTGTCGATCGGGGCGCGCGACATGGCGCTTTTCTGGGCCAGGAACACTTCGGACAAGACGGTGACCGGCACCGCCAGCTTCAACGTCGAGCCCGAACAGGCGGCGCCCTACTTCAACAAGATCCAGTGCTTCTGCTTCACCGAGCAGGTGCTGAAACCTGGCGAGGAAGTGCGCATGCCGGTATTGTACTACATCGATCCGGCGATCCTTGACGATCCGGACAACAAGGACGTCCAGCAGATCACGCTGAGCTACACTTTCCACGTCACCTCTACAGGCGACGCAAAGACACTGGACCGAACTCAAGCAGGCGGTTAAGGCCGCCACGGGAACCGTTTGCGTGATAATCCGCCAAGGCGCGGCGCAGACGGAAGACAGATTGGATGAACGGGGACGAAGGCACCATGGCTGGCACGAAGAACCACGATTACCACATCCTGCCGCCGGACATCGCGCCGCTCGCGACCACCGTCGGCGCCTTCACGTTCACCACCGGCATGGTCCTGTTCATGCACGACATGGCCGGCGGCAAGTTCGTGCCGTGGCTGGGCATGGCGATCCTGCTCGCCTCGATGTTCATGTGGTTCTCCAAGATCGTCCACGAAGCCCACGCGGGCGACCACACGCCGGTCGTCCAGCTCCACCAGCGCTACGGCATGATCCTGTTCATCGCTTCGGAAGTGATGTTCTTCGTCGGCTGGTTCTGGGCCTTCTTCGACTTCTCGCTGTTCCCTTCGGACCTTGCCGAGGTGGTCGGTGGCCAGTGGCCGCCCAAGGCGATCGAGGCGGTCATGGACCCCTTCGCGCTGCCGCTGCTCAACACGCTGATCCTGCTGTGCTCGGGCACTACGGTCACCTGGGCGCACCACTCGCTGATCCACGGCGACCGTGACGGCCTCAAGAAGGGCCTCTGGGCGACGATCCTGCTGGGCGTGTTCTTCTCGTTCATCCAGGGCTACGAGTACCTGCACGCGCCCTTCGGCTTCGGCGGCAACACCTACGGTTCGGCCTTCTACATGGCGACCGGCTTCCACGGCTTCCACGTCATCGTCGGCACGATCATGCTGATCGTGTGCCTCGTGCGCACCTACAAGGGCGACTTCACGCCGCGCCAGCACTTCGGCTTCGAAGCCGCCGCCTGGTACTGGCACTTCGTCGACGTCGTGTGGCTGTTCCTCTTCGTCGCGGTCTACATCTGGGGCGGCTGGGGCTACCCGACGCACTGATCGTTCGACCCGGTCGATACGCAAACGAAAGGGCAGCCGGACTTCGCTTCGGCTGCCCTTTTCGTATCCACTCTCCAGCGCCAGGAACCCCATGCGCCGCATTCCGATCTTCGCCACCATCGTCGTCCTCGCCGCCGTCGGCCTGATGGTCGCCCTCGGCTTCTGGCAGTTGCGGCGGCTGCACCAGAAGGAGGGGCTGCTGGCGCACTATGCGGCGGCCAAGGGCAATCCGGCGCCGGTGGCCTGGACGGCCCGGGGGCCGGGCGACGACCTGCTCTACCGCCGATCGCAACTCGAGTGCGCCAGCGTGGGCGCGCGCAGCGGGATCGCCGGACGCAATGCTGCGGGCGAATCGGGCATCGCGCAGACGGCCCGGTGCACGCTGCCGGGCGGCGGCACGGCGCTGGTGGTGATGGGCTGGTCGCAGCAGCCGCTGGCGGGCGAGGGCTGGAGGGGCGGCCCGGTCAGCGGCGTGATCGCGCCGGGTCCGCGCCTCGTCGCCGACCCGCCGGTCGCCGGGCTCCAGGCCAACGCGATCCCTGACCCGTCGGAACTGCCGAACAACCACCTCTCCTACGCAGGCCAGTGGTTCCTTTTCGCCGCGACCGCGCTGGTGATCTACGTGCTGGCGCTCAGGCGCGGAAAGACGGCGACCAAGGCCTAACCCCTGTTGTAATGCGCCCGGACCAGGCCGACGAACGGGCTGGCCAGCGCCTCGGCGATATGGGCCTCGCTGGCGTGGAGCAGGCCGATCTCGCGCACCAGTTCGAAGTCGCGCACTGGGACGAAGTGTTCGGGCCCGGAGGCGAAGCACTCGGGCATCATGCCCACCCCGGCACCGCTGCGCACGACGGCCAGAACCCGCTCGTCGCTGGTGGTCTTGAGCACGAAGCGAGGGCGCACCCCGCGTTCGACGAAGAAGCGGTTGATCTCGGGCAGGGCCTCGCAGTGGCGGCGCAGCGCCATGCGGTCGCGCGCGAGTTGCTCGGCCTCGACCTCGCTTTCGCCCGCGAGCGGGTGGTCGGGGGGGAGCACCATCATGTAGCGTTCGCGCGCCAGGACCTCGGGATGGAAACGCGCGTGGTGGGGGCGCACGGCGGTGAGCGCCATGTCGATCCTGCCGCGCTCCAGGCGATCGGCTATGTCACGTTCGGTGCCGTCAAGGATTTCGAGTGTTTCGCCCGATCCGAGCGCACGGTGGAGGGCCAGCCAGGCCTCGATCCACGGCGTCGGGATGGTGTTCAGCACGCCGATGCGCAGCAGGGTCGGGTCGGTCACCTCGCTCAGTTCGACCAGCGCGTGCTCGTATTCCGCCGCGATCCGCCGCGCGCGGACGAGGAAACGACTGCCGGCCGGGGTGAGGGCGACGCCTTGCCCCGCCGTTCGCCCCCTGTCGCGGTCGAACAGGCGGGCGCCCAATTCGCGCTCCAGCTTGGCGATCCCGGAGGACAGCGTCGGCTGCGTCACGCTCACTCGCTTGGCGGCGCGGCTGAAGCTGCCGGTCTCGGCGACCGCGAGGAAGTAGCGCAGGAGGTACTGGTCGATCATAGACCGTGTCTATGGCAAGCAGCGGAAACTTTCAATTTCCGCTCGCGTTCGCAGGTCGTTAGATAGACGCGATAAATCGAAATAGAGAAGGAAGAGGCATGAGCGCGCCGGTCCTGCAGACCAATGTCAACCTCGACAGTCCCGAGGCCAAGGCGCGCGATGCCCACAACCGCGCCCTCGCCGCCGAACTGCGCGAGCGCGTCGCCAAGGCCGCGCTGGGCGGCGACGAGCGTTCGCGCGAGCGCCACCTGTCGCGCGGCAAGCTGCTCCCGCGTGACCGGGTGGAACGACTGCTCGATGCGGGCTCCGCCTTCCTCGAGATCGGCCAGCTTGCCGCCAATGGCCTCTATGGCGACGAGGTGCCGGGCGCGGGCCTGATCGCCGGGATCGGGCGCGTCTCGGGCCGCCAGTGCATGATCTTCGCCAACGACGCGACGGTGAAGGGTGGCACCTACTTCCCGCTCACCGTCAAGAAGCACATCCGCGCGCAGGAGATCGCGCAGGCCAACAGCCTCCCTTGCGTCTACCTCGTCGACAGCGGCGGCGCCAACCTGCCCAACCAGGCAGAGGTCTTCCCCGACCGCGACCACTTCGGCCGCTTCTTCTTCAACCAGGCGCAGATGAGCGCGGCGGGCATCCCGCAGATCGCCAGCGTCATGGGCAGCTGCACCGCCGGCGGCGCGTACGTGCCGGCGATGAGCGACGAGAGCGTGATCGTGAAGGAGCAGGGCACGATCTTCCTCGCCGGGCCGCCGCTGGTGCAGGCCGCAACGGGCGAGGTAATCTCGGCGGAAGACCTTGGCGGCGGCGACCTGCACAGCCGCAAGTCCGGCGTCACCGACCACCTCGCCGAGGACGACGAGCACGCGCTGACCATCGTGCGCGACATCGTCAGCCACCTCGGACCGGCGCACCGCCACGACCTCGTCCAGCAGGAATCCCGCCCGCCGAAGTATGCGGCGGAGGAGTTGTACGCCATCGTCCCCGAGGACGTGCGCGCGCCCTACGACGTCCACGAGGTGATCGCCCGCATCGTCGATGCATCCGAGTTTCACGAGTTCAAGGCGCTCTACGGGACGACGCTGGTCTGCGGCTTTGCGCATATCCACGGGCTGCCGGTGGCGATCCTCGCCAACAATGGCGTGCTGTTCTCGGAGAGCGCACAGAAGGGCGCCCACTTCGTCGAACTGGCCTGCCAGCGCCGTATCCCATTGTTGTTCCTGCAGAACATCTCGGGCTTCATGGTTGGCGGAAAGTACGAGGCGGAGGGCATCGCCAAGCACGGCGCCAAGCTGGTCACCGCCGTCGCGACGGCGCAGGTGCCCAAGCTGACGGTGCTGATCGGCGGCTCGTTCGGCGCCGGCAACTACGGCATGTGCGGCCGCGCCTACGACCCGCGCTTCCTGTTCACCTGGCCCAACGCGCGCATCTCGGTGATGGGCGGCGAACAGGCGGCGAGCGTGCTGGCGACGGTCCACCGCGACGCCGCAAAGTGGTCGGCCGAGGACGCCGAGGCGTTCAAGGCGCCGATCCGCCAGAAGTACGAGGACGAGGGCAATCCCTACTACGCCACCGCGCGCCTGTGGGACGACGGCGTGATCGACCCGGTCCAGACCCGCGACGTGCTCGGCCTCGCGCTGGAGGCGTGCCTTGAAGCGCCGATTGCCGACAAGCCGCAGTTCGGCGTGTTCAGGATGTGATGATGGCCGCGAAAGACCGCCTTTTCGTCCTCGACATCGACTACGCCGATCCTGCGTTCGCGCCGCGCAGGTTCTATTGCAAGGACTCCGTCACGGTGGAGGGCCTGCTCGCCCTGTTCCCCGAGCGCGCCGGCCACATCGAACTGGTCCGCGTACCTTGGCCGCGCCCGCGCGCCGCGGTGGTCGAGGCGCTGGGCGAGGCGAATCAGAACCTGCCCGCGCTGGCCTTCGCCGAGGGCGGGTTCGCCAACGACATCGAGGCGGTGCTCGCAGCGCTGCATACCCGACACGGCTTTCCGGAGCGTCATCCATGATCCAGTCATTGCTCATCGCCAATCGCGGCGAGATCGCCTGCCGTGTCATCCGCACCGCGCGCGAACTCGGCATCCGCACCATCGCCGTATACTCCGACGCGGACGCGCAGGCGCTGCACGTGCGCGAGGCGGATGAGGCGGTCCACATCGGCCCCTCGCCGACCCGCGAGAGCTATCTGGTGGGCGAAAAGATCCTCGCCGCTGCCAGGCAGACCGGGGCCGAGGCCATCCACCCCGGCTATGGCTTCCTTTCGGAGAACGCCGAGTTCGCGCAGGCCGTGATCGACGCCGGCATCGTCTGGGTCGGGCCGAACCCTTCGTCCATCACCGCGATGGGGCTGAAGGACGCCGCCAAGACACTCATGGCCGAGGCCGGCGTGCCGGTGACCCCCGGCTACATGGGCGCCAACCAGGAGCCCGACTTCCTCGCCGCCGAGGCCGCCAAGATCGGCTATCCGGTGCTCATCAAGGCGGTGGCGGGCGGCGGCGGCAAGGGCATGCGGCTGGTCGAGGACCCGGGCGATTTCATCGACGCGCTTGCCTCGTGCAAGCGCGAGGCGGCGGCCTCGTTCGGCAACGCTCACGTGCTGATCGAGAAGTACATCGCCAGCCCACGCCACATCGAGGTGCAAGTCTTCGGCGACAAGCACGGCAACGTCCTCCACCTGTTCGAGCGCGACTGCTCGCTCCAGCGCCGCCACCAGAAGGTGATCGAGGAAGCCCCTGCGCCCGGCATGGATGCCGCGACGCGCGAGGCGCTCTGCGCGGCTGCCGTGCGGGCCGCCAAGGCGGTCGACTACGTCGGCGCCGGCACCATCGAGTTCATCGCCGACGGTTCGGGCGCGCTCGACGCGGAGCGCATCTGGTTCATGGAAATGAACACCCGCCTGCAGGTCGAGCACCCGGTCACCGAGGAGATCACCGGCGTCGACCTCGTCGAATGGCAGCTGCGCGTCGCCAGCGGCGAGGCGCTGCCGCTGTCGCAGGAGGACCTGACGATCGACGGCTGGGCGATGGAAGCGCGCCTCTATGCAGAGGACCCGGCCAAGGGATTCCTGCCGAGTATCGGCCGCCTCGAACTCCTGCAGTTCGGCGAGGCCGAGGGCGGCCGCATCGACACCGGCGTCTACGAGGGCGCGGAAGTCTCGCCCTTCTACGACCCGATGATCGCCAAGGTCATCGCCTGGGGCGAAGACCGCGAGGAAGCGCGCGAACGCCTCGGCGAGATGCTGGAGGACAGCGCGGTCTGGCCGGTGCGCACCAACGCCTCGTTCCTCGTCAAGGCGCTGCAGCACCCCGACTTCGCGGCGGGCAAGGTCGATACCGGCCTGATCGGCCGCGACGGCGAGGCACTGGCCGAGCCGCCCGTGCCCTCCGCCGACGTGCTGCAGGCTGCGGCGCAGGCGCTGGTCCCTGTGACGCTGGCGCCGGGTCTGAGGCTCAATGCCCCGGCCGCGCGCTCGGCATGGTTCGTGCTGGACGGCGAGAAGGTCGAGATCGAACTGGTCGGTGAAGGCAGCGACGAGCCGGCCACCGGCGTCCTCGTCACCGAGCAGGGGCAGGCCTGGCTGCTCGCGCCCTGGCGGCGCGACGGCGCGCACGGGGCGGCTGCCGGATCGGGCGCCATCCTCGCGCCGATGCCGGGCAAGGTCATCGCCGTGGATGTCGCGCAGGGACAGGCCGTGACCAAGGGCCAGAAACTGCTCACGCTCGAGGCGATGAAGATGGAACACACCCTGACCGCGCCGTTCGACGGCGTGGTGGCAGAACTCAACGCCAGCGCGGGCCAGCAGGTGCAGGTCGATGCGTTGCTGGTGAAGATCGAGGAGACGGAATAATGCCGGGACGCTTCTTCGACGAATGGCAGCTGGGCGACCGGATCACCCACCAGCCCAGCCGCACCGTCACCGAGACCGACAACCTGCTGTTCTCGGCGATGACGCACAACATGCAGCCGCTGCACCTCGACGCCGAGGCGGCCAAGGCCAGCGAGTTCGGGCAGATCCTGGTCAACTCGACCTTCACCTTCAGCCTCGCGGTGGGCCTCTCGATCGCGGACACCACGGTCGGCACGCTCGTCGCAAACCTCGGCTTCGACAAGGTGGTAACGCCCAAGCCGACCTTCATCGGCGACACTGTCACGTGCTCGAGCGAGGTGGTCGAAATGCGCGAAAGCAAGTCACGGCCGGGGCAGGGGATCGTCGTGTTCAAGCACGAGCTGACCAACCAGCGCGGAGAGACCGCGTTGTCGATGCTGCGGACGGTGTTGTTGAAGAAGAAGGGGTAGGCCGGATTCGCCGATAGCCGTCGTCCCCAGGTTCGAGGGGACGACGGTTCGTTACCCCTCCAGCTGCTCGCCCAGGGACCGCGCCGCGCCCTTCAGCGCCTCCTTCAGCCGCGGCAGTTCGCTCCGCAACGCCGCCCCGATCCCGATCGCGACCAAGGCATGCCCGGGCCGGCGCGTGTCGTCGCGGCCACCTTTCCAGACCGGCGCGGCGATCACGGTGACGCCGGCGATGTAGTGTCCGGCATCTACCGCCACGCCGCTCAGGCGCGCTTCCTCGACCTGGGCGAGCCATTCTTGCCAACTCGGCGCCTCGTCCCAGCGCAAGTGCTCGAAGCGCGGCTCCAGCTCGCTTACCGGGTAGTTACCAAACGCGGCGATGCAGCGACCCGTGGCCGAAACGAGAGCCGGGAACCGGCTGCCGACCTGGGTGGAGAGCTGGAAGTTCTGCCCCGACTGCGACATCGCGGTCACGATGATATGGTCGAGCCCGAAGACCTGTACTCCCAGCGTGGTGATCCCGAACTCCCGCGCCAGGCGGTCCAGCGGGGCCTGTGCGAGGTCGTTGAACTGGTCCCGCCGCAGCCACGCACGGGCGAGCGTGAGCACGCCCGCGTCGAGAGTGTAGCGCTTGGTGTCGGCGTCGAAAGCCACCAGTTCCTCGGCCACCAGCGCGCGCAGCACATAGAGGCAGGTGCTGGGGACGAGGCCGAGTTCGCGCGCGATCGCCTGCACGCCCATCGGTACGCCCCGCTTGCCGAGCAGGCGCAGCACCGCCGCGGCGCGGGCGATGGCGGGGGCCTTGCTGGCCTTCATGGTGTCGCCAAGTTCCGTCATTCAATATACAGAATAACATTCAATATTTACAAAAACAACCGCGCCGTGCCACACCGTGCTGAACACAAGAACAATCTGCGGCGGGCGCGAGTCGGCCGAACGAATGGGACGGTCGATGGCCAAGGTTATTACGGGTCTTACCGACTACACGCGCTATGCCGATGCGCAGGCGCACGCCTCGTCGGCGGCGCTGTGGGAGCTGTTCGACGGCGACCGCGAGCATCTCAACATCGCGCACGAATGCGTGACGCGCCATGCCGACGGGTCGGGCCGCGCGGCGGTGCGCATAGCTCACGGCGACGGTGCCGACGAGATCATCAGCTTTGACACCATATCTTCGGGCGCGGCGCAGTTCGCGCACTGGCTCGACGCCGAGGGCATCCAGCCGGGCGAACGCATCGCCTTCATGCTCGAGCCCTCGCTGCCGTTCTACGTCTGCCTGTTCGGGGCGATGCAGACCGGCGCGATCTCGGTACCGCTGTTCACCCTGTTCGGCCCCGACGCACTGCGGTTGCGGGTAGGCGACTGCGAGCCTTCGGTGCTGATCACCAATGCCGAGAAGGCGGACCTTGCCCGCTCGGTCGCGGTCGATGGCAAACCCCGTGTGGTCGTCGCCGACGAGGCGTTCCTCGCCTCGCTGTCGAACCTGCCGACCACGTACACGCCGAAGACCCGTGCCAACGACATGGCCGTCTTCCAGTACACCAGCGGCACAACGCGCGAGCTGCCCGAGGCGGTCAAGCACTCGCACCGCACGCTGGTGACGCTGATGTTCGCGGCGCTCTACGGCACCGGCATCCGGCCCGGCGACGAGTTCTTCTGCCCCTCCAGCCCCGCCTGGGGCCACGGACTGTGGCATGGCACGCTCGCGCCGCTGGCGATGGGCGTGACGACCGGGACCTTCGCGGGCCGCTTCGATCCGGTGCGGCTGATGAAGGCGCTGGACGACTTCGGCATCACCAACATGTCGGCAGCGGCGACGCACTACCGCATGATGAAGAACAGCGGCGCGGCCGCAGAATTCAATTTCCATTTCGACAAGCTGTCGTTCACCGGCGAGCCGATCGACCCCTCGACGCTGGAGTGGATCGACCAGTGGTTCAAGGTGCCCGCCTGCTCGATGTACGGCACCACCGAGATCGGCGTCGTGCTGGTGAATTACCCCGGCGCGGACGATTTCACGGTCAAGCCCGGCACGCTGGGCAAGGCGGTTCCGGGGCAGAAGCTGGAGGTCCACCGCGTCGACGGCACGGTCTGCGATCCGGGCGAGATCGGCGAGCTGATGCTCTGGCGGGGCGGCGGGTGGATGACCACCAAGGATCGCGCCAAGACGGATGAAGACGGCTACTTCTACCACTGCGGCCGCGCCGACGACGTCATCATCTCCGCCGGCTGGACGATGTCCGCGGTCGAGATCGAGAACACCATGCTGCGCCACGACAACGTGATGGAGTGCGGCGTGATCGGCGTGCCCGACGAGCAGCGCGGGCAGGTGGTGAAGGCCTTCGTCGTCGCCAACTGCGAAGGCTCGGACGCGCTGGTGCGTGAACTGCAGGACTTCACCCGCGAGCGCCTCGCCCAGCATGAATTCCCGCGCATCGTCGAATTCGTCGACGAGCTGCCCAAGAATCCCGCCGGCAAGGTCCACCGCAAGATGCTGCGCGACCGCGAGGCCGCGAAGGCGGCCGAGGCCATGGCCTGACCCAATTCGAAAGTTTGAGGAGTAGAGAAATGGCTACCACAGCAGAACCGAAGAACAAGTTCCCCAAGATCACCGAGGAAGGCCTCGACGACCTGCGCAAGCGCATCGGCGTCAAGATCGAGAACACCGTCGAGCCGTGGAACTACGAAGCCACCCGCGACGCCATCCGCCACTACGCGCACGGCATCGGCGACGACAACCCGCTCTGGTGCGATCCCGAGTACGCGGCGAAGACCAAGTACGGCACGATCGTCGCGCTGCCTTCGTTCCTGTTCACCACCAGCCGTATCATCTCGGGCTACTGCGGCGGCCTGTCGGGCGTCCACGCCATGTGGGCGGGTGCCGACTGGACCTGGCACAAGCCGGTGCTGCGTAACGACACGATCAGCGCGGTCGCCTCGCTCAAGGACCTGGTCGAGCATCAGACCAAGTTCGCCGGCCGCTCGTTCCAGCAGATCTACCACGTCGACTTCTACAACCAGCACGGCGACCAGGTTGCCGGCGCCGACAGCTGGGTGTTCCGCACCGACCGCGACGAAGCGCGCGAGCGCGGTACCAAGTACACCGAGGCGCGCGGCCGCGTTGAGCCCTTCACCCAGGAACAGCTCGACGAGTTCTACGAGATCTACGACCAGGAAGAGCATCGCGGCGCGATCCCGCGCTACTTCGAGGACGTGAACGTCGGCGACAAGCTGCCGCCGATGATGAAGGGCCCGATGACCGTCACTGGCTTCATCTGCTACGCGCAGGGCTGGGGCGGCCTCTACATCCGCGCCAACAAGCTGGCGTACAAGATGCAGAAGGCGCACCCGGGTCTGGGCATCCGCAACCGCTTCAACGTGCCGGACTGCCCCGAGCGCGTCCACTGGGACGAGGCCTTCGCGCTCGAAGTCGGCGCGCCGGGCGCCTACGACTACGGCCCGGAGCGCTGCTCGTGGCTGACCCACCACATGACCGACTGGATCGGCGACGACGGCTTCCTCCACAAGTCGAGCTGCCAGATCCGCCGCCACAACCCGGACGGCGACGCGATGATCCTCACCGGCGAGGTGACGCGCAAGTTCGTCGAGAACGGCAAGAGCTACGTCGAGGTCGCGCAGAAGGCGACCACGCACCGCGGCGAGCTGTCGGCGTTCGGCACCTCGGTGGCGGAACTGCCGACCAAGGGCTGACGTTGCGTTTCCCCTGCCGCCGGGCCTAGTCTCGGCGGCAGGGGACGCCAGTTTGCGGCACCGGGCGAAGATCCGTGGCCGCATGAACCGGAGAGATGCGTGGACGGCAGCAGACCGACATTACAGCCCGACGGCACCGTCCGCGTGCCCGGCTTCGACCTGCCCGTCTCCGCCCTCGTCAGCGCGGAGGCTGCGGCGGCGCAGCGCGCGCGCGCCGATATTCCGGCCTTCGATGCAGCGGGCCAGGAGCCCGATATCGCGGTCCGGCGCGACGAGATCAACGCCTACGCGGCCCAGTCCCTGCCCCGCCTGCGCGAGAGTTTTCCGGTCGAAATCCTCGCCACCGAGATCGGCGGTGTCGAGGTGCTCGACGTCACCCCGGCGGATGGCAGCCATGACCCGACCCGCGTCCTCATCAACCTACACGGCGGCGCCTTCACCGTCGGCTGGGACGGCATCGCGCTGATCGAGGCGATCCCGATGGCCGTGCTGGGCGGCTACCGCGTCGTGACCGTCAACTACCGCATGGCGCCCGAGCACAGGCACCCGGCCGGGGTCGAGGACGTCGCCGCTGTCTACAAGGCGCTGCTCGCAGATTATGCGCCAGGCCGGATCGGCATCTACGGCGGCTCGGCGGGCGGAGCGCTGACGGCGCAGGCCGCCGCCTGGCTTCCCGCGCATGGACTGCCCCAGGCGGGTGCGATCGGTGTGTTCGGAGCGGGCGGCGTACCGTTCGGCGTCGGCGAATCCGCCTATCTCGCCGGCTACATCGACGCCTCGTTCCCGCCGCCGCCTGCCGACGGCAGCGCCCCCATCGACATTACCCGGGGCTATTTCGAAGGGTGCGACGCCAAGGATCCGAGCGCCTGGCCGGCCTACGACCTCGCCGTCATGGCGACCTTCCCGCCCACGCTCATCATCACCGGCACCCGCTCGATGGACCTGAGCCCGGCAATCTACACCAACTCGCAGCTGCTCAAGGCCGGCGTTTCCTCGACGCTGATCGTCGGCGAGGGCATGGGTCACTGCTACTACTACAACCTTGGCCTTCCCGAGGCGCGGGACGCCTACGACCAGATCGTGGCGTTCTTCCGCCGGAACCTGGTGTGAAACGATGAACGAGCCCGCAGCTTCCACCTGGGCGGGACCGCTCGCCGGAGTCCGCGTGATCGACTTCACGCGCGTCCTCGCCGGGCCCGCCGCCAGCCTAGCCCTGGCCGACATGGGCGCGGAGGTGTTCAAGATCGAACCTCCCGGCACCGGCGACGAGACCCGCACGTTTCCGCCGACCCGCGACGGAGAGAGCCACTATTACCTCGCCGTCAATCGCGGCAAGAAGTCGATCGTCGTCGACCTCAAGAGCGCGGAGGGACTGGCGCTGGTCAAGGACCTCGCCGCGCGCTGTGACGTGCTGGTGGAAAACTACCGCCCCGGCGTGATGGAGCGGCTGGGGCTGGGCTGGGAGGAACTGCGCGCGATCAACCCGCGCCTGATCTACTGCTCCATCTCGGGCTACGGGCAGACCGGGCCGCTCAAGGACCGGCCGAGCTTCGACATCGTGCTCCAGGCCATGTCCGGCGCCCTGTCGATGAACGGCGAGCCGGGCGGACTGCCGACCAAGCTGGGCATCCCGCTCGGCGACCTCGTCGGCGGCATCAACGGGCCGATCGGCATTATCTCCGCGCTCTACGAGCGCGAGCGCACCGGCGTGGGCCGCCACATCGACGTCAGCCTGATGGACGGCATGATGGGCATGCTCGGCTACATCGCGCAGCTCGCCTTCTTCAACGGCACCGACCCGCAGCGCGTCGGATCGCAGCACCCCAACCTCGTGCCCTACGGCATCTTCCCGGCGCGCGAGGGCTCGATCGTCATCGCCTGCCTGACGCCCGGTTTCTGGGGCCGCGTCTGCCGCTCGATCGGCCGGGGCGAGCTTTGCGACGACCCGCGCTACGACACGCTGGAAAAGCGCCGCGACGCGCGCGAGGAGGTCAACGCGATCGTCTCCGCCTTCACCTCGCAGCACAGCGTCGACGAACTGGTCGCGATCTTCACCGAGCACGAAGTGCCGCACGCCCCGATCCTCGGCGTGACCGAGGCGCTGGCGCAGCCGCAGGCGGTCGCGCGCGGAATGGTGGTCGAGACGCAGCACGCGGCGCTCGGGCCGATTCCCATCGTCAATCGCCCGATCCGCTTCACCGACGCCGAGCAGCCCGTGCCCGAGGCGCCGCCGGTCCTCGGCCAGCACACCGACGCGGTCCTCGCCGAGGTGCTCGATCTATCGCCCGAGCGGATCGCGGCGCTCCGGGCCTCGGGCATCGTTGCCTGAGCGCGCGGCGTCGGTAAGGTCGCGCGTACAAGCCAAGTCACCGGGATAGCCAGCCATGCCAGACCTTCGTTTCGATGGGCGGGTCGCCGTGATCACCGGCGGCGGGCGGGGTCTCGGCCGCGCCCATGCATTGCTGCTGGCCAGCCGGGGCTGCAAGGTCGTGGTCAACGATCCCGGCGTCTCGATGGCGGGCGACGTCACGGCGGAAGGCCCGGCCGAAGCGCTCGCCGCCGAGATCCGCGCCGCCGGGGGAGAGGCGATCGCCAACACCGACAGCGTCGCCACGCCCGAGGGCGGCAAGGCGATCATCGACGCCGCGATCGGCGCCTTCGGGCGGATCGACATCCTCATCCACTCGGCCGGCAACGTGCGGCGGGGATCGCTGAGCGAACTCGCCTACGAGGACTTCACGGCGGTGCTCGATGTCCATCTCAAGGGCGCCTACCACGTCGTGCGCGAGGCGTTCCCGCACATGATGGCGCAGGGGTACGGGCGCATCGTCCTGACCAGCTCGATCAACGGGCTCTACGGCAAGTCGGACAATGTCACGTACTCGATGTGCAAGGCCGGCTTCATGGGCCTGTCCAACACCGCGGCGATCGAGGGGCAGCACAGCAACGTCCGCTCGAACCTCATCGTCCCCGCCGCCGTCACCCGCATGTCCGAAGGGATCGACACCAGCAAGTTCCCGCCGATGGAGCCCGAGCAGGTCGCGCCCATGGTGGCTTACCTGTGCCATGAAGACTGCCAGGCCACCGGCGAGATGTACGTGGCCATGGGCGGGCGACTTGCCCGCGCCTGGGTGGCCGAGAACGCCGGGATCTACCGCCCCGAATGGTCGCTGGAGGACGTGGCCGACGAGATCGGGGCCATCCGCGAGAGCGGAGAGACGCTGGCCTTCCCCCCGGTCCCCGACGGCCAGCTCGAGCATCTGCTCCACGGCTTCGGCATGATCCGCGCAGGCGCCGCCGGCTGACCGCCTAGAGCGCGATCGCCGAGGGAGGCCGGTTGCGCTTGGCCTGGTAGAGCCTGGCGTCGGCGCTGCGCAGCAGGGTCTCGAGGTCGGTCCCGCTCTCGCTGGAGAGGACCGTGCCGACGCAGGCGGATATCTCGATGACGTCCTCGCCCCGCCGGAAGGGCTGGGCAATGGCCGCGACGATGCGCCGCGCGAGCAGGTCCGCCTCCTCGTTGCGGTTGAGGCCGAACTGGACGATGCCGAACTCGTCGCCGCCAAGGCGCGCCACGATGTCGCCGCTGCGCACAGCGCCGCGCAGGCGCTCGGCGACGGCGGCGAGGAGTTCGTCGCCGGCGGCATGGCCGTAGCGGTCGTTGACCGGCTTGAAGCCATCTAGGTCGAGGTAGTGGACCGCGACCACGCTGCCCGGGCCCAGCAGCATGGCGTTCTCGTCGAAGTACTCGCGCAGAGCGAGGCGGTTGGGCAGCGCGGTCAGTCCGTCGCGGCGGGCGAGCGAGACCGAGGTGAGCTGCTTGCCGATCTCGGTCTTTATCAGCCGGTGCTGCGCGAGCACGGATTGCGAACCGCCGACGAGGAAGGCCAGTGCGATGAGGCTCATGCCTGCGTGGATCGGCTCGAGGCGCAGCGCGGAGGCGGCGATGGCGGGGCCGATCGCCATGACCATGCTGGGAATCGCGATCCGAGGCCTGAGCCCCGTCCCGGTGGCAACGCCCGCGCAGTAGCCGACCAGCACGCAGATCGTCAGCATCTCGGTCGCGTTATTGCCGCGGAGGAACACGTAGCCGCCGAGCATGCCCAGCAGTATGGAAAACAGGTAGTAGGGGCCTGCGAAGCTCAGTTCCAGCCGGCGTGCAGCCGCACGGTCGAGCGCGGCAGTCATAGCCTTGCCGCGCAGGGCAAGGGCGACGCTCACGCGGAGCAGACAGGCGGTGAACGCGGCGATGCCGATCACCCAGAGCAGTCCATCGTGGGCGCTGCGGCCGATCAGCGCCACATAGAGCCCGGTAATCCCCAGCATGATCTTCGACGGGAGGACGTTCGCATAAAGACTGCGAACCAACTCGACGTAGACTTTTTCGGCAAGGGCGTCGGTTGGCGTCATGTCTCACGCGTCGTAACCAGTAAACGCGCAGCAATACACGAAATTTCCCGGCATGCGAGAAGTCGCAGAGGCTATGTCACCTCGGTGTACGATTGTGGGCCGGGTGGTGCGGGACTGCATCAACGCACTTGCGCGATCGAAGAAACGCGCATTCGGAACTTCCCGAACGATTCGCTGTTGTATTGTTCGAGAGGTTGCCAAAAGCGACGCAGAAAAACAGGTTCGTCATGCTTAACGCCCATGAAGTCGTCATCGAAGTCCCGAAATTCGACGTGCCGGTGATACTGGCCTTCAACGCGGCCCTGTGGGTGGTCGTCATCGGGATGGTCGCCGCCGTCATCTGATGATGGAGGTTACTGTTCTGCGTGGCGCTCGATCCGCCGGTGTACGATCTTAGCGCCTGAGGCGAACAGCATCGCTGACCGTGGCTGACCAAAAACCCGCCCACGCCAAACCCGAGTCGATGCCCTGACTGCCATTCAATGGCGACAATGCCGTCGTTTGAATGGTGGGCGGTGAGGGGCTCGAACCCCCGACCCTCTCGGTGTAAACGAGAGGAAGCCGTCTGAAACGCACGTTTTACGTCAACCGACGATAGAACGGAGCGCGAACCGATGACGAACAATAAGGCATCCGCTGACCATTTGCTGACCACTTCTGTTCCGGAGGTGTTCCCCGAATGCTCGAAGTGCGACGACACCGGCTATAAGGATCACGCGGGCTTCGCGCTAGATCCATGTCCCCATGGCGACCCAACCGAGCCCCTAGAACAGATCGTCGCCGAGGCGCTGACCAGCCG
The DNA here is from genome assembly GCF_000281975.1 of Novosphingobium sp. AP12. Classification (GTDB taxonomy): domain Bacteria; phylum Pseudomonadota; class Alphaproteobacteria; order Sphingomonadales; family Sphingomonadaceae; genus Novosphingobium. The sequence continues at coordinate 9,095 of NZ_AKKE01000130.1, read as the reverse complement.
CGAGCACGGCCCGGTGACGGCCAGCGAGATTGCCAAGACGATTCGCGCGGCTGGTGTCGACGCTGATTTCCAGAGCGGCGTGGATCGGTGGATGGACGCGTGCTTCGGTGCGGCGATCAAGGCTGACCAGTTGGAGCGCGCCGACCGCTTTATCGAGGAAGCGCTGGAACTCTCTCAGACCTTCCCCGCCTTCACGGCCGAGCGCGCCCATGCTCTGGTCGACTACGTCTTCGCCCGAAGCGTCGGAGAGCCGCACCAAGAGGTGGGCGGCGTCATGGTTACCCTCGCCGCCCTCTGCAACACCGCCGGGCTGAGCATCCACTCTGCTGCCTATGACGAGCTGGCGCGCGTCTGGACGAAGGTCGAGGCGATTCGCGCGAAGCAGCGGCGAAGCCGACCGGGAGCGCCCTACCGGTGGCGGCACCCGCCGCGCCCGACGCAATAACTCGTGACGATCGCCTGATGGCCGCCAAAGCCCTCGGGTACCGCTCCATCGAGGACGCCACAGACTATAGGAATTCGAGCAAGCAGGACCGCGAGTTTGCGGACATGTGCGAGTGGTTCTCTCTGCATCGAATGCGGCACCAGGCTCCCCGCGTGCCAGCCGCGGCCCGATGGAGGCACAAGAAGCGGGGCACCGAGTACGAAGTAGTAGCGGTCGGCGAGCTGCAGATGAGCAGCAACATGCTCGTCGATGGGTCAAGTGTGGTGATCTACCGCGGCGACGACGACCGGCACTGGGTCCGCTGCGAAGACGAATTCCACGACGGCCGGTTCGAAAAAGTCGAGACTACATGATGCCGGTCAGCGAAATGATTTCCGCGGCGATGGCGGCGCGCCCACAACCTACTGCGACAGAATCAACTTTTGAAACTGTCCGTGGCCTGATAGTCGCGACGGCATGAGCGAATTTTCCTTCGAAACGATCAGCGAAAAAGACGGTAGCTGGCAGGCGCTATGCGCCGACTGGAAAAACCAGTGCGAGGAGGCAGGCGAATGCTACGAGGACTACGCGCCAGATAGCTTTGGCGTACTTTCGAAGATCGCAGATGGGAGCCTAGTCCACGCAGACGGGCCCGGGACGGTTACCGCCGCAGCTACGTTGAAGCATGTCGAATCAGGGCAATATTACCTAGCCTGCATGCTGAATTTGGCTCGGTTGCCGCGCACTGACGGCATGACGTTGCGTGTTCGCCACCTCTTGGTTTCACCCTCCCTGGATTTCGGACAGGCGAGTTTGAAACTCTATTCCCAGGTGTTGGTTCATACACTGATGGGTGTTGTTAACACTTCCGAAAGTTCTATGGGAGCTAATAACATCCGGTTTCATTTGCGCAGCCCCAACGACGCTGAATTTTTTGCAGCGGTTGGCGCAGCGCTTGACGGCGAAAAGATTTTTCGCTCTGTGGAAATGAAGGGTTCGTGGTTATATATCACGAAGGTCTGAGCTGAGGAGAAACACATGCTGGCCAACGAACCGAAGGTTCTCGCTGCGATTGAGAGGGCTGTGAACGCCGCCATCGACCAGGTCGGTGTCGAAGGCGTGCGCGCTTTGTCGATGTTTCCGTCATCGCAGAAGCAGCCGGTAGTTTTCAAACTCGCTGCTTAAATAACGGAATTCAGAAGGCCTCGCCGGTTCGCCGAGCGAGGCCTTTCTGTGTCTGCCACCCTATCCACCTCTCGAATGGGAGCGTAGGCTAGGCGTTGCATCACATTGGATCGCGCCGATGACCGAACTTGAATCCCTCCGCTGCGCCACCGAAGACGAAGTGATCGCCGCACTGGAGGGCGCTTACGTCAGCCTACCGATCACGACGCCAGCCGCGCTGCTCGAGGCGTTCAACCTGATCATCGATCAGAAGCTCGGCCAGACGGCCGGCGATGGGGTTATGTGGCCGGGGCTGCGCAGGCCGGCGAACTGATCCACAGGCCTGCCCACAGTATTAGAACGTAGCGAGAACATTGCACGTTGACCCGACTCGTGGAGAGGGCGCCATGATCGCGGATGGGCTACGCATTCATCGATACGGTCGGCATCCTCGGCAACATCCTCAGCACGGGCCGCGAGATCCAGGTGGAGTGCGCCGAGTGCAAGGGGCTGCATCGCTTTACGGCGGCCGAGATCGCCGGGCTCGCTGAGAAGGTGGGGCGCGAGTTCAATCTCTTGAACCGCCGCTGCCGGTGTCGCCTGACGCCCGGATGCACCGGGTGGAACCGCTTCTTCTTCCGCTCCGGGGTCTATCGGCCGCTGTTCACGCCGGAGCAGTCTGGGCGCTGGAGCGATGAGGCACGGGCCGCGAGGATGAGCTTGCCGCCCACAACCTTGTGATCTACCGTTGCTCATCTGTGGCTGGGGCAGCGGCCACGGCAAGCGCATCCCCTAAGCAGTCTGGGCCGCTGCAGCGCGAAAGGCCCACCTGATTACGCGCCCTCGGCTGCAACCGGGTCGGGGCCGCTCAGGGCCGGCGGTGCGCGCAAAGGCCCATTCTACCTCGCAATGATCGTTACGGCTTGAGCGTGGCTCGCGCGTCCACCGACCGGTGATGTCGGTTCGCGCAATCCCCGTACTGCGTCACCAACCGCATTTCCCAGAGCAGGCGCTCCGGATCAACGAACGGCAACGGGCGCGCTTCCACCGGCGGGCAGTCCGCTTCCAGATTGGCCTGAGCGACGGGCGTTGGCGGCGCCGATGGCGTCGTCGAGCACGCTGCCAGCAGCATCAGGCACAGCGCAGTCGGCAGGGACCGCGACGTCGCGATAGATCGTGCTGATGCGGCTTTCCCGCACCATGGACTGGCTTTGGTCATCCTGTCGGTCTTTCTCGTAAAGGTCGCCCTGGGCGCGCATGTGCTGGGCCGCTTCGTTGGTGGCCTTCGTGGCATCCGCGAGCGCGTCGAGGGCTTTGCTGTCGTGGCGCCAGTCGCTGACGGTCCAGCCACCCCATGCACCGAGCGCGAGCAGCGCCGCGCCGATGCCAGCAAGCCAGGGGAGGCGGATCATGACTTCGTGCCGTACAGCTTGGCCTCGTCTGCGCGCCGCTTCGTCAGACCCGCCATCACCCGACCCGCCGCCTTGTTCCAGCGCGAGAATTCGCCTGCAGCGCCGGCATAGTCGCGCGCGCGGTGCTTGCGGAGCAGGGTCGAGGCCGCGAAGTTTGTAGCGCCGACATTGTAGGCGAGCGACACCATGGCATCGAACTGGTTTTGCGTCGTGGGGGTGGTAGCGAGCAGCTTGGACACCTGGGCAGCGAACTCCCCGACATGAGCGGTGAACCGCGCCTGCGCCTTCTCCCGGGTCCAAATGGTGCCCTTGCGAATGTCCGCGCCAGTCGAGCCCCAGCCGATGGTCCAGGGCGCTCCGCCCGTCGCTGGGTCCGGATAGGCCTGGACCCGGCCGTCGCCGAGGTCCTTGGAGTACCCCTCCCATTTTTTGATCAGAGCTTCGCCCTTGGGTCCAAGCTGCATAGCTACGCCTCCTTCGATGTCGGGATGCGCACGACGGCGCGGTCAGGCTTTCGGGGCGGTCCCGAGGAAAGCATCGATCGCCGCCTTCGCGCGGCCCATGACTGCGCTCTTGGCAAAGCCGATCAGGCCCGCTCCCGCCGAGCCTATGCCGATGCCGGTGATACCCGCCTTGAGCAGATCGAGCTGGTGCGCCTGGACCCACAGCACGGTGACCAGCAGGCACAGCGCGGTGATGGCGAAATCGAGCGCCCACTGCGCCCGGCCCTCCGCCTGCAGGCCGATGACCAAGCGGGTGATGATCACGGCGAGAATGCAGACCACCATCGGGCCTGCCGGAAAGGGATAGCCAGCGATCCACCAGACCACCGGCTCGCGAGACACGACACCGCCCATAGCTGCGGCCCCCAGCACCGCGATCAATCTTAGCGCAGACATACGGCTGACAGCGCAGCTACGAAGCTTAGGATAACGACACCGCCGGCTCGGGCGAGCTGCGGCCAGCGGCTCCACATGTCGACAGGAAGCGGAGCCTTGCGCAGCTGATGCTCGACGCCCGGCTCGCCGAGGATGGCCAGGCCCATCCACGCCATGCCGCATGCGACGGCGATCGGATCAATCCAGCGCTTGGCCATCATGACGCGGGCGATCGTCACCGGGTTATCTGGGTTCCACCCCCACAGCTCCATGGCGGCGGCACCGCATCGAAGCGTCAGACCAGCTGCGGCGAAAAGCAGGATGATCCGGTATATGGAAACAGGGTCTTTCGGATGATCCCACCGGCGCTGCATCCAGATCCGGCGCGCCTGCTTTCCCGTCATCATCGCGCCTAGGAACGTGGCAGAGGTCATGACGAACAGGTTGAATAGGAACAGCGACGTGCCGTCATTGAAGCTGGGCGGGATGGCCGTGGCCGGCCCCGCCTCGACGGATTGCGCGACCAGGCTGGTTGCCGCGCCGAGTGCAGTTAGGTTCATAGTCCGCGCCTTGCTCTGGTCTGCATATTGCTGACGGCCCTGTTGGCGATCACGAGGCGAATCTCGCCACCATCACGCGCATGGCGAAAGTCCCGCTGGCCACACTGGCGGCGCTGTGATTGGTCCTGGTGATCGTCAGCGTGTTTGCAGCGGTCAGGGAAACGGTAATTTGCACCCCGCCTGGCATGCCGGCGACATGCACGGACGGTACGAAATCGGTATCGCCGGCCGCGATGCCCAAGGCTGAGCTGGCATAGTTCCAGCTATCCGTCGCGCCGGCTGCCAACGTCGGCAGCGCCTGGTTGACGGTGACGCTATAGATTTTCTTGACCGGCGTTCCGTCCCCGATCAGCAGCTTGCTTACCCGCTCGCCGCTGCGAACCGAGTAGTCTTTCACGGGGCCGAAGACGTTGCCGCCGTGGCTGGCCACTGCTGCCGCACCGGTGCCATCGCCGGTGATGGTGACGACGATCGGAGCGCCAGGCAGTTCCGGGAAGCCTGGCGATGCAGGGCGACCAGCGTAACCCGAACCGCCATTCGTGATCGTGATGCCGACTACCTTGCCATCGACCACGGTTGCCGCTGCGGTCGCACCAGATCCCGAAGCGGCGCCGGTAATTGCGACATTGGCAAAGGTGTAGCCGGACCCTTCGCTCGTCACTCGGATGTAGCGGATGACACCGTCGCGCGCGGAAGTTGGGGTGTCATAATCGACCTGCGCCTCGACCCCTTCCAAACCGACGATGAGACCGTACGTTTGGGGTGACCGACCAGCGTCGGCGCCATCGGTGTTGTTCCCAGTGAGCAGACCTCTGGCCGAGCAGCCTTGCGCCGCCCCCGCAAAGAAGACGCCGGAGCGAAGGTCCGTGGCGTAGCCGACGGCGAGCAGATCGAGGCCATTGCGAAGCACCTTCGATCCGTCAAGATTGACGCCGATCCGTGCGCCATTCACGTAAATGCCGCAGCGGTTATTGTCGTAGGCAGAGGCCTGCACGCGCATCCAATCGCCCTCGATGTAGATGCCATCGACGCCGTTGTTCCAGGCCAGCGCGCCCAACAACTCGGTTACTGCGCTGATGTTAAAGCCCGAGGCAGTGTTAGCACCGGCAATCAGCCCGAAAGCGGCGGTGTCCGGGCAAGCCAGGATGTAGCCATTCCCGCGATTATACAACGAGACGAGTTGCCGCAGGCGGGTGTTTGATTGCGTCGCGCCCTGGGCGCCGCCTGTCTGGGTCCGGAAGCCTGCCCCTGCATGCTGTAGAAAGATGCAATCATCGGCCTGGGCATAGCGAGCACCGTGAAGCACGAGGCCGTCGGCATGACTGTCGAGGTTTCCCTTGTTGCCGAAGAAGGCGAAGCCTGAGACCCGCGCGGCAAGGCGGCTATCTCGCTGCGCCCCCTGATACAGGATGCGCATGAGGGCCTTACCGACTGGGAGAGACGCATCATCCTTGAGCTTCCAGTAAGCCCCCCGAGGGATCGCGCCGTAATTCTCGAAATAGCCCCCCGGGCCGATCAGGTGCAGCGGCGTCGTGATCCGGATTTCGTCAGAGACGACAATCGGTCCAGCATCCCGGAAGTCGATGACGCCCATGCCCACCGAAGCAAAGCGCGCGCGGATCTTGTCTGTCTGATCGACCTCGCTGGGAACGATACCGAGCTTCCGTGCGGTCACCTTTTCCTTAAGGAGATTTTCAAGGTCAGTGGCCACAGGAACGCCAGCGAGCAGGCTGAAGCCGACTTTTTGCGACCCCGACGGATCGGCCAGCTCTTGCCTGCCAACCAGCGCCTCGGCTTGTGGGTCGCTGACAGGAAGCTGACTAGAGTCGGTAGGATAGCCGATCAGCCCCACATCGCCCGGCTCTACGAACGGCCCTTCATCGACGAAGCCAGGCGCGGCGTCGATCCGCCGATACCGACGCCGCAGGCCGGTCAGCGGATCAATGCTGTTGAAACGTGCATCTATGGGCAGGTCGGCTCCCGCTTCAGGCGTGTCCCGCCGATACTCGACGCCGTTCTGGATCGGCTCCATGCCGGCGAATAGCGCGGCATTGCGCTCTAGAAGTGTCGCCAGCTGATCTTCGTATGCCACGGCAAGCCCTCCTTTCAGTCGACCAGCTTGCGCAGGCGGGCCAGTTCGATGTCGCCAATCTTGACCATGGCCGTGCGGGCGCTAGCCCACTGCGTGACCTGGCGCCGCGTGCGTTCCTCGAGGGGGCTGGCAGCCGAAGCAAGGCGATCAAGGAACTCTGTGATCTCGTCGCTGCCCAGCAGCGCGAGGAATTCCTGCATCGGCGCGATCGTGGCTTGAGCCAGTTGGCGTTCAATCTCGTCGCGCTGGGTGCGCATGGTCTCGATCGACGGGTTGTCGTCCTTCATGGCTCAATCCTTCGGCTTGCGGGTGACATGGCCATCGACAACGATGTGCGTGGCATCCCAGTCGGGACGGAATTCTGGGACTTCGACGAAGGGACGGCCATCGACCTGTGCCCACTCGATCGGCCCCGTGGCGCACTCGCTGATGACGCCGGTGGCTGGATCGAAGAAGACGACCGCCGTCATGAGTAGACGATCGTCGTAGCGAGGTTGCGGCCTATGATGGTCATATTGGAAGGTCCTTCAAAGGCGACTTCGACGCTGTAGGTACCCGCCGCCAAAGTGTTCGAGCCGGCGAGAACCGCCGAGATTTCACTGGTCGCGCCGCCGACCGAGAAGACCTGAACGCCGCCGATCCGAAGCGTCAGGTTCGAGTTGGAAACTGAACCGGCGTAACTGATCGCCAGTGCGGCGAGGGCTTGGATGGAGCCAGGCGCAAGGAGCGTGACGGTGCGCGTGAGCACTGTCAGCTTAGTGCCCATACCGGCGCCGGGTACCGGCGTTGAGGCAGCGACCGCAGCGAATTGCGCACTGTTGCCCGATCCAGCCTTCAGCCGGTCCACCTCAACGTTCGGCATCTTCACGGTGTCGCCGTCGATCTCGAACACGGCCTGGCTGAAGGTGCCAGCCGCATCCCAAACCCGGAAGTAGTCGGCGACAAAGTCGAAGCCGCCTTCGACCCCGTCATTATTGGCAAGGAAGCCGATGACATGGCCGTTGCTATCCAGCTTGACGCCGTAGCGCAGGAACAATCCGTCAACGGATTCTGCCAGGATCACGATCTCGGCGGTCTGGCCTTCGAACGTGGTCTCGAGCGCGAACAGCTGGGAGGCCAGCGCCTCATCCTCGCTCACACGCGCAGTTTGCTCTTCCAACACGAGGGCGCTGACATCGGCAATGCCGCCAGAGAGAGTTGCTGCCAGCGCGGCCCGCGCCGTCGCCTCGGCTTCGTCTGCGGTAACGCGCGCGTTTTGCTCGACCAATATCGCTGCATTCAGGTCGTTCACGGCGCCGTCTAAAGTGGCCGCAAGGGCCTGACGTAGATCGGCCTCGGCGCTGTCAGCGTCGGCCCGGGTCGAAGCCTCGCTGACGATCGCTGCCTGCAGGTCAGAGACCAAGCCGCCGACATCGGACTGAAATAGCGAGATGGCCAATTCCCGTGCAGCCGTTTCGGCCGAGTCTGCAGAAGCGCGAACGACCTGCTCCAGTTCGATCGCCGCCATGGCCGCATCAATACCGTCGGTGGCGGTTGCCTCGATCGAGGTCAGCATCTCTATGAGCGCCTCGCCCTGTTCGGTGCGTTCGCTGATCTCCTGCCGGACGCGGGTTCCAATTTCGCTGCCATCGAGATGCGTCAGCCGTTCCCACCTGTCCTTCCGCTCTTCGGCGAGGATCTGCATGTTGTAGGTGGCGAGCAGGTTGTTGCGCTGCCGCTCGACGAGGGATTTGGCGCCCTCCACGATGTCTGCCGCGGTGGTGGTGGATGCGAGCGCCTTCAGCGCATCCATCGCGTCCTGCGCATTGCCATCGCCTACGGGCGTGCCCGGGGGGGCGCCCACAGTAGCGTTCTCCTCCGGCTTGGTGCCATCCGGATCCGCAATGTCCGGCCAGTCGACGGCAGCACCCAGCGGCAAGGCCTTTTCGGCAGCGCTGAGACCTTCGATTGACAGCGCCAGCTTGCTGACGTTCTCGCCGACCTCAATCGAGAAATCCTTGAAGAACCCGTAGATCGTCAGGCTGTCGACGCCGTCCTCGCCGATCCACAGACATGGCCGCGCACGCACCGCGGCGATGCGATCAAACACCACGTCGATCGCCGCTGTATCGATCAGCGCATTCGCCGACATGCCCTTGGCCCAGGCGCGCTCAACGATCGTCACCTCGCCGAATTCGTCGACGTCCTTCCGGCTGTAGTCGGTGATCCCTGCGGTCGGGCTCGCCTCAGTCACACCGAGCCCCGCGAGGCCGCCGACCAGCAGCGTACCCACCGCCACCTGACCCACGCCGGCAATGGTCACAGTGACCACTCCACCTGCCCCGGGGAGATCGAGGAAGGTGATCGCGCCCTCGGTGGCCGCAACCGTGCGATCGTAGCCACCAATCTGCACACGGATAGTCGCCGCGACGACGTCGAGCAGCGCCACCGCATCGATGGCGCCGGCGTCGATCGAGACGGTGATCACGTTGGCGGCAGTCGTCGCCGTGCCCAGCGCCTGGTCAAACATGGCCCAGCGATTCGTCGGACCAATGTCGAGCCACTGGGGAGCGGCGGCCGCCGGAT
>NZ_AKKE01000129.1 GCF_000281975.1 Novosphingobium sp. AP12 | reverse complement strand
GGGGCGTCCACAGATGGAAAGCAGACAGGCCGCTTTCGGATCAACTCGAAGGATTGCCGCCGCTCATCGAGAAGTTGATCCTTCAGCAAACTGCCAGAAGCGACGTGCTTCGAATCCTTCCGGGCTCATTGGTTCGGTGCCATGCTCATAGCATCCGTTGATCATAGCGTTCACGTCGGCTGCTTGACTGGGTGACAAGTCTCTCCGGTAGGCGATGGCACATGTCTGCTCTGGTATTGCCACTTCATAGTCCGCGCCGAGGGAATCTTCGAACAAATGCGGGAGAAGGAGACGTGATGGGCCGATGGCATCGTCGTGTAGCATGACCTTCAAGAACGGTACGCCGTCATCGTCTAGCTTCTCACCAGAAGCCGGGCGGTTCGCCGACATTCTTGAGAGATTTTCGAGTGCCTCTGCTCGCCAATCAATACCGGCATCGCCCCAAAACTGCGCCTCACGCTCAGTTACGTAGAAGAAGCTGTTCATTTCGCCGCATGTTGCCCAAGCCGCGCAGAAAGGAAGATCACCAATCTGGACGATTGGACCGGGCCATGCCGCACGCAGCAATTCCAGAGGCAGTATGATCGGCACGACGCGCGATAGATCACGATCCGCAGGCTCGGCACCACGACCAGCTTCCAGCACATCCAACGCGGTGCGCGACTTTGCCTTTCGGCTAAACCAATCGAGAAAACGCGGCAGCATTCAGGCGATATGCCCGTGACAAGCTATGTCCGCAACGGGGCGCTAGCTGCCATGTAGAGCCTTTCACCACTGTCACTCCGCCAGCTGCCCCGACTTCAGCGTCGGCTTTTCCGACAGTCCGCCGCGCTCCATGATCATCTCGCGGAATTCGTCGCGCTTCTCGTGGATGGAGGCGATCACCGGGCCGACCGCCACGCCGGTTTCCACCAGCGCCGCCTCGCTGAGCTGGAGCGAGCTTTCGAGCGTCTCGGGCACCGCGTAGCTGGCGCCTGCGCGGTAGAGCTGGGCGGCGTGGTCGGCGTCGCGGGCGCGGGCGAGGATGGGGAGGTCGGGGAACTGCAGCCGCAGCTTGCGCACGATGCGCTGGGCGGCGACCGGCTCGTCCATGGTGAGGATGATCGCGGCGGCCTCGCCTGCGCCGAGGCGCAGCAGGGCGTCGCCGCGCGCGGCGTCCCCGAAGGCGACGGTGTAGCCGCGCCGGCGTCCGTCGGCGACGAGGTCGGTGTTGCTGTCGACCGCGAGGTAGGGGCGGCCGTGACGCGCCAGCATGTCCGCGACGAGGTGGCCGACGCGGCCGAAGCCGACGATCAGGGTGCGCGGCTTGCTCTCGTCGTCCGCCGGCTGATGCGGCACGTCGGCGCTCTCGACCCGGCGGCCCATGATCTTGCCGCCGAGCGCGAGGAGCGGCGTGATCGTCAGGCCGAGCGCGGTCACGATCTGCCAGAACTGCGCGGTGCCCGGCTGGATCAGCTGCGCCGAGGTGGCCGCCGTCAGCACGATCAGCGTGGTCTCGGACGGGCTCGACATGAGGATGCCGGTCTCGGTCGCGGTGCCGCGCCGGGCGCCCATGACGCGCAGCATGAGGCCGGTCACCACGGCCTTGAGGACGATCACCACCACCGTCGCGATCAGGATCGATCCGAGGTTCTCCCACACCACGGCAAGGTCGATGCTCATGCCGATGGTGATTAGGAAGACGCCGAGCGCGAGGCCCTTGAACGGCTCGATGATCTCCTCGACCTCGGCGTGGTATTCGGTCTCGGCGATGAGCAGGCCTGCGACCAGCGCGCCGACGATGGGCGACAGGCCCGCCGCCGCCGTCGCCAGCGAAGCGAGGATCACCACCAGCAGGCTGGCGGCGAGGAACAGCTCGGGGCTTTTGGTCCGGGCGGCCTGGGCGAAGAGGGGGGGCAGCAGGTAGCGGCCGAGGATCAGCAGGCCGCCGATCGCGACGGTGCCCCACAGCAGCGTGTGCAGCAATTCGCCCACCCCGTCGCTGCCCGCATGAGGGGCGAGCGCACCGAGCAGGAAGATGATCGGCACCAGTGCGATATCCTCGAACAGCAGCATGGCGAGCGCGGCGCGGCCGACCGGGGTGGTCGTCTCGGTGATCTTGAGGACCAGCGCGGTCGAGGACAGGGCGAGGGCCAGGCCCAGCGCCATGGCACCGGCGAAGCTCTGCCCGATGGCGGCGAGGATGAAGGTCAGCGAGCCGCCGATCACCAGCAGTTCCAGCGATCCCAGCCCGAACACCATGCGCCGCATCTGCCACAGGCGCCCGAACGACAGCTCCAGCCCGATCGAGAACAGCAGCAGGATGATCCCGAACTCGGCGAAGACCTCCAGCCCGTCGGGATCGGTAATGGTGAGGTACGACAGCCATGGCAGGTCGAAGACGTGCCGGCCAAGGCCGAACGGACCCACCAGCAGGCCGACGAGGATGAAGCCAATGACGGGGGTGATGCGGAAGCGGTTGAACACCGGGATGACGATGCCCGCCGCGCCCAGGATCACCAGGGCGTCGGACATCACGGGAGAATAGAGATCGCTGCTGCCTGCCATTCATCGACCCTAAGGCACGGCGTGTCTTGATGGAACCGCGGAAGTGTCGGAAATGAGGGTGCCTGCGGATAGCCCCTGAAATCTGGCGCAACTTCACTTGGCGTTCATCGAAGCGCTGTCTATAGACCCACCCATGTTCGAACGCTCGCGCCTGAAGACCGCCCTCCTTGTCGCCGCCGCAGGCGCGATCGTGCTGACCGCCGGCTGTGGGGGTCGCGGGGGCAAGAATCGCGACACCGCCTATGTCGCGCGCGACGTCGACACGCTTTATGCCGCCGCGCAGGAGCGTCTGGAAACGGGCCGCACCAAGCAGGCCGCCGCGCTGTTCGACGAGGTTGAGCGCCAGCACCCCTATTCGCCCTGGGCCCGCCGGGCCCAGCTGATGAGCGCGTTCAGCTACTATGCCGCGCGCGATTACAACAAGGCAATCCAGTCGGCGCAGCGCTTCCTGTCGATCCACCCGGGCAACAAGGACGCGCCTTACGCGTACTACCTGATCTCGATCTGCTACTACGAGCAGATCAGCGACGTGACGCGCGACCAGCGCACCACCGAGCAGGCGAAGCAGGCGCTGACCGACGTGATGCGTCGCTACCCCGGCACGCCCTACGCGTCCGACGCCAAGCTCAAGATCGACCTCGTGAACGACCACCTCGCCGGCAAGGAAATGACCATCGGCCGCTCCTACGAGAGCAGCGGCAAGTGGCTCGCCGCGACGCTGCGCTTCCGCAACGTGGTCGACAACTTCCAGACCACCAGCCACACTCCCGAGGCGCTGTTCCGCCTGGTCGAGGGTTATCTCTCGCTGGGCGTGCCGGAAGAGGCGCAGAAGGCCGCCGCCGTGCTCGAGCGCAACTATCCCGGCAGCGAATGGTATGCCCGCGCGTACAAGCTGATGAACCGCCACGCTCCGGAAAACGTCGCCGCCTGAGTGAAACCTCCCCGACGGGGAAGATCGCGGACATACCGAAATACCCTCTGGCGATTGCGCGCCCAACGCCGGGAGAGATGAATCGAAGGAACTTCGGGTCGGCGCCGGGCGTCCTTGCCGGGAGGCGCTAGGCGGTCTTGTCCTGTCATCACGTGCGAATGGCCGGGTAACGGCAGGTACAGCCCGGCCGGCTGGGGGTGTTCCAAGGATCGGTCGCTTCGCCTGAATCGTCGGGTTCGCACCGGGCGCAGGCAGAGGGGACTCCCGGGAAACCGTTTCGACGAGGGAACGGCAGGCCAGAGCCACAATGGCCGGGTAGTCGCTTTGGGAGCGCCTCCCGCCCCTTTATCCGTCATTCCGGCGAAAGCCGGACCCACATGACGAAGACCGTTGTCCATCGGGCCGCCCCGATCGCCGATGCCGGAATCCCCTTCGCCCAGACGATGGTCATTCGTCGCGAAGGAGTTTCGCTTTATCGCCTGATAGCCAAAGTCTATTGTCCACTAAATCAGTTGAGATTAGGGATGCTCAACAAGAGGCGGCAACAGCCAAGAGGAGTTCATATGAGGGCGGTAACGGCGCGGCAAGGCTGAGCCGGGGCACAACGCTGGGTCAGGCCGGCACAGCCCGCATATTTCTCCAGACAACAGAATTCCAAGCGTCTTCGCGTACTGCATTCGTCCACGAAGCGGTGAGGCGTGTCCAAGCCATTCCTGCCAGGGGGGCAGGTTCATCAGCAGGTGCAGCCCGGATCACCGGATGCATTCAATTTTCGTGACACGAGGATTTGAATCCCATGCAATCGTTCGTCCGCCGCACTCTCCTTGCCACCACCATGCTCGCCTCGGCGGTCACCGGACTGCCCGCGGCTCATGCCGAGGAAGCTGCGGCCGCTCCTGCCGCAGCCGCGGACGACGACCAGTCCTCCACTTCGGTCGGCACCGGGGCGCATGATCGCGGCAGCGACATCGTCGTGACCGCGCGCCGCCGCAACGAATCGAGCCAGGAAGTGCCGCTGGCGATTTCGGTCGTGGGCGGGGACCACATCGATTCCACAGGTTCCTTCAACGTCGGCCGCCTCCAGCAGCTGACGCCGACGCTGCAATACTACTCGTCGAACCCGCGCAACACCGCCGTCAACATCCGCGGCCTGGGCGTTCCGTTCGGCCTGACCAACGACGGCATCGAGCAGGGCGTCGGCATCTACGTCGACGATGTCTACAATTCGCGCGTGGCGTCGGCGACGTTCGACTTCCTCGACGTGGCGCAGGTCGAAGTGCTGCGCGGCCCCCAGGGCACGCTCTACGGCAAGAACACCACCGCCGGCGCGATCAACATCACCACCAACCAGCCGACCTTCGATTTCGAGGGCAAGGCCGAGGTCTCGGTCGGCAACTACAACTTCAAGCAGGCCAAGGCCGCGATCTCCGGCCCGCTGTCCGAGACGCTGGCGGCGCGCCTCGCCGTCTCGTCGACCAGCCGCAAGGGCACCATCTACAACGTCGTCACCGACCAGCACATCCAGAGCCAGGACAACCTGGGCCTCCGCGGCCAGCTGCTGTGGAAGCCCACCGACACGATCGACGTGACGCTTGCGGGCGATTTCAGCAACCAGGACGCGGACTGCTGCGGCTCGGTCTACGTGCGCACGGGCCTGACCCAGCGCGCGCTCAACCGCCAGTTCGCCGCGCTGGCGGCTGCGCAGAACTACGCCCCGCCGAGCACCAATCCGTTCGACCGCCTGACCGATCTCGACACGCCGCTCAAGGCCAAGAACAAGATCGGCGGCGCTTCGCTGCGCGTGAAGTGGGAACTGGGCGAGGGCACGCTGACCTCGGTCACGGCCTGGCGTTTCTGGGACTGGGACCCTTCGAACGACCGCGACTTCACCGGCCTGCCGATCGTCGCCCTGTCACAGAACCCCTCGCAGCAGGACCAGTACACCCAGGAACTGCGCTACAACTACAGCAGCGACAAGATCGACTTCGTGGTCGGCGCCTTCGGCTTCTACCAGCGCATCGATACGCAGGGCACCGAGGCGCAGGGCGCCGCCGCCAGCCGCTGGAGCATCGCGCCGTCCAATGCGCTGTCGAACGATCCCTCGGTGCTCAACGGCCTCGTCGCCTACAACACGCAGTACCTCAAGAACACCAGCGCCGCGCTGTTCGGCCAGCTGAGCTGGCACGTGACCCCCGAACTGACCCTGCAGCCGGGCGTGCGCCTGAACTACGACAAGAAGGACGGCTTCTACCAGCGCCGCGTCTTCAACGGCCAGGGCACCGAGCTGATCCTCGATGGCAGCTACACCGCCCGTGAAACCGCGCAGCTCGCGATCTACACGCCGCAGGAAATCTCGCCCAAGTTCAGCGACTGGAACTTCAGCTACGACTTCACCGCGAGCTACAAGGTTGCGCCGGACGTCCTGCTCTATGCGACTTATGCCAAGAGCTTCAAGTCGGGCGGCATCAACCAGAACGGCGTTCCGGTCGATGCGCAGAACAACCCGATCCTCGCCTCCGCGACGGTAAAGCCGGAATCGGTCCACCACTACGAAGCAGGCATCAAGACCCAGTTCTGGGATCGCCGCGCGACCTTCAACCTCTCGATCTTCCGCTCCGACATCACCAACTACCAGGCCAACGTGAACAACGGCCAGTACGGCGTGCTGCGCGGCTACCTCGCGAATGCGGGTGAAGTGCGTTCGCAGGGCGTGGAAGCGGACTTCTCGGTCCGCCCGAGCGAGCGGTTCAACGCCTACGTCAACGGCGCCTACACCGACGCCACCTACAAGAAGTTCGTCGATGCGCCGTGCCCGCCCGAACTGTCCGGCGGCACCATCGTCACCGGTACGCAGACCCCCGGAGCGCCCGGCGTTCCCGGCGCGCTCAGCCCGGCCAACTGCGACATCTCCGGCCAGCGCCTGCCCGGCGTCTCGAAGTGGTCGTTCTCGTTCGGCGCCGAGGCCAATACCCCGGTCTCGCTGCTCGGCAAGGATGGCGAGGCGTACATCGGCTATGACGGCAGCGTCCGCTCGAACTTCTCGTCCAACCCCAGCCCTTCCGCCTACACCTGGGTCGACGGGTACAGCCTGCACAACTTCCGTGCCGGCTTCCGCACCGACGAGGGCTTCAACGTCTACGGCTGGGTCCGCAACGCCTTCGACGAGAACTACTTCGAACAGCTCTTCGTCGGCCCCGGCAACACCGGCCTGATCGCAGGGCTTCCCGGCGATCCGCGCACCTGGGGCTTCACGATCAGCTCGAACTTCTGATGCGACGGACGGTGATCGGTTTAGGTGGCTAAATCGATTGCAGAATGAAAATTTAGTAATTTCTTCATATTACGGAAAAGCCTTAACCCTGTTTCGCTAACGCGGTGGAAACCAATGACGGCAGCCGGACGACGTACCGGCTGCCGGCTTGGGTTCTTCAGGGGTGAAGGGCTTTTTTGCGCGATGGATATGAAGCACGATTTTACGTCCGGTCCCGACCTTGACCGTGGCAAGGGGCGGAACCGGCACCCGGCATTTCCCGACTTGAAGCCGGAACTCATCGCGATAGTGGGCATATTCGTGGTGGTCTGGATCGTGTTCGGGTTGCATTTCCTGGCCGGCGGACTGTCATGAAGCAAACCTGCTGAACCGCAGCGCCGCACGCGCGAAGCGGGGTGACGCGCGGCTTTCCATCGGCTAGAACGCTTCGCGAACATGTTGAGCCGGCTCTCTATTCGCAACATCGTCCTGATCGAGGCCCTCGATCTGGATTTCGCACGCGGTCTCGGCGTCCTCACGGGCGAGACGGGCGCGGGCAAGTCGATCCTGCTCGACGCGCTGGGCCTCGTGCTCGGCAACCGGGCGGACAGCGGCCTCGTCCGCGCCGGGGAGGCGAGGGCGGGCGTCACCGCCAGCTTCGACTTTGCCGCGCTGCCGCCGCAGGTGCTGGCCGTGATCGACGATGCCGGTCTCGAACTCGAACCCGGTGAGCCGCTGATCCTCAAGCGCCAGCTCAAGGCAGACGGCGGCTCCAAGGCCTTCCTCAACGACCAGCCCGTTGGCGTTGCCCTGCTGCGCGAGATCGCGCCCGCGCTGGTCGAGATCCACGGCCAGCACGATGACCGCGGGCTCGTCAACGCGCGCGGCCACCGCGCCCTGCTTGACCGGTTCGCAGGCGGCGAAGTGGCAGGCGTCGAGGCGGCGTGGAAGGACTGGCGCGCCGCGCGTGACGCGCTCGATAACGCCCGCGCCCAGGTCGATCGCGCGGCCGAGGACCAGGATCTGCTGCTCGCGCACCTCGCCGAACTCACCACCATCGCGCCCGAGGCGGGTGAGGAAGACGAACTCGCATCCGCCCGCGCACAGATGCAGAAGGGCGAGAAGCTGGCAGACGACCTTGCCGCGCTCCAGCACCTGTGGACGGGCTCCGACTCGGCGCTGGCCCGAATGCGCGGTGGTTCGCGGCGGCTCGACCACATCGCGGGCGAACACGAACTCCTGGCCGAAGCCGCCGCCGCGCTAGACCGCGCGGTGATCGAGGCGAGCGAGGCCGAGGACGCGCTGAACCGCGCCGCCGACGCTCTGGCGTTCGACCCCGACGAACTCGACCGCATCGAGACCCGCCTGTTCGAACTGCGCGCCGCCGGCCGCAAGCACTCCTGCCAGCCAGACGACCTGCCCGCAAAAATGATCGAGATGCGCGCTGCGCTCGACGCGATCGAGGGCGGGAACGAACACATCGCCGCGCTGGAACAGGCCGCGCAGAAGGCCGCCCTGGTCTACCGCGAAAAGGCCGGCGCGCTGCACGACCTGCGCCGCGCCGCCGCGAAGCGCCTCGACGCGGCGGTGGCCGCCGAACTCGCGCCGCTCAAGCTCGACGCCGCGCGCTTCCAGACCTCGGTGATCCGCCAGGTCGAGGAGCGCTGGGGCGCGCACGGCATGGACGCGGTCGAATTCCTGATCAGCACCAACCCCGGCGCCGACTTCGCTCCGCTCGCCAAGATCGCCAGCGGCGGCGAACTCTCGCGCTTCATCCTCGCGCTCAAGGTCGCACTGGCGGAAGAGGGCGGCGCGGCGACGGTGATCTTCGACGAGATCGACCGCGGTGTCGGCGGCGCGGTGGCGGACGCCATCGGCGAACGGCTGGCGCGACTGGCGTCCGGCGGGCAGTTGCTGGCGGTCACCCACTCCCCGCAGGTCGCCGCGCGCGGGGACCGGCACTACATGATCGCCAAGTCGAGCCAGGGCACGGTGACGCGCACGTCCGTCACCCCGCTCACCGCCGCCGAACGCAAGGAAGAGATCGCCCGCATGCTCTCCGGCGCCGAAGTTACGGATGAGGCCAGGGCTCAGGCGGACAGGTTGCTGGTGAGGGTTTGATGGCAAGAAGACGTGCAGCCGTCATCTTGTTCGCAGTGTTGGGAGGGTGTTCACAGCCCCCCATGTTCGCGGTGGACGTCGACGAAAAGATCGAGGGCGGAACTCTCATTTTGAACGGTAAATCGGCTGCGCTGTTACACAACGTGGATGGAGCCTACTGGGGCAAGTGGAACGGCTCGGACGCGAGTGGGCGTATCGACATTCGCTACCCTGACGGGACTTTGGCACATTGCAGAGTCGGCTACGTGACACAGGGGATGGAGCCACAGCGCTTCACCGTTCGGCATCGCGAGTGTACCCAGTCCTTCGGATTGATTCCCACGTCGTCCCGGACCTGATGCGGGACCGCTGGTCAGGTCGCGCGGACCCACGGCGAGGCGGCGCCTGAAGATTTGACATCGGCCCCCGATCCAGTCGGGGACGACGTGGGAGGCCTACCCCGTCGCTGCGAGTTGTTGCATAGCTTGCCTTATGACCGTCGATTCCTTCCCCACCGAACCCGAAGCCGCCAATGAGCTGATGCGCCTGGCGCGGCAGATCAACCGGGCGAACCGCAAGTACCATGCCGAGGACGCGCCGGAGATCACCGACGCCGAGTACGACGCGCTGGTGCGCCGCAATGCCGCGCTGGAGGCCGCATTCCCGCATCTCATGCGGCCGGACAGCCCCAGCAACAAGGTCGGTCACGAGATCGCCGCCTCGCCGCTGGGCAAGGTGCCGCATGAGGTTCGCATGATGAGCCTCGACAACGCCTTCACCGACGAGGAAGTGGCCGAATTCGTCACTCGCGTGCGCCGCTTCCTGTCGCTGACCGCCGACGAGCCGGTGCTGCTGACGGCGGAGGACAAGATCGACGGCCTCTCGTGCTCGCTGCGTTACGAGAAGGGCAGGCTGGTGCGCGCCGCCACGCGCGGCGACGGGCAGGTCGGCGAGGACGTCACGCCCAACGTCGCCCACATCCCGGACATCGTGCAGGAGCTGAAGGGCGAGGACATCCCCGAGGTCTTCGAAGTGCGCGGCGAGGTCTACATGGAGAAGGCCGCCTTCCTCGCGCTCAACGCACAGCTGATGGACGAGGCCCGCGCCGCCGCCGAAGCGAAGGGCGAGGCGTTCGACGACACGACCGTCCGGCAGTTCGCCAACCCGCGCAATGCGGCCGCCGGTTCGCTGCGGCAGAAGGATGCCTCGGTCACCGCGAAACGTCCCTTGCGCTTCTGGGCGCACGGCTGGGGCGCGGCGAGCCATGTTCCGGGGACAAGCCAGCACGAGGTCGTCCGCCGCATCGAATCGTGGGGGCTGCCGGTCTCGCCGCAGTTCCGGCTTTGCGAGAACCTCGACGCAATGCTCGCCGCCTACCGCGCCACCCGCGAGGGGCGCGCTGCGCTACCGTTCGAGATCGACGGGGTGGTCTACAAGGTCGACCGGCTCGACTGGCAGGCGCGGCTCGGCTTCGTTGCCAAGGCGCCGCGCTGGGCGCTGGCGCACAAGTTCCCCGCCGAGCGCGCCGAGACCGTGCTCGAATCGATCGATATCCAGGTCGGCCGCACCGGGAAGCTGACGCCGGTCGGGCGCTTGAAGCCGGTGCTGGTGGGCGGCGTCACCGTCACCAACGTCACGCTCCACAACCGCGACGAGATCGCGCGCCTCGGCGTGCGGCCCGGCGACCGGGTGGTGCTCCAGCGCGCGGGCGACGTGATCCCGCAGGTGGTCGACAATCTCACCCGCGAGGTTGAGCGCGAGCCCTACCTGTTCCCCGACCACTGCCCGGAGTGCCACTCCGAAGCGGTGGCGGCGGAGGGCGAGGTGGACGTGCGCTGCACCGGCGGGCTTGTCTGCCCGGCGCAGCGGACCGAGCGGCTCAAACACTTCGTCAGCCGCGCCGCGCTCGACATCGAGGGGCTGGGCGAGAAGACCATCGACGAGTTCTTCGCCAAGGGCTGGCTGGAAAGTCCGGCCGACATCTTCCGCCTGCGGAAGCGGCGCGACGAGATCTTGAGCCTCGAGGGGTGGAAGGACAAGTCTGTGGACAACCTGTTGGCAGCGGTGGAAAACAAGCGCTCGCCTGACGCCGCGCGGCTGCTGTTCGGGCTCGGCATCCGCCACGTCGGCGCCGTCACCGCGCGCGATCTGCTCAAGCGCTTCACCACGCTGCCGGAACTGCGCGCGCTGGCCGAGCAGGCGCATGTGAAGGAAGGCGAGGACGCAGTGGTCGCGGCGAGCGAGGCGTACTCGGAACTGGTCTCGATCGACGGCGTAGGCCCGGTGGTGGTCGAGGCGCTGGGCGACTTCTTCCACGAGGACCACAACCGCGCGGTCTGGGACGACCTGCTGAGTGAAGTCTCGCCGCCGCCCTACGTGGTCGAAACCAAGGACAGCGCGGTAGCGGGCAAGACCGTGGTCTTCACCGGCAAGCTGGAGACGATGAGCCGCGACGAGGCCAAGGCACAGGCCGAGCGGCTGGGGGCGAAGGCGGCGGGAACGGTCTCGGCCAAGACAGACCTGATCGTCGCCGGACCGGGCGCCGGATCGAAGCTCAAGAAGGCCGCAGAACTCGGGATCGAGGTGATCGACGAGGCCGCCTGGGCGCAGATCGTGCAGGACGCGGGGTAGGGCAGGGCGTCGTCCCCACGAGGGGCGGGGACGACGAACCTAGCTGTTACGAGCCTTGCGCTCGTGAACCTGGCGGTAGTGCTGGACGCGCGTTGCACGAAGACCAGCCATGCCTTCACGCTCGATCGAGCGCTGCCACGAAGCCAGTTCCTCCAGCGTGAGGTCGTAACGCTCGCACGCCTCGGCGATCGTCAGCAGTCCGCCATTGACTGCTGCAACCACTTCGGCCTTGCGCCGCACAACCCAACGAGACGTGTTGGGAGGCGGAAGCGTGTCCTTGCTCAACGGCTCGCCAAGCGGGCCGGTTACCACCTTTGGACGGGCGGATTCAGTATCAATCATTGGTTGGGCCCTCGGATGATGGTTGCCAACCCCCTGTGGTTAGGGAATATCACCTAGAATCGTTAATTTGAAACCACTGTGAATAGTTAACGGGATTTTAGGCATGTTTGCGTAAGTTGTTGTGAAATCTGTGTAAAAATTCGCATCAAAAGTTGCTGTCATGTTTACACATGCTTCACCTGCGTTAATTACCCTCGGTCATGAGAGTATTAAGGCAATCGGACGAGGTTGGAGTGAAAACCCAGCGCCAACATTCCGCCTATGCTTCGGTTGTGGCGCGGCACATCTCTTCGGAGGGGTGCCAGTTCGTGGTCGAGCAGGACGACATCGCCGAAGGGCAACGCTTCAGCTTCGCCCTCGATGGTCATCCGCCGGTGCGGGGCACCGTGCGCTGGGTGGTGAGCGATCGCATCGGCTTTGCGTTCGACCGCCCGATCTCGCGAGACGCGCAGAAGGCCATGCTGCAACGATGCCGTATCGTGCAGGGCCTCGACCTCTACCTGTCCTGAGGCTTACCCGCGGCGCTTGCGCAGCCAGAGGATCGACCAGTCGCCGTTGACCAGTCGCGCGGCGAGCCGCAGCCCCGCCTTGCGGCAGGCGGCGCGCACCGAGGCTTCCTGCGTCTCCAGCAAACCGGCAAGCAGCAGGTGGCCGCCGGGCACGAGCGCCTTGCCGAAGTCGGGCGCCAGCGACACCAGCGGCCCGGCAAGGATGTTCGCGAGGATGAGGTCGTAGGGACCGCGCGCGTCGAGCACCGGATGGGCCATGCCGTCTGCCACCGTCATCACCAGTTCGCCCCGGCCCGCTCCCATCGTCACGCCGTTGGCGCGCGCGTTGTCCTGCACCACGTCGATGCAGACCGCGTCGATGTCGCTCGCGGTCGCCAGGGCGCGCGGCCACAGCGAGAGCGCCGCGAAGGCGAGGAGGCCAGTGCCGGTGCCGATGTCCGCGCAGTTGCGCACGACGAGGCCCTGCGCCTTCATGTGGGTCAGCATCGCGAGGCAGCCGGCGGTGGTGGCGTGCTGGCCGGTGCCGAACGCCTGGCTGGCGGGGATCACGAAATCGACGACGCCCGGCTCGTTCGCCTCGGGGTGATCCGGGGTGTGGACGTGGAAGCGGCCGGCGCGGATCGGCTCGAGCCCCTGCTGGCTGACCACGAGCCAGTCGGTGTCGGCCAGTTCCTCGACGGAGAGCTTCGGCTTGGCGCCTTCGAAAAGTGCGGCGATCGCGATCCGGTCGCCGCGCGTCGGCTTACGGTCCAGCCAGGCTTCAAGCTGCCAGTCCTCGGGCTTGTCCTCGGCGATCTCCCGGCCGGAGAGGACGATGTCGTGGTCCCAGTCCAGCGCGTCCTCGTGCGCAACGAGCGCGCCCTCGATGACGGGCCGAGGGGCGAAGGCGGTGACTTTCCAGCTCACTTGCGAATTCCCGTGGTCTTGCTGCCGGCTTCTTCGGCGAGTCGCGCGGCGAACTTGCCCTGCGCACCCGCAGCATAGTTGCGGCAGGCACTGGCATCGGCAAGGGGCTTGGTGCCCGCAAACCGTTCCATCATGGCACTGGCTGATGGGTGCGGCGTTAGCAGGATGTCGCAGGGAAGCGCGCTGATCGCCTTGATGCCCGCACGCACGCCGGCGATACGGTCGGGATGGTCACTGAAACGGTAGCCGTCAGAGGAGATCGTCGAGGAACTGTCCGCATAGGCGATCATCTGGCACTCGAGCCCGGTGGTGCAGGACTGCCATGTCCAACTGGTCGACCCCGGCGCGTGGAGCGGTGTCGCATGCGCGGTGAGGGCGATCTTGCCGACGACCACGCTGTCGCCATCGGCAAGCGTGCGGTCGACGCGGACGGGCTCGATCGGCTTCATGCCGTTGAACTGCGGGTCGTTGGGATTGGGCTTGCCTGTTTCGAGCACGGCCTTCTGTGGAGCGAGTGCCGCGACCTTGGCCCCTGTCGCGCGCTGCAGCGCTGCGAGCGCGCCGACGTGGTCGTGGTGCTCGTGAGTGGCGACGATCCAACGCACGTCCTTGGGGTCGAACCCGGCGCGGCGGATGTTGGCCAGCACCAGCGGGGCGGCGCCGATCGCGCCCGCGTCGACGAGGACATGGCCCTGGTCGCTCGTGATGAACATCACCGTGATGCCGCAGGTGCCCACGTCCCAGGTGTTGGCGAAAATGCGGGCAGGCGGCGCCGGATCGAGCCAGCCGTCACGGCGCGCACAGGCGGCCGCGAACTTGGCGGGCGTCAACGGCGTGCTGACGGCGGGGGCCTTGGCGCTGGCGGGGACGGAGGCAAAAACCGGGGTTGCGCCCACGGCAATGGCCAGCGCGATCAGTGTGCGGATGCGACTCATGGCCCCCGCTCTAGGCTTCACCCGTGCGATAGGCCAGCGCGGCAGGCTATTCATACGCCTAGGGAACTTGCACCGAGGCTCAATTTGTCTAAGGGGCATGGTCGAGGGCGGCGTTGTTGCGCTGCCGCAGGCAAGGGATTCGTGAGAGCCATGGCAAACGCCGGGACCAAAAACCGTCCGCTGTCGCCGCACCTCCAGATCTGGAAGTGGGGCCCGCACATGTTCGTGTCGATCCTGCATCGCGTCACCGGAGACGGCATGGCCTTCGCCGGCCTCGGCGTGCTGCTGTGGTGGCTCGGCGCGCTCGCCGGAGGGCCCGCGTCCTACGCGACCTTCCAGTGGGCGATGACCACTCCGATCGGCTACATCGTGCTCGTGGGCATTTCCTGGGCGTTCTTCAGCCACATGTCGAGCGGCCTGCGCCACTTCGTGATGGACGCGGGCGCCGGGTACGAGCTGAACACCAACAAGACCTGGTCGATCGTCTGCCCGATCCTGGGCGTGGTGCTCACAGCTGCCTTCTGGGCGCTCCTGCTGCTTCGCTGAGGGAACGGAAACATGGGTAACGGAACTTCCATCGGCCGCGTGCGCGGCCTCGGCTCGGCCAAGGGCGGCGTCGTCCACCACTGGCTGCTGCAGCGCTTCACCGCCATCGGCAACCTGCTGACGGTGCTGTTCCTGCTGGTCTCGCTGGTGCTGCTGCCGGACTACAGCTACGTCACCGTGGTCGAGTGGATCTCGCGGCCGGTGCCTGCGACCATCATGGCCCTGCTGGTGGTCACCACCTTCTGGCATGCGCGCCTGGGCTTGCAGGTCCTGGTCGAGGACTACGTCCACGAGCACGCCAACAAGTTCGCCTGCATCGCCGCGCTGAACCTCGCCGCTTTCGCCGGCGCCGCCTTCGGCGTGTTCAGCATCGTCCGCCTCGCGCTCGGAGCCCACGCCTGATGTCCGCACCTGCCTACAAGATCATCGACCACCTCTACGACACCGTCGTCGTCGGAGCGGGCGGCTCGGGCCTGCGCGCCACGATGGGTTCGGCCGAGGCCGGACTGAAGACCGCTTGCATCACCAAGGTCTTCCCCACTCGCTCGCACACCGTTGCGGCGCAGGGCGGCATCGCCGCCTCGCTGCAGAACAACTCGCCGGACCACTGGACCTGGCACATGTTCGACACCGTCAAGGGTTCGGACTGGCTGGGCGACCAGGACGCCATCGAGTACATGGTGCGCGAAGCCCCGCAGGCGGTCTACGAGCTGGAGCACGCCGGCGTGCCCTTCAGCCGCAACGCCGACGGCACGATCTACCAGCGCCCGTTCGGCGGCCACATGCAGAACATGGGTGAAGGCCCGCCGGTCCAGCGCACCTGCGCCGCGGCCGACCGTACCGGCCACGCCATGCTGCACGCGCTGTACCAGCAGTCGCTGAAGTACCAGTCGGACTTCTTCATCGAATACTTCGCCATCGACCTGATCATGGAAGACGGCGTCTGCCGCGGCGTCATCGCGCTGTGCATGGACGACGGCTCGATCCACCGCTTCCGCGCGCAGGCCGTCGTGCTGGCGACCGGCGGCTACGGCCGCTCGTACTTCACCGCCACTTCGGCCCATACCTGCACTGGCGACGGCGGCGGCATGGTGCTGCGCGCCGGCCTGCCGCTGCAGGACATGGAATTCGTGCAGTTCCACCCGACCGGCATCTACGGCGCCGGCGTCCTCATCACCGAGGGCGCGCGCGGCGAGGGCGGCTACCTGACCAACTCCGAGGGCGAGCGCTTCATGGAGCGTTACGCTCCCTCGGCCAAGGACCTCGCCAGCCGCGACGTCGTCTCGCGCTCGATGGCGCTGGAAATCCGTGAAGGCCGCGGCGTCGGCCCGCACAAGGACCACATCTACCTGCACCTCGATCACATCGATCCAAAGGTGCTGGGCGAACGTCTGCCGGGCATCACCGAGAGCGGCAAGATCTTCGCGGGCGTCGACCTGACCCGCCAGCCGCTGCCGGTCGTCCCGACCGTCCATTACAACATGGGCGGCATTCCGACGAACTACCACGGCGAAGTCATGACCATCGGTCCTGACGGCAACCCCGAGACGGTCGTCCCCGGCCTGTTCGCGGTGGGCGAAGCTGCCTGCGTCTCGGTCCACGGTGCCAACCGCCTCGGCTCGAACTCGCTGATCGACCTCGTGGTCTTCGGCCGCGCCACCGGTCACCGCCTGCGCGACCTGGTCAAGCCGGGCGCCGCTCAGGCCGAGCTGCCCAAGGATTCGGCCGACCTGTCGCTCACGCGACTCGACCACTTCCGCAATGCCAAGGGCGGCACGCCCACGGCCGAGATCCGCACCGAGATGCAGCGCACCATGTCGCTGCACGCGGCGGTGTTCCGTACCGACGAACTCATGGTCGAGGGCAAGCAGAAGCTCGCCGCGACTTACGAGAAGTTCCAGGACGTGGGCATCACCGATCGCGGGCTGATCTGGAACTCCGACCTCGTCGAGACGATGGAACTGGACAACCTGATCTCGCAGGCGACCGTCACCCTGCACGGCGCTCAGAACCGCAAGGAAAGCCGCGGCGCCCATGCGCACGAGGACTTCCCCAACCGCGACGACGCGAACTGGATGAAGCATACCGCAGCCTGGTTCAACGGCTGGGGCGGCAAGGGCGGCGAGGTCCGCATCGACTACCGCCCGGTCCACGAATACACGCTCACCGACGACATCCAGTACATCAAGCCCAAGGCCCGCGTGTACTGATACGCCGGTTCGGCACCTGCAATACGAGAGGAGGGCGGCGCGTCGAAAGATGCGCCGCCCTTTTTCGTGGCGCACGGCCATCCCGCAACCCTGTGCCATTCCGTGCATTCCTGTCGGCAGGACGCCTCCACGCCGACAAGGAACCCGCCCATGGAAACCACCAAACTGGACCCGCTGCTCGAGCCGCACGTCGAGCACGATCCGCTCGTGCGCTCGATGAACCGCGCGCCGGGCAATCCCTGGGGCTGGATCATGGGCTACGGCATCCTGCTGCTGCTGGTGGCGCTGGTGGTGCTCGTCAATCCGCTGGTGGCAGGCGTTGCGACCGGGCTGATCCTCGGCGTCGTGCTCATCGTCTACGGTGTCGCCGCCATTGCGGCGGGCTGGACGACGCTGTCCGCCCGCGCGCGCTGGACCGAAATCCTGCTCGGCGCGCTGGCGCTGCTGGCGGGCATCTTCGCCGTCGTCGACCCGGTGGCGGGAGCGCTGTCGCTGGTCTGGGCCATTGGCGTGTGGCTGGTGATCGCGGGGGCTTTGCAGATTTCCTTCGCGCTCAAGGCCCGCCACGACAAGGGTTGGCGCCTGTTCCTCGGCGCGCTCGACGTGGTGCTTGGGCTTATCCTCATCTTCGCCGGTCCGGCAGCGGGGCTCGCCTTTCTCGCGGTGATCGTCGCCGTCAGCCTGACCGTGCGCGGTGTGTTCCTGATCCTGCTGGCACAGGCGCTCAAGAAGGCCGGCCCCGCCGCCTGAGGAGAATTGACATTCACCCACCGTTCATGTTTACAGACGTAGTCGATTACGTGTGTAGACGGTGGAGGAATGAGTGTCGGTCAATCCTGACGATGACGGGTCCGATCGGGCCGCGCCGGAAATATCCGGGGCCGAACATGCGGTGATGGAGGCGCTGTGGCAGCGCAGCCCGCTCACCGCACAGGAGGTCTGCGAGGAAGTCTGCGGCCCGCGCGGCTGGAGCCTCGCCACGGTGAAGACCCTGCTCTCGCGCCTCGTGGTCAAGCAGGCGGTCGAGACCGAGCCCGACGGCAAGCGCTTCCTCTACAGCCCGCTCATGGAACGGTCCGATTATGTCGGCACCGAAAGCCGCCGCCTGGTCGATCGCCTGTTCGGCGGCCGTGCGGCGCCGCTCTTCGCGCATCTTGCGCAGAGCGAGGCATTGACCGAAGATGACATCGTCGAGATCGAGGCCCTTCTCAAGGAGCTCAAGTCATGATCGAGTGGCTGACCGACACGCTTTTCGCCACCGGCGCGCTGATGGCGCTGGTGCTCGTTCTTCGCCGACCCGTGGCCCGCTGGTTCGGGCCGGGCGCCGCTTATGCACTCTGGTTGTTGCCGATGATCCGCCTGGTGCTGCCGCCGCTGGCCCTGCCGCGCGGGCTTCTGCCAAAGATCGAGTTCGCCGTGGAGCCGCTCACCGCGGCGGCTGCCGGTTCGCAGATCGCAGCGCCGGCCGAGATGGCGGCTTCCGCCACCGCAGCGGCTGACTTCACGGCAATCCCCGCGGCCGAACTGCCCGCCGCCCTGCCGCTGGAACCGGGCCTGCTCGAGCAGGTGCCCTGGACCACCGTGGCGCTGGCCGCATGGTTGGGCGGGGCCGTCCTGTTCCTCGTCTGGCGCACCGTGACCTATCGCTGGATGCGCCGCGACCTGCTGGCAGGCTCGCGCCTCGTCGCGCACTCCGGCACGGTGCGCATCGTCGAGACCCCGGCGATCAACGCTCCGCTGGCGTTCGGGGTGCGCGACAAGGTTATTGCCTTGCCGATGGGCTTCCTCGCCGACGTCGATTCCGAAACCTCCGACTTCGCCATCGCGCATGAGATGGAGCACCACGCGGGCGGCGATCTGCTGGCGCTTATCGCGATGCAGCCGCTGTTCGCGCTGCACTGGTTCAACCCGATCGGATGGGCCGGCTGGCGCGCCGTGCGCGGCGATCAGGAAGCGGCCTGCGATGCGCGGGTCATGGCCGGGCGCAGCCGGGCCGAACGGGCGAGCTACGGCAGGCTCATCGCCTCGCTGGCGGGCGGGACTCGCCTGGGCCTCGCAGCGCCGATGGCGGGCCCGCTTTCGGGCGACAAGCCGATCATCCACCGCCTCAAGGCGCTGGCCCGCAAGGACGTGACGCCCGCTCGCCGCCTGCTCGCGCGCAGCCTGTTCGCGATGGCGATCGTCACCGTGCCGGCCACCGCCACCGTCAGCTATGCTGCGATGGACGAGGCTGATGCAGCGGACGCCGAAACGCCGGTGCTGCCGGCGCCGCCGGTTCCTGCCGCTGAAGCCGAACTTCCCGGGGCGTCTGAAGCTCCCGAGGCACCGGACGCACCCGAAGAGAGTGAAGACACGGCGCCGATCGCCCCTCAGGCCCCTCCCGCTCCGGAAGCCGGCCCGATGCAGGAGACCGTGGCCCGTGATGCCGACGAACGCATGCAGGAAGCCCAGCGTGACGCCGACCTTCGTGCCGCAGATGCATCGCGCCGGGCCGCAGATGCCAGCCGCCGCGCCGCCGACGCCGAGCGCATGGCCGCTGATGCGCTCGCCCGCGCTCCCAAGGTCGAGGAAACGGTCTCGGCCGACGGCAGGCGCCGGACCATCCGCATCACTCGTAAGGACGGCGCGAATGGCACTGTGGTCCTGCAGCATATGGTCATCGACGAGGATTGCCCAGCCGATCAGCGCCGCGAAGCGCGGGCCGAAGGCAAAGGCTCCAAGGCGGCCGTCGTTATATGCACCGGTGAACCCAAGGCCGCGAAGCAGGCAGCGGTGAACGCGATCCGCGCCGCCCGTGCCTCGATCGCCGCCAACGGGGCTCTCGACACGCACGTCCGGGCCGAAATCCTCGCCGACCTCGACCGCGAGATGGCTGACGCGCAGAGCGAGCTTCACGGCACCTGACGGCGCTCGCCTCATTGTGAAGCCCTGAGAACGCGGGCCGTTGTACCAGCAGCGGCCCGCGTTTTCGTATTTGTCGCGAGCCGTTGGAATGGGTGTGGCGGATCGCGGGAGGCTCGTGCATGTTCGGGCCCAACGAGAAGGAAGGCCCATGGAGCACGACGACACGCCACGGCGCGAGCGTTCGCCCGGCATCAAGCTGCTGTTCGTGGGCCTGATCGCCTTGGTGCTGATCGCGCCGCTGCTGCTCGTCTACGCGCTCGTCTACGACCGGCAGGACCAGTCGCAGACCGCTCAGGCGGCGATCAACGCTGGCTGGGGCGGGGCACAGGTGCTGTCCGGCCCGGTCGTGGTCGTGCCCTTCCGCACTACCCAGACACAGAACGAGACGGTCGACGGCAAGCAGGTCAGCCGCGTGGTCGAGGTGGAGAAGCTGTTCTATATCTCGCCGGTCGAAAACCGCGTCACTACGCGGATCGACCCGCAGGAGCGCCGCAAGTCGATCTACCGCTCGGTCCTGTTCACCGCGCAGGTCAAGGGCGCTGCGACCTTCGCACTGCCCGCCGACCTCGAGCGCTTCGGCGTCACGCGCGAGCGGCTGATGTGGGACCGCGCGGAAGTGCGCGTCGGCACCTCGGATGCGCGCGGGCTGACTGCGGGCGGCTCGATTCTCGCGGGCGGAAAACCGCTGGAAGTGCAGCCGGGGAAGGGACCGGCGGCGTCGGGCGGGCAGGGCTTCTTCGCGTTCCTGCCGTGGGACGGGCAGGGCACGCTGCGCATCGCCTATGCACTCGACGTGCGCGGCAGCGGCGGGATCAGCCTGGTGCCGCGCGGCGGTCAGACGCGCTGGGAAGTCACTTCCAGCTGGGCCAACCCGAGCTTCTCGGGTTCGTTCCTGCCGGACAAGCCGCAAGTCTCGGACAAGGGCTTCTTCGCACGCTATACGGTCGACAAGCTGGCGCTCGGCCAGCCTCCGGTGGCGATGGAAGACGTGGGCGCGCCCAGTTCAGCGACCGGAGCGAACTATGCCACTGAAACGCCCGTCATCCGCGCGGCCTCGTCGGGCAACGTCTCGGCCGGCGGCGCCGACGAAGTGGTCGGCCAGCCCGGTCACGCCCTCACCGTCGACCTGATCGAGCCGGTGAACCTCTATTCCAAGGTCGACCGCTCCGTGAAATACGGGTTCCTGTTCATCGGCTTCACCTTCCTCGCCTTCCTGCTGTTCGACGTGGTCGGCGGCGCCCGGGTGGCTCCGGTGGAATACCTGCTGACGGGCGCTGGCCTCGTGCTGTTCTTCGCGCTGCTGCTGGCTTTCGCCGAGGTCGTCGGTTTCACGCTCGCTTACCTGCTGGCGAGTGCGGCCGTGATCGGATTGCTGACCGCGTACAGCGCCGCCGTGCTGAAAAGCTGGAAGCGGGCGCGGTTCATCGGGGTGTTGCTGGTCGGGCTCTACGCGCTGCTGTTCGTGCTGCTCAACCTCGAGGCGTGGTCGCTGCTGATCGGATCGGTGCTGCTGTTTGTGGCGCTGGCGGGGGTGATGTACGCGACGCGCACCGTCGACTGGGGTTCGGTCGGGCGCCCGCGCGGGGCGCCCGTGCCAGGGTGAATCAGGCGGGCTTGAGCTTGGCGGACATGATGTGCCATCCCTGCGAGATGCCCATGCCTCGGTTGATCTGACGCAGATCGTAGCTGCCGGTGAAGCGCTGGCGGCGTCCGTTGTCCAGTTCGGCATCGATCGTCACCGGCACCGTCACGTAGAGCGATCCCGCGCCGCCCTCGACACCGGAGACCTTGCCGATCTCCACGTGGGTGCGGCGTGTGTTGGCGTACCCCTTTGCGAACTCGTCCAGCGTCTGCTCCGGGTTGCCGTACGGTCCCCACAGCGACCACGCGGCGGCATAGTCGCGTGCATTGATCGCCGCGTAGAAGCGCGAGACCAGGTCGGCGGCGGCCTCCCGGCTGATCGGCTCGATCTTGCATTGCGGGGTCTTGGCCGCGTCCTCGCCGAGGATAGCGCAGCCGCGCGCGATCTCGTTGCGGATCATCGCGCAGGAGTTCGCGGCGTTGCATGGGGGCCGCGTGGCCGGGGAGACGGCGCGGCATTGTTCCGCCAGCCTGGCTGCGGCCGCTTCGCCGACGTCGGCCGAGCAGGAGATCGGCGCCGCGGGTGAGGCGGGTGCGGGCGTCGCCAGCGGCGCGTCGTCGGCGGCCGCCAGCGGGGCGCCGGAAGCGGCCTCGCTCGCGGCGATTTCGCTGTCCGCCGGGGCCGTGCCCGAGGCTTGCGAGGACGGATCGGTGTCGCCGCCGCCGCATCCGGCGAGCAGCGCGAGCGCGCCTACGAGCGGCAAGGCGCGGCGGTATGGCGAAATCATCGGGCTATCCTCGCAGCTTATGCCCCATGCGCAGTGCGCCAGGCGTCTGCCACGGAAACGACCGCCGTCCCGCTGATGTTCCGGCCGCTGCGGCGGGCGCCCGCGTTTCCACGGCGGGTGACGGTCCGCCGGTGCCTACCCGAGCGCCTGGTCCCATGGGCCATGTCCGTCCTGCGGTTCGGGAACCTGCAGGCGAGCGATAAGCCCGCCGTCCGGAGAAGCCGCGAAGGACAGCTTGCCGTCGAAGCGCATCATCAGCCGGTGCGCGGTCGGGATGCCGAGGCCGAAGCCCTTGGTGTCGCGCGCGCGGGCGGCGTCGAGACGGAAGAACGGGTCGAGGATCGCGTCGAAATAGCAGGACGGGATGCCCGGCCCGGAGTCCGCAACCTCGATGCACCAGCGCCCGTCGACCCGGCGGATGGCGATGCGGGCCTCGGCGCCGAACTGGATGGCGTTCTCCACCAGCGCCTGCAGCGCCAGCGCGAGCGGCTCACGGAAAGTACCCACCACCGCCGGTTCCTCGACGCAGATCCGCGCGAGGTCGCCATAGGGGGAGAGCACTTCGCGCACGGTCTGGCCCAGTTCCAGCGTCTCGGGCTCCGCGGCGAGGTGCTGGGCGCGCAGGAAGCGCTGGAGCGAGGCGAGTAGCGCCTCCATCTCGTCCACGCTGGCAAGGATGACCCCGCCCAGTTCCGCATCGTCGATCAGTTCGGCGGCGACCTTCTGGCGCGAGAGCGGCGTGCGCAGGTCGTGGCTGATCGCCTCGAACGACTTGGCCTGGTCCTGCAGCAGCCTGGCGATGCGCTCCTGCATGACGTTCATCGAGTGGGCCAGTTTGCGCAGGTCCGGCGAGCCGGTCTCGCGCACGATGACCTGCCGGCCCTGGCCGATGGCGTCGGCGGCGTCGCTCATACGCCGCAGCGGCCGGGTCAGGATGTGGAGCGCGGCGAGGCCGATCGCGAGGCAGGCCAGCGTGGTCGCTAAAGTCAGGACCGTGGCGCGCAGGGCGACAGGCCATGCCGCGTTCATGTCGCGCGAACGGAAGTTCAGCCAATGGCCGTCGGTCAGCCGGATCGAGCCGATGAGGTCGCGCTTGTTGTGGTGGACCTGCCGCACCGCCAGCCGCAGCGACCGCCCGGCGAGCGAAGGCTCCCACTCGACGATGCGCCGTGCGATGTCGTCGAGCGTGCCGCTGTCGTCTGCCTTGGCAACGCTGGGCGCGGCGGCGACGGCGGCCGCGAGGTGGCGCGTGCTCATGGTCGGCGCGGTCAACTGCGGGTCGAGCGCGTGGATGCGGTCGCTCACCACCAGCAACTCGGCGACACGGCGCGCGTGGTCCTCGCTCAGCGTCTGCCGGTCGATCGACTGGTAGAACAGCAGGCTCGCAGCCAACTGCATCACGCCGAGCAGCATGAATACCAACGCAACATAGACCGCGAAGCGCGGCGCGAACTGTCGGGCCACCTCTTTGATCCTCTCTTCATCGCGCGCCCGCTCGGTGGCTCGATGCCGGTGCGCTTGAGGTTGCGGTCCCACCCGGGCCGGGCGGCGTCAACACAAGCGACGGGGCCAGCAACGATTTGACATGCATTATGGCGCCCGCGCAACGCTGCGTCTTTCGGGGCCTGTTTAATCTGACAGGCACCGGCCGGAAATCGCTGGGGTAGTCTCCCGCCACAATCAGCGCCCACCCCGACCGAATCGACGACCGGGAACAAGGCGCCGCCACGGGAGAGACTGATGATCCGGCACGTCGTGATGCTGAAGTTCAAGGCGGATGCGGACCCCGCCAAGATCGACCTTTTCATCGAGGAGGTGAAGAAGCTCTCGCACCTTAACCGCGAGGTGCGCGACTACAGCCACGGCAAGGTCGTCCATACCCGTTTCCATTCGGGCGACTTCGACTTCGCCAACTGCTGCGACATCGACAGCTACGAGGCGATGGAGCGCTACATGTCGCACTGGTCGCATCTGCGGATGACGCCGTTCCTGCCGGACATCCTCGAGAACATGATGTCCTTCGACTGGGAGATCGACTACCACGGCCCCGCCTTCGACGAGGGCCTGGCGGCCGAGGAAGCGGAGCGTGAGAAGGCCCGCGTACTCAAGGTCCACGAGGATCCCGCCAAGGCCTACGTACCCGAAGTGCGCGGCCAGACCCGCGAGCGCGCTCTCGAAATGTGCGCGGCGGCGGGGGTGACGCTGGCGGCCGACGAGGAGGAGATCATCGGTTCGGTCTGGGCGCCGAACCGCATCATGTTCGTGACCCCCGATGCCGGCACCGAAGTGCCCAAGGGTTCCGAGATCAGGATCGGCATCACCGGCGACTGGCTGGCCGGCCCGGCCGTGCCCGCCGGCGACGCGCCGGCGTGGTGAGCGACATGATCGTACTGGCCGGACACCTGAAAACCGCCCCCGATCTGGTCGAGGACCTCGCCGCCACGTTGGGTGCGCTGGTCGAGCCGACGCTGAAGGAGGACGGCTGCCTCAACTATCACTTCGCCCTCGACAGCCGCGAGGAGGGCACCGTGCTCGCCTACGAGCGCTGGCGCGACGAGGCTGCGCTGGCGGCTCATCTGGGCCAGCCATCGGTGCTCGCCGTGCTGGGCGCCTGGGCGGAGCGCATCGACACCTCCGGCGTGCGCAAGTTCGACGCCCTCAACGAACGGGGCTTCGCCGACTGATCGCATACGACACGCACACAGGATACCGGGAGAGCACAATGATAAACCGCCGCATCGTACTGGAATCGCGTCCCACGGGCGTGCCGTCGCGCGATAACTTCCGCATCGAGGAAGCCGAACTGCTCGACATCGGGGAGGGGCAGGTCCTGCTTGAAAACCGCGTCTTCGCCATCGACCCGGCGGTGCGCGGTATGCTCGATGACGTGAAGAGCTACATGCCGCCGGTGCAGATTGGCGGGCTGATCCCGACCATGGTGCTGGGCCGCGTCGTGAAATCGCGCAACCCGGACTTCCGCGAGGGCGACTACGGCCGCGCCTTCATCGGCTGGGAAACGCATTCGGTGATCTCGCCCGGCAGCGTGGGGTTCGAGAACGTGCGCGTGGCGGACGACCTACCACTAACCGCGTACATGGGCGCCTGCGGCTGGTCGGGCATCACCGCCTACGTCGGCCTCAAGCGCTACGGCGAGATGCGGGGCGGCGACGAAGTGCTGATGAGCGCGGCGGCGGGCGCAGTAGGCTCGGTCGGCGGGCAGATCGCGCGGCTTTCGGGGTGCCGGGTGGTTGGCTCCGTCGGCTCGGACGACAAGGCGCGCCACATCACCGAGGACCTCGGCATGCACAGCGCGATCAACTACCGCGAGTGCGACGACCTCGACGCCGAGATCGCGCGGGCCTTCCCGGACGGCATCGACCTCTATTTCGACAATGTCGGCGGCGTCACGCTCGACACGGTGCTGCCGCGCATGAAGGCGTTCGGGCGCATCCCGGTCTGCGGCATGATCGCCAACTACAACCACCAGACCGAGCCCTATGCGTTGCGCAACATGTGGCAGGTGCTGGTCAACCGCATCACCATGCGCGGCTTCCTCGCCTACGAGGCGGCGGACATGGTGCACGAGGCGGAGGACGCGCTGACCGGCTGGGTGCGCTCGGGCGAGCTCATCGCCACCGAGAACGTCGCGACCGGGCTCGAGGCCACGCCGGACGCCTTCATCCGCCTCATGTCGGGCGAAACCACCGGCAAGACGCTGGTGCGCCTCGATGACACCGTCTCGACCCTTGCCGACTGGAACGTGGCCGAGCATGTCTGACGCGGCGATCGAGGCGCTCGTTGCCAAGGCGCGGCTGGGCGAACTGGTCGCCGAATACGCCAACCTCATCGACTGGCTCGACTGGGGCCGGCTGGACGGCGTGTTCTGGCCTGAGGCGACCTTCGACTTCGGCATGTTCAAGGGCGACTTCGCCGCGTACCGAAAGTTCGTGGCCGAGCTGGGAGAGGGCTACGCGCGCCGCCTGCACATGTTCGGAATGCCGTCGATAACGCTCTCGGGCGACCGGGCCAGGGTGGACGTGGGCTGCGTGATCGTGTGCCGCACCGACGATCCGGCGCCGGGGATCGACGACGTGTTCTGGGGCCGCTACCTCTTCACCGCCGAGCGGCGCGGAGGCGAATGGCGGCTGGCGGGCCTCACTTACGTGCTGAACCTGTTCGACCGCACCGAGCGCCAGGCGGACGACCGGGGCGGGCCGATGACCTTCGGCGACGGTCTCTCGCCGCAGCATCCGCTGGCGGCGAGACTTTAGCACAGCCGGACGCCGCGCCGGGTCCACCTAGCCCCGGGGGTCTCCGGGCCAGGTCTTCTGCGCGGCCCACTCGTCCACTTCGAGCCGGCGAAGTTGCTCCTCGACGGTGCGCTCGATCCTGGCGACATCGGGATCGCGGCAGCCCATACGCTGGGTCAGCGCGGTGCGGGTGCCGTCCGCCCTGATCCATTCGACGGTGAGGCGCGGCATGTCGGTCGTCGCCGCCGGGCAGGGGACCTCTCGCTCGCTGCCCGTTGCCGGGCGCACCGGGGCGAGCGCTCGGCGCACGTTCTCGTATACCCCGCGCCCTACCGAGTGTGAGCGCGGTCCGAGGACGGCGGTGTGCCGCTCGCCCTCGAAATCGACCCTTCCGGCCGGCGTTACCGCGAGGGTGTAGACTGGACAGAAGCCGAAGCAGGCCCTGCGCGAGATGCGTATCTCCTCGCTCGGGGATGCGGATGGCTTGAGGACACCGGGCTGCATGCGGGGGGTGCAGCAGAGTAGCAGCCCGGTGCCCAGAACGATGGCGGAGAGGGTCAATCCGCGCACCGCCCTTACCAGCCGATGGAGACCGATCCGCGCAGGGCCAGGTCGACCCGCCCGTAACGGTCCTCAGCGGAGACTTCCCCGCCCATCGTGAAGCCCGACGACCCACCGATCGCACGCAGGCGCGCGAACCAGCCGCTCGAGGCGTCGTCGGCGGTGAGGGTGAAGTCCTGGCCGCCGTCGAAGTGCGCGGTGGTCGCGCCCAGGCCGCCCTTGACGATCTCGCGCCAGCCACCCTCGGTTTCGACGCGGAACCAGTTCTGGTCCTCCGAGCGCATGCCGAGGAAATCGACGCCGACGGTCATGCTGGGGTTCACCGCCAGTTCGTCGCTGGTGCGCGCATCGACGATGAGGTTCAGCTTCTCGCCGCCGGTTTCGGTGTAGCCATCCTCCTTCAGGCGCACGTAGTCGGCAGTGACGCCGGGCCGGAAGAAGAAGAACTGCGATCCGCCTTCATAGGCGAAGCCGCCCGCTGCCGTCGTGAAGGTGCCGTTCCACTTGGCGTCCATGGTGCGGCTCACCGGTTCGGTGCCGATCACGCCCGCGAACTTGCGCTCGCCGTCGAAATCGGCCTTGCCGTACGATCCGCGCGCGAAGGCGGTGAGCGGACCGAACTTGGCCCGCCAGTGCGCGGCGAGTTCGAAGGCGGTCGAATCGACCTTGGAGACGTCGCCGTTCTTGTGGTTGTTCCACAGGTACGCGAAGGTTCCGCCGAAGCGGCCCAGCTTGGTCTCGTACTCGCCGGTCGCCGACCAGGCGTAGCCGTTGAGCTTGTAGGCCGCGCTCTCACCGGTCTTCCGGTCGCTGCCCCAGACCGCCATGTTGAGCGTGGTGGTGAAGCGGCCGCTGCGGGCGATCGGTCCTTGCGGGTCCTGCATCTGGCGGGCAAGGGCGCGGGTGCCCAGGCTGATGCCCTCGAAAGCGCCGCCCGCATGGTCGGGCAGCAACTGGCCCACGGCTGCGCGGAAAGCGTCGCCATTCGTGATGCCCAGGAACACGTCCTCCACCTTCTCGTCCTTGCCCAGCATCTGGAACACCGCGTCGTAGGCCGCCGCGCCCGAGCGGTTGAGGCCCAGTTCCTTCACCGTGCGGCGCGAGACGTCGACGACGATGGTGTTGGCGGCGGCCTCCTTGTCGAGCTCGGCCTTGAACATGAAGGGCACGAGGTCGGTCGAAGTCGCCAGCTTGTCGCGGCCGGTCAGGTTGCCGGCGGTGAGCACCTGGTAGCTGCCCTCCGCGGTAGAGACATCGGCGAGGCGGATCGAGAGCTTGGCGCCTTCGGCGAAGCTGGCGTTGCCCGCGACGTTGTAGGACGAGCCTGCGCCCGCCGTCTTGTCCAGCGTGACGAGGACCACGCCGGTGGCGCCCACGTCGAGCGAGGCGATCGAGGCAGGTTTGTTGATGTCGAGTGTGCCGCCTGCGACCTTGACCGCGAGGTTTCCGGCATTGGCGAGCGAGCCGCTGAAGCGCGCGCTGCCGGCCAGGTTCAGCGCATCCACGCCGCCCCCGAAGTCGACCGCGCCAGCATAGACGCTGGTCCCGGCGAGCGACATCGTGTCGTTGCCCGCGCCGAAGCTCACCGCGCCGGTCTGCGCCGCGTCACCCGAAAGGGTGAGCGTGTTGGCGCCGCCGCCGAAGCTGACGTTGCCCGCCAGCGTGCCATCGGCAAGGTCGAGCACGTCGTTGCCCGCGCCCAGCCGCACGTCGCCGACGATGGAGGGCGCGGTCACGCCCGAGGCGACGGCGGTCTGGCGGATCGTCGCGCCGCCGATCGCGTTGGAGAGGTCGATGGCGATATTACGGCCTTCGCCGGCCTTGGTGCCGGTGGCGGAAATGGTCCCGGCGTTCTCGACGAGGTCCAGCGTGCCGCTGGCGTCGACGATGGCGATGGCCGATCCCTTCTCGCCGGCGGACGCCTTGATCGTACCGCTGTTCTTGAGCGTGAAGAGGTTGCCGCCCGCATCGATGCGCACGGCGGTGGCCACTGCGCCCGCCGGTGCCGCGGTGCCGGTGCCTGCGGCGATCGTGCCGGTGTTCTGCAGGAGCGGCGTCGTTGCGCCCGCGCCGATGCGCAGTGCAGTCGCGCTGGCATCGATCGAGGCCGCGCTGACGTTGCCTGACACGCCGATGCCGTTGGCGATGTTCACGGCGCCGCCGCGTCCGCCGATGACGAGGCCGCTGGCGCCTACGCCCTTATAGACGCCCTGGCCCTCGACCGACCCGTCGATGATCAGGCCAAACTTGCTGGCGGTGCTGGTGACGGGACCGATGGTCACGGCGTGGTCGACCGCGCCGATCTGCATGGCGGCGGCGGAGCCGTAGGAGACGACCTTGGCGTTGCCTTCCTTGGCGTCCTCGATGCCGTCGGCGTCCGAGTCCGGTTTGGCGGCATCGGCCTTGGGTGCGACGGCAAGGACGATGCCGCCGGTCACGTTACCCTCGATGATGAGAGCGGAGCCGCCTTGCAGCAAGTCGTCTGCATCGACCTTGGAGGGGTCCGCCGGGGCGGTCGCGTAACGGTAGCCGGTCGCGGCGATGTTGCCCTGCACGACCATCGTGCCATTGACGTCACCTGCGAAGCGCGCGCCGATGGCGTCCAGTCCCTGCGCGCCGACCGAGCCGGCGAGCCGCACGTTGCCGTCGATCTGCTGAGCCGAGACGCCCACGGTGCGGTCGCCCACCACGGTGGTGGTGCCGTCGTGGGTGAAGGCGCCGGTGAGCTTGCCGCCGAGCGCGATGCCGGCCGAATCGTTGCCCTCGACGGTGATGGTGCCGCCCTGGGTAATCTTGCCGACGTGGTCGCCCTGGGTGCGGATGCCGAAGCGGTTCGAGCCCAGCGCGAGGGGGCCGTCGAGATCGCCGTCCTTGTCGGTGTCGGTGGCGGTGTAGGGCTCGTCGATGGTGATCGTGCCGGTGTTGACGATGTCGCCGCTGGTGCCCGCGAGGGCGTCGATGCCGACCGCGCCGTTGGCGTTGGTGACGGTCAGAGCGCCGGCATTGGCGACGGCGTGGTTGCTGTCCTGCGTGATCGCGGTGCCGGTGGTCAGGGTGACGCCGCCGTCCTTGGTGACGTTGATGGCATCGGCCGCGCCGTTCTTGACGGTCGAGGTCTTGAGCGGGGTGGTCCGCTTGGTGGTCACGTCCTCGGCATGGGCGGCGGCGGTGATCGCGAACAGAGCGGTGGTGGTCAGCAGGGTCTTGGAAAGGGTCTTGGCAGACAGGTAGCGAGGCATCGTCGTCCCTTCAGGTCGGTAATGACCCTGAGACGGAGACCTGCGGGGACAGCCTTGAAAAAATTTTGCGGAGTGGGAACCGAACCGAAGTCTTCGTCCCTGCGAAGGCACGGACTGCCGGCAGGGCCGGCCGATTTGTCAGGCTGGGCGTTTGCTGGCGGTTGGCTGGCGCCGGGCTATCGCCGCAAGAGCACCCAGCGGTCCCAGCCTTCGCTGGGACGACGGGCGGTTGGCGGGCTTAGAACCGCGCGTCCAGCCCCAGCCTTACGGTGCGCGGCCTTAGCGGGGTCACCTGGTCGCGGCCGGTGCCGAAGGGTGTGCCCAGCGAGAAGCGGTTTCCGCGCGAGTTGGTGACGTTGTCCATCGACAGCGTCACCCCGTAGCGCAGCGTGCCCACGCGTAGGTCCGCACCGCTGTCGAAGTAGTCGCCCTGCGATTGGCCGAGTTCGGGCCCGATCCCGAGCCGCGACTTGCCGACGTAGCTGGCCCAGCCATTCGCGGTGAGGTGCAGCTCCTCGGTCAGTGGGTGGTTCCAGCCGAGGCCGATGCGGCCTGAGAACTGCGCGATGTTGGGCACCTGCATCGACCGCGCCAGCGTGGCGTCGAGCAGGTTGGTGCTCGCGAGCT
Organism: Novosphingobium sp. AP12; assembly: GCF_000281975.1. Classification (GTDB taxonomy): domain Bacteria; phylum Pseudomonadota; class Alphaproteobacteria; order Sphingomonadales; family Sphingomonadaceae; genus Novosphingobium. The sequence goes on along the minus strand of NZ_AKKE01000129.1, from coordinate 20,069 downwards.
GCGTCACCGGGATCGCGCGCGCGACCAGCGCGATCAGTTCGGCGGGCGGCTTGTCGACCTTGCTCTGGTTCCAGGTCGCGCCCGCCTCGACGCGCAGGCCGGTGGCGAGCTGGATGCCGCCGGTCAGACTGGCCGACCAGACGCGGCCGTCGCCGATGTTGGCGGTGCTGGGCAGGCCCGAATTGTCGATGAAGTCTGCCTGGATGTCTCGCCAGCGGGTGTAGGAGACGCTGGCGGCAAGATCGAACGTGCCCGCGCCCGGACGTCCATGCCGCACGCCGAACTCCCATGTGCCGGTGCGGTCGCCCTGGAAGCGGCGGACGAAATCGCTCTCGATCGCGAAGCCGCCGGGCCGGAAGCCTTCCTGGTAGCGCATGTAGAGCGCGGTTTTTTCCAGCAGCTCGGCATTGAGCGCGATCGAGGGCAGGAATGTGGTGGAAGAGCGGTCGGCGGTCACTGCGGCGCGCGCGAAGGCGACGGCGGCGGAGACGTCCTCGGCCGAACCACCGAGCTGCGAATAGGTCAGCCGCCCGCCCGCTGTCGCGGTGAGGCCTGGGCGGATGCGCAGGCTGCCCTCGGCATAGAGCGTGAACTCGTCGATAGTGTTGCGCACACCGGTGGCACTGGCGGTGGTGAACTCGGTTTCGAACCCGCGCGAGAGCACTGTGGAATTGTGCGTGTAGCTGGCACCGATCAGCCACCCGAAACCGCCGCGCTCGGGCTGCCACAGGCGCGTTTCGTGCGCGATCATGCGAGTGCGGTTCTCTTGCGCGAACAGGCGCGGGTTGTCGGCGTCGAGGCTGGCGTCGTAGCGCTCCTCGAGATGCTGGCGCACCGCGCCGGTGGTCGAGCGGACCTGCATCTCGCCGATGCGGCCGGAGATCACCAGCTGCCCCATCGCGTAGTCCGCCTTTGAGCCCTCGCGCACGCTCGCGTCGCTGCTGAGCGGAGGTTCCCCGTCGCGCGTTGCGTACTGGCTGTCGCGCGCGTCTGTGGACTGGCCCAGCGCGATGAGGTCCACCGTCCAGTCCGGCGCGATCTCGGCACGCAGGCTCACCCGGCCGCCGAGGATGCGGGTGCGGTTTACGTCGTCGCGCTTGAGCAGGGGCTTGTCGATATATCCGCCGAGGCTCGCCGCATCGATATTGGCGCGCAAGGCGATGGCCGGCGTCACCGGCAGGTTGATCGTCGCCGCCGCGTCGCCGCCGGGCGAGCCGTCCTGCGTCAGCGAGCCGCCCAGCATGATCGAGCCGCTGTTCTCGCCGAGCACCGGCGGGTTGGGTACGAGCCGGATGATGCCGCCCAGCGACCCGGCGCCGTATAGGGTCCCCTGCGGCCCCTCCAGCACCTCGACGCGGGCCATGTCGGACAGGCGCAGGTCGGGGTCGGGAGCATTGTAGGTCAGGCGCAGGTCGCCGAGGTACTGGCCCACCGTCGCCTGTGTCGGCCCGGTGAAACTGCTGTCGGCGATGCCGCGGATAAACAGCTTGTTGCGGCCTGATCCCAGGTGCGTCGAGGTGACAGTGGCGATGCGCTGGGTGATTTTCTCGGTCCCGCCGATACCGCCCGCCTCCAGCGAGGCTCCGTCGAGGATCGAGACCTGGCCCGGCAGCTGCCCGATGCGCAGGTTACGCTTGGAAGCGATGACCACGATCGGCTCGGCCGGTTCCTGCGGAGGCGGCGTGGCGGAGGCGGGGCGCGAGGCAGAGGGCTGGGGCGTGTAGGCGCGGCTCGGGGCGGCCTCGATGCGCCAAGCTCCGGGCGCCACCGCGATAGCGCGTCCACCGGCCGATTGTGCCAGGCGGCGGACGGCCTCGGCGGGCTCCATCCGGCCGCGCAGGGCGGGGATTACGCGGCTTGCCACCCTGGCGTCGGCGACGACGATGCTCGACCCGGTCTGGCGAGCCAGTTCGATCGCGACATCGCCTGCCATGCCCGCACGCGTCGAAACCGCGCTCTCCCGTGCGAGCGCGGTTCCCGGCAGCGCCAGGGGCAGGGCCATCACGGCCACCGCGATCAGGGAGCCCCGGCGCATGCCTCAGTGCGAGCCGATCACCCAGAGACTGCCTTGGGCGCGAACCGACAACCCGAGCAGCGGTCCGATGGCGGCAGGGTCCTTGCGCAGCGGCGCGACCAGGATCGAGCCGGAGACGGTTCCCGCGCCGCCGGGCGCGGCGGCATAGTCAATCCCAGTCGCGCGCTTGAGCTGCGCGGCCACATCATCGAGCGAGGCCGCTTCGAACGTCAGCCGTCCCTTGCGCCATTCGCCGACCTGGTCGGCCGCGACCCTGGACAGGGTGAAATCCGAGCCGCCGGCCTCGCGCCGCAGCACTTCGCCGGGCGAGACGCGCACGTCGGCGCCGCCGGGATCGAACTGTACCGCGCCTTCGGAGACTGCGACGCTGAGCGCACCGCGAGCATCGTGGCGAACGTCGAAGACGGTGCCGATGTCGACCAGCTTCTCGTCACCCACGGCAACCTCGAAGGGGTGGGCGGCATCATGCCGCACGGTAAACAGCGCCTGTCCCTCGTCGAGCTTGGCGAAGCGGACGTCCTTGCGGTCGAGCACCAGCTTAGTGCCGCCGGCCACGTCGACGCGCGTGCCCGGATCGAGCGTGATCGAGCGCGTTTCGCCAAGTGCGGTCTGTACCGTGTAAAGGTCGCGGCTCTGGCCCTGGAACAGCCACAGCGCGCCGACGAGGGCGAGCGATGCAGTGATCGCGCCGCCGAGCCAGAGGCGGCGGGTGGGTCGGCGGCCATCTACCACATCGTCGTTGGCCGGGCCCGCCACGGCAACGAGGTCGGCCACCTCGCCCACGGCGGCGGTCACTTCGTCGTAGGCGCGAGAATGGGCGGGGTCGGCTTCCAGCCAGAGCATGAACGCCTCCCAGTCGGCGAATGTGGGGTCGCCCGCACGCACCGCCCAGCCGAGGGCCTGTTCCCGAATTGCACCGTCACTCGCCATTGCGCGCTCCTTCTGCGGCGATGACGGAGTCGTTCGTCCCCAGCCTTATAGCGAGCCTCATTTCTCGCGTTCCTTCCATTCGGCGAGTGCCCTGTAAGCGACGCGAAGTTCGGCCTCCACGGTGCTGAGGCTGAGGCCCATCTCCGCTGCGACGGTCTTCTGCGGTGCTCCTTCAATGCGGTGGCGGCGGAAGATCGCGGCCACGCGCGCGCCCAGCCCGTCGAGCAGGGCCAATATGCTCGCGGCCTCCTGTGCGGCGGCGATGCGGCGCTCCGGCGAGGGCTCCGCCGAGATACCGGGCGGATCGCCGGCATGGACCTGCGTCCAGTCCCGGTCGCGCAAGCCCGCCTGCCTGACTGAGCGGAAACGGTCGATCATCAACCGGTCGGCGGTGCGAAACAGGTAGGACAGCGGTGAGGCGACCGGGCCCGGGCTGCTGGCGGTGATCTTGAGCCAGACCTCCTGCACGAGGTCCTCCGCCGCATCCCCGGCGCCGCGGGCGCGCAGGAATCGGACCAGCTTTTCCCGGTTCTCGAGAAAAGCTGCTTCAAGTCCGGCACTGGAGGGTTCTGCTGTCACTGGATGATGGGTTCGCTTTGGTCGCCAGCGCAGATAGACGTTCGCGCGACTGCGGGGAAGTGCCCGGCTCAAGCTTCCCGAATGGAACCAGATACCGTCAATTGAAAACAGTAACGATTTGAGGGTTCGACCCAGCCTCTGTCAGAATTCCGGCAGCCCTTGGTCCGCGAATCCCCAGCCCCGCAGGCCCCTTGCGCGTTCTATGAGCGTATCCGCGTCGCCGATGGAGAACGGATGGGCGTCCTTCGCGGCGCCCAGTTCATCCCACGCGATCGGCACCGCCACCGGCGCCCCGGCGCGAGCGCGGGCGGAGTAGGGGAGGACGGCGGTGGCGCCGCGCTGGTTGCGCAGCCAGTCGATGAAGATGTGGCCCTTGCGCTTGGCCTTGCTCATGGTGGCGACGAATCGGTCGGGCTCGGCCATGCTGAGGGCCTCTGCGAAACGGCGTGAGAAGTCCTTGTGCGTGTCCCAGTCGTGTCCGCGCTTCAAGGGGACCACGACATGCACCCCCTTGCCGCCGGATAGCATCGCGAAGCTGACGAGGCCGATGTCAGACAGGTGCGCGCGAATGTCCTGAGCGGCGCTAACGCATTCCTTGAAATCGAGCCCCTCGTCGGGGTCGAGGTCGAAGATCATGCGGTCGGGCTGCTCGACGTCCTCCACCTTGGCGGCCCAGCCGTGGAACTCGATCGTGCCCATCTGCACGCAGGCGACCAGCCCGTCGGCATCGGCAAGGTAGAGGTAATCCTCCGCGCCGCCATCCTTCTCGGTGATCGGCACATGCGACACATGCGGGCCGAACGAGCCGCTGTCGTGCTTCTGGAAGAAGCATTTCTTGGCGCGTCCCTGAGGACAGCGCACCAGGCTGATCGGCCGGTTTGCGGCAAAGGGCAGCATGAGCGGCGCGATGGCGGCGTAATAGTCGGCAAGGTCGCCTTTGGTCTGGCCACCTTCGAAGATTTCGCGATCGCGATTGGTGACCTTGACGTCGATCGCGGCGACCGGCGTGGCCTGCGGTTTTTCGGGCGTCACGGATTTGGCCTCCTTGTCCGACCTTAGCCCAAGGAAGCTCCCGTGGCGCACGCGGCCTTCGGCTGTCAGTTCCGCAAAGGCGATCTCGGCGACAAGCTTGGGCGTGACCCAGCTGGCCCCCCGCGCCTCAACTCGCTCGACCTCCAGCGGGGCTGTTTTGCGCGCTAGTCTTTCAAGGCGAACTGCCATGTCGGCGAGACTGTCGCCGTCGAAGCCGGTGCCGACCTTACCGCGATAGACCAGCGTATCGCCTTCGTATTGGCCCAGCAGCAGCGAGGAGAACGGACGGCCCTTGGCATTGGATTTCGACCAGCCGACGATGACGAATTCCTGCCGCCGCGTGCATTTGACCTTGACCCAGTTGCGGCTGCGTTTCCCCGAATAGGCTGCGTCCACGCGCTTGGCGATGATGCCTTCCTGCCCGGCGCCGCACATCGCCTTGTAGAGGTTCTCGCCCGCCCCGATTACGTGGTCGGCGACGAAGATCGGCGGCTGTGCGTCGGCGAGCAGCGCTTCGAGCCGCTCCTTGCGCTCGACCTGGGGCAGGGGGGCAATGTCCTCGCCATCGATTTCGAGCAAGTCGAAGGCGTGGAATTCGAGCTTGTCGTCCTGCGTCTGGCTGCCATGGCCGCGTTTGAGGACGGCTTGCAGGCTGGAGAAGTCCGGGTTGCCCTCGGCGTTGCGCGAGATCACCTCGCCGTCGATCAGGCAGGGCGGCAGGGCGAGCGCGGCCATGTGCGCGGCAAGGGGCCCGAACTTTTCGGTCCAGTCGAGGCCGCTGCGAGTATAGACCTGCACCTGCTCACCGGCCGCCGCGATGAGGGCGCGGTAACCGTCGAACTTGATCTCGTGCATCCACAGGTTGCCGGTGGGAACCGCATCGACCAGCGTGGCGAGTTGGAGGGGGCGGAACTTCGGCGGCTTGCCCGTAGACTTGCGGCGCGGTGGGGCCTTCGACTTCGCCTCGTTATGCGAGGAGGCCGCCTGCATCGCCATGGTGAAGGCGTCGCCCTTCTTGCCCTTCAGCGACTGGGTGCCGGCCTTGTCGATCTCGATCTCGGCCATGGTGCGTCCGGTGAGGACGCTGGTGAGGCCCTGTTCCACGAGCGTATCGCCGTCGGTATCGTGCGCATCGCTGACCTTGCGCAGCAGCCAGTTCTCGCGCTTCTCGCCGGGGCGACCCTTCATGCGCACGAGGAGCCATTCGCCCTTCATCCGCTCGCCGTCGAGAGTGAAGTGCAGGTGGCCGTCCTCAATGTCCTTGGTACTTTTGCCTGGGATCGGCGCCCATGTTCCCCGGTCCCAGAGCATCACGGTGCCGCCGCCGTATTCCCCCTGGGGGATCAGTCCCTCGAACCCGCCGTAAGTCAGCGGGTGGTCCTCGGTGCGCACCGCGAGGCGCCTGTCGGCTGGGTCGGCACTGGGACCCTTGGTGACTGCCCAGGACTTGAGCACGCCATTGACCTCAAGCCGGAAGTCCCAGTGCAGCCGCCGCGCGGCGTGCTTCTGTACCACGAAGCTGTTGCCGCCCTTGCCTGTAGCGCGCTTGCCCGAAGGCTCGGCGGTCTTCTTGAAGTCGCGCTTGCGATTGTATTCGGCGAGCACGTCCTCGCCGGGGTCGGCGGCCTTGCTCATTCGCTGCGCTCCCGCATGGCCGCGTGGCGGCCGATAGTCCGGTCACCGCTCCAGTCGCCCTCGACGAAGTGGAGGAGGGTCAGCATCACCACGCTGACGAGTGCGCAGATCGCCACGAGCGGCCACTGCCCCGCCCCGCAGGCGATGCCAATCATCCTGCTCTCACCGCCCTGGCCGAACTGAAGATAGAGCGCGATCACCGAGACTGCCATCGCCGCCGCCGATACGCAGATCAGTCCACGCGTGCGCAGCCCCGCTACATGGCCGCGCATTTCGCGGTCGAGCCCCAGCAGCGGGCCGAGCAGAGCGGCCACGCCGATACGCAACAGCACTTCAGTGTCGATGCTGTGGATGGGGACGCCGGCGTTCAGCTCCATGGGTCAGGCGCTCTTGCGGGTGCGGGTGGCCGGCTTCTTCACGGCGGGCTTCTTGGCGGGCTCCTTGTCCGCAGCCTTGCTCGCAGGCGCCTTGCGCGCCGCGGTCTTGGCCCCGCCTTCGCCGACGGACTTCTTGAGAGCGGCCATCAGGTCGATGACGTTGCTCTTGCCCGAGGCAGGCTCCTCCACGTCCTCGAGGATGCGCTTGTTGGTCTTGGACTTGACCTTCTTGTCGATCAGGCGGTGGAGTGCGTCGACGTAACGGTCGTGGAATTCGGCGGGCTTGAACGGCGCGGTCTTCTTGTCGATCAGCGTGGTGGCGAGGTCGAGCAGGTCGGCGTCAGGCTTGGCGTCCTCGATGTCGCGGAAATAGCCTTGCGCCTTGTGGACCTCGTCGGCGTAGCGCAGCACTTCCATGACCAGCCCCCGGCCGCAAGGTTTGATCGACACCAGCTGTTCACGCCCGCGCACCGCCAGCTGGCCGAGCCCGACCTTACGGCTGGCGCGCAGCGCCTCGCGCAGGACGATGTACGCCTCTTCCGCAAGATCGTCGGCGGGGACGACGAAGTAGGGCTTCTCGTAATAGAGCACGTCGATCTCGTCGGAATCGACGAACTGGACGAGTTCGAGGGTCTTGCGGCTGTCGATCTTGACGGCCTCGATCTCCTCCTCGTCGAGCAGGACATAGCTGCCCTTGGAGACTTCGAAGCCCTTGATGATATCGTCGCGGTCCACCGGGCCGACGCCGGGCGCCACCTTCTCATATCGGATACGCTTGCCGCTGGGCTCGTGAATCTGGTGGAATGCGATCGCCGCGCCCGAGCGGGTCGCCGGGTAAACCTCGATGGGGATCGAGACGAGAGCCAGACGAATCTGGCCTTTCCAGTAGGCGCGTGCGGGCATGGGCGTTCCTTCCGCTCTCACAAGCGGTGGAAGGGCGCGGTGGTTCCCGCAGGCCGTCGTCCCATCGAAGGCGGGGGCCGCCGGCAATGCGGCGCGAGTTTTCGACCGAGCGGCTGCTGGCGGTAGGCTGTCGGAAGGGGCGCGCCTCAAGGGTGCCCAGCGATCCCAGTTTTCGCCGGGATGCCGGCTTTTGTCAGGTGTTGCTGAGCATCCGCGCCAGCCCGGCCAGATCGTCCGCGAACCGCGCGTGTTCGCGCTCGCGGGCCTCGCCGTCGAGGCGCAAGAGGTAGCTCGGGTGCGCGGTCAGCCAGACCGTGGTGCCGTCGGCCTGCGCCAGCGCATGACCGCGCTCCTTGTTGATCGACGGAGTGCGGCCGAGCAGGCCGCGCGCGCCGCTGGCGCCGAGGGCGAGGATGACCTTTGGCTTCACCAGCGCGCGTTCGCCGTCGAGCCACCAGCGGCAGATGTCGATCTCCCCCGCCGTGGGTGTCTGGTGGAGGCGGCGCTTGCCGCGCGGCACGAATTTGAAGTGCTTGACGGCGTTGGTGACGTAGGCCGCCTCGCGGTCGACCCCGGCCTCGCCCAACGCGCGATCGAGGAGCTGGCCCGCCGGGCCGACGAAGGGGCGGGCCTCTCGCTCCTCGGTGTCGCCCGGCTGTTCGCCCACGATCATCAGGCCGGCGTGGCGCGAGCCTTCGCCCATCACGGCATTGGTGCCGTTGCAGCCGATGGCGCAGCGGCGGCACTGCGCGATGCCCTCAGCGATGGCTTTGAGGCTGGTGGGCGGTGCATCCTCGAACAGGCTGGCGCCGGTGGCGATCATCGCGGCCTCCCGCTTGTGGGCCCCGGCGATCAGATCGGGGATCTGGCGCGCCTCGGGCAGGTTCTTCCAGTACCGGCGCGGCATCTCCTTGACCATCATGCCCACCTTGAGCCGCGCCGGATTGAAGGTCGAACGATAGTACTCGAGCCAGAGTTCCTCGGTCGCATCTTCTGACGGCGCATCGCCGCGCGCTGCGGCCGGTCCTTCCAACAGCGCCATGCCGTCCCAATGCAGCGAGAGGCGCGGCGTCAGGATCGACCAGCGCTGGCTGGCGAAGCGATTGACGAAGAAGTCGGCGTTGTACCGCTCGATCCGGTGCTCGGGCTCGAACCAGGCGACGAAGCGTTCGCCGTCCTCGTCCGTAACCGAGCGGAAGCGCACGAAGGCGCGCATCTTGTGGATGTCGCGGCGAACTTGCTTCGCCAGCCGCTCCAGCGCGGCCACATCGCGGTCGGCGGCGTCGTCCAGCAAGCGGGGCTGGTCCTGCAGCCGCCATAACACGCGGTAGAGCAGCGCCAGCCGTCCCGCATCGGCATGCAGGATGGCGCTGCGGGCAAGGTCCATGAAGGCGCGGCTGGCGCGGACTTCGCGCGGCTCGCTCCGGGACACAGCGGCAGGTACGGCGAAGAGATCGGCCGAACCGTCACCGTCCGTCCAGGCCACCGCGTCGGGCGCGGCCCCTTGTGCGACCAGCCGCCGTGCCTCGGACCGCCATGCCTCGAAGTCGTCGGGCTCTGAAAGGTCGACGGCAATCATCCGAACAGTTCCATCTGCCGGGCGGGTGGGGCCAGCCGCGCGCGCAGGTCGGCGCGGTCGGTGAGCAGAGTGGGGCGCCAGTCGGCGGTGACGATGAAGGGGCGCAGCTTCTTCACCGAAGTCGTCAGGCGCGCCACGTCCTCCAGGCGGATCGTGCGATACCGGCGCGCGGTGAGCAGCGCCGCGATCGCCTTGGTGCCGAGGCCGGGGACGCGCAGCAGGTCTTCTCGCGGGGCGCGGTTGACGTCCACTGGAAAACGGTCGCGGAACTTGAGCGCCCACGCCAGCTTTGGGTCGATGTCGAGCGGCAGCATCCCGTCAGCATCCGCCGCCTGCTGTACTTCATGCGGGGCAAACCCATAGAAGCGCATCAGCCAGTCGGACTGGTACAGGCGATGTTCGCGCATCAGCGGCGGGCGCTTGAGCGGCAGCACCGCGCTGGCCTCCGGGATCGGGCTGAACGCAGAGTAGTAGACGCGGCGCAGCGAAAACCTGTCGTAGAGTGTGCTGGCCTTGCCGACGATCTGCGCGTCGCTCGCCCCGTCGGCGCCGACGATCATCTGGGTCGATTGTCCGGCGGGCGCGAAACGCGGGGCGTTGCGGAAATGCTTCTGCGCGTCCTTCGCCTCGACGATCGAATCGGAGAGGTTGCCCATCGCGCCTTCGATCGTCGCGCCATTCTTGTCGGGCGCGAGGCGGGCGAGGCCGGCATCCGTGGGCAGTTCGACGTTGATCGAGACGCGGTCTGCCCACAGGCCCGCCTGAGCGACGAGTTCGGGATCGGCTTCGGGGATGGTCTTGAGGTGGATGTAACCGCGGAAGCTGTGCTCCTCGCGCAGGATCCGCGCGACTTCTATCAATTGCTCCATCGTGTGATTGGAGGACTTGATGATGCCGGAGGAGAGGAACAGCCCCTCGATATAGTTGCGCCGGTAGAAGGACAGCGTGAGGTCCACCACCTCCTGCGGTGTGAAGCGCGCGCGAACCACATTCGAGCTCTTGCGGTTAATGCAGTAGTGGCAGTCGAAGATGCAGTGGTTGGTCAGCAGCAACTTCAGGAGAGAGATGCACCGCCCGTCCGGTGCGTAGGCGTGGCAGATGCCCATGCCCTCGGTGGAGCCCAGCCCCTTGCCGTCGCGGCTGTCGCGCTTCGACGTACCGGAAGAGGCGCAGGAAGCGTCGTACTTGGCGGCATCGGCGAGAATCGCCAGCCGCTCCATTACAGTGGAACCGGACATAAGTTCCTATTATGTTCTGTATCGCGTCGACGCAAGTGCCTGAAAAATCGGTTGGACGCAAAAAGGGCCGCCGGTCTTTCGACCCGCAGCCCTGTGTTTACCGTTGTGGTGGAGATCAGTTCTTGGGCGAAGGCTGCTTCACCTCTGGCTCGGACTTGAACGCGAGCGCGTTGCCGTCCTTGTCCTTCTTGCCCGAATCCATCTTCTCGAGGTGCGCCTGGACGACGCTGGCGGGGGCGGGCGAGGCGGGGTAGCGGCATCCCTTCGACGCGCCGACGCCCTTCAGGAACCCGCGGCGGGTCAGCCCGGCCTGAATTGCCGCGTTGACCTTGCGGTCCTGCGCGTTGGCGCCGGAGACTTCTCGGATCAGGCCGCGGAAGGGAATGAACGAGGCGACCACCCACTTGCCGACGCGCCCCGCGCTGATGCGCTCACGCTCGCTGGCAGGCAGGTCGATGTCGGGGCCGAGCACTTCGTCCAGTTCCTGGATGGCGCCGGCCAGTTGGCGGCACTTGCCGAGGCCCTTCAGCGTGTAGGGCTCGCCTGTGGCCGCGATGAGCAGCGAGGGAATTTCGCGGTCACGGCCGACGTTGAGGTCGTCGATAGGGGTCTTGGCTACGTCCATGGCGTTCGGATCGCGATTGGTGATCGCCTTCTCCTCCTGCCCGGCCATCGCCGGTGTTGCCACCATGGCCGTTATCATGACCGCACTGACCCAGTATTTACGCATCCCCGTCACTCCTGTCCGCTCCGGCGCGGCGACCGCCAAATCGAGCCGCTGCCTCAATAATGTCACTATGCCGCAGTGAACGTGTCACAGGCCTCCTCGTTCCCGGTATCGAGTCCGCGTTTCAGCCATTTCATGCGTTCGGCACTGGAGCCGTGGGTAAAGCTTTCGGGATTCACGTCCTGTCCGGCGTTCTTCATGAGCGTGTCGTCGCCGATGGCGCTGGCGGCGGTGAGGCCCTCCTCCATGTCGCCCGGCTCGATCAAGTCACGGTTCTTGCCCGCCCAGACCCCGGCATAGCAGTCCGCCTGAAGCTCCATCTTCACCTGCAGCGCGTTGGCCTGCGAGGGACTTCGCTGCTGCTCCTTGCGAACCTGCGCGTTGAGGCCGAGCATGTGCTGGACATGATGGCCGTATTCATGAGCGATCACGTAGTAGCGCGCGAAATCACCCTTGGCGCCGAGTTGCCTGTCGAGCTGGTCGTAGAAGCTCGTGTCGATGTATATACCCTGGTCGGCTGGGCAGTAGAACGGCCCCATGGCGCTTTGCGCCGCGCCGCAGCCGCTGCGGGTGCCGCCGACGTAGAAGTTGAGGGTGGGCTGCTCGAACGATACGTTCGCCTGCTTGAACAGCGGCTGCCAGGTGCGGTTGAGCGAATCCAGCGCATTGCAGGATTCGAGTGAATAGGCATTTTTCTCGCACGTCGCCGTGGTGTCCTGCGGACCGGTCAGCGCCGAGGGGGCGGAGGTCTGCTGCTGGACGCCTTCCAGCGTGCCGAGCATCTGTCCGGGATCGACGCCGAATACCAGTGCGCCGATCAGCACGATCACCAGCGAACCGCAGCCCAGCTTGCCGCCGCCTCCACCTGGAAAACCGCCGCCGCCGCCGCTCGTCACGCGGATGTTGGAGGGATCGAACCTGTTGAGCCGCATCGCCGAGTAGTCCTTCCCTGGGGGCGCAAACCAATGCCTTGTCGCCGTGCGCTGATCAATTCGCAAGACGCGCCGACGTTCCCCGCATCCTTCTCGGCGTTACAGTGTTGCACTCGCGCGCCACGTGACGGGGGGCTGCGTGCAAAATGAAACGAAAGGCCCATCGCGGCTTAGATTTTCCAAGCGCCCGGGAAATTGTGTCGTATAGGTGAGGGACGATGAAGGCGGGCAATTTGGGCACAGGGACTTTGACGGTTAGGACGGCTGCGTTTCGCGCACTCGTTGCGTTCGCGCTGGCCTTTGCCACGTCTTCGCCGGTTCTGGCCGCCGGTCCCAGCCGGGCCGACCGCGAGCTCGAAGCACGGCTCCGCTCGCACATCGAGACGCTTGCCAGCGATTCGTTCGACGGCCGAGAACCCGGGACCGAAGGCGAGGCCAAGACGCTCCGCTATCTCGCCAAGCAGTGGTTCGACATCGGCATGGTCTCGGGCACCAACGATCCGGGCAACGAGTGGTTCGCCCCGGTCACGCTCGTCGCCCGCGAGCCGGCGACGGGCACCGCGCAGTTCCTGCGCCGCGGCTTTCGCACCGTCATCTCGCCGAAAGACGTGCTGGTCCTGACCTCGGGCAAGCGCAGCCTCGTGCGCAATGCGCCGCTCCTGTTCGTGGGGCAGGCGCGCAGCCAGGACTTTTCGCGCACCGAACTGGCGGGCCGCATCGCCGTCGTGCTCGATGGCGAAACGCCCGACAGCAAGCGGCAGAACGCTCTGCTCGCGCTGGGAGCATCGGCGGTGTTGACCGTGCTCGACGGCGAGCGTGGGCTCGATGCCGTTGCGGCGCGGCGCCAGCGTTCGGGGTACGCCCTGTCCGAGGATTCGCTCGGGGGCGATCTCGAGGCCTTCGTCGACCGTGCTACCATGACGACGCTGCTCAAAGGCACTGCGCACACGCTCGCCTCGCTCGAGGAGGCCGCCCTGGCGCCCGACTTCGTGCCGATCATGCTCGACGTCACGGCCACCCTGGAGGCGACCACCAACGAGACCACGATCCGCACGCACAACCTCATCGGCAAGCTGCCGGGCCGGAGCAGGCTGGCGGGTGCGGTGCTTTACGTCGCCCATTGGGACCATTTCGGAGAATGCGGCGAGGCGCCGGCCGAGGACCTGATCTGCAACGGCGCGATAGACAACGCCAGCGGCGTCGCGGCGCTGACCGAAGTGGCACGCCGGCTCGCGCGGACCCCGCAGATGGACCGTGACATCTACTTTCTCGCCACCACGGCGGAGGAAGTGGGGCTGCTCGGCGCCCATGCCTTCGCCGAAAATCCGCCGCTGCCACTCGAAAAGATCGTCGCCGCTTTCAACATCGATTCTATCGCCATCGCGCCGGGCAAGACGCCCTTCGCCATCGTCGGACGCGGCATGACCGACCTCGACAAGGACATTGCCCGAGTCGCCAAGGCCGAGGGTTACAAGCTACGCCAAAACGACGAGGCCAACGAATTCGTCAAGCGGCAGGACGGCTGGGCGCTGCTCCAGCACGACATTCCCGCCGTCATGGTCACCACCTCCTACGGCGACATCGACCGCATGCGCGCCTTTTTCGACGGCGACTACCACCGCCCCAGCGACGACCTCTCGCACCCGCTCAAGCTCGAAGGCGCGGTGGACGATGTGAAGATGCTGACCGCGCTCGGCCGCTGGTTCGGCGATACCCGGAAAGTGCCGTTGGGCGGCGCAGCGGGGAAATTGCCCTCCGCAAAATAACGTCGTTCGTGCGGCGGCAGCAGCGCTTGGCCTTATGCCCCGCGTCCCGCCGCACCAGCGCATGACGCCTTCCGCTTTGGAGCGAGGAGTGTCCCCCAAACGGCCGCGATAAAATTGATGGCGATCAGGCTCTAGCCCTTGCCGCCCCCTTTGATTACATGGGCCGCCACGATTCTCCCCCCGCAAAGGCATTGGTGGCGCACATGGATATCCAGCTCGGACTCACTTTCGACGACGTACTGCTGCGTCCCGCCAAGTCCGACATCGTCCCCACCCAGGCCGATACGCGCACCATGCTGACCCGCACGATCGGGCTCAATATCCCCGTCATCTCCTCCGCCATGGACACCGTGACCGAGGCCGACATGGCGATCGCGATGGCGCAGATGGGCGGCATCGGCGTGCTCCACCGCAACCTCACGATCGAGGAACAGGTCGCCGCCGTCCGTCAGGTGAAACGCTTCGAGAGCGGCATGGTGGTGAATCCCATCACCATCGACCCCAATGCCACGCTGGGCGAGGCGCAGGCGCTGATGACCGCAAACCGCATCAGCGGCATCCCCGTGGTCGAAGCTTCGGGCCGCCTCGTCGGCATCCTCACCAACCGCGACGTGCGTTTCGCCGACAATCCCATGCAGCCCGTCCGCGAACTGATGACGCACGAGAACCTCGCCACCGTGGGCATCGGCGTCGGGAAGGAAGAGGCGCGCCGCTTGCTCCATCAGCGCCGGATCGAGAAGTTGCTGGTGGTGGATGAAGGCTTCCACTGCGTCGGCCTGATCACCGTCAAGGACATCGAGAAGGCCGTCACCTACCCCGACGCCACCAAGGACGGCGCCGGCCGCCTGCGCGTCGCCGCCGCCACCACCGTGGGCGACAAGGGCTTCGCGCGGACCGAGGCGCTGCTCGCCGCCGAGTGCGACGTGGTCGTCATCGACACCGCGCACGGCCACAATCGCGACGTCGCGCTCGCGGTCGAACGGGTGAAGCGCCTGTCGAACTCGGCGCAGGTCATCGCGGGCAACATCGCCACCGCCGAGGCCGCCAAGGCGCTGATCGACGCGGGCGCGGACTGCGTCAAGGTGGGCATCGGCCCCGGCTCGATCTGCACCACGCGCATCGTCGCAGGCGTCGGCGTACCGCAGCTCACCGCGGTCATGGAAGCCGCCGAGGAAGCGGACAAGGCGGGCGTGCCCGTCATCGCCGACGGCGGCCTGCGCACCTCCGGTGACGCCGCCAAGGCGCTGGCCGCCGGTGCCTCGACCATCATGGTCGGCTCGATGCTGGCCGGCACCGAAGAAGCACCGGGCGAGACGTTCCTGTACCAGGGACGCGCCTACAAGTCGTACCGCGGCATGGGCTCGGTCGGCGCGATGGGCAGGGGTTCGGCCGACCGCTACTTCCAGGGCGACATCAAGGACCAGATGAAGCTGGTGCCCGAGGGCATCGAAGGCCAGGTCGCCTACAAGGGCCCGGCCAAGGACGTGATCCATCAGCTCGTCGGCGGCATCAAGGCGGCGATGGGCTACACCGGCTCGGCCACCATCGACGATATGCGCCGCAACTCGAAGTTCATCCGCATCACCAATGCAGGCCTGCGCGAGAGCCACGTCCACGACGTGACGATCACTCGCGAGGCGCCGAACTACCCGACGCGGGGCTGAGGCGAGGGACGGGCGATGACCCCCCCCGCCCGCGTACAGGCTGCGATCGAAGTGCTCGATCTCGTGATCGAGGCGGCGCGCTCGAATGGTGCGCCTGCCGATCGCCTGATCGCCGACTGGTTTCGCAGCCGCCGCTTCGCCGGCAGCGGCGACCGGCGCGCGGTGCGCGAACTCGCCTACCGCGCAATCCGCGCCTGCGGCGAAGTGCCCGAG
The DNA here is from genome assembly GCF_000281975.1 of Novosphingobium sp. AP12. GTDB lineage: Bacteria > Pseudomonadota > Alphaproteobacteria > Sphingomonadales > Sphingomonadaceae > Novosphingobium. The sequence continues at coordinate 4,459 of NZ_AKKE01000129.1, read as the reverse complement.
AGCGGCCGGGCGGCAACGCTGCTGGTTGCGGCGCACGATCCGCAACTGGCCGCGCTGTTCGACGGCTCGAACCACGCACCGGCACCGATCAGGCCGAATGAGCCCGTCGCCAATCCTGGCGTGGCACCGGCATGGCTGATGCAGCGGCTGGCCGAAAGCGATATCGGGGAACCGGAGGGCGAGGCGTTGCTTGGCCGGGCACCACTCGACATCCGCGTCAACACGCTGAAGGCCGGCGCGCTCGAACTGCCCGAGGGCGGTGAGCGGACGGTGGCGGCGAACGGCTGGCGCTATCCCCCCGAGACCCGGATCGAACAGTCGGCCGCCTATCTTGAGGGCGGAATCGAGGTGCAGGACACCGGCTCGCAGCTGACCTGTGATGCCTTAGCCGCGCGGCCCGGCGAGATCGTGATCGACCTCTGCGCCGGGGCAGGGGGCAAGACCCTCGCCCTGGCGGCGGCGATGGAAAACTCCGGCACGCTGATCGCCAGCGATGCCGACCGCGCTCGCCTGGCGCGCCTCGCCCCCCGCGCGGAGCGGGCAGGGGCGACCATGATCGAGACTCTGCTGCTTGACGCCAACCGCGAGATGGAGGCGCTCGCCCCCCATGTCGGCAAAGCGGACGCGGTGCTGGTCGATGCGCCTTGTTCGGGGACCGGAACCTGGCGGCGCAACCCCGAGGCGCGCTGGCGGCTAACTGAAAAGCAGCTGGAGCGCTACATGGCGATCCAGTCGCGCCTGCTCGATATCGGCGCAGAATTGGTGCGCCCCGGCGGGCGGCTGATCTTCGTAACGTGCTCCCTGCTCGACCTCGAAGGGGCCGAGCAGGCACAGGACTTCCTCGACCGCCATCCCGGCTGGCGCGGTGAGGTTCCGGTGCTGCCGGCCGGCACTCCGCGCGGGCCGGGCCTCAGATTGTCACCGTATCATGACGGCACCGACGGCTTTTTCGTCGCACGCTTCATCCGCCTGTGATAGCGTCCCGTCCCATGATGAGGACGAAGACCTCGGCCAAGGACCTGCTGATGCGCTATACGCCCGCTGCTGTTGCTCTCACCCTTCTCGCCGCCGTTTCATCCAGCGTCACGCACAGCCAGTCGCCCGAGCCGCTCGACCCGCGTGCGGTGTCGCTGCTCGCGGAAGGCCGTGCCGCGCTGGCGGGCGGCAATGTCGACGGTGCGATCGACGCTTACGAATCGGCGCTGACGGTGGAGCCCAGCAGCGTCGCCGTCCTGCTCTCGCTGGCCGAAGCCACGCGCCGTCAGGGCATGCAGGGCAAGGCGCTGCATTACTATCGCATCGCGCTGAACAGCGATCCGCGCAACGTCACTGCGATCGCGGGCGAGGGCATGGCGCTCGCCGAAAAGGGCGCGACCGAGAAGGCCAACCGCAACCTCGCGCGGCTGCAGACGCTCTGCGGGAAATCCTGCAATGAAACGGAAAAGCTCGCCGCCGCCATCGCCAAGGGCCCGGCCCCGCGCATGGTCACGGCGGATGCCGCCGCTCCCAAGCCGGTGGTTTCGGAGAACTGAGATAAACGCGTCCCGGACCTGATCCGGGGCGATCAGGCTGTCAGATCAGTGCGCGGAATTCTTCCAGCACCGCGCGATAGACGCGTTTCTTGAACGGCACGATGAGGTCGGGCAGCAGTTCCGCCTCGACCCACTTCCAGTCGCAGAATTCCGGTGGCTGGTGCGCGTTGAGGTCCACACCGTCGTCGTCGCCTTCGAAGCGGGCGAGGAACCAGGTCTGGCGCTGGCCGCGGTACTTGCCCTTCCACAGCTTGCCGACAAGCTCCTCTGGCAGGTCGTAGAGCAGTTCCTCGCGCGTCTGCGAGAGCAGCTTCACCTTGTCCTCCGTAACGCCGGTTTCCTCCCATAGTTCACGGAAGGCAGCGGCCTTGAGGTCCTCGCCCTTGTCCACGCCGCCTTGGGGCATCTGCCACCAGTCGCCCTCGCGCGTGTCGATTCGCTTGCCGACGAAGACCTTGCCGTCCGAGTTGACGAGCATGACACCCACGCAGGGACGGTAGGGCAGGGACGAGGGATCGGTCATTGCGAAAGACATTTCCAGATTGAATGGTGAAGGCGCGCACGAGAGTCGGTTGGGTTGCCGAATGTGCGGACCATGGCGCTCAGAATGGCCCATGCTCGCGCGCTTGACTAGCAAGTTTTGCGGTCCACAGTGAGGCTCGGCAAATGCAATGTTTGTTCGCCCAAGGGAAAACTAATTTGTAGTCACGAACTGAACTGCGCACCTTCTGCGGGCAAGGGAATTCCGGCACAGACCGGAGAGAGGACTGGCCATGGCGACTTCGACTGCCAAGCACGAGATCCGCGAAACCTGGTCGGAAGCCGGGCCCGAAACCGTGGTGGTCCGCTTCGCCGGGGACTCGGGCGACGGCATGCAGCTGACCGGCGGCCAGTTCACCCTCTCCACCGCGCTGGCCGGCAACGACCTTGCCACTTTCCCCGACTTCCCTGCCGAGATCCGCGCGCCGCAGGGGACGCTGTTCGGGGTCTCGGCGTTCCAGATCAACTTCGGGTCGAGCGAGATCACCACTGCGGGCGACGCTCCCGACGTGCTGGTGGCGATGAACCCGGCGGCGCTCAAGACCAACGTCCAGGCGCTGAAACCGGGCGGCCTCGTCATCGTCGACACCGGCGAATTCACCAAGCGCAACCTCGAAAAGGCGAAGTACGAGGCCAGTCCGATCGACGACGGGAGCCTCGCGAAGTGGGACGTGCTGGCCTTCGATATCTCCGAACTGACGATGGAATCGGTCAAGCCCTTCGCCCTCGGCATGAAGGAGGCGCTGCGCTGCAAGAACATGTGGACGCTGGGCCTGGCTCTCTGGATGTTCGACCGCGACCGCCAGCCGCTGGTGGACTGGCTCAACGCCAAGTTCGCGAAGAACCCGGTGCTGGCGCAGGCCAACATCGCTGCGCTCAACGCCGGCCACGCCTATGGCGAGACGGCCGAGCTGGCGGGTCCGCTGAGGAAGCTCCACGTCGAGCCGGTGGCCTCTGAGCCCGGCCTCTACCGCACGATCACCGGCGCGGAGGCCGTCAGTCTCGGCCTCGTCGCGGGGGCGCAGCTGGCGGGGCTGGAGATGTTCTTCGGCGGCTATCCGATCACCCCGGCCTCGGCGATCCTGCACAATCTCGTCAAGATGAAGGAGTTCGGCGTCACCACCTTCCAGGCCGAGGACGAGATCGCCGCGATCTGCGCCGCGATCGGCGCGTCATATGCCGGGCAACTGGGCGTCACCTCCTCGTCCGGCCCGGGCATCGCGCTCAAGGGCGAGGCGATGGGGCTGGCGATCATGACCGAGCTGCCGCTGGTCATCGTCAATTCGCAGCGCGGCGGTCCTTCGACGGGGCTGCCCACCAAGACCGAGCAGTCGGACCTCTACCAGGCGGTCTACGGCCGCAACGGCGACGCGCCGCTGCCGGTGATCGCGGCGCGGTCGCCCGCCGACGCCTTCGCATGCGCGATCGAGGCCTGCCGCCTCGCGGTGGAGTACATGACGCCGGTGATCCTGCTGACGGACGGCTACATCGCCAATGCCTCCGAGCCCTGGAAAGTGCCCGACCCGGCTGCGTTCACGCCGTTCCCGGTAAGTTTCCTCGAGGAGAGCAACAACCCGGACGGCAAGGTCCTGCCCTACCGGCGCGACGAGCGCGGCGTCCGCCCATGGATCAAGCCGGGTACGCCCGGGCTGATGCACCGCATCGGCGGCATCGAGAAGGCCATCGACACCGGCAATATCGACTACGCGCCCGACGTCCACCAAGCCCAGACCGACGCGCGCAAGGCCAAGATCGACGGGATCGCCCGCGCCATTCCGGCACAGGAAGTGGCACTGGGTGAAACCTCCGGCAAGCTGGCGGTAGTGGGCTGGGGCTCTACCTTCGGGCCGATCCACCAGGCCGTCCGCCGCGCCCGCCGCAAGGGGCTCGAGGTCAGCCACGTCCACGTCCGTCACGTCTGGCCGCTGCCGGCGAACCTCGGCGACCTGCTCGGCGGCTTCGCACATGTGCTCGTGCCCGAGATGAACACCGGCCAGTTCAAGACCGTGCTGCGCGACCAGTTCCTGATCGACGCCGTGCCGCTCGCCAAGACCAGTGGCCAACCTTTCGCCATCGCCGAGATCGAGGCCGCCATCGCCAAATTCTTCGACGGCGTACCCGGCAACGAGGGCGGCGAGGTCTTCGTCAACGCGACCCAGCTTCCCGCCCCTGAAATCGAACGGCCCTGAGCATGGAGCCCCGATCATGAATGACATGACCCCGATCCAGACCACACTCAAGGACTGGGAAACCGATCAGGAAGTGCGCTGGTGCCCCGGCTGCGGCGACTATGCGATCCTCAAGGCAGTCCAGCGCACCCTGCCGATGGTCGGCGCGGACCCGAAGAACACCGTGTTCGTCTCCGGTATCGGCTGGTCCAGCCGCTT
>NZ_AKKE01000128.1 GCF_000281975.1 Novosphingobium sp. AP12 | reverse complement strand
GTATCGGCTGTTCCAGCCGCTTTCCGTATTACGTCGAGAGCTACGGCTTCCACACCATCCACGGCCGCGCGCCGGCGGTCGCGACGGGGATCAAGCTGGCCAACCCGGACCTCGACGTCTGGCTGGTGACGGGCGACGGAGACGGGCTGTCGATCGGCGGCAACCACACGATGCATGTCCTGCGCCGCAATCTCGACTGCCAGATACTGCTGTTCAACAACGAGATCTACGGGCTAACCAAGGGGCAGTATTCGCCCACCAGCCGGGTCGGAACTCCGTCGCCGACCTCGCCGATCGGCTCGGTCGACCGGCCCGCTCTGCCTTGCGCCTTCGCGCTGGGATCGGGCGCCCGGTTCGTGGCGCGCGGGTATGACGTGTCCAAGGATTTGTCCGATGTGCTGGTCGCCGCCTATCGCCACAAGGGCGCGGCCTTCGTGGAGATTTTCCAGAACTGCATCGTCTACAACAAGGACCGCTTCGACGACTTCACCCAGAAGGCCGTCGCGGCGGACAACCAGGTGCTGTGCCGCGACGGCGAGCCGCTCGTGTTCGCGAAGGGGACCAACGGCCTGGCGCTCGATCTGGAGACGCTGTCGCTCAAGGTGGTCGAAGTCGTCGATGGGGACTGGCAGGCGGCGGGCGTGGTGACGCACAACCCGCGCAACCGGGGCCTTGCGCATATGCTGATCGAGATGCCCTTCGGTCCGTTCCCCATGGCGCTGGGCGTGATCTACGACGATCCCGCGCCGACTTTCGAAAGCGCCATCGTCGCCGAGCGCGCCAGCCTCGTCGCCGGCAAGAGCGCGGATCTGGGCAAGCTGCTGTCCAAGGGCCAGACTTGGACGGTGGGCGAGCCGGAAAGCGCGCACGGCTTGATGGACTGACCGCGCGGGGGTTGCCTTGGCGCATTGCGGACCCGATAAGGTCCGCAATGCAAATCCCCATATCTCATGGATAATCTCACCCACAGCCTGGTCGGCTGGGCGCTCGCCGAGACGGGCCTGAAGCGGCGAACCCGCAAGGGCCTCGCCGCTTGTGTGCTTGCCGCCAACATGCCGGATATCGACGTGTTCTTCGGCTGGGCCCCGTGGGCACCGCTGGCGATGCACCGGGGCTTCACGCATGGCCTGGTGGGCGGCGTGCTGCTGATGCCGCCACTGCTGGCCGGACTGCTCTGGCTGCTCGACCGCCGGCAGATGTCGCGCGGGGCCATCTTCCGGAGCGGCTTGCCGATGCATTTCGGCTGGCTGCTGGCGCTGTGCTATCTCGGCGCGATCACGCACCCGTTGCTCGATCTGCAGAACACCTATTCCGTCCAATTGCTCTCGCCTGCGAGCGCGCGGTGGTTCCATACCGACGGGCTGTTCATCATCTCGCCCTGGCTGCTGGCGATTCTGGGGGCGGGGATATGGTTAGCGCGGCGGCGCTGGCGCTGCGGCCGTCCGAGGGCGGGGCGGCCAGCTTGGGTTGCGTTGGCGGGAGTGGTAGCGTTCATTGCGCTCAACATCGGCATTTCCGCGCTCGCCTGGACTTCGGTGCCGAACTATGACGGAAGTGACCGCGTTTTCGCCTCGCCGGAACCGCTGCTGTTCTGGCGGCGAGAGGTCGTCTGGCGCAGCCAGGGCCGGATAGCGCAGGGCTATTACGATCCGCTGAACCCCGGCGCCGGCATCACCAAGGTCGCACCGTCCATCTACGATAATATGGACAATCCGCTCACTCGCCGCGCCATCGCGGCATCACCGGAAGTAGCGGACTTCCTGAACTGGTCGCAGATGCCCTTTGCGACGATCGAACAGCGCGGCTGCGAGGCAACTGTCACTTTCGGCGACGCGCGTTTCACTGCCCCGCGCATGGCCGGGAGCTTCACGCACGTAGTGACGGTGCCTACCGGCGATCCGGGCTGTCCGGCTCGCTGACCGCCTCGGCCGCGTCGACAGTGGCTTTGGCCGGGCGGTAGAGCAGGGCGCTGGCCAGGAACGCCCAGCCGGCGCCGCCCAGCCATCCGGCGACCACGTCGCTCGGCCAATGGACACCTAGCCAGACCCGGCTCCACGCGATCGCGAGGCTGACGATCATGGCGCCTACGATGACTGTCCAGCGCACCGATCGGCGGCTGGTCAGCGCCGCGAAGGCAAGGGCCATGGCGATGTAGACCACCGCTGAATTGAAGCTGTGGCCGCTCGGGAAACTATTGCCCCCGGCCTCCGTGAGGTGTGGGAGGATTTGTGGGCGGGCCCGCCCGACCAGCCCCTTGAGCGCGCTGTTTACCGCCCACCCAGACGCGACGGTCAGCGCGAACAGCACGGCCTCGCGGCGCAGGCGGAGGAACAGCAGCGCCGCGACGGCGGCGAGCGCGAAGACATTACGCAGCAGTACGCCGCCCAGCGCGGTCACGTCGCGTACGCCCTCCAGCATTTTCGTAGAGCCATCGGGCCGCAGTGTGCTGTCGTGCCAGAAAAGCAGCCCCGCCCGGTCGAGCATTTCTGCATGACCGCCGCGCACGGCCCACGCGACCAGAGCGGCACCTGACCAGCACAGAACCGCACATAGCAGTGCCCTACGCGGATCGATGCGAAAGCCGCGAGAGGGCAGCGTAAAGGTTTCGGAAACGACGACCATCGCGCTAGGGAACGCCCCTCCGGGCAAGGCGTTGCCCCCTCGATGAGTTACCGCGCATGAGTTCCCCCGTCATCGTCTGGCTGCGGCGCGACCTGCGCCTGTCCGATCAACCTGCCATCGCCGAGGCCGCCCGCAAAGGTCCGGTGATCCCCGTCTACATCTGCGATGACGAGACGCCCCGGCACCGCGCCATGGGCGGTGCCTCGCGCTGGTGGCTACATCATTCGCTGAGCAGCCTCGACGCGGCGCTGCGCGATCAAGGCTCGCGGCTGATCCTCCGGCGGGGGCGGAGCGACGAGGTGTTGGCGAAGCTGGCCGAGGAGGTCGGCGCTACCGAGGTTGACGCCCTGCACCACTACGAACCGTGGTGGCGAAATGCCGAGAAGGCGGTCGCGAAGCACCTGACGCTGTGCCTGCACCACGGCAACTACCTCGCCCCGCCGGGTTCGGTGACGACGGGCTCGGGCGGGCTCTACAAGATTTATACTCCCTTCTGGCGGGCCTTGCGCGAACGCATGCCGCCGCCGGAGCCGCAGCGCCGGCCGCAGTCGATCCCGGCGCCGACCAAGTGGCCGAAGTCGGACAGGCTGGAGGACTGGGGCCTGCTCCCCTCTAAACCCGACTGGGCAGGAGGGCTTCGCGGGATGTGGGAACCTGGCGAGGGCGGCGCCCGCAAACGCCTGCACGCCTTCGTCGAGGAAGCCTCCGCCTACGAGGCGCAGCGCAACCTGCCGGGGGTGGACGGCACCTCGATGCTCTCGCCGCACCTGCATTTCGGCGAGGTCTCGCCGTCGCAGGTCTGGCACGCGGTGGCGGATGCGGGTGGTTCGGTCGGCACCTTCCTGAGCGAAGTGGGCTGGCGCGACTATGCGCAGAACGTGATCCTGCAGTTCCCCGACTATGGCAGCAAATACGCGCGCGATCCCTTCGGCGACTTCCCGTGGCGGACCAGCAAGGCGGACCTCGAGGCATGGCAGCTGGGCCGCACCGGATACCCGGTCGTCGATGCCGGGATGCGTCAACTCTGGCACACCGGCTGGATGCACAACCGCGTGCGCATGATCGCGGCCAGCTTCCTCATCAAGCACCTGCTGATCGACTGGCGCGAGGGCGAGAAGTGGTTCTGGGACACGCTGGTCGATGCCGACTACGGCAACAACTCGGTCAACTGGCAATGGACCGCAGGCTCGGGCATCGACGCGCAGATGTTCGTGAGGATCATGGCGCCGCTCACCCAGTCGGAAAAGTTCGACGCGGCCAGTTACATCCGCGAGTGGGTGCCCGAACTGGCCGATCTGTCCGACGAGGATATCCACGATCCGCCGCCTGCGGTCCGGCCGAAGGACTATCCCGAGAAGCGGATCGAACATCGCGACGCGCGTGAACGAGCCCTCTCGGCATGGCAGCAGGCCAAGGCGGAATAGCGCATCCGGGATGTCGCCCTAGGCAATTGCCCGAGGCGGATTTCGAGTCCATATCAGCGCCATGAATGCGCATGTGCCGGGTAGGGGCGGAGAACTGGTAGAAGGCGGACGTGCCATCGGCGTCGGTCCGCAGTGGCTCGCGCGGCTGTGGTCGGGCGGGGTCCACAAGATCCTCGACCGTATCGACGCCGGGCTGCAGCGCGGCTCGATCATGGCAACGCTGCCGGGCGGCGAGACGCGGGTGCTCGGCGGGCGCGAGCCCGGGTTCGACTGCGTGGTCGAACTAAAAAGCTGGCGTGCGCTGCTGCGACTGGCGACGGCGGGCTCGGTCGGCTGGTATCAGGCCTGGGAGGCGGGTGAATGGGACAGTCCCGACCCCGTCCCGCTCTTCGCACTGTTCATGGACAACGCCGTCGGGCTCGGCGGCGTCGCGCGGGCGCACGGACCATGGCGGATCGTGACGCGGCTGGTGCATGCGCTCCACCGCAACACCCGCTCGGGGTCGCTGAAGAACATCCACGCGCACTACGATCTGGGCAACGACTTCTATTCCCAGTGGCTGGGCGAGACGATGCTCTATTCGAGCGCGATATACTCGGACGCCGACCGTGGGCCGAACGCCTACAGCCAGTTCGTCACTGAGCTGGACTGCGCGCAGTCGGCCAAGGCGGGGGCAATGATCGAGCGGCTCGAGGTGGAACCCGGCGACCGCGTGCTCGAGATCGGCTGCGGCTGGGGCACGCTGGCGGCCTTCCTTGCCAGTCACGACGGCGTCCACGTCGATGCCATCAGCCTCTCCGACGAACAGCTCGCCTATGCGCGGGACCGGTGGGCGGACAGTGGCGGTAGCGTGGCGTTCCGCAAGCAGGACTACCGCGACGTATCGGAGCAGTACGACGCCATCGTCTCGGTGGAGATGGTGGAGGCGGTGGGGCGCGCCTACTGGCCCGACTTCTTCGATTGCCTCTCGCGCAGCCTGCGCCCCGGCGGGCGGGCGGCGATCCAGTACATTGCGATCCACGACGACATTTTCGAGCGCTACGCCGCCAGCGCGGACTTCATCCAGACCTACGTGTTCCCCGGCGGGATGCTGGTGAGCGAAAGCGAGTTCCGCGCCCTTGCCGCCGAGCGGGGCCTGAGCTGGGAGGACCGCCACGGGTTCGGGCAGGACTACGCCCGCACCTTGCGCGAATGGCGCCGCCTGTTCGACCTCGCGGTGGAGGAAGGCCGGTTGCCACAGGGCTTCGACGAGCGCTTCGTGCGGCTCTGGCGCTACTACCTGATGTACTGCGAGGGCGGCTTCCTGGGCGGCGGCATCGACGTCGCGCAGGTGACGCTGGTGAAGGGGTAGGGCCGGCGCCTCAGCGCCGGCGCGGCGCGTCTAGGTCCCAGCGGCCGAGGATCGTCTCGAGTTCCACAGGGTCGAGCAGCTGGTCGAAGGCGCAGCCGACGAGGCCGTTGTCCCACCATACGACCTTGGCGGTCACCGTCTCCATTCCGGGCAGCGTCAACCAGCACATCGTGCGGGGCGCGATCTGGGTCATGGCCGTGGCCGAGAACCCGGAGAGGGACAGGTCGCGTACCGCCGTCTGGAAGCTTTTGGACCCCGAGGGGCGCAAGGACGCGGGGATGGAAATGCGCAATCGGGGGGCGCTGCGGTCTTCCTGGGCGGCGGCCGCGTATCGTTCCTGTTGGGTGTGGTTGACCATGGCGACCTCACTCTTTTGTAGAACGATGCTCCTTTTGGGGCACCGATTCGGCACCATGTGTCCCACTTTGGGGTTACCTTGGCATTACGCAGGCTGGTTAACGGTTTCCCGGTGGCCGGTGGTAAAGTCTTCCAGCAGCAGCGAAACCAGGCGCTCGGCCACGACTTCCGGCGGCTTTACCGAGGCCGGTGCCTCGCCCGGATAGGCTCTCGCGCGCATGGCCGTGCGGGTGGCGCCGGGGTTTACGATGGCGACGCGGATCTTAGAAACCTTGGCGGTTTCCTGTGCGTAGGCGTCCAGCAGCACTTCGAACGCGGCCTTGGTCGCACCGTAAGCGCCCCAGTAGGCGCGCGGGGTCTGCGCTACCGTGGTGGTCATGCCGACGACGCGGGCATTGTCGCTTTTCTTCAGCAGCGGATCGAAGTTCGCGATCAATGCCTGGGTGGCCAGCACGTTGGTGGTGAGCGCCTTGTTGAAGGCGCGCTGGTCGATATCGGCGACGCTGGTCAGCTCGGGCAGGATCGCCGCGTTGATGACCATGATGTCGAGCTTGCCCCAGCGCTGCGAGAGCGCGGTGGCCAGCCGGGCGATACCGTCGGGCTCGACGAGGTCGACCGGCGCGATCGTGGCCGAGCCGCCGGCCTGGAAGATCGTGTCCTCGACGCCTTCGAGCGCCTTGGTGTCGCGGCCCGTGAGCACGACGTGCGCGCCCTGCGCCGCCAGCGCGATCGCCGTCGCCGCGCCGATGCCGCGGCTGGCGCCGGTGACGAGCGCGACTTGCCCTGCGAACTTGCCCTCGCTCATGCCGCGTTGAGTTCCGCCGGGAAGCGGTCGGAAAAGTCGGTCAGCTTGGTGGGGTATTCACCGGTGAAGCAGGCGTCGCAGAACTGCGGGCACTTGTTGGTGCGCTTTTCCTCGCCGACCGCGCGGTAGAGGCCGTCGATCGAGACGAAGGCAAGGCTGTCGGCCTGGATGAAGTCGGCCATGGCCTGCGTGTCCATCGTCGCTGCCAGCAGCTTCGAACGCTCGGGCGTGTCGACGCCGTAGAAGCACGAATGCTCGGTAGGCGGGCTGGCAATGCGCATGTGCACTTCGGCGGCGCCGGCATCGCGCATCATCTCGACGATTTTCTTCGAGGTGGTGCCGCGCACGATCGAATCGTCGATTAGGATGATGCGCTTGCCTTCTACCACGGGGCGGTTGGCGTTGTGCTTGCGCTTCACGTCGGCATGACGGGCAGCGTCGCCCGGCTGGATGAAGGTGCGGCCCACGTAGTGCGAGCGGATGATGCCCAGTTCGAAGGGAATGCCCGATTCCTGCGCATAGCCGATGGCGGCCGGCACGCCGCTGTCGGGCACCGGGATGACCACGTCGGCTTCGGCGAAGGCTTCCTTGGCGAGTTCCACGCCGATCTGCTTGCGCACGTTGTAGACCGAGCGGCCGTCCATGATCGAATCGGGGCGCGAGAAGTAGACGTGTTCGAAGATACAGGGGCGCGGGCTCGGGTCGCCGAAGGGGCGGTGGCTGGAGATCGTGCCCTTGTGGTCGACCTGGACCAGTTCGCCCGGCTCGATCGAGCGGACGAACTCGGCACCGATCACGTCGAAGGCGACGGTTTCCGAGGCGAACACGGTGGCGTCGCCGATGCGGCCCATCACCAGCGGGCGGATGCCGAGCGGATCGCGGCAGGCGATCATGCCCTCGGCAGTCATGCAGATCAGCGAGTAGGCGCCTTCCACCATCCGAAGCGCATCGACGAAGCGGTCGAGCAGGGTGGGGTAGCGGCTGGTCGCGACAAGGTGGATGATGACTTCGGTGTCGGAGGTCGACTGGAAGATCGAGCCCTTCGACACGAGATCATGCTTGAGCGCCATCGCGTTGGAGATGTTGCCGTTGTGGGCGATCGAGAAGCCGCCCGCGGCCAGGTCGGCGAACAGCGGCTGGACGTTGCGCAGGCCCGAGCCGCCGGTGGTGGCGTAGCGCACGTGGCCCGAGGCCATGGAGCCCGGCAGCGTGTCCACTTCCTTCTGGCTGAAGACCTGCGCGACGTGGCCGATGCCGCGATGCGAGTGGAATTCGTTGCCTGAGAACGAGGTGATTCCCACCGCCTCCTGGCCGCGGTGCTGGAGCGAATGCAGCCCCGCCGCCGTTATCGCGGCGGCTTCGTTGGCGCCGATAACGCCGAAAATCCCGCACTCTTCGCGCAGTTTGTCCCCGTCGGCATCACGAAAGGGGTGAGTCATGTTCATGGATGTGTGTCCAGCCCGCTGGCGCGTCAAAACGCTCGCGCATTTGGCTGCGATCGTTCCGAAAAGCAAGGGGCAAGGCGGGCGCTTGCGACGGGGCGCGGGCGGCGATGCTATTTGATGTGCGCGTGTGACGCCAGGATGACGGGGGGACGAAGGGGGACTGGCCCCGTTGGCATCGCCCGACATTAGTTGCCGTTCGTTGCGGGAGGACGGAAACCGCCAAGCGGCTTTTGCGTTTCATCCTCGAGCCTTCCGCACCGTGACGGGGGCTGCCATTGGGAGCCTGAGAGTGGATACCGCCGAAACCAGCCGAACGAGAGCTCCAGATCCGGCCCTTCGCGAGCCGCAGCCGTTCGTCGCGGTCAGCCAACTGGAAGGCCCTGCGGATGGAACGCTCACCCAGCCGCGCCGCCGTGCTCAGGGCGAGCGGGACCAGGCGGCGATTCCTGTCAGCCTGCTGCTGGAGGCGACACGCACGGCAGGCATGTTCCAGCGGTCGGCGCTCGGTCACCTCGATCATCATGCCTGGCTCGACCGCGTGCAGTCCGATGGCCAGAAGCTGATCGACGTACTGGCGCAGATGGGCTTCCACCCACGCTCGGAACGTCCGGCCAAACGCTGAGGCCCGTGGCGTGTACGTCGGCAGACAGCGGCGTCGACGTCAGTCCATCGTCAACGACCACGCATGGCCGAACTGGAGGTAGAAGACCGCGCCTCCCGGTCCGTAGGCGACATCGATCCCGGCATCGAAACCCAGTTTGCGCGCAAGGCGGTATCGAATGCCGCCGCCCCCCGCCCATACTGCGCCTGAGTCCTTGTAAAGGCGCTTGCTGCCGGCATCTGTGGCGCCGAACCCGCCAAAGGCCAGAATCGACCAGCGGGGGCTCAATTGCCACGTCGTCTCCACCTCCGAACTGACGGTAGTCATTCCCTGATAGCGCATCGCCTGAACGCCGCGCAGGTCTATGGCCGGTGCGAAGAACACTGGAAAATCGCCGCGAATGGCTTTCAGCTCGAACTTGAGGCCGAAGCGCAGGTTGGGCGTCAGCCGGTCGAAGGAATAGGTCTCGACGTTGTAGGTTTCGTAGTTGCGATCGCTGCCGAACGTGCCGCGATTGAATTTTCCTTCGACGAACGCATTGGTCCCTCGCGTCGGGGTGAGCGTATTGTCGCGGCTGTCGAAATGGAAGCCGAGGCCGAGCGCTCCCGTGTGGAGCGTGTGGTTAAACTGGTTCGCGAAATCCTCGGGAAGGCCGGGGATATCCAGCTGCGACTTGAGTTTGCGGAAGTCGAACAGCGGGCCCGCCGAAAAACGCTCGTCGCCGAAGTGCCAGAGTGCCGAGCCGAAGATGCCGTAATCATAGTGGTTGGTATACTCCACGCCGCTTGGCGCGAAGGCGGGGTAGGAATCGAGTGTCACTTTGCCGTGGCCAACGCCGACCCGGTAGTTCAGTCGTCCGTCGAAAGCGAACCCCGACTGGAAATAGCCGATGCCATCAGAGCCGTTGCCAGTCTTGAAGGCACCGATGACATGCTTCGTGACCTGCCGAGGATGATCCGGGTCAACCGACAGAAAAGCCGCCGCCAGCCCGAAACCACCATCGACCGCCGGTTCGGTGATGATGATCGGCACGGGAATGAAGCCGCCTTTCGCCAGGAAGTTCGACAGGTCGAGGCCGTGATCCGTCTCATCGATGAAGCGGTCGAAGAAGCCTTTCCCCGGAGTGTGGGAGGTGGGTGCCGGCGTGGATGGCGTGGCCTGTGCCTGAGCCTCGGCCCCGGACGCGAGTGGTGCCTCAGATACCGCCGCTTCCTGTGCGAACGAGGGTGAGGCGGCGGCAGCAAGCCCGAGAGCGCCCGCGAGGGCCGGACCGACCGGCCCGCCGCAAATCCCTTTGTGCATCTGATATCCGCTTTCGACGAAAAGCCTTCTGTCCCTGCGCAAGCTAGGGGCAGGGCAGACTTCCGGTCCATCAGGGCAATCCCCGCCTACGCGCCGCTTGAACCCTGAGCCGCCGTAGCGATCGCCTGTCCACCGCAGGCTTCGCCACGGGCGCTCGGGTGCCGACCGCACTCGGCCGGGAACCTTTCGCCCGTTCCACCGCTTGCCCCACGCTTGCCAGCGAGCAGCCATCATCCTAATGCCGGGCTCACCCCAGCCGATCACAGACGGACCCGTCGCTCTTGATCCTATCCCCTTTCGAATGGACCATCGCGAAGCGCTACATGCTGCCCGGCAAGGGCGAGCGCTTCATTGCCCTGGTCGCAGGCATCAGTCTGGTCGCGGTTGCGCTCGGCGTGGCCGCGCTGGTCATCGTCATGAGCGTCATGAATGGCTTCCGTGCGGAGCTGTTCGACAAGATCGTGAACCTCAACGGCCACGCGATCATCCAGGCTTACGGCAGCAGGCTGGACGACTGGCAGAACGTGCTCGAAAACGTGCGGAAGACGCCCGGCGTCACCCGTGCCTCGCCGCTGATCGAACAGCCGCTGCTGGCCAGCTTCAACGGCCGGGTCGAGGCGATCCTCGTGCGCGGCAACACGGCGGAGGACCTCGCCCGCCTGCAGGACAAGGTGAAGGCCGGCACGCTCGCCGCACTCAAGCCGGGCGGAGATACAGTCGCCATCGGCAAGCAACTGGCGCAGAACCTCGGCGCGCAAGTCGGCGACGTCATCACCATCATCAATCCGCAGGGGCGCTCCACCCCCTTCGGCACGGTGCCGCGCCAGATCGCCTACACCGTGTCCGCGATCTTCGAGATCGGCATCTACGACTATGACAACGCCTACGTGGTCATGCCCATGCAGGACGCGCAGACGCTGCTGCTGACGGGCGATTCGATCTCCATGATAGAGGTGACGACCAACGATCCCGACAACGTCGGCGCCATCCTCGCCCCGCTCGAGCGACAACTGGCCGGCCGCGCGGTGGTCAACAGCTGGAAGACCATCAACGCCTCGCTGTTCGAGGCGCTGGCGGTGGAGCGCGTCGCGATGTTCGTGGTGCTCTCGATCATCGTGCTGGTGGCAGTGTTCAACATCCTTTCCTCGCTCATCATGCTGGTGCGCGCCAAGACCCGCGACATCGCGATCCTGCGCACTATGGGCGCGACGCGCCGCTCGTTGCTCAAGGTCTTCGTGACGGCGGGCTTCTGCATCGGCGCGATGGGCACGTTCGTGGGGCTGCTGCTGGGCTTCGTGTTCCTCTATTTCCGCCAGCCGATTGTCCGTCTGGTCGAGATCGTCACCGGGCAGAACCTGTGGGACCCCTCGATCCGCTTCCTGACGGAACTGCCCTCGCGCTCCGACCCGGTGGAGATCGTCACGATCTGCATCATGGCGCTGGTGTTCAGCTTCCTCGCCACGCTCTACCCGGCCTACAGGGCGGCGAGCACCGATCCCGTGCAGGTGCTGCGTTATGAGTGAATCCATCTCCGCCTCCACCTCGGCGCCGGTGGTGCGCCTGACGCAGGTGACCCGCAGCTTCGAGCAGGGCGGCGTGCGCATCGACGTGCTGCGCGGCGTCGACCTGACCGTGCGCCCCGGCGAGATCGTCGGCCTGCTCGGCCCCTCGGGCTCGGGCAAGTCGACCATGCTGCAGGCGATCGGCCTGCTCGAAGGCGGCTTCGGCGGCAAGATCGAGATCGCCGGGATCGACGCCAGCAAGCTCGGCAAGGACCAGCGCGCGGCGGTGCGGCGCGACCACATCGGCTTCGTCTACCAGTTCCATCACCTGCTGCCCGACTTCAACGCCAGCGAGAACGTGGTCCTGCCCCAGCTCATCACAGGCAAGCCCCGTCCCGAGTGCGACGAGCGCGCGACCGAACTGCTCACCGCGCTGGGCCTCGGGGGACGGCTTGAGCATCGCCCCAGCAAGCTTTCGGGCGGCGAACAGCAGCGTGTCGCGGTGGCGCGCGCGCTCGCCAACCGGCCGCACCTCGTGCTGGCGGACGAGCCCACCGGCAATCTCGACGAGGCGACCGCCGACAAGGTCTTCGCGCAGTTCCTCGCGCTGGTGCGGGGGGAGGGCAGCGCCGCCCTCGTCGCCACGCACAACGAGCGGCTGGCGGCGGCCATGGACCGCGTGGTGCGCCTCCACGATGGGGTCCTTACTTAACGTCCTTGTGTCGGAACCGACGTTGCGCTCGCGGTTTTCTGTTCCCACATCGTATGTGCGACAATGAACAGAAAAGGACACGCCGATGAGCGACACTCCGTCCACCATCGAGACGAGCACCACGCCGGTGAAGGGCTTCGGCTGGGAAGATTCCGCCGAACTTCACAAATGCGAGGATGGCGGCGGCCTGTTCCACCGGTTCAAGACCATCCGCCGCGGCACCGTCGCCGAGCTGATCCGCTTCGTCATGGGCATGCCCGAGGACCGGCAGGACGACTACGCCATCCAGAAGGACGGCGACCACACTTTCCGCATCGGCGAGATCCGCAACCTCTCGCGCCGCGCGGACTTCCCCAAGAATGCCTGATCCCCGCACCATCGCGGACTTCACGGCGTCTCTGCCGAACGGCGAGACCATCAGCCTGGCCGACCGGGTCGGCAAGGTGGTGCTGGTGGTCAACACCGCCAGCAAGTGCGGCTTCACCCCGCAGTACAAAGGTCTCGAGGCACTCTGGCAGCAGTACCGCGACCGCGGGCTGGAGGTCATCGCTTTTCCCTGCAACCAGTTCGGCAAGCAGGAACCCGGCGAGGCGGATGAGATCGCTTCGTTCTGCGAGGTGAACTTCGGCCTCTCGTTCCCGCTTATGGGCAAGGTCGAGGTCAACGGCCCCGGGGCAGCGCCCCTCTACGACTGGCTCAAGGCCGAGGCGCCCGGCGTGCTCGGATCGAAGTCGATCAAGTGGAACTTCACCAAGTTCCTCATCGGCCGCGACGGCAAGGTGGTGCGCCGCTATGCCCCGACCGATAAGCCCGAGGCGATGGCCAAGGACATCGAGGCACTGCTTTAATTCCAGTACTTACGTCGTCCCTGCGAAGGCAGGGACCGCGGGCTGTGCTTCGGGTCAAGGCTCGCCGGGCGGCGGGCTCGGTCGGGCGAGCGGTCCCTGCCTTCGACGATATTCCCACGCCACCGGCGCCATCCGCCCATGACTAGCCTGAACATCGATGAGCGGCGAGGTATCCAGCATTGTCGACCACGGCGTCGTCAGCTGGAAGGGCATCGCCTTCGCCGCGCCTCCCGCGAAGTGACGGCGCAACGCCGCTAATCCCCGAGCTTATCCCCAGCCGGCCCTTGATCCGCCCATGCGCAGTGCATAGATTCCCACGATGCCCCATGCTCCCTTCGTACCACTTCGCATCTTCTCCAGCTTCACCATGCTGGACGGCGCGATCGATCCGAAGGCGATCGCCAAGCTGGCCAAGGAGCGGGGGTTTCCCGCCGCCGCGATCTGTGACCGCAACGGACTCTACGGCGCGCCGATCTTCGCTGGCGCGGCCAAGGGCGCAGGCGTGCAGCCGGTCATCGGCACATTCCTCGCGATTGCCCGGCCTGGGGTACAGGCGCAGGGGCAGAACCTGCCGATCGACTGGCTGGGGGGG
>NZ_AKKE01000127.1 GCF_000281975.1 Novosphingobium sp. AP12 | reverse complement strand
GACGCATCGCTGGACGATGCGCCGGCCGTAGCAGAAATCTACGCGCACTACGTGCTGGAAAGCACTGCGACGTTCGAAACCGCCCCGCCGGACGAGGACGAATCGCGGCGGCGGATCGGCGAAAAGCTGGATGGCGGCTACCCATTCCTCGTCACCCGCGACGAGGCGGGGCGAGTGCTGGGGTTCGGCTTCGCGCAGCGCTACGGCCCGCGCGCGGGCTATCGCTACAGTGTCGAGACAACGATCTACGTGCGCAAGGACAGTGTCGGGCGCGGGATCGGCAGCGCGCTACTGGGCGAACTGTTGTTTGAGTGCGAGAAGCGCGGCTTCCGGCAGGCCTTCGCCGTAATCGCCGCGTCCGAGCCAACCTCGGTCGTGCTGCACGCGCGGGCGGGCTTCTTCCCAGTCGGCACGCTGGCGGCGGCGGGGTGGAAGCACGGGCAGTGGCTCGACGTGTTCTTGATGCAGCGCCGGCTGGGTGTGGGCGCCGACACCCAACCCGAGGACGATTCCGCTGCCGTCACCTGACGCGGCGCGTCTCACACCGCTCTGGCCTCATTGCGGCGCGGCGCTCGCCGCCCTTGTGGTCGCGCTGGTGCTGTTTGGCATCGAACTGGCGATAGGCCGCCCGCCGACCTGCACCTGCGGCGTCGTCAGCTTTTGGGCGGGCGAGGTCGAATCGGCGCAGAACAGTCAGCAAGTGGCCGATTGGTACAGCTTCAGCCACGTCATCCACGGACTGCTGTTCTACGCCGCCGCGCACCTCATCTGGCACCGGTGGGGCCTCTCGCGCTGGCTGTCGCCGCGCTGGGCGCTGCCCGTCGCGGTCGCCTTCGAGAGCCTGTGGGAAGTGCTGGAGAATTCGCCGATCATCATCGACCGCTACCGCGCGGTGACGATCAGCTACGGCTACAGCGGCGACAGTGTGCTGAACTCGCTGTCCGATGTGGGCTGGATGGCGATCGGTTTCCTTGTCGCCACCCGCATCCCGGCCTGGGCGAGCGTGGTGCTGACGCTCGCCTTCGAGGCGTTCACGCTCGTTATGATCCGTGACAATCTGGCGCTCAACGTGCTTATGCTGGTCTGGCCGATCGAGGCTGTGCGCGACTGGCAGGCGCTGGGCTGACCTATACCGCTACACGCTCTTCGCAACCGCACGCGCATTGGTGCGTTGCGCGCATGATAATATACCAGGGGAAATTCATGAGCTTTCGTCCTACCGCCAAGCTGCTCGCCGCCGCAGTAGCCTTTACCGCCGTGCCCGCTATCGCGCAGGAGGCGGCGCCTTCGTCGCCGCCGCCGCCGGTGGAGGAGAACATCTTCGACGGTAACCACGTCACGCTCGGCGTCGGCGCGGGCTACGTGCCCAGCTATCGCGGCTCGGACGACTACGTGATCAGCCCGGTCCCGCTGGTTCGCGGCAAGTACGAGGGTATCGAGCTCAACCCCCGCCTCGGCGGCGTGGCGATCGACGTCATTCCCGATCCCAAGGACGCGAAGGTCGGCATCACGCTCGGCCCGGTTGGCACGATCGCCTTCAACCGCAAGAACCAGATCAAGGATGAGGTGGTGAAAGCCGCCGGCAAGCTGGATACCGCGGTCGAAGTGGGCGTCAGTGGCGGCATCACCGTCTACCGCCTGCTCAACCCCTACGATTCGCTCAACATCACGACCGACGTGAAGTGGGATGTGGCGGGCGCCTATTCGGGCATGACCTATTCGCCGATGGTCAGCTACACCACGCCGCTGAGCAAGGCGATCCTGACGATCCTTTCGGTCAGCGCCCGTCATGTCGACGACGACTACGCGCGCTACTACTACAGCGTCACGCCAGGGCAGAGCGCTCGCAGCGGCCTGCCCGTCTACAACGCCGAAGGCGGCTGGGATACGGCGAGCGTCACGTTGCTGACGGGCTATTCGCTCGCCGGCGACATGCGCAAGGGCGGCTGGGCTTTGTTCGGCGTGGCCAACTACTCGAAGATGCTGAACGACGGCAAGGACACCCCGTTCACCTCGATCCGCGGCGATGCGGACCAGTGGGCGTTCGGCGCGGGCATCGCCTACACTTTCTGAGGTCGCTCAGTCCGACAGGACCTCGCGCACCCTTGCGCGCAGGTCCGGCAGGACTTCGGCCTCGAACCAGGGGTTCCTTGCCATCCACAGTCGGCTGCGCCAAGCGGGATGGGGCAGGGGAAACAGGCCGTCGGGAGCCTCGCGCCAGAGCCGCACCGCCTCGGTGAGGTTGGGCGCGAAGCCTCGGGGGAGATAGCGTTTCTGCGCGTGCAGGCCGACCAGCAGCGTCAGTTTACGATGAGGTAATTGCGCCAGCAGCGGGGCATGCCAGCGCGGCGCGCATTCCGGGCGCGGCGGCTTGTCGCCTCCGCTCGCCTTGCCGGGATAGCAGAAGCCCGAGGGCATCTGTGCGACTTTGGCGGTATCGTAGAACGCTGCCTTGTCGAGCCCGAGCCAGCCGCGCAGCCGGTCACCGCTGTCGTCGTCCCAGCCGATCCCGCTCGCATGGACCTTGCTCCCCGGCGCCTGCCCGATGATGAGCAGGCGGGCCCCTGCGCTCGCGGCCACGAAGGGGCGAGGTTCGAAGCCGAGGTCGTGCTCGCACAGGCGGCAGGCGCGGATCTCGCCGAGCAGAGTGTCGAGGGTAGTGGCCATGGAGCTTCGAGATGGCGTCGGGGAAGGTCCGGCGCAAGGATCACCCCAGTTGCCGCATCTCCATCAGCGAGGACGAGTACGGCACCACCAGCCCCTTCGCCCGGTCCCAGCCGCCGTTCAGCCATAGCGCCCATGCAGCAGAATCGGGCGGCAGGATCACCGGCATAGTCTCGCGTCCCTCGGCCTTGAGCGCGGCGTTGGCCTCGCAGGCGAGCAGGGCGAAGGAGGGAATTTCGCTGTCCTTCCACACCGCCGCCATGGCGAACACCGGCTGGTCGGCGCAGGAAAACCACGACTGGCGGCGCTTGCCGTCGGTGGGGGAGGGGCGGCCCCAATCCATGAACGAGGTCGCGGGGACGAGGCAGCGGAATTCACTGTTGCGCAGGTTGCCGATCCAGAACGGGCTGTCGAGGTTGCGCACGGAGAGGATGCCGTGGCGCGGAGCATCATGCACCGAGGGCGGCGGCGGTACGCCCCAGAGGCGCGGGATCATGCGGCGGGGCGCGCTTCCCTGAGGACGCGGCCCGGCGATCGCCTCGCGGCCTGCCGTGATGACGGGGGCGAACTGGCCCGGCGCGACATGGCCGCCCGCCCATGGATCGTCCCGCGCTTCGGCCCCCAGCAATCGGGCCACGTCGCGCGCCGCGGCGTCCAGGCGATAGAGCATCGGCATCCGTTCCCGCCCCTAGACCGGAGGCGTCCACGCGTCTATCATCGCGAAACCCCGGGGAGCCTAGCAAGGTCCTTCAAGGACCTTGGGCTGAGAGGTGTGGGTATGCTCCACACGACCCGTCGAACCTGAACCCGTTAATACGGGCGGAGGGAGTGGACGCGGCCCGAAGCACATCCAAGGCCTGCAATCCGTCTCTTATTCCGTCCATGGGAAGAAGAGAGGCATCCATGGCAGACATCAATTCCAAGCTCGAAATCGGCGTCACCACCGGCCCGATCCGCGGATCGAAGAAAATCTACGTTCCCGCCCAGGCGAACCCCGAGGTTTTGGTCGCCATGCGCGAGATCTACCTCGAACCTTCGAGCGGCGAGCCGCCGGTGCGCGTCTACGACACTTCCGGTCCCTACACCGACGCGGACGCCGCGATCGACATTTCCGCCGGCCTCGCCCCCTTGCGCCGCGACTGGCAGCTCGCGCGCGGCGACGTCGAGGAATATGCCCCGCGCGAAGTGAAACCGGAGGACAACGGCCAGCTCGGCCCCGACCGCTCGGGCGGCGTTCCCCCGTTCCCCACCGCGCTGCGCCGCCCCTTGCGCGCGAAGCCGGGCATGAACCTCTCGCAGATGCACTATGCGAGGCGGGGTATCATCACGCCGGAGATGGAATACGTCGCCGAGCGGGAGAACCTCGGCCGCGCTCGTCTCAAGGAATACGTGCGCTCGGGCGAGAGTTTCGGCGCCTCGATCCCCGACTACGTGACCCCTGAATTCGTCCGCGACGAGGTCGCGCGCGGCCGGGCGATCATCCCTAGCAACGTCAACCACCCCGAAGCCGAGCCGATGGCGATCGGCCGCAACTTCCTGGTCAAGATCAACGCCAACATCGGCAATTCGGCGGTCGCCTCCGATGTGGCCTCCGAAGTCGACAAGATGGTCTGGTCGATCCGCTGGGGCGCCGACACCGTCATGGACCTCTCCACGGGCCGCAACATTCACGACACCCGTGAATGGATCATCCGCAATAGCCCCGTGCCGATCGGCACCGTGCCGATCTACCAGGCGCTCGAGAAGGTCGGCGGGATCGCCGAGGACCTGACCTGGGAGATCTTCGCCGACACCCTGATCGAGCAGGCCGAGCAGGGCGTCGACTACTTCACCATCCACGCCGGCGTGCGCCTGCCCTACGTCCCGCTCGCCGCCAAGCGCATGACCGGCATCGTCAGCCGCGGCGGCTCGATCATGGCCAAGTGGTGCCTCGCGCACCACAAGGAGAGCTTCCTCTACGAGCGCTTCGACGAGATCACCGAGATCATGAAGGCCTACGACGTCGCCTATTCGCTGGGTGATGGCCTCCGCCCCGGCTCGATCTACGACGCCAATGACGAGGCGCAGTTCGCCGAACTCTACACGCTTGGCGAACTGACGAAGCGCGCCTGGGCGCAGGACGTTCAGGTCATGATCGAGGGCCCCGGCCACGTGCCGATGCATAAGATCAAGGAGAACATGGAAAAGCAGCTCGAGGCATGCGGCGAGGCGCCGTTCTACACCTTGGGCCCGCTCACCACCGACATCGCGCCGGGCTACGACCACATCACCAGCGGCATCGGCGCCGCCCAGATCGGCTGGTACGGCACTGCGATGCTCTGCTACGTGACGCCCAAAGAGCACCTTGGCCTGCCCGACCGCGATGACGTAAAGGTGGGCGTCGTCACCTATAAGCTGGCCGCCCACGCCGCCGACCTCGCCAAAGGCCACCCCGCCGCGCAAGTCCGCGATGATGCGCTGTCCAAGGCGCGCTTCGAGTTCCGCTGGCGCGACCAGTTCAACCTCAGCCTCGATCCCGACACAGCGGAGCAGTACCACGACCAGACGCTGCCGGCGGAAGGCGCCAAGTCGGCACACTTCTGCTCGATGTGCGGTCCCAAGTTCTGCTCGATGAAGATCAGCCAGGAAGTGCGCGACTTCGCTGCCAAGCAGAACCAGCCGAGCACGCAGTTCCTCGCCGTCGAGGAAGCGGAGGCCGGGATGCTGGAGATGAGCCGCGTGTTTAAGGACACCGGCAGCGAACTCTACATGGGGGCCGGCGACCGCGAGCACGACTGAAGCATCGCCGCCGCCGTGCAACCTTGAGCCGATAGTTGCGCTTCGTCATCGTGGGCCCCTCACGGGTTCGCGATGACGAAGCTCAGGAGGCTCGACCTATGGCGCGCAGTTCCCCCACCGATTTCATGAAGCTGGCGCACGACAGTTACTGGCTCTGGGCCGAATCTATGATGGTCGTGGGCATGCGGACCACCGATATGATGACAGGGCGCGGCAGCGAACGTGAGAACCGGCTGATGGTTGCCGAAAAGATGAAGGCAGGCGCCGAGTTGGCGGTGATGCTATCGACCGGCGGCATGATATCGCCCGAGAAGACCGCGCAGAAGGCGGTCAGCCATTACCGCCGGAAAGTGACCGCCAACCGTAAGCGCCTCTCGAAGAAGAAGTGATGAGCGGCAAGGTCCACATCGGCATCGGCGGCTGGAGCTACGAGCCCTGGCAGGAGACCTTCTACCCCAAGGGCCTGCCCAAGGCCCGCCAGCTCGCCTACGTCGGCGAGCACCTGACCGGCACCGAGATCAACGCCACCTTCTACCGCCGCCAGAGCCCGGCCAGCTTCGCCAAGTGGCGCGACGCGGTGCCCGACGGTTTTCGCTTCGCGCTCAAAGGCTCCCGCTACTGCACCAATCGCAAGGACCTGTCCGAAGCGGGCGAGGGTGTGGAGAACTTCCTCGCGCAAGGCCTCATCGAACTGGGCGACAAGCTGGGGCCGATCAACTGGCAGCTTGCCGCCACCAAGAAGTTTGACGCCGACGAGATCGCCGCGTTCCTCGCCCTGCTGCCGCCAAAGCACGAGGGCCTGACGCTGCGCCACGCCATCGAGCCGCGCCACGAGAGCTTCGACGATCCCGCCTTCTACGACCTCGCTAGAAAGGCCGGTGTCGCCGTGGTGCTCGCCGATTCGCGCAAGTATCCCGCGTTCGAGAAGGCGCTGGACGGCGCGCCCTTCGTCTACGCCCGACTCCAGAACGCGCAAGGCAAGCTGGAGCAGGGCTACCCCGACGACGAGATCGCCCACTGGGCCGGCCGCATCCGCGAATGGTCGCAGGACGGGCGCGAGGTCTTCGTGTTCTTCATCAACGGCTCCAAGGAACGCGCACCCGCCGCCGCCATGGCGCTGATCGCGAAGCTGGGCGAGGATTGATAGTGGGCATGTTCACGATTATAACATTCGTATGAACGCGACTCTCAAGATCACCAAGATCGGCAATTCCGCCGGTGTCATCCTCCCGAAGGAGGTGCTGGCGCTTCTGCGCGTTGGGCCCGGAGACACGCTGCACCTGACGGAATCGCCCGACGGCGTGCGCCTCACTGCCGCCGATCCGGATTTCGCCGCCAAGATGGAAGCGGCCGAGGCGATCATGCGCGAGGATCGTGATATCCTGCGCGTCCTGGCGAAATAACGGGCGCGTGAGATGAACGAGCGCGCCGAGCCGGTCTGGCTCGAAAGCGCGCTGGCGCTTGCAATCCACGACCGACAGCTGTCCGAGCACGGCGGCGCCACGGGCGTCAGGGACGCAGGTGCCCTCGAAAGCGCGATCGCGCGTCCTCACAATAAATGGGTCTACGGCGAGGACGATCGCTGCGTGCTGGCCGCCGCCTACGCCTATGGTGTCGCGCGTAATCACCCTTTCAGCGACGGTAACAAGCGCACGGCATGGGTGCTCGCCCGCCTGTTTTTGCGGCACAACGGAGTGGCGATCGCTTTCAAGCCAAAGGAGGCGATCGATACCGTGCTCGCCCTCGCCGCCGGCGAACTGTCTGAAGACGAACTCGCGGCGTGGTTTCAGGACCATCTGGCGGAGGCCTGAAACCGCCGCCGCTCGCCCTGTGCTCGCGGCGGGGTGACGCGCGGAGTGTGGGAGAAGATGGAACCCGCCGCACCTCGCTCCGTTTCCCATCCCATGAGAAACATCGCCGCGATCAGCGTTTCCGCCCTCATGGCCCTCTCGCTCGCCGCCTGCTCGGGCACCGAGCCGGCCGACACCGCATCGACGGCCGCGACAGTCGAGGAAACCTCGGTGCCTGCCTCCCCCGCGCCGACGGACGCGCCGACCGAAGCGGCGCCCGCTTCCGCCGCGCCGTCGGCCGACGTTCTCGGCCTCGAGGGTCTCGGCACGCTGCGCATCGGGCAGCCCGTGCCCAAGGGCAGCTCGTGGGCCGAGCGCGGCGCACAGACCAGCGATGCCTGCCGCACCGTCACGTCGCCCGATTATCCCGGGGTCTACGCCATCGTCGAGAAGGGCGACGTCCGCCGCATCACGCTGGGCCAGCGCTCGACCGTGAAGCTGGCCGAGGGCGTCGGCGTCGGCGCCAGCGAGGCGGACGTGAAGAAGTGGTTCGCCGGCTTCCGCGAGGAGCCGCACAAGTACGAGGACGCGCCCGCTAAATACCTCACCGCGCCGAACGCCCGGCCCGGCGAATCGGCGCTCCGCTTCGAGATCAAGGCGGACGGCAAGGTCGGCCTGATCCACGTCGGCGAGATGCCCACACTGACTTATGTCGAGGGTTGTTCCTGAGGTCGCCGGGCTTCCCTCGCCGCCCGCATGACGGCAAGATGCGGGCATGAACCACTACCTTCTTACCTATCATCTCGCGCCCGACTATCTGGAGCGCCGCCCCGTCCACCGCGCCGAGCACCTGACGCTCGCCTGGGAGGCTGCCGAGCGCGGGGAACTCCTGCTGGGCGGTGCGGTAGAAGACCCGGTCGATGCGGCGCTGCTGCTGTTCGCGGGCGAAGGCCCTGAAGCTGCCGAGGCGTTTGCCAAGTCCGATCCCTACGTGAAGAACGGCCTCGTCGAGCGCTGGACCGTGCGGCGCTGGAATACCGTCGTCGGCGAGATCGCGGCCAATCCGGTCCGGCCGTGAGCGCCTCGGCCGAGCTTGCCATCCGCGCCCGCCGCGCGGCGTTCAACCGCGCCATCGCCGAGGGTGACGCCGCCGCGATCGGGCCGTTGCTCGCAAGGGACTGCGTGATGGTCACCGGCACCGACAGCGCCGTGATCGCCGGCCGGATGGCGCAGGTGAAAGTCTGGCGCCGGGAATTCGGGCACCCCCGGCGAATCGTCTATGTGCGGACGACGGGGAATGTCGTCGCTTCGCCTGTCGAGTCGATCGCCATGGAGCACGGGCGCTGGCAGGGCGCGGCGGCGGGTTCCGAAAAGGCGGAGGCGTCCGGCACTTACGCCGCCAAGTGGCGCGAGGTCGCGGGCGAGTGGGTGATCGAGGCGGAAGTGTTTGTCACGCTCGCCTGACGCTCTCGTTTACGTAAAGCCCTTGGGCCGCGCCGCGCGATGGGGTATGGAGCGCCGAGCAACCCGGCGCGGGGTCGCGCCGTGGGCTCTCTTCCCGAGGATTCCCGAGGACGGCCGGTGCCCGCGCACCGTGCGCAATTCCTGCGCGCGGGCGGGGTGCAGGAGCGTCCGTAGATGAAGTCAGACACCGCCCTCGCCGAAAACCTTGCCGACGCTTCAGGTCTCCTGGACGACGCCGGCAAACTGTGGGTCGAGGCCAATTCTGTCATAGCGCTGCGCGCCGCGCGCATCGGCCAGGGCGACATGGGCGCGGGCGACGAGATGGTGCGCATGGTCGCGGAGAAGGTCTGGGCCGGCTGGGAACTGGGCTTCGCCCTGGCGAGCGGCAAGCTCGGCCACGACCCCAGCACCGTCTGCAGCCGCACGCTCAAGCACTACCGCCGCGCCGTGCAGGCCAATATCGAGCGCCTTTCCGCTAACGAACGTTGATCCCGAGTTCGCCGAGCAGCTGACCGGCCTGCGCAGCCGATATCGTCGCGCCCCGCAGCACGCGGGCGTCGGCGAGCCTGAGGCCGCCCAGGTCGGCGCCGCGCAGGTCCGCCCCGTCGAAGCGCGCGCTCTCGACGTTGGCCTCGCGCAGGCTGCAGTCGGTGAAGCTGGCCTGCCGGAAGTCGCACTTGGCGAGGTCCGCTTGCGAGAAGTCGATCCTTTCCAGCCGGGCCTTGCGGAACGAGTGGCCGACGAGCCGGGCATTCACCAGCAACGTCTCGTCGAAAACGAGGTCCACGGCGCGAGTTTCGCACAGGTCCGCGCCGGTGAGTTTGCCCCGCGTAAAGCGGGCGCCGTCGAGCGTGGCGCGGCGGAATACCGCGTTGTTGAAATCGCACGACAGGAACCGGGCGCCCGTCAGGTCGCTCTCCGCGAAGTCCGCGAAGGCGCCGCGGCAGGCATTCCACGTCGTGTCTTCCAGTCTTGCGCGGGTGAGGTCGGTGCGGCGCAGTGCGCAGTGCTCGAATGTCCAGTGCGACAGGTCGAGGCCAGCAAGGTCGGCGCCTTCGAGATCGCAGTCGATCAGGTGGCGTGGGCCGGGGAGCATGCGCTCGATGTCTTCGCGCGCCAATGAAGCGTCGGCAATGGGTTCGTGCATGGACGGAGTGTTAGAGGTCCGCGGGGCTGCGGGCCAGCGTCGACTGATTAGCTGCCGTGTTCGGCGGCGATGACGTCCTGCGCGACATCGGCAGCCCGGCTGGCCGCATCGGATGCGGTGTCGCCCTGGCGCTGCGCAGGCTGGCGCCGCTCCATGCGGTCGGACGACCCGCCCTCGTCGACGGAGGCGGGCGGGTAGGCGTTCGCGGCATAGCCATCGAAGGTGCGGTAACCCGGGCGGGGGCGGTCTTCGCGGTCCCAGCGGCCATCGTCGTAACGCGGATCGTCGTCATAGCGCTCAGCGTCGTCGCGTTCGCGCTGGCCGTAGCCATAGGGCGCATCGTCCCCGGGGGCGGGATAGGCGGAAGCGTCCTCGTCCTGCGAGCCGTGGCCGAAGGGCCAGGCGGGGGAATCGAGAAGCGAGACGCCCTCGTCCAGCCACGAAGGGTTGGCGGGAGGGGTGGCATAGGGCGCGGTGCCGTCATTCGCCTGCGGCTGAAGCGGACGGGCGGCCGATACCGCCTCGCGGTCACGGTAGGGGCGCATCACGCCGGTGGTCATTCCGGCGAACGCCGCGCCGGCAAGGCCGCCCGCGACCAGCAGGAGGAGCAGTTTGCCCGCAGCCATTTCATCTCCGATATCTGACCATGCCCGAAGCTGCGAATAGGCCAGCCCTGCTGTCGGCGCGCTGAACGCGGGAAGCGGACGCAAGAAGGGCGCCGTCCCGCTCGAGGGGGACGGCGCCCTGTTCGGCGCTGCTTCATCCGGGCGTTGGGAGAGGAAGTGCCCGGGTGCGCAGCTGCGCGATTACTGGCCGAGGTTGAGCTTGGCAGCTTCGGCAGTCGTGAACGAGACGTAGCGGCTGTTGTAGGTGCCCGAAACGCGGTCGCCCTTGACGTAGAGACGGAACGGCACGCCGGCAGAGGTATTGCCGTCGATCACGGTAACCTTGCCCTTCTGCTGGGTGGTATAAGCGTAGTTCACGCCCTCGTGCGAAAACTCGCGGGCATCGTTCGCCTGGGCGACGGCCGGAACGGCGAGGAGCGAGAGAGCTGCGGTGGCGAACACGGTCTTGAACATGGCAAAATCCCTAACTTGGTGAGGCCGGAAAATCGCCTCGAGCATCTGTGGTCTTGTTGCGTTGCAGCAAAAGCGGATGTGGGTCAGTCGTGCAATTCCAATTGGGGAACCCGGTGTTGCGCGTTTTGCAACAAGCCCCATTTTTGCCCGTTTTTTGGGCAGTTGGTGAGAACGACGTGTCCGGAAAAATCGTTTCGACCCGTTGATTGGGCGCCTCGCAGCCGGCGATCAGCCGAATCTTCCTTAATATGACGGTAGTGATTCGCTTCGGCGCCGGGGTTGTTTGGCCTGCTGCAACTGGAGTAGACGAGGGTATGACCATCTCGAAACCGCTTCGTTTTGCCGCCCCCCTTGTACTGCTCGCTGTTGCAGCATGTCATTCGGCAGCAGAACAGGTGCCGGGTGACGCGACGGACCACCATCCGTGGAACGGCATCGCCGCCGACGAGACGGTGCATTTCCTTGGAACCGAGCCGTTCTGGGGCGGCAAGGTCAGCGCCGATGGCATGACCTACACGACGCCCGACAACGCGAAGGGCGAGACGGCGGCGGTGAGCCGCTTTGCCGGCCGGGGCGGGGTTTCCTATAGCGGGACGCTGAAGGCAGGCGCGGTGACGCTGGCGGTCACGCCGACCCAATGCACCGACGGCATGTCGGATGCGCGCTATCCATTTGCCGCGACGCTCCAGATCGGCTCCGAGACCCGCAGCGGCTGCGCATGGACCGAACGCCGGCCACGCACCAAGGGCGAGTGAGGGCGGCTACGAGGCGGTGGCTGGACGCGGCGCGGCTTCCGCTTCGGCCTGCTTCACCTCCTCCGCGACTTCCTGTGCGGCGGAGGCCTGCTGATCGGCGGAGGCATTTTCCGAAGGGGCAGGTTCGGCAGGGTCGTAGCCGACCGGGAGCGTATCTTCGTCCGCCAGTTCATCGTCGTCATAGGCGTAGGGAATAAGGGCGACGTCCTCCCGGGCGGCACCCGGGGAGGAGTATAGCCACGAGGTCGTCGCCATGGGCGGCGCAAGGTCCTGCGGAGCGGGTTCGACGTAGTAGTCCTGCCCGTCCATCGCGGGCGCAGCGCGGTAAGTTTCGCGCCAGTCGGGAGCCGCCGAAGATTTCATGTTCGCCGGGATCGCGGCGCCCGCCAGCGTGCCCAGGGCTATCGTGCCCGCGAGGGCGGCGGCGATCAGGGTCCGGGTTCCAGGCATGGCGGCTTGCTCCGACTACCCCTCCGCCCGATTGAACGCCGCAGGTGGGTCCGCGTTCCTGGCCTCAGCGCTTGCGGACGAATTCCGCGCGCAGGACGAGACCCTTGATGCCCGGGAACTTGCAGTCGATCTCCTGCGGGTCACCGGTCAGGCGGATCGACTTGATGAGCGTGCCCTGCTTGAGCGTCTGCCCCGCTCCCTTGACGTCGAGGTCCTTGATGAGCGTGACCTGGTCTCCGTCCGCCAGGAGGTTGCCGACGGCGTCGCGCACTTCGATAGTGTCGGCAGCAGCGCGGCGCTGGGCAAGTTCGCCGGCGGGCAGCCACTCGCCGCTTTCCTCGTCATAGACGTAGTCTTCGTCGTCACCGGCCATGGCGCTGGTCCTTCAGGCAAAACAGGCGCGGCGATGGTCGCCGCGCCTGTTCGCCTTGGCCGATGCGGCCGGTGAAAGCCAGTCTGGCTTAGCCGACCAGCGACTTCTCGAGCGTGATCTCGCACTTCAGAAGCTTGGAGATCGGGCAGCCGGCCTTGGCCTCGTCGGCGATGCGGGCGAAGTCCTCGGGCGTGATGCCGGGGATCGAGGCAGTCAGCGTCAGCGCCGACTTGGTGACCGAGAAGCCGTCACCGTCCTTGTCGAGCGTGACGGTGCACTGGGTATCGAGCGTGCCGTCAGCATGACCGGCGGCGGCCAGCGCGAAGCTCGTCGCCATGGTGAAGCACGAGGCGTGGGCGGCGGCGATCAGTTCCTCGGGGTTGGTGCCGGGCTTGCCCTCGAAGCGGGTGCCGAAGCCGTAGGGCTGCTCGCTGAGGACGCCGGACTTGGTGCTGATCGAGCCCTTGCCGTCCTTGCCGAGACCTTCGTAGCGGGCGGAGGCGTTATTGGTGGTCATTTTCGGGGCCTTTCTGGTGGGTAGTCGCGTGCCGGTCCGTCCAACGCGGGCCCGGCGGGAGGGTTCCGAAACCCACCGACGGCGGGCGATTCGGGCCGATTTTCGCTCAGCGGCCGCATTTGCGGCTGCAGCATGCACCATAAACGTCAGGGCGATGTCCAGAAAGGAGATTAGCGCGTTCGGTGACGATCCGGAGACGGGATGGGGCGCCGGATCGGCGCTTTCCGCTACGGCGGCCGAGATCGGCGTTCTCCAGCCGTCCCAGCGACGGGCCCGAAAAGGGCGAACCAGCTAGTACGGATATCGTTTTGCGGCGCGGAAACGGCGGAATTCCTAAGGTTCCTGAGGATTGTTCGCTTCCGGGAAACCATCGCCGATGGTACGAATTGTCTCACCAGATGACGGGCCCATGTCGGTACCGCCACGGGAGAGGATGTTTGTCATGAAGCAATTCCTGACAGCATTGCAGGCGGGTCTAGTCCTGTCTGTGATGGCGGTTTCCGGTCCAGGGCACGCTGCCGACACGCACGTGGAAAAGAGCGCTATGACAGGCGCCTACTACATGCGCGACACGCTGGTTCCCCGAGCGGACGATCTCGCCCTTATCCAGCGCAAGCCGGCGCTTTACCTTGCCAGTTTCAACGACGGCATGGCGACAGTGGCCTATTCGCTGGAGAATGGACGGATCGTCTACCGGGTGGTCGAGGGTGAGGTCGGCGACAACGCCCGTGCCGAAATCGATCGCGCGCTGGTGCGGCTGCAGAAGAAGCTCGTCTGAGGGCACACGGCAAAGCCGGGCCAAGGGTGGAAGAACAGAACATCGCAGGGAGAATGACGCGAAGGGTCGGCTGGGCCCTTTGCGAGGAGCCAAGGAAGGGGAGAAGCGCAAGGCGCGGCGGAGCCACCACTGCCGCGCCTTCGTTTTTGCCGCCCCCGGCAGAGCCATGCGAATTGCCCGTGTCGGTGCGCGCGCAAGCCTGTATATCCTGCCCAAACGGGAGAGGAATCGCATTCATGGGTCATCCGCTGGGGCTGGAACTGCTGACCGTGCTCGGGCTCGGTCCGGTCGAGCATGTGACGCTCGCCGCCGATCTCGGCTGCAAGGCTGTCTCGATGGGGCTTGCGCAGTTGCCGGAGCGGTTCAACCCGCACGGCTACCCCGCTTGGTCGTTGCGCGAGGATGCCGGGCTGCGGCGTGAGCTCAAGGCCGTGCTGGCGGACCAGGGCATCTCGATCTCGATCGCCGAGGGGCTTGGCGTCTCACCCGACCTCGACGCCGCCGACCGCGCCGCCGACATGGACCTCTTCGCCGACCTCGGCGCGCTACGCGTCAACGCAGTGGACATGGGCACGGAGCGCGACCGCGCGCTCGATCAGCTGGCGGTTCTGGCGGGCATGGCGGAGGAGAGGGGCATGGAGTTCTCGATCGAGTTCTGCCCGATCTTCACCATCCGCTCGCTGCCAGAGGCGCTCGATGCTGTTCGCCACATCGGCGAGGGCAAGGCGACGGTGCTGATCGATTCGATGCACTTCTTCCGCTCGGGCGGGACCGTGCGGCAGATCGCGGAACTCGACCCCGCACTGATCGGCCACGTCCAATTGAGCGACGCTCCGCGCAAGGCCGAGGGTGACTACATGACCGAGGCGATGTCGGGCCGCATGATCCCCGGGCAGGGCGAACTGCCGATGCGCGAATTCGTGGAAGCGCTCCCTCGGGGGCAGGTGCTCGGCCTCGAAGTGCCGCTGATGGCGGCGGCGCAAAGCGGGCGTCCGGCGCGGGAATACGTCGGCGAGATCGTCAAGCGCACGCGGGAGCTGCTGGTCTAGGCAAGGCCCGGGGCCGGATGGGAGGACTGCTGAGCTTTTCCTGCAGCCAGAACCATCTCCGCCCCCTTCTCCGCGATCATCATCGTCGGCGCATTGGTGTTGCCCGATGTGATCGCGGGCATCACCGAAGCGTCGATCACGCGCAGGGCTCCCACGCCGATCACGCGAAGCTCGGGATCGACGACCGTACCCAACGCTGCCGTGCCGACCGGGTGGAAGATGGTGGTGCCGATCTCGGCTGCCGCGCGCTGGAGGTCTTCCTCGCTCTGGAAGGCGATGCCGGGGCGCACTTCCTCGGGGTGGTATTTCGCCAACGCGGGCTCGGCGACGATGCCGCGGGTGATGCGGATGGCCTCTGCGGCGACGCGGCGGTCTTCCTCGGCGGAGAGGTAGTTGGGTCGGATCGAGGGTGCGATGGCGGGGTCGGCGGTGGTGACGTGGGTGGAGCCCCGGCTCTCGGGCCTGAGGTTGCAGACGCTGGCGGTGAAGGCGGGGAACGGGTCGAGCGCGCCGCCGAAGGCCGCGAGGCTGAGCGGCTGGACGTGGTATTCGAGGTTGGCGGTGGCGTACCTCGGGTGGCTGCGCGTGAAGACGCCGAGCTGGCTTGGTGCCATCGCCATCGGGCCAGTGCGGCGCAGTGCATACTCCATGCCGATCAGCGCCTTGCCGAAGAGGTTCGCCGCCCGCGCGTTGAGCGTGGCGACACCCGAGACGCGCCAGGCGCAACGCAGTTGCAAGTGGTCCTGCAGGTTGGCGCCGACCTCAGGGCGGTCGAGCACAGGGGTGATCCCGAGGCCTGACAGCCGCGCCGCGCCGCCGATGCCGCTGCGCTCGAGGATCGCGGGGGAGCCGATCGCGCCTGCCGCGAGGATCACTTCGCCGCCCGCCCGCGCCTCGCATTTCACGCCGCCGACCGAATAGGCGACGCCCACCGCGCGGCGCTCCTCGACGATCACGCGGTCGACCAGAGCGCCGGTCTCGATCTTGAGGTTGGCGCGGCTTCGTACGGGTTTCAGGAAGGCGTCCGAGGCGCTCCAGCGCCAGCCCTTGCGCTGGGTGACCTGGAAAAAGCCCGCACCCTCGTTGTCGCCGGTGTTGAAGTCGTAGGAGTGCGGGATGCCATGCTCGCCGCAGGCGTCGCGGAAGGCTTCGAGGATGTCCCAGCGCAAGCGCTGGCGCTCGACCCGGATCTCGCCGCCGCCGCCGTGGAACTCGCTGGCTCCCTCGTAGTGGTCCTCGGCGCGGGTGAAGTACGGGAGCACGTCGTCCCAGCCCCAGCCGGTGTTGCCTGCCTGCCGCCAGCCGTCGTAGTCGGCGGCCTGCCCCCGCATGTAGATCATGCCGTTGATCGACGACGAGCCGCCCAGCACTCGCCCGCGCGGGTATTTCAGGGCGCGTCCTCCCAGACCTTCCTCGGCCTCGGTGGACATGCACCAGTCGGTGCGCGGGTTGCCAATGCAGTAGAGGTAGCCCACCGGCACGCGAATCCAGATGTAATCGTCCTTGCCGCCCGCCTCGAGCAGCAGGACGCGCGTCTTCGGATCGGCGCTGAGACGGTTGGCAAGCACGCAGCCGGCGCTGCCTCCGCCGACGATGATGTAGTCGAACTCTCCCATTCCAAAGGGCTAGGCTGCGTACCGGGTCCGATCAACTGGACGTTTGGCGGGCGGGGCGCGAGGCTGCTTTGGTCGCTGGGGCGATGCCGGCCGGGTGAGGGCGAAAGGCCTTGAAGGGGCAGGGCGGTGATCGCAGGATCGCAGGCCATAGATGGAGGAGAGAGCCATGACCGTGCCCGCGATCGGAAAAGTCGGCCTGTGGTCGCTGGAAATGCGCTTCGGCGACAAGGCGCGGTCGAGCGCGGCGGCCGAGGAACTCGAGGCGCTGGGCTACGGGGCGGTGTGGATTCCCGGCGGCATCGACGACGGCGCGCCCGCCGACGTGGAGCGGCTGCTGGGGGCCACCTCGCGCATGACGATCGCGACGGGCATCCTCAACATCTGGAAGCACGAACCGGCCGAGCTTGCCGCGTGGTTCGCGGCCCTGCCCGCCGAGTGGAAGGCGCGCACGCTGCTCGGCCTCGGCATCAGCCACGGCCCGATCATCGGCGAGAAATGGGGCAAGCCGCTGGAAGTGACCTCGGCCTTCCTCGATGGGCTGCTCGCCGCCGACATGCCGCGCGATAACCTTTGCCTCGCCGCGCTAGGGCCGAAGATGGTCGCGCTTTCGGGCGAGCGGACATCGGGCGCGCATCCCTATCTCGTGACGCCCGAGCATACCGCGCAGGCCCGGGCGATCCTTGGGGAAGGGCCGCTGCTGGCCCCGGAGCAAGGCGTGATCCTAGAGCCCGACCCGGCGAAGGCGCGGGAACTGGCGCTCGGTGCGCTCACGCATTACCGCCAACTGCCCAACTACCGGAACAACTGGCTGCGCCTCGGCTTCAGCGAGGCCGAGATCGATGCCTGTGACGACCGGCTGCTGGATGCGCTGTTCGCCATCGGCAGCGTGGAGGCCGCCGCCGAGCGGGTGCAGGCGCATCTGGACGCCGGAGCCGACCATGTCTGTCTCCAGGTCATCGCGGGGCCTCAGGGGGGCAGCTTTGACGTGCTGCTGCCGCACTGGCGGGCGCTGGCCAAGGGCTTGCTGTGAGCCGGGAGCCGTCGCCTTACGAACTGCCCGGCTGCGACGATATGCCCGGCCGCCCTCGCGGCAAGTGCCTGGGCCACCGGATCGAGATCGCCGCCCCGCCGGAACTGGTGTGGGACTTCGTCGCCGACTTCGAAGGCTGGCAGGACTGGAACCCCCTTTACGTGGTAAGCCGGGGCCGGGCGGAGCCGGGCGCGATGGTTCGCTTCAAGGTCAGGCTGGAAGGCATGAAGCCGCAGAGCGGCGCGGCGAAAGTGCTCCTGATGGAGGCGAACGAACGGCTCGAATACGGGATGTCGGGACTGGGCGGGCTGCTCAAGACCTACCGATTCGTCGAGATTTACGAACTTTCGCCCACCGCCTGCATGGTGACCAACGGCGAGATCATGAGCGGACCACTGGGCGGCATGATCTCGCGCGCCCTTGGGGAGAAGGTCGGCAGGGGGCTGGCGGCGGTGAACGAGGCGCTGCGGCGTGTGGCCGAGCGCAAGTGGCAGGCCAGAGCGAGCTGACGCCGGCCGAAATGCGGCAAATGTCGTTATTTCTTACAGGATCGAGCCGGGTCACCGGATCGCCCGGGGTCCCGTGGTTTTCGAGCGCGTTAACAACTTGGAAATGGATTGCGGCTAATCCGGCTTGCACAGGAGATGGCGACTTCGGGTCGTCAGATTTGACAGGAGCCGTAGGCAGCGTTGTCGAACCATTCGCCGGGGGCGAAAGGGGCGGCATCGGGGTGGGATCGCATCCGCAAGGATGCTTTCGGCAACCGCCACGCAGACGGCTCCTGCCAATTTCACCCTGTATTCCCCGATCCTTATCGACCGAAATCAGCTGCCCAGCGCGTGCTGCTCGGCGGTTACCGCCTGGCCTCGCGGCGCCTGTTCGTAGAGCGCGCGTGAAATCCAGATGGCGGACATCGCGATGATGGCGAGGATCAGGCTGGCGATCAGGACATAACGGACGATATGAGGTGTGCTGCCCCCTCTCGCTTCGTCGTCGTGGAGATGAACTTCGTCACCGACACGTTCCATAACGGGTCTCCCGTCGGCCCGACGGCAGTCTCGATGGCCGCACGTTATCCAGGCCGTCTCACACAACGCGAAGGCGCGGGAAAAAGTTCCCGGCGCGCCGGGCCCGCGGGTTGGAGGTGGCTGGCATCAGTTGCAGCGTCCGTTCGTCACGGCGCCCCTGACAAAAATTGTCGAGCGCATGACTGAACCGCTCCGCGCCGTTGCCGTTATCCAGCGCGGCGAGTTCGAACAGGGTCATGCAGCTGCAGAACTTGATCGCGTCGATTGTGCCCAGGATCGCGACGGCACTGCGGCTTCCCGCCCATCCGAGCATCAGCTGGGTACACTCCGCGAGGCGCGGGCCTAGCACGGGGTGGGCGAGATAGCTGCGCGCTTCTTCGAGGCTCCTCACGGCATAGGTTCTCGCCAGCGGACTGGTGCCGAGACCCGCCAGTTGTGGGAAGACGAACCACATCCAGTGACTGCGCTTCTCGCCGAGGACGAGTTCGGCCCTGACCTGGGCGTAAACCTCGTCCTGAGCGAGCACGAAACGATCAAGGTCCCCCATGTCAGGCACGCTCCAATTCGGAAGCCCGCTTGAGCACGCGCGATCCATCGTCCTGCTCGATCAAGTAGGCGGGATTCTCGGGGGTGCCGTTGCGGGCGATTCGCTTGCCCTTGATGGTGCGGCTGACGCGCCGCTCGAAGCGCTCGGCGATCTTGCCGATTGCAGAGCCAGCACCCCAGTGCCAGCGCACTTTGGCGCCTGTGCGAAATTCGGTCGCCACCGGCTCAGTTCGCCTTGTCGGCCTGTTCGGCCACTGCCTTCTCGGTGTCGGCATTGCCGCCGGTTTCTGGGGTTGTGAAGGCGCCGGTCAGCCACACGGCAGTCATGGCGACGATGGCCAGAACAAGACTGATCAGCAGGACGTAACGCATGACGCCGCTGGTCTCGCCGCCGCGCGCTTCTTCCGTATCGAGATGGACTTCTTGACCTTGGGTTTCCATGGCGCGCCTCCGATTGCACGGAGCCTAAGATGGCCCCTTTGCATCGAACAACACGCCAGGGCGGGTAGCGTTCCGCCGCCCGCCCCGAGCGTAGACGCTTCAGTCGCGCAGGAGTTCGTTGATGCCGGTCTTCGAGCGTGTCTGCGCGTCGACGGTCTTGACGATGACAGCGCAGTAGAGCGAGGGACCGGGGTTGCCGTCAGGCAGCGGCTTGCCGGGCAGGGCGCCCGGGACGACGACCGAGTACGGCGGAACGCGGCCGATATGCACTTCGCCGGTGGCGCGGTCGACGATCTTGGTCGAAGCGCCGATGAACACGCCCATCGAGAGCACCGCACCTTCACCCACGATCACGCCCTCGGCCACTTCCGAACGCGCGCCGATGAAAGCGCCGTCCTCAATGATGACGGGGCCGGCCTGGAGCGGCTCGAGCACGCCGCCGATGCCGGCGCCGCCCGAGATGTGGACGTTCTTGCCGATCTGGGCGCAGGAGCCGACGGTCGCCCAGGTGTCGACCATGGTGCCTTCGCCGATGTGCGCGCCCAAGTTCACGAAGCTGGGCATCAGCACCACACCCTTGGCGATGTAGGCGCTGCGGCGGACGCAGGCGCCGGGCACGACGCGCACGCCGGCGGCCTTGAAGCGGGCCTCGTCCCAGCCGGCGAACTTGAGCGGCACCTTGTCGAACGCGGGCGCGCCGGCGGCGCCGTAGTCGATCACGGCGTTGTCGGAGAGGCGGAAGCTGAGGAGCACGGCTTTCTTGAGCCACTGGTTGACCTTCCAGCCGCCCTGGCCGTCCGGCTCGGCGACACGGGCCTGACCCGAATCGAGCAGCTCGAGCGCCTCGTCGACGATTTTACGCACGTCGTCGCTGACGGGTGTGACGGTGTCGCGAGCGTCGAAGGCGGCTTCGATCTGGGCTGCGAGGTCGGACATGGGCTTGGTCTCCGAAAGGCTGAAACTGTCGCGGCGCGGCCTAGAGCGAGAAGCTGGCCGGGGCAAGGGTGCGTGGGTCGCCGGACGGGCGCGGTCAGTCGCCCGGTTGCATCAGCTCGCGCACGAAGCCGATCAGCCCGGTCTGGCGGGCGCGGCGCAGACGTTCAGCGGCGAGGATCTTCTTCACCTGCTCGAAGCAGCTTTCGATGTCATCGTTGACCACCACGTAGTCATAACCGTCCCAGTGGCTGATTTCCGAACGCGCGCGCTCCATGCGGCCGTGGATGACCTCGGCGCTGTCGGTGCCGCGACCGGTGAGGCGGCGGCGCAGTTCCTCGATGCTGGGGGGCAGCAGGAACACGCGCACGACGTCGCGTTCGAGCTTCTGGTAGAGCTGCTGGGTGCCCTGCCAGTCGATGTCGAACAGGTAGTCCTGCCCGTCCTTGAGGCCGGCCTTCACCTGCGCCTTGGGGGTCGCATAGCTATGGCCGAAGACGGTCGCCCATTCGAGGAAGTCGCCGTCCTCGGCCATGCGGTCGAACTGCTGCTGGGTGACGAAGTGGTAGTCCTTGCCGTCCACCTCGCCGGGGCGGGGCGGGCGCGTAGTGCAGGATACCGAGTTGCAGATGTGGGGATCGTGTTCCAGCAACATGCGCGAGATCGTCGTCTTGCCTGCGCCCGAGGGCGAGGACATGATGAACATCAGGCCGCGCCGTGACAGCGTGCCGGTGGAAGCCGGGGAAGGGTCGGCCGAGGGCTTTGCGTGCAGGACCATGGCCCCCGATGGCGGCGGATTACGCGCAAATCAAGGCGAAGAGCCGCCGGTTTGGGTAAAATCCGGACGAAACCTCATCACCGAGGCTCCCGGCGCTACTCCTCTGCGCCCTCCACCGCTTGCTCGTGAAGCTCGGCCGCGCCTTCCGCGCGGGCCTGGCGGCCGCGACTGCGGTCGTAGAGGGTCTTGGCGACGAGCGCGCCGCCGACTACGATCGCGCCGGGGATCGAGCCCAGGGCCACGCGGGCGAGGGCGCCGTGTAGCAGGGTCTCGGTCATCGTCCGGCCCTTCAGGATCGACTTGGCCTTGCGCGGCGAATAGCTGGCGCCCAGCACCCCGCGCTCCACCGCGCGCCGCGCCAACGTGGTGCCGGTACGCAGAGCGATGTCAGCGATGATGAGGTTGGTGGCCGGGTTCGGGCTCGGCCCGTGCAGCTCGCCGCCGTTGTCCGCCAGCTTCTTGAGACCGGCAGGCGCGACCTTGACGACGCTCGCCGCCTTCTTAGCCTGTTGCTTGAATCCGGTTGCCATCGCCCTAGCCCTGTCAGCTGCGGGCGAGATGCCGCCCGATCACTTCTTCTTGCCAAAATCCACGGAGACGACGTTGGAGCCGTCCTCGCTAGGCGTAATGCGCGAGGCGACGTCGCGTTCCGATTCGTCGTTGCCGGCGGCGGCGGACAGGTCGTCCTCATCGTCGTCGTCGGCCATGGCCTGGAACTGCAGGCCGAAATCGACGGCGGGGTCCACGAAGGCAGTGATCGCCGAGAAGGGAATGTCGAGCTTGGCCGGCATCTGATTGAAGCTGAGGCTCACGGTGAAGCCCCGCTCGCCGACGCCAAGGTCCCAGAACTTGTTCTGGAGCACGATCGTCATCTCGTCCGGGAACCGGGCGCGCAAGTCAGCGGGAATGCTGACGCCGGGCGCGCCGGTCTTGAAAGTGATGTAGAAGTGGTGGCTGCCCGGAAGGACGCCGCCACCGGCTTCGACCTGGCCGAGCACGCGGCCGACGACGGCGCGCAGGGCCTCCTGCACGATTTCATCGTAGGGGATCATGCTGTCTGGCGGGGTATCGTTCATCGCGCCCTACGTGCTCATGGTTCCTCACGGGGTCAACCCGTTACCAACGTGAAAAATGCCTACTCCCTCCTTTATCCAAGGAAAAGGGCTTAGTACCTTCGCGTAACATTGGGCCGCGATAGACCCCCTGCGCGATTGATTCTGTCCGCCACGGGTCTATAGGCCCAACCATGCGCACAGCCTCGATCATCCGCAAGACGCACGAAACCGACATCGAAGTCGAAGTGAACCTCGACGGCATCGGGGCCTACCAGGTCTCGACCGGGATCGGGTTCCTCGACCACATGATCGAGCAGTTCAGCCGCCATTCGCTGATCGACATCACCTGCCGGATCAAGGGCGACCTCCACGTCGACCAGCACCACACGACCGAGGACAGCGCTATCGCGATCGGCCAGGCCATCACCCAGGCACTGGGCGACAAGGCCGGGATCGGCCGCTACGGCGACGTGAACTCGCCGATGGACGAGGCGCTGAGCCGCGTGTCGCTCGACATCTCGGGCCGCCCCTATCTCGTGTGGAAGGCCGCCTTCACGCAGGAGAAGCTGGGTGAGTTCGACACCGAGATGGTCGAGCACTGGTTCCATTCGATAGCGCAGGCCGTGGGCATCACACTCCACATCGAACTGCTCTACGGCAGCAACAACCACCACATCTGCGAAGGCATCTTCAAGGGCTTCGCTCGCGCCATGCGGCAGGCGGTGGAACTCGATCCGCGCAAGGGCGGGGCAATCCCCTCGACCAAGGGCATTCTGGGACAGGCGACACTCTGATGGCCAGCTTCATTATCTCGCTCACCTACACTGCCCCCATTGAGCAGGTCGATGCGCTGATGAAGGATCACGTAGCGTGGCTCAAAGCGAACCACGAGGACGGCCACTTCTTTGGCTGGGGCCGCAAGGTTCCCCGCGAAGGCGGGATCATCCTGGCCACGGGCGAGAGCCGCGACGCGATTGCCGCGCTCGCCGCGCGTGATCCCTTCGTCGCCGGCGGTGTAGCCGAGGCCGAAGTGATCGAATGGGCACCCAGCTTCCTCGACGACAGCATCGTCGGCCTCCAGTGACGCTGGCGCTGATCGACTACGGGGCGGGCAACCTCCACTCGGTCGCCAACGCGCTGCGCGCCGCGGGCGCCGAGGACGTGGCGATCACCGCAGACGCCGCGGTCGTACGCGCGGCCGACCGCATCGTCCTGCCGGGCGTGGGTTCGTTCAAGGCCTGCGCCGCGGGGCTCTGGGGCATTCCCGGCATGGTCGAGGCGATGACCGAGCGCGTTCAGGTCGGCGCCGCGCCGTTCCTCGGCATCTGCGTGGGCATGCAGCTCCTCGCCACGCGCGGGCTTGAGCACGGCGAGACGCCGGGGCTGGACTGGATCGCCGGACAGGTGGAGCTGATCGAGCGCACCGATCCGATGGTCAAGATTCCGCACATGGGCTGGAACGACGTCGCGCTAGGCCGCCACGACCCGGCAAGCGGGCTGATCGAGGCGGGCGAGGCGTATTTCCTGCACTC
This sequence comes from Novosphingobium sp. AP12, assembly GCF_000281975.1. Taxonomy (GTDB): domain Bacteria; phylum Pseudomonadota; class Alphaproteobacteria; order Sphingomonadales; family Sphingomonadaceae; genus Novosphingobium. The sequence continues at coordinate 50,534 of NZ_AKKE01000127.1, read as the reverse complement.
CTACCACTTCGCGCCCGACGACGGAGCCACGATCGCGGCGATGACCGACCACGGCGGCGGCCTCGTCGCGGCGGTGGCGAAGGACAACGTCGTCGGTGTGCAGTTCCACCCCGAGAAGAGCCAGGGTTTCGGCCTCGCTCTCCTGACCCGATTCCTCGACTGGAAGCCGTGAGCATGATCGTATTCCCCGCCATCGACCTCAAGCAGGGCCAGGTCGTGCGCCTGGCCGAAGGCGACATGGCGCGCGCTACCGTCTACGGCGACGACCCGGCCGCGCAGGCGACGATGTTCGCCGAGGCCGGCTCGCAGTTCCTCCACGTCGTCGATCTCGACGGTTCGTTCGCAGGGAAGGCGGAGAACCGCGAAGCGGTCGAGGCCATCCTCGAGGCGTTCCCGGGCCACGTGCAGCTGGGCGGCGGCATCCGCACCCGCGAGGCGGTGGCCGGCTGGTTCGACCTCGGCGTTTCGCGCGTGGTCATGGGTTCGGCGGCGCTCAAGGATCCCGAGTTCGTGCGCGACATGGCCAAGGAGTTTCCCGGCGGCATCGTCGTCGCGGTGGACGCGAAGGACGGCATGGTCGCCACCGAAGGCTGGGCCGACGTCTCTGACGTCGCCGTGGTCGATCTGGCCCGCCGCTTCGAGGATGCGGGCGTCGCCAGCCTGCTGTTCACCGACATCGGCCGCGATGGCCTGCTCAAAGGCGTCAACATCGACGCTACGGTCGATCTGGCGCGCCGAGTCGATATCCCGGTGATCGCCAGCGGCGGGGTCAAGGGTCTCGACGATATCCGCCTGCTCGCGCTCCATGCGCGCGACGGGATCGAGGGCGTCATCACCGGCCGCGCGCTCTACGAAGGTCGCCTCGACCTAGCAGCGGCGATTCAGATGGCAGAGCGCGAGGGGTGAATGACAACCGCCTGATCGCGGTGCTCGCGCTCGCCATCTTCGTGCCGGGCGTGCTCTGGGCTGTGCGCGACTACCGCGAGGGCCAGGTCCGCCTGATGCTGTTCAGCCGCCGCCGCTCCACCGTGGCCGTGCGGCGCGAGGACGATCCGCGCCGGTTCCGCCTCTATACCGCCTTCAACTTCGTCCTGTGCGCGGTGGTGGCGGTGTTCGCCGTACTGCTGTTCTTCAAGCCCGTGGAGTGACCTGAATGACCGTGCGTGTCCGCGTCATCCCCTGCCTCGACGTCCGTGACGGGCGCGTGGTCAAGGGCGTCAACTTCGTCGACCTCAAGGACGCCGGCGATCCGGTGGAGCAGGCGCGCGCCTATGACGCCGCCGGGGCGGACGAGCTGTGCTTCCTCGACATTTCCGCCAGCCACGAAGGACGCGGCACCTTGCTGGATGTGGTGCAGCGCACTGCCGAAGTCTGCTTCATGCCGCTCACTGTGGGCGGCGGCGTGCGCACGGCCGAGGACGCGCGGGCGCTGCTGCTGGCCGGCGCGGACAAGGTGGCGGTCAACTCCGCCGCCGTCTCGCGCCCCGAAGTTGTGGCCGACATTGCCGAGAAGTTCGGCTCGCAGTGCATCGTCGCCTCGGTGGATGCGCGCAAGGTTGCGCCGGGCCGGTGGGAAATCTTCACCCACGGCGGCCGTAAGGCGACCGGGATCGACGCGCTCGACCATGCCGTGAAGCTGGCGGGCTTCGGCGCGGGCGAGCTGCTCGTCACCTCGATGGACGGCGACGGCACCCAGAACGGCTACGACCTCGAGCTGACGCGCCTGATCGCGGACGCGGTCTCGGTGCCGGTCATCGCCAGCGGCGGTGTCGGCAATCTCGACCATCTCGTGGCTGGCGTCACGCAGGGCCATGCCAGCGCGGTGCTGGCGGCCTCGATCTTCCATTTCGGCAAGCACTCGATCGGCGAGGCTCATGCTGCGCTGCGGGCGGCGGGTCTCCCGGCACGGGGCTGACTCCGCATCGGCAACCCCTCTTCTGCCAACAGCCCCGTATCGGGACAACCGCGTAACCGGGCTTGCTGCAATGCAAGAACGCAGCGATCTGCCCCCTGTCAGAATCGACCAGCAGGAAACCCCCGGTGAAAATCCTCAGCTACCTGCCAGCGCTCGTCCCGATGTTCGCGGCGTCCAGCCCTGCCCATGCGGCGGGCGGCATCCCTCTGCCTGAGCCAAGCAGCATATTGCTGCTCGGCCTCGGCGTCGCCGGCGTCGCGATCGGCCGCAAGTTCTCGTCCAAGCGCGGCGAGGACTGACAACCGGCGCTTGACCGCGCCCGCGCCGCGCCGCATCTGCGCAAGAATGAGCAGTCCCGATACCCTCGCGCGCCTCGAGGCGACGATCGCCACGCGCCTCGGCGCCGATCCCGATTCGAGCTACGTCGCCCGCCTCAAGGCCAAGGGCACCGGCAAGATCGCCCAGAAGCTGGGCGAGGAGGCGACCGAGACGGTGATCGCCGCGCTGACCGAAAGCCGCGAGGCGCTGGTCGGGGAGGCGGCGGACCTCGTGTTCCATCTCATGGTCCTGCTGGCCGACCGGGACGTCCCGCTCGCCGACGTCATGGCCGAGCTGGACCGCCGCGAAGGCACTTCCGGCATTGCCGAGAAGGCCGCGCGCCCGAAGGACTGACCTGCCGACCAACCGGAGAGACAGATGCCGATCGACCCGAAGCAACCCTACGACGAGAACAACATCTTCGCGAAGATCCTGCGCGGCGAACTGCCGTGCTCGAAGGTCTACGAGGACGAGCACGCGCTGGCCTTCAACGATATCCGCCCGCAGGCGCCCGTCCACGTCCTCGTAATCCCCAAGGGCGCCTACGTCTCGTGGGACGACTTCACCGCCAAGGCCGAGGACTCCGAGATCGCCGGCTTCATGCGCGCGGTCGGTAATGTCACGCGTCAGCTGGAGCTGGACGGGCCGGGCTACCGCCTGATGGTCAACATGGGCACTAATGGCCACCAGGAAGTGCCGCACCTACATGTCCACATCTTCGGCGGGCGGCAGTTCTTCCAGATGATCGGGGAGTAAGGGCGGGCCGGGGATTTTCCATCCACGGAAAATTTACCCTTCAATTCAGCCTGCGAGCGTGCTTCTCCACGGCATCGGGGTTGAAGTCGGCGGTCGCCCCGTTACACAACCGCGCGGAATGACGGACAACCCTGCTTCCCCGGCATCGGCCGCGCTCACCCCACAGCCGGGCGTGATCGACGGCAAGGTCCACCGCTATCCGCTACGCGTGTTCTACGAGGACACCGATGCGGGCGGGGTGGTCTACCACGCGAACTATCTGCGCTGGTTCGAGCGGGCACGCTCGGACCTGCTCGACGTGCTCGGCATCGACCAGCGCGCCGCGCTGGAGGCGGGCACCGGCCTCTACACCGTGGCCGAGGCGAACCTGCGCTACCTGGCGCCTGCGCGGCTGGGCGACGCGGTGGTGATCGAGACCTGGGCCGAGACCGTCGGCCGCGTCTCCGCCACGCTGCGCCAGACCGCCAGATGCGGCGCGGCGCGGCTCTGCGAGGCCACGGTAAAGGTCGGGTTCATCAGTCCTGAAGGACGACCACGCCGACAACCCGAGGCATGGCAAGCCGCTTTCGCCTCGCTAGAACCGATCAAAAACCCCGGCCCTGCCGGACGGGAAGGACAAGAATGACGCTCGACCTGCTCGCCTCCACCGTACACTTCGCCGGGGATTCCGGCGGCCTCAACCCGGTCAAGCTGTTCCTCGATGCAGACATCGTCGTGCAGGCGATCATGGTCGGGCTGCTGCTGGCTAGCGTCTGGGTATGGACGATCATCGTCACCTTCACGGTGCGGATGGGCGCGGTTTCGCGCCGCTGCAACGAGTATGAGGAAGGCTTCTGGGAGGCCCAGAACTTCGAGACCTACCAGAAGGAACGCAAGCGCGGCGATGTGCCGATGGGCAAGGTCGCGGGTGCGGGTCTGGGCGAGTTCCGGCGCAACGCCACCGGCAAGGTCGATCCTGAAGGCGCGCGCCAGCGCATCGCCCTCATCATGAACTCGTCCGTGGGCGAGGAGGCGGACAAGCTCTCCGACCGGCTGAACTTCCTGGCGACAGTGGGCTCGGTCGCGCCGTTCGTAGGTCTGTTCGGCACCGTGTGGGGTATCATGAAGAGCTTCTTCGACATCGGCGCGCAGCAGAACTCCTCGCTCGCCGTCGTCGCGCCGGGCATTTCGGAGGCGCTGTTCGCTACCGCCATCGGCCTTTTCGCGGCGATCCCAGCGGTCATCGCCTACAACCGCTTCTCGCATAAGGTAAACGGCTTCGAGGCACGCCTCCAGCGCTTCGCCGACCACCTTCACGCCGCCTTGACCCGCCAGCTGGAGCAGCGCTGATGGCGATGGGCATGTCCGGCGGCGGTGGCGGCAGGAGAGGGCGGCGCCGTTCGCGCGGGCCGATGGCGGAGATCAACGTCACGCCGCTGGTCGACGTGATGCTGGTGCTGCTCATCATCTTCATGGTCACTGCCCCGTTGCTGAAGGCGGCGGTGCCGATCGAACTGCCCGAAACCCGGGCCAAGGCGATGAGCGAGGAGCAGGGCCAGATCGTCATCACCCTCAGCCGCGACGGAGCGGTGTATTACGAGGCCGACGAACTGGCGCCGGGCGAACTGCCCGACCGCCTAGCCGCCACTCCTGCAGGGCCGGACGGCAAGCCGCCGCTCGTCACCCTGCGCGCCGACAAGGCGCTGGACTACGGCCGCGTGATGGAAGTCATGGGCGAGCTGAACCGCGCCGGCTTCACCTCGATCTCGCTGGTGACCGATGTCAGCGGTGGTTAAGGTGCGGGGCCTAGGGTCGACCTGATGGCATCCACGGGACTGCGAAAAGACGAGGGCGTCGGCCTTGTCGTGGCGATCGCGCTGCACGCGGCCGTGCTCTGGGCGATCCTGTATCTTAAGGTCGGCGACGAGGACACGGTCAAGCCGCCGCAGCGCATCGAGGTGACGATCAGCGAGGAGGTCGGCATGACCTCGACCTCTCCGGACCCGAGTGCCCAGGCGGCGCCCGACAAGAGCCCGGAGATCGGCGAGCCTGCTCCCGAAGCCGCGCCCGTGCAGCCGGTGGAGCCCGCGCCGGCGCCGCAGCCGGAACCCCGGCCCGTACCGGAGCCAGAACCGGCGCCCGCGCCTCCCAAGCCCGCCCCCAAGCCTGCGCCCAAGCCAGTGCCGCCCAAGCCTGCGCCTAAGCCCGTTCCAAAGGCGCCCCCCAAGCCAGCCCCGAAGCCTCAGCCGAAGCCCACTCCAAAACCGGCGCCCAAGCCGGCGCCGAAGCCTGCCGCCAAGCCGGCACCCAAGCCGGCGCCGAAGCCTGCCGCCAAGCCGGCACCTAAGGCTCCTGCCAAACCCGCGGCTGCACCGTCGCGGCAGTCGAGCCCGATCGACCGCATCGTCAAGACACCGCCGAAGAAGGCGCCTCCGGGCAATACCGCCGGCACCAGCAAGACCGCGGCGTCGCCGCCCAAGAAGGCGGGCAGCAGCGCGTTCGACGACGCCTTCAAGCAGGGCACGCCGGGCGCCAAGGCTCCGGCCGGGACGGGCGCTCCCGCTGCTGAGATCGGCGCGGCGGCCCGCTCGGCGCTCGGCGCGGCGATCAGTCGGCAGCTCAAGCCGCACTGGCAGGCACCGCAGGGCGCCGACGTCGAGCAGCTGGTGACCAAGGTGCGCTTCCGCCTCGCGCGTGACGGCAGCCTTGCCGGGGAGCCGCAGGTGGTGAGCACCACCGGCCAGACCCCCGCCAACCAGGCGCAGGTCGCGCGACACCAGGAACAGGCCATCCGCGCGGTGAAACTTGCCGCGCCGTTCAAACTGCCCGATGACCTCTACGAGGGCTGGAAGGTCGTGACGACCAACTTTGACAGAAGGCTATCGCAATGAAGATAACCCGTATCCTCGCTCTGGGATTGATGCTTTCGGGCGCGATGGTCGCCTCGGGCGCCGCGCTGGCCCAGGTGGTGCCGGCCACGCCCCCCGCCCCTGCCGAAGACGGCGGCCTCGAAGTCACCGTGTCGGACGAAAGCGAGTGGCAGGACCTCGGCATCGCGATCACCTCGTTCGCCACCGACGCCGACGTGCCCACCCGCACCAACGCGGGCACGACCGGCGCGCTCGGCCGAGCGCTGTCGCAGGTGGTCGCGGGCGACCTCAAGAACAACGGGTTGTTCAAGCCGTCCGGCCCGGACGGCTTGCCTCAGCCCGCCTATGCGCAGGTCCAGGCGCCCGACTACGGCACCTGGGCCTCGCGTAGCGCCGACATGCTGGTGCAGGGCTACGTGCGTGCCGGTGCCGACGGCAACCTGACGGTCGGCTGCTACCTCTACGACGTCGCCCTCAAGCAGCAGCTCGTGAAGGGCGGCTGGCAGGTGCCCGCGTCCGACTGGCGCCGCGCCGCGCACAAATGCGCCGACATGGTCTATTCGCGTCTGTCGGGTGAAAGCCCGTTCTTCGATTCCAAGATCGCCTACATCGCCGAGACCGGACCCAAGGATCACCGCATGAAGCGGCTGGCGATCATGGATTCGGACGGGGCCAACCACCGCTACCTGACCAGCGGACAGGCCATGGCGCTCACCCCGCGCTATTCGCCCGACTATTCCAAGATCCTCTACCTGTCCTACCTCAACGGCCAGCCGAGCATCTATTCCTACGACCTCGCCACCGACCGGCAGACGCTGGTCGCGCGCACCGGCGCACCTACGCTGGCACCGCGCTGGTCGCCCGACGGCAAGTGGGTGCTCTATTCGATGGCCAAGAGCGGCACGACCGACATCTACCGCATCTCCTCGGCCGGCGGCGGCACGCCGCAGAAGCTGACCAACGGACCGGGCATCAACATCGGCGGGTCCTATTCGCCCGATGGCAGCCAGATAGTGTTCGAGAGCGACCGTTCGGGCAGCCAGCAGATCTACGTAATGGGTGCGGACGGCTCGAACCAGCGCCGCATCAGCTTCTTCGGCGGGCGCGCCGCAACGCCTGAGTGGAGCCCGCGCGGCGATCAGATCGCCTTCACCCACATCGCCGGAAACCTGCGGGTCGCGGTCATGAGCCCGAGCGGCGGCGGCATGCGCCACCTCACCGACAACTGGCAGGACGAGGCGCCGACTTGGTCGCCGAACGGACGCATCGTCCAGTTCTTCCGCACCGCAAAGACCTCAGGCACCGCCTCGATCTGGCAGGTCGACCTGACCGGGCGCAACGAGCGCAAGCTGCCCACTCCGGTGGGTGCATCCGACCCCGCCTGGGGCCCCGTGCGCCCCTGATCAGCACAATCCTGAACGACGGGCGGCGATTCGTTGGCGGTCGTTCAGGTTGGCTGTGTTAAATATTGAACGGAACTTCAGAACATGCCGGCCATTCATACGGGCTGAGCAGCATAGGAGACTTGCCCGATGCCTACCTCCCCCTCCCTCGCGCGCAACACCCGCGTCGGCGCCACGATGCTCGTCGTCGCGGGCGCGCTGGCAATCTCGGCCTGCGCGAAGAAAGCTCCCCTGCAGCTTCCGCCCGAGCCCGGCCCGGCGACCAGCACCGACACCGGCACCGGCTCGATGGGCGTCGCCACCCCGGGCAGCCAGGCGGACTTCGTCGCCAAGATGATGGGTTCGGACACGATCTACTTCGCTCTCGACAAGTATGACGTCGATGCCGAGGACCAGCAGGCGCTCGCCAAGCAGGCGCAGTGGCTGACGCAGTATCCCGCCAAGCGCGCGACGATCGAAGGCCATGCCGACGAGCGCGGCACCCGCGAATACAACCTCGCGCTGGGCGAGCGTCGGGCCAATTCGGCGAAGAACTACCTCATCAGCCTCGGCGTCGAGCCGGCGCGTCTCAACACCATCAGTTACGGCAAGGAGCGCCCGATCGCGCTCGGCTCCGACGAGCAGTCGTGGGCGCAGAACCGCCGCGCGGTGACCGTGACGATCGACTGACCAGGATGAGATCCACCGGACCCGGCGATCGCCATAGGGCAGGCGCCAGGTCCGGGAATCCCGTGATGAAGCGCTATTTCTCGGCCCCCGGAACAGCGGGGCTTGCATCGCCGTCGAGTCGCGGCTTATCGCGCTCCGGATGAGCCGCGTGCGCCGATCTTCCGACTGGGGTTTCCCCCGCTGGCGTGGCTACGGCAGCTCGCGCGAGGCTGCGCAGGTGCGCCTGTGCGATCGGCACGGTTGCACCGACCCGGGCGACTGCCCCGCTCCCAAGAGCCCGAACAATCCCGATCGCTGGTATTTCTGCCAGAAGCACGCCGCGGAATACAATTCGGGCTGGGACTACTTCGCCGGCCTCGACGCCGAGGAAGCCGCCATGCGCGAGGCGCAGGAGCGGTCTGACAACGGCGGCTTCAAGGAATCCGCGCACTACGGCTGGGCCGGGTCGGGTGACGGCACCCGCAGCGGCGATGAACTGCGTGCGCTCGAAGCACTGGGCCTCGAGCCCGATGCCGATTTCGACGCCGTGAAGAAGGCCTGGCGCAGCCGCGCCAAGGAAGTCCATCCCGACGTACGGCCGGGAGACGAGGAGGCCGCCAAGGCCTTCCAGATCTATCAAGTCGCCTACGAAGTGCTGCGCGCAGCCGAAGATCGCCGCGAGTGGCGCGGCTGAGGACCGAAACGGCTGCGCTGCCTTGTCAGGTGCGGTGCAAGTGTTCGATTTGCCTCAACAATTGTGCAGTATTCATCGATTCGCAGCAGTGATGATGCGATTGACTTGCTTACGCGTGGCTGCCTAATAACCTGTGTAATTAAATAATCGTCCCGTGCCGGCTCCGGTGCGGGAGTATCGGTTAGTGCATTATCTGCCGCGGAGCTGCGGCCTCCATGGGTTGCGAAAGAACGATGAGAAGGCCGCCGTGGCAAAGCCGTGGTCGCCTTGCAGGAGTCCTCATTATGAATGGCGACGCGCAAAGCCTTACCGCAGTGATCGGGAACAGGCGCAAGGTCGTGCCGTCGCTGCGCCTTCCGCTTTGCCGTGAGGGCCGGTTGGCCGGAGAATTGCCGGGATGAGAGCGGGCTTCGTCGTCGGCGCGGTTCTGCTGGCAGGATGCTCGAGTGCGCCGGCAACCCGTGTTCCCGCGCCGGAATGCCGCATCGGCGACTTCCGGGGGGGCTGGGTGAGCGTCGCCGGAGCCGGGGAAGGCGTGATCGTCGGCAGCGATGCCGTCACCGTGATAGGGGCCCACGCACCGAGCGGCATCGCCTATGTCGCCAAGCGGGATTTCGGCCTCGTCAGCCGGCAGGTGCTGCGCCAGGAGTTCGACCAGAATGCCGCGCTGGGGAGGCTGCCCTCGCCGAAGAGTCCGCCCGAAGAGACTGTTTGCGCGCTGCACCTGATCCGCCCGCATGGCGGCGCGGCGCTCGTTGCGGACGGGCGGCGGGAGCTTGTCTACCTCGAGGAAACGCGCAAAGACGACGCGCCGGTCATGATGCGCCTGCGCCGGGGCACGCCGGCGCGCGCCGGCAACGGCGACGAATAGCACGGCCCAGGCCCGGTCGGTTCGCCGGGCCACGCCCAACGACAAAGGGCGCGGCCAACGGCCACGCCCCTGCGTACTCTTCGATAGCGCGACGCGCGAATTACTTCGGCGAAAGCACCATCAGCATCTGGCGGCCTTCCATGCGCGGATAGGCCTCGATCTTGGCGGTTTCCTCGCAGTCCGTCTGCACGCGGCGCAGCAGGTCCATGCCCAGCTGCTGGTGCGACAGCTCGCGGCCTCGGAAGCGCAGGGTGACCTTCACCTTGTCGCCGTCCTCGATGAACCGGTGGATGTTGCGCATCTTCACGTCGTAATCGTGGTCGTCGATGTTCGGACGCATCTTGATCTCTTTGATCTCCTGCGTCTTCTGGGTCTTGCGCGCGGCGTTGGCCTTTTTCTGGGCTTCGTACCGGTACTTGCCCACATCGAGGAACTTGCACACCGGCGGATCGGCGTTCGGAGAGACTTCGACAAGGTCGAGACCGACCTCGTTCGCCTGCTCGATCGCTTGGCGCGTGTACATGACGCCGAGGTTCTCGCCGTCCTGGTCGATGACCCGGACCTTGTCGGACTGGATCATGTTATTGAAACGCGGTCCGCTCTTGACCGGTGGCGTCATCATACGCCGGGGAGGGGGTGCTATAGACGTTCTCCTGAATCGTTACTGCCGTGTGTGCGAATCGGGCGTCAATAATGCGATTCGGTGTTCCGCGCAAAGCGGGAATCGACCGATGTAAAATGAATGCCCGTACCGCCGGAGCGGTGATAGAGGCGATATGGGTATTCAGGCCGCTTTTCGCCAGAGGGGATAGCACACCATCCGCCCCTGCGCGGGCACCAGCGCCTCGATCGCGTCGGCGGGCTGGAGGGCGGACAGGATCGCCGGATCGGCGGCGCTCATGCCGCCGGTGAGGGCGCCGAAAGCGGGGAGGATCAGCCGGTTCTCGCTGCGCACTGCGCAGGGCCGGGCGATCCGCCGTCCGCGCGCGTGGACGACGAGCCGGGGATGGTAGTGCCCCGAGACTTCCGCCTCGCTCGTACCCGGCAGCGCCTGGTGGCGCAGGGTCACGCCGCCCAGGGCCAGTTCCTCGATCCGCGTGCCTCCGGCTTCGGCGCCGAGGTGGGGATCGTGGTTGCCGGTGATCCAAACCCAGTCGAGCGCGCGGGTGAGGGCGGCGAGCATGCCTGCCGCGTGCGGTTCGAGCCGGTCCGGTCCGGCGCTGTCGTGGAAGTTGTCGCCCAGCGCGAACACGCGCCGCGCGCCGGTGACGCGCACGGCGACGGCGAGCCGTTCCAGCGTTTCACGGCTGTCGTAGGGGGGGAGCATCTGCCCGGTGCGTGCGAAGAAACTTGCCTTCTCGAGGTGCAGGTCGGCGACCAGCAGCGCCTGCTCGCGCGGCCAGTACAGCGCGCTGGCGCGTCCTACACCCATGCTGGCGACACCGCCATCTACGAGGAGCATCTCGTCACTCTGGAACGAAAAGGGAACCATGGCTTTCCCTTGCCGCAGGCTCCGCGATTTGGCAAGCGCCCATCATGACAGACTGGACCCCTTTCACCGCCCGCGCCAGCGACTGGTTCCGCTCCCTGCGCGACGCGATCTGCGCCGAGTTCGAGGCAATCGAGCGCGAGGCCGGCTCCGACGCGGCGTTCGGCTACACGCCCTGGCAACGCACAGCGGTCGAGGGCGAGGCCGACGAGACGGGTGGCGGGACGCGCGGGCTCATGAAGGGCCGCGTGTTCGAGAAGGTCGGCGTCAACATCTCAGCGGTATCGGGCGGGCTGGCGAAGGACTTCGCCGGCACCATCAACGGTGCCTCCGCCGAACAAAACGGCTTTACCGCGACCGGTATCAGCCTCGTGGCGCACATGGCGAACCCGCACGTCCCCGCCGTCCACATGAACACGCGGTTCCTCACGACCACCAAGGCGTGGTTCGGCGGTGGCGCCGACCTCAACCCGCCGATCCCCTACGATGAGGACACCGCCAAGTTTCATGCGGAGTTCAAGGCCGCCTGCGACGCCCACCGCGATGGCTACTACGACCGTTACAAGGCCTGGGCGGACGAGTATTTCTACATCCCCCACCGCAAGGTTCATCGCGGTGTCGGCGGCATTTTCTACGATCACCTGGAGTGCCCTGACGAAGCCGCGTGGGAGGCCAACTTCGCCTTCACCCGCGCCGTGGGCGAGGCGTTCCTGGCGGTCTTCCCCCGGCTCGTGCGGCTCCGCATGGGCATGGACTTCACCCTCGCCGACAAAGCCACGCAGCTGGAATGGCGCGGCCGCTATGCGGAATTCAATCTCGTCTACGACAGGGGCACGCTGTTCGGCCTCAAGACCGGCGGCAACATCGACGCCATCCTCATGAGCCTGCCGCCCGAGGCGACCTGGAGCTGATACGACAACCCGTCATCCCGGCGAAAGCTGGGATCGCTGGTCACCCTTGAGGCACGAGGTTTTCGGTGGCCGACCTCGAGTGACCGCCTTGCCCTGAAGTGGGCGCGGCCATGCCAGCGGTCCCAGCCTTGGCTGGGACGACGGGGATTTTTTGCAGTAATCGAGCCGGTTGCCCCCGCCTCGCGGCCCGGTTACGCTGCCCCGATGACATCCCCCCAACCGCTCGACCGCCGCTCGCTTGCCCTTGCGGCGATGTCGACGGTGGTGGAGTGGTACGACTTCACGCTGTTCCTCTACCTCGCCACGGTGCTCTCGCGCGTGTTCTTCGCCGGACACGGGGGGGTGCTGACGACGCTGGCGGGCTTCGCAGTTGCCTACCTGATGCGGCCCGTCGGCGCGATGGTGTTCGGGCATTTTGGCGACCGGCGCGGGCGGCGCGCGACGCTGCTGGCGTCGATGGCGCTGATGACGGTGGCGATGTTGCTGACCGCGATGCTGCCCACCGCCGCGCAGGTCGGGCCGCTCGCGGGCGTCCTGCTCCTGCTGCTGCGATGCGTGATGGGCTTCGCGGTGGGGGGCGAGTACACCGGCGTCGTCGCCTACCTGCTCGAAGGCGCGCCGGCGCATCGCCGGGGCCTCGTGACCTCACTGGCGGCGGCGACGAGCGAGATCGGCGGGCTGCTGGCGGCGGGCATCGCGGCGCTGACCGTCAGCCTGATGCCCGCGCCGGAGCTGGACAGCTGGGGCTGGCGCCTGCCGTTCCTGTTCGGCGCGGCGCTGGCCGGATCGATCCTGTTCGCCCGCGCTGCGATGAAGGAATCGCCCGAGTTCGAGGCCAGCCGCGATGCCGGGACACTGGCGCAAAGGCCGCTCGCCCATGCCCTGTTACGTCACCGCTGGGGCATCCTGCGCGGCTTCGCGATCTCCGCGCTGGGTTCGATCACTTATTACGTCGGCATCACTTACGTCCCCGTCTACCTGACTTCGGCGGGCAGCGTCACCGAGGCGCAGGCGCTGCAACTGGCGACGCTGGCCGCGCTGGCGGTGATCGTGGTCACGCCCTTTGTCGGCCTGCTGTCCGACCGCGTCGGGCGGCGCCCGGTGCTGGTCGGGCTGGCGGTGCTCTGCGCCGCGATGCCCTATCTCATGTTCCGTTTGCTCGCCGGAGCATCCCCCGGAGCCGCGCTGCTGGGCGCGGTGGTGCTGGCGATGCTGGCGGGCGGGGTGAGCGCGGTGGGCGCCGTCGCCACTGCCGAGCAGATGCCCGCCGAGGGCCGCCTCAGCGGCCTCGCGCTCGGCGCCACGACCGCGACCGCGCTGTTCGGCGGCCTCACGCCTTGGCTCGCCCAGATCCTGACGGAGCGTACCGGCTCTACCACCGCGCCGGGCCTGATGATCGCGGCGGTGGCGGTGGGCGTGCTGCCGGTCCTGCTCATGCTGCCTGAGACACGGCCCGCCATTCGGCGCTGATTGGACTTGAGCGGCGCGCGGGGCGGATGTAAGAAAGCGCTCCCGATTATCGAATGGATACGACCGACGATGTGATTTGACCTGACCGCAATTCAGACCCGTCTTGCTGCCAGGAAACACACGCATGTCCGCCTCGATAACGACGTTCGACCTCGGTTGGTCGACACCGGAAGGCCAGCCGGTCTTCACCCATCTCAATCTCGGTTTCAATGCTGAGCGCGTCGGCATCGTCGGTCGCAACGGGGTGGGCAAGACGAGCCTGCTCCGGGTGCTTTCCGGCGATCTTGAGCCGACTTCCGGCAAGGTCGTGGGCAGCGGCAGCATCGCCGTCCTGCGCCAGATCGTGCAAGTCGCGCCGGGAGAAACCATCGCCGACCTGTTCGGCATCGCCGCCGACCTTGCGGTGCTGCGCAAGGCCGAGGCGGGGCAGGCAACCATGGAGGAACTCGCCGAAGTCGACTGGACCCTGGAAGCGCGCGCCACCTCGGCGCTTGCGCGGGTGGGGCTCGACGCGGGGCCCGATAGCCTGCTCGCCCGGCTTTCGGGCGGCCAGCGGACGCGGGCGGCGATGGCGGGCGCGCTGCTGGCCGCTCCCGATTTCCTGATGCTGGACGAGCCGTCGAACAACCTCGACCGCGAGGGAAGGGCCGCATTGCTCGATCTGCTCGCGTCGTGGCGGGCCGGGGCGATCATCGTCAGCCACGACCGCGAACTGCTGGAGACGATGGACGCCATCGTCGAGATGACTTCGCTGGGCGCGACCCGCTATGGCGGCAACTGGACGCAGTACCGGGAGCGCAAGGCGATCGAACTGGCAGCGGCGCACCACGATCTCGAAGTGGCCGAGCGGCAGATGACGGAGATCGCACGCAAGGCGCAGGTCGCGGTGGAGCGCAAGCAGCGGCGCGACGCGGCCGGCAGCCGCAAGGGCGCGCGCGGCGACATGCCGCGCATCGTTGCCGGTGCCCGAAAGCAGCGCGCCGAGAACACCGGGGGAGAGAACGTCCGCCTCGCACAGCGCCAGCAAGCCGAAGCATCGGCAGCGGCGATCGCCGCGCGCGAGCAGATCGAAATGCTCGAAACGATGGCGGTCGCGCTGGCCCCGACCGGACTGCCGCCCGGCAAGATCGTACTCGCGCTGCGGGACGTATCGGGCGGCTACGATCCGTCGGCGCCGCTGCTGCGCGGTGTGTCGTTCACCCTGACCGGGCCGGAGCGGGTGGCCCTGGCGGGGCCGAACGGGTCAGGCAAGACCACGCTGCTGGCCCTCGTCACCGGGCGGCTTGAGCCGTTCTCGGGCACGATCCTGCGCGGCTCGCGCATGGCGATGCTGGACCAGACGGCCGGCATCCTCGATCCGTCGCTGTCGATCGCCGAGAATTTTCAGGCGCTCAATCCCGGCACGGACGACTTCACCTGCCGCTCGGCACTGGCGAAGTTCCAGTTCCGCGCGGCTGCGTCGCTGCAGGAGGTCGCCACGCTCAGCGGCGGGCAGATGCTGCGGGCCGGCCTCGCCTGCATCCTCGGGAGCCCGGCGCCGCCGGAGCTTCTCATTCTCGACGAGCCGACCAACCACCTCGATCTCGATTCGATCGCCGCCATCGAGGCCGGGCTTGCCGCGTTCGACGGCGCCCTCCTCGTCGTCAGCCACGACGAGGCTTTTCTCGATGCGATCGGGGTGTCGCGGCGCATTGAGCTTGGCGGGACGCCAGCCCGGTAGGGGGAGGGGCTCAGGCCATGCCGGCGCGGCTTTTCATCAGCGGCTGGATGCGGGTGCCGAAGTTCTCGACGCCTTCCACGAAGTCGTCGAAGGTGAGGAGGACACCGCCGGTGCCGGGCACCTCGGCCATCTCGTCCAGCATCCGGGCGACGGTTTCGTAGCTGCCGACGAGGGTGCCCATGTTGATGTTCACCGCGCCTTCCGGGGCGGCGAGCTGGCGGACGTTGGTGTCGGTGTTGACGGTGTCCTTGGCGCCCTGGTCGGCGAGCCAGGCGATCGCATCCAGGTCCACGCCGTCGTTGTAGAGCTGCCATTTCGCCTGCGCCTCGGCATCGGTCTCGCCGGCGATGATCATGACGAGGACGAAGACCTGCACGTCGCGCCCGGTCTCGGCGGTGAACTTCGCGAGGCGGGCGTTGTTCGAGGCGAAGGCGGTGGGCGTGTTGACGCCGACGCCGAGGCAGAAGGCATAGTCCGCCCACTTGGCCGAGAAGGCGAGGCCCGCGTCGGAGGAGCCGGCGCAGATGATCTTCATGTCGCCGCCGGGGGTCGGACGGACGAGGCAGTCGTCCATGGTGTAGTGCACGCCCTTGAAGTCGGAGCGGCCGGTTGCCCACAACTCGCGCAGGATATGGGCGTATTCGTCGAGCACCTGGTAGCGGTTGCGGAAATGCTCCTCGCCCGGCCAGAGGCCCATCTGGGTGTACTCGGGCGGCTGCCAGCCGGTGATGAGGTTGAGCCCGAAGCGGCCGTGGCTGATGCTGTCGATCGTGTTGCACATCCGCGCGGCGAAGGCGGGCGGGATGATGAGTGTGGGACAGGTGGCGTAGATCTTGATCTTCTCGGTCACGGCGGCAAGGCCGGACATGAGCGTGAAGCTCTCCAGCCCGTATTCCCAGAACTCGCTCTTGCCGCCGAAGCCGCGCAGCTTGATCATCGAGAGCAGGAAATCGAGCCCGTGCTTTTCGGCCCGCAGCGCGATCTCCTTGTTGAGATCGAAGGAGGGCATGTACTGCGGCGAGGTTGTGCTGATCAGCCAGCCGTTGTTGTTAATGGGAACGAAGACGCCGACTTGCATGGACTAGCTCCCGAGAAAGCCGAGGGCGAGGCGGTTGAAGCCCTTGGGATCACTGACGTTGCAGGCGTGGCCGCCCCAGCCGAAGGTGGCGATGTCGGCGCCGGGGATTGGCCCCGCAAGATCGAGCGAGGTGGCCTGCGGAACCAGGAAATCGTCGCGCGTGGCGATGACGAGAACGTCGCGCAGTTTCGCCAGCCGCTCGGACGTGGGGGCCCAGGCGGCCACGGCGGCGATGCGCTTTTCCATGGTCTCTGCGCCGGGGAAGGCGGCGATGTGGTGGGCGAGTTCGGCTTCCAGATCGGCGTCGTGGGCGGCGATCCAGTCGGGCGGGTAGAGGAACAGCGGCTGGGCGCGCAGGAACGGCTCGATGCCGGCTCCGCGCAGGATGGCGAGGCGCGCCTCGAAGCAGCGGCGGGTGTGGGGCGAGAGTGTGCGCCAGCCGTTGACGACCACCAGCCGGTCGATCCGGCCCGACAGCAGCGAGGCCTCGATGCCGATCATCCCGCCCAGAGCATGGCCGACGAAGTGCGCGGTGTCGATATCGAGCGCATCCATCAGCGCGACGACGTCCTGCGCCATGTCGGCGATAGAGGTGGTCTCGGGCAGCGCGCGGTCGCTACGGCCGGTGCCGCGCTGGTCGTAAGTGAGGACGCGGTGGTTTTCGGACAGAGCGGCGAGGTTGGGCGCCCAGTACCCGCCCGCGCCGCCGAGGCCGCTCGACAGGATGAGGGTGGGCGCACCCTCGGGGCCGTGGAAGTCGTGGTGGAGGCCGCCAGCCTCAGGCAAGATGGGCGACCGAGGCGATCTCGACGAGGCAGTCGGGCTTCACGAGGTCGCAGCGGATGCAATAGCGGGCCGGTTTGTCGCCGGGGAAGTATTCGGCATAGACTTCGTTGAACGCGGCGTAGTCGGCCATGTCCTTGAGGAAGATGTGGTTCATGGCGACGTCGGCCATGGTGCCGCCGGCCGCCTCGACCGTGACCTTGATCGATTCCAGCACGTGCCGCGTTTGCGCGGCTGCATCACTGGGGTAGAGCACCAGCCCGCCCTGGCCGAGCGCCAGCATGCCCGAGACGTAGAGCGTGCCCCCGGCTTTCGCTCCGGCGGAGTAGGGCGCGATCGGGGCAGGGAACTGCGGCGGGTTGATGGCTTCGAAGGGCATTGTCACTCCTTGGGCGGAAGCTGGCTCACGGCGGTCTGGAAATCGGCGACGGTGCTGACCCAGCCGAAGAACTTCTCCACGTTGTAGACCGTGGCCTCCATGATGAAGTCCGGGCCGAGGTGGTGGGTCGCATCCTCCAGCAGCACGCCGAAGTATTCGAGGTGGAAGCCGTCGCGCAGGGTGGATTCGACGCAGACGTTGGTGGCGATGCCGGTGAACAGCAGCGTGCGGATCCCGCGCGCTCGCAATACGGAATCGAGCTGCGAGTTGAAGAAGGCGGAATAGCGCGGCTTGTGGACGCGCAGGTCGCCTTCCTTCGGCGTCAGCGCATCGACCAGCTCGTAATCCCAGCCGCCGCGGGCGAGGAACTTGCCGGAAAGCTCAGGGCGCCGCCGCATGGTCTTGAGCGCGTTGGACTTGTGCCAGTTCGGCGAGAGCGGCGTCCCCGCCTCCACATAATCGGAATCCCAGCCGTTCTGCAGGAATACCACCGCCATGCCGGCGCCGCGCGCGGTGTCGAGCACCTCGCCGATGCGGCCGATCACCGAGGCGGCAGGGCGGACGTCGAACCCGGCCTCGTCCACGTAGCCGCCCTTGGAGGCGTAGGCGTTCTGCATGTCCACCACGATCACGGCGGTGGTCGCCGGATCGAGCCGGATCGGCTCGGGCCGCGCGGACAGCACGGCGCGAGGGGTGGAAGCGGCGGGGTTGGGATCGACCACGGTCTCGTTCACCCCCGCACTATTGTGCAGGGGCGAAACGCGGTCAAGCGGGGTCGGGAATCAGCAGGGACGCAGCCCCGACGAGGTGCGCTCCTGGTGCGGCTTCACGCCCAGCAGGCGCTCGATCGCGGCGGCGAAGCCTGCATTGCGGCGGCGTCCAGAGGGCTGGACCTGGCTGAGATCGACGCCGCCGGTGAGCTAGATGCCGAACTCGCCGTCCCCCACCTAGCGCACTTCGGCCTGCAGGTCGCCCTGGCCCGGCAGCGCCACGCGCAGGGTCTCGCCGCGTTCGGGCATCAGCGTGCGCGAGGCTATGCACATGCTGCCGGGCGATGCGTTGCGCACGATCCCGTCCTCTCCGGCGCGGCCCGCGCCGCCGATCACTGCGCAGATCAGAGTGCGCACGCGGGGCGAGCGCTCCGGGTGCTCGGCGGCAAGGCCAGCGGAAGTCGGCAGGGCCTTCGGCGCGGGGAGCGAAGCTGCCTTGAGCCAGTGCCGTGGGTCGCTCGTGAAATTGTCGTGGTCTGCCATGGCGTGTGAGTGCCTCCTCGAATTCACACTCCCCCGAGTGTCGCGTCTTGCGGCCCGCATGGGGCCGGACAGGTGCGGACCGGAGGCACCGTGGCGGGGGGCAGGTCGGGTACGTCTCCGGTCCGAATCGCGTTATGCTTTTGCATATTAACCATGCAATCGATTTAGTTCATGAGCGTTTGCGCCCCGACGCGGCCCGATCGGCGTTCGTCTCGGTCGTTGCAAAATATGCACTCGGCGCTTCTCCCCTTGTCCCCCCGGCATAAATCCTGACATGTCATGGTAACATGCTCCGCCAGTACGAACTCGTCGAACGCGTCAAGGAATACGCACCCGAGGCCGATGAGGCCCTGCTCAACCGCGCCTATGTCTATACCGTGCAGAAACACGGTAGCCAGAAACGCGCTAGCGGCGACCCTTATTTCAGCCATCCGGTCGAAGTTGCCGGCCTGATGACCGAGCTGAAGCTGGACCAGCAGACAATCATGACCGCGCTGCTCCACGACACGGTCGAGGACACGCTGGCGACGATCGAGGAGATCGAGAAGCTGTTCGGCCCCGAGGTCGCGCGGCTGGTGGACGGCGTCACCAAACTGTCCAAGATCGAGGCGATGACCGAGAGCGAGCGCGCGGCGGAGAACCTGCGCAAGTTCCTTCTCGCGATGAGCGAGGACCTGCGCGTCCTGCTCGTCAAGCTGGCGGACCGGCTGCACAACATGCGCACGCTTCACTTCATCAAGAAGCCGGAGAAACGCCAGCGCATCGCCCGCGAGACCATGGATATC
Organism: Novosphingobium sp. AP12; assembly: GCF_000281975.1. Taxonomy (GTDB): domain Bacteria; phylum Pseudomonadota; class Alphaproteobacteria; order Sphingomonadales; family Sphingomonadaceae; genus Novosphingobium. Next base: position 31,212 of record NZ_AKKE01000127.1, on the reverse strand, counting down.
TACGCGCCGCTGGCCGAGCGCGTGGGCATGTACGAGTACATGCGCGAGATGCAGCTGCTCGCCTTCGAGCAGCTCGAGCCAGAGGCCTACGCCACAATCGCCGGCCGCCTGACGCAGATCCGCAGTCAGGAAGGCGGGCAGGTCGATGCCATCGCGCTGTCGATCAAGCAGGCGCTCGCCGAGGCCGGCCTCAACGTCGAGGTTTCGGGCCGTGAGAAGCATCCCTATTCGATCTGGCGCAAGATGGCCGAGCGCCACGTGACGTTCGAGCAGATCACCGACATCATGGCCTTCCGCGTCCTGACGGACTCGGTGGACGACACCTACAAGGCGCTGGGCGTACTCCACCAGGCCTGGCAGATGATCCCGGGCCGCTTCAAGGACTACATCTCCACCCCCAAGTCCAACGGCTACCAATCGCTGCACACCGCGCTGATCTTCGAAGGCTCGATGCGCATGGAAGTGCAGATCCGCACCCAGGACATGCACCGGCTCAACGAATTCGGCCTGGCCGCGCACTGGGCCTACAAGCAGGGTGGCGTCAGGCCCGACGGACAGGTGGGCTGGCTGCGCGACCTCATCGAGATTGTCGATGCCAGCCACGATGCCGAGGAACTGCTCGAGCATACCAAGATGGCGATCTACCAGGACCGCATCTTCGCCTTCACCCCCAAGGGCGCGCTGTTCCAGCTGCCCAAGGGGTCGACGGCGGTGGACTTCGCCTACACCGTCCACACAAAGCTGGGCAATTCGGCGGTCGGCGCCAAGATCAACGGCCGCCACGTTCCGCTGCGCACCCAGCTGGTCAACGGCGACGTGGTGGAGATCATCAAGAGTCCGACCTCCGAGCCGCAGCTCTCGTGGCTCGGCTTCGTTGTCACCGGCAAGGCGCGCGCCGCCATCCGCCGCGCCGTGCGCGCCAAGGAGCGCGCCGAAGTCGCCGAGATCGGCTCCAAGCTCTACGACGAGATTTCCGGCCGCCTGCCCCAGCGCATCGGCAAGAAGGCGCTCTCGGGCGCGATCAGCCGGCTCGGCCTGCGCGACGAGGAGGACCTGATGTTCTCGATCGGCTCGGCGCGCTTCACCGACCGCCAGGTCATGGAGGCGCTCGTCCCCGGCAGCACCGCCGAGATGCCGGACGAACCCGAGTGGACCAATTCGGAGCGCGCGATTTCGATCCGTGGCCTCACCCCCGGCATGGGCTTCGAGCTGGCGCAGTGCTGCCACCCCGTCCCCGGCGACCGCATCGTCGGCCTGCGCCGCCCCGACCACAAGGTCGAGGTCCACACGATCGACTGCATGACGCTGGCGAGCGGTGGCGACGCCGACTGGCTCGACCTTTCGTGGGGCGAGCGCACCACCGGCGCGGTCGGCCGTCTGCGCCTCGTGCTTTACAACCGCCCCGGCACGCTCGCCGAAGTGACGCAGATCTTCGCCAGCAACCGCGCCAACGTCGCCAATCTCCAGATGGTGCAGCGCGACGAACCTTTCGGCACTTACGAGGTGGACCTGGAAGTGTCGGACCTCGCGCACCTGACGCGCATCTCCGGCGCGCTCAGGGCCAGCGAGGCGGTGGCGGACGCGGAGCGGATCTAGGCGTTCGCCGCGCGAGCGTGCCGCCACTGAGATCGGAACACCGCCCCCGTCGTCGCCGCGAAGGCGGGACCCCCGCTTGTTCGTTCGGCGCTGCGCCGTGCCGAGTGAGGCGGAGCCTCCGCGAGGCGACGGGAGCGCGGTTCCGGCCGTTCTCATCGGATATGCCGAGGGCGAAATGCTCGCTCGCGCCCATTTTCCGACATCGCCCGATGCTGCTACCTTCGCGCCGGTTCTTTCATATCGTCCCAGCGCCCCCGAACCTTCATGAGAAAGGGTTCGGCCCGCATGTACTTCATCAACTGAACCCGCGCCCGGCGATCCGGGCCGAGCGCCGCGCGATTAAATTTCCGTCATCAATATTCCAGCGAGACCTCGACCTCGTCGCCTTCGCCGATGCCCTCCGCCTTCCGCACCGACGCCTTGACCGGCAGTATCCATCCCCCGTCCGCCTTGCTCGGGAACACCGAGGTCGCGAACGAAGTCCCGCCGATCCGCGCCGAAACCTTGAGCGAGCCGAACCCGCGCGAATGGCCCTCCAGCCGCCGCATCAGCGCCGTGCCCGAAAGCGCCTCGCCCGCCTTGCCGCCGATGGTCAGGAAGTGCCAGGTCCCGTTGTTGGCGCCGCCGGTCCAGCGCCACAGGACGCCGGTGTGAACCAAGTTCTCCGTCATCACCGGCTCAGCGCTTCACCTCTCGGATCGGCACCGGCACATTGCATACGTCCACCCCGCCGGCGGGCGTGATGTAGAAGTCGTCCTTGCGGTTGGCCCGCTTGTCGGCATAGGCCGTGAAGCTGGCGCTTTCGGTGGAGAGGTATTCGTAGGCGGGCAGGTCCGACACCTGGTCGCCCGTGCGCACCGAGATGATCGGCGTGCGCTCCTCTGCGGTCTTGTAGAAGCCCAGCGGTCCCGTCCCGCGTGGCAGCGAGGACAGGTGCTCCATCCCGGAAATGACCCGCCCGACCAGCGCAATGTTGCGGTCCAGCTGGCGCGGTGCCTGCCCGATCACGGTGTAGAGCTCGGCCCCGGTGCCGGTATCGGGCGACAGGTTCCGCCCCACGCCGACCATGCCGTAGCAGTGGAGCGGCCAAGCGTTCTGGCCGTCTGTTGCGATGGGCCAGCCATGATAGAGCAACGTAAACCCATTGCGCAGATAAGCGTCGGGGTTGGTGGGAGACAGAACCGTGCGGTCGGCTTCGCCGTCGTTGAGTTGCTTGAATGCATGGAGGAGGCCTTGGTCCACCGGTCGAACGTAGTCTCTCTGGGGCACGGTCTGCATTCCTGCTGGCAATGCCTTCGCCTTCCCCGGCGTTTCTCCGTCAGGATCGCCCCATTGCACAACATAGTTGTCCTGAACCCGCACCACTGCAATCCCGTCGAACCAGCGCGCGGCGACGAACTTGCGGATGTTGCCGACCCATCCTTGCGAGAAGGGCGCCGGTATGAGTTGGATCACCGCCCGCCGCGCCCGGCCCTTCTCATCCGGCGCGAGGTCCATCACGACGAGGTCGGACGCCGCGATCCGCGTCCATTCGGCCACCGGCGCAGCGTCGACGATATCATTGGGCGTCCGGCCTTTGGGAGCATCAGCCGCCGCCAGATAAGAGGTGAAAAGGGCGGTAACGGCAAGGCCGGTGATAATTCTGCGCATGAGGGCTTCATGCCATCACCGCAGCGCTTGCGAAAGCCCGCAGCCCGCGCTAGGGGCCAGCGCCTTACCAGTGCATGCGGAGCGGTGGCCGAGTGGTCGAAGGCGCTCGCCTGGAAAGTGAGTATACGTCAAAAGCGTATCGAGGGTTCGAATCCCTCCCGCTCCGCCATTTTCTATTCAGAACAGCTCAAATCGGTCCCGAAAGGGCTGATTTCTGCGCGTCTGCGTGATATACTACATCCAGATCGATCCCGATTTGTTCCGGCCCAGCTTGGGGGTATTGGTGGCAAAAGGCGGGGTATCGAAAACGGAGGTAGGGGTATCGTGCTGACCGATAAGGAAGTGAAAAACGCAGCGCCGCGGGACAAAGCCTACAAGCTGGCCGATTCAGCCGGGCTCTACCTTTACGTCGCTAAGACCGGGACGAAGACCTGGCGCATGAAATTCCGGTTTCAGGGGGTGGAGCAGCTGCTCACCTTCGGACCGTACCCCGAAGTGAAGCTGAGCGAGGCGCGCGAGAAGCGCGATGATGCCCGCCGGCAGATCCGTGAGCATGTCAACCCAGCCGGCGCTCGCAAGCGCGCGGCAATGGCGAAGGAGAAGGAGCGGGAGGAGGAGGCGAAGCTCATCACCTTCGAACGAGCGGCCCGCGACTGGCATGCCCTCCAGACCCCGCGGTGGGCGCCGGTCCATTCGAACGACGTGATCACCAGCCTCGAGCGTGACGTCTTCCCGTTGCTGGGCAAGAGGCCGCTCGCTGCGATCGATGCGCCTGCCGTACTCAAGACGTTGCGCGAGGTGGAGGGCCGGGGCTCCATCGAGACGGCGAAGCGCCTGCGCCAGCGTATCTCGTCGGTCTACGCCTATGCGATCTCCGAGGGCATCGTCACGCACGATCCAGCCGCAGTGGTCGGAAAGGCGCTCAAGCCGCTTCCGAAAAAGGGAAAGCAGCCGGCGATCACGGATCCCGATTCGGCAAGGGAGGTCCTGATCGCCGCCGAAGCCTCAGGGGCGTCACCAGTCACGAAGCTGGCCTCGCGATTGCTCGCATTGACGCAGGCGCGCCCAGGCATGGTCCGCAGCGCCGAATGGAGCGAATTCGAAGGCATCGACTGGAGCGGCGACGAGTTCGGGCCGTTCCTGCCTATCTGGCGCATCCCAGCGCAGCGCATGAAGCTGGTGATGGACTTGAAGGATGAGGAGAGCTTCGAGCACCTCGTGCCGCTCTGCTGGCAGGCGGTGGACGCGCTGCGTGCCGTGCATCGGCTGACGGGCCGCAATCGGCTGGTATTCCCCGGGCAGCGGCACAGTCACCGCCCGCTGAGTGAAAACGCGATCGGCTACCTCTACAACCGCGTCGGCTTCTTCGGCCGACACGTCCCGCACGGCTGGCGCTCGTCGTTCTCGACCACCATGAACGCGATCGCGGTGAAGGCGAAGCAGCTGGCCGACCCAGCCGTCATCGAGCTGATGCTCGCCCACGTGCCGGAGAACAAGGTAAAGGCCGCATATGACCGCGCTGGGCACATGGAGCGCCGGCGCGAGCTCGGGCAGGAGTGGGCGGACTTGCTCATGAAAGGAATGGAGCCCGCTGACAGTCTGCTCGAAGGTCCGAGGCGGAACGCCTCGATATGATCAAACGAGAAAGGAGATGGCTCGTGCCCCACTTCATATGGGTGAGTTCGGCCGATGAGATGCAGCTTCCATTCTTGAGGTCAATTCGCCCGGGCGAGCGCCAACCTTTTGGCTTCGGCTTCAGCGAAATTATCAGGAAATCCGAGCAGAAAGCGCTCTTTCAAAGCGAGGCGAGCGTCCCCACTAAGTTCATAAGGGTCGGCGGATACAGTTCCGTGGCTGATAGAGGGTTGGGATGCCCAGGTATTTCCTTGGAATTTACCGCGGCGTTCTGTGAGCTTGAAAGCTATTACGCTCTTCGCCACTGTCCAAAACATTCGATCCTTAAGGTTATCCAAGACCGCAGGAGAATCGCACGGCAGACCGTCGCGCTGGCCGATTATGTACCCGGCGTAAGCGCCGCTGCCGGCTACCAAGATCGCGATAGCGACACGCCCGGCCTGCTTCGTTCGCGGCATTCGGATCGCTCGCCAAATCATTTTTCCTTCAAGGCGCGTCGCGAGGCCGCCGCCGACAGCCGTCGCCATGTAAGTGCCGTATGATCCTACTATCGCGGAAACGAAGCCTCTTGGAGGCCGGTAATAGTCTTCATCCGCGATAATGGGAGATGTCTTGGCCCAACGTCGGTATGCCAAAACATTTCCGTTGCATCGGTACGCGAGCCGTAAGCCGTTGTCATCGTTCAAGACTACATATCGCAGCGCAAGCGAGCGAGGGTTTCGATGAGCTACACTTAGGATGCCTTCGCTGTAACCCGTTGTAAAACCAAGAATGCCAAGGGCCGCGTAGGCTGCGAAAAATTTCCATTTCATGATATTCCCCAGGGCTCAAGCGCCACTATTATCATTAGATGGATTGTTTACTCAATGACTTGCTGCAAAGTTGGTTCGAGACTGTTGAAAGCCGCTATGCAGGTGGCGCGAGCGGGTAAAGCTCGCGAGATGATAACGATTAGAGGTAGTTGACCCCAGCTCCGACTATGAACTCGCCGATCAGGAGTTGGTCCTGCAGATCATCGGCGTAAGTGATCTTGATCTCGTGGACGAACTCTTGCGGCTCGCCGGGTGCGGGCGCATTGAGGCCGGGCATGCCCTCGAGCACGTCTCTGGTGATCACCGGGCTGATCGTCAGGCGACGCCGGGCTCGGGGTCAGCCGGTAACGCATCCGGGTGTACGCCGTCGGCGAACGTCACGTCTGCGTCCTCGGCTAGGGCCTCGCCGGCGTCTCCCGGATATTGCCGGACCTGCAGAGAGATCGTCGCTCCAGCAAGCGGGAGAGGGTCGCCGAAATAGTCGACGTTGATGGTGGGCGAGAAGTCGATGTTCCGCGCCGCGTAAAGGGTCTCGATGGGCATAAGGGGCCTCGGTGGCTGGAGTTATTGCTCGCTCGCGAGCACGAAAACGGTGGCACCAGCGAGCGTGGCGAGTATCTGCGTCAGCAGGCCGGGCGCCTCGACCTTGATTTGCGCGCCAGTCTTCGTCAGCGTGCCGGCGACCAGGGTGCATTTCACACCGCCAACGGCAGTCGCGGGCACCGCCCAGAACCCGATGGAGGGCGGCGCGGCGAGGTCGGCGAACAGCGTGCCGAAACTGATGGTCGCGATCCCTGAGGCGAGGCTGACGGCGCTGAAGATGCCGAACTTCTTCGCGGCGTTCAGGTTCGGGGCGTTGCTCTTTGTCGTGATCCCAGCCGCCCCGACGTACCCGATGCCCGGCTTCTCGCCCACGCCGCCGCCCCAGTCGGTCACCTTCAGGAAGCGGCCGGCGCCGTCGCTCTCGATCGCGAGCATCGGTGTCCATGCGGGGTTGCCCTGGTCGCCTTTCACGCTCGACCCAGCCGCGCCGCGAAGGTTCGTCGCGGCGGCTGGGTCGGTGGTCAGGCCCGCGGGCGCGACGTACTTGCCCGCGACATCGGCGGCGGCGCCGAGGATGAGGCCTCCGACCCGCATCACCGCCCGGCCGTCGATCATCATCGCTCGGAGGTCGGGAATGCCGATTTTGGCGTCCACCTCGGGCACCAGCTTGTCGCCGACGCGGCGCATCCCCGCCGGCTTGATGAAGCGTCCCATCAGCTGATCGTCCCAGTTGCTGCGGCCGAGGTCGAAATCAGGTTGCTGGCGGCATCATAAATCCTGATCCACCACCAGTAATTCCCAGCCGGCAAGGTATCGTCCTCGAACATCATCGGCGCAAACAGCGCGTCGGCCTGCGGGTCGGATACGGCGACCCTCAAGGAAATGGACTTGTCCGGCCCGATCGTGGTGCCCGCCCTCATGGAAGGCGACCAGCTCGGCAACGAAGTTTCAGGCACGTACGTGGAGCCCAGCAAATATCAGCCCGCCGACGTTCCCACGCGCTCCGCATATGCCGATGACGTGCGGCAGATTTCCTATGATCTGCCGCACATTACCTCGCATTACCGAGGGCAGCGGATCCTCGAATACTACCTCCGCAAGGCACAAGCGGAGCGCCGCGTCACCTGGCCGATGAACATCATAGGCATTGCCATCTCGACACTCGACACGGTCCAGCTCGACACCTCGCGGTACGGGCTCTCCAATTATGCCTTCCAGGTCACCAGCTGGGGCCTGAATCAGGACTTCTCAGTCGGCCTGCAGCTTGAGGAGCACAATGCCGAGATGCACGAGTTCGACCCGGACAGCTATCTCGCGCCTGGTGCCGAGGGAGAGCTTGCCGAGGCTGAGCCCATCAGTGACGTCGACGACGTCGTTTTAAGTGGCGGCGGCGCCTACACGGAGGCCTGACGCATGCCTACCGTTCGTTTCGAGCTACGCCGCGATACGACGGCCAATTGGACGGCCGCAAACCCGGTACTCCGGCCGGGTGAGCCCTCGATCGAAGTGGAAACCCGCCTGGTCAAATATGGCGACGGGATCACCCCTTGGCTTGATCTGCCCTACGCCCCGGTCGACCTGCCGGACGTTCTCGAAGCATATGCGGCCGGCGAGACGCCGAGCGCATTCACGCTCTCTATCGTCGATGCGGCCGACGAGGAGGGCTGGCGCGAGGCGATCGGCGCGCAGGAGGCCAGCGACAAGCTGACGGCGCTCTCCGGCGTCACCGCGCTGGCGGATGGGCCACATGCTTTTCCGGGCGTGACAATCACCACCGTGGAAGGGCTTGTGACCTCCATCGTATTGACGACGCCCAGGGCGACCAGCGTCAGCGTGGATACCTCGGTCAACCCGCCGATCGTCACCTGGCAGATGCCCGACGTGCCGGGGTGGGCCACGGCGCGCGTCAACCGAGGCACGACAAGTTCGGTGGGGGCGAGCGTCAGCGCCTTGCCCATCGCCTGAAGATTGCTCTTCAAGTTCTTCGAGACGACGAGCTTCATGCGGTGATGTCCGGCTGCGAACTGCAGGTGATCTCGATGCCGTCATGCCGGCGGGCGCCGATGTCCTTCGTGCCCACGACCTGGAATGAGACGCCCTCGCACATCAGGATGTCCTTGCCTGTGATCGTCCGCGTGAGACTGTCGCTCAGGACCGTGAACCGGGTTGCCAGCTCTTGCCCCTGCTGTGAGGCGCGGAGGCGTTCGCCGTCGCTCACGTCCTGCTTTTTCGCCCACCGCTTCCCGATCTCGGCAGGCTCACCCTCGACCGTGGCAGTGCCATCATCGACGGTTTCGGCGCGCCATATCGAGATGCGGCGGTTCAGCTCTCCCTTCTTCACAGGGAGTACCGCTTGTATCGCCGGCACAGTCGTTTGGCTGCGGCCTCAGCCTTCGCGAAGGTCTCTCCACCCTCCCGGTCGGCGTCAAAGGCTGCGATCATGACCAGCATCGCCCGGCACATTCCCCGGGGCACGTCGTCCGGGTCTTCGTACCCGGCACGGACGGAAACCGTGAAGCTCTGACGGGAATCGATGAATGGCCAAAAGGAGCCGAGTGCAGGTGATACGCGAGCGGGCCGTCTAGTAGCGTCGAGCCGCGAGCCAACCGCCAGCGCCGGGCCTGCGCCTGCCACATATTCGACGGTCGCCACCGCGGCAGGGTCGATCGGCCAGGCGCGCAAACTGATAGGGCGGAAACCCGTAAAATGCTCGACCACGTCGCGAGCCTCGAGGATCTGTCCGGTGTAGTCTTCGACCCATGCCGCCGCATCGCGGATCAGATCATCAATTTCGGTGTCCTGGTCATTACCATCGACGCGGAGTTGCGCCTTCGCCTCATCGCGGGAAACAGGAAGGGTCATGGGCAACTCCGCGTGCGCTGGCCGGGCTTATTCGCCCTGGTTGGCCAGGTTCTTTTCGACCGCTTCCTCGGAGGTGAGGTGCGGATCGTTGAAGTCGATTTGATTGGCGATTTTCGGCTGACCCTTGCGGGGGTTGTTGTCGACAGCCGGGTGATCCACGTCGATGCGGTCGACGATCTCCGGCTCGATGAACGCGCCGCTGGCATCGACCTTGGTCGCGGGGGTCAGGGTATCTTCGGTAAGGCCCGCCGTGTCAGAAACGCTGGGGATCTGCGAGGGCTTGATGTCGGTCGTGTCGACCGTGGCTTTCGTGCTGCTCATTCTTTTCACTCCGTGAGCGAGGGGGGCGAGGCCGGCGCGGCGGCCGGCCTCGGTAATTACGCGGCGGCGATCCGCAGCGCGCGCATGGCGGTCGGGTTCTTGACGCCGCCGCCGACCCGCTTCGTGGTGTATTCGGCAGCCGCCTTGCGGTCGTCCGCGCCGCCAAAAATGGTGCGCCAGTTCGGCTCAGGCGGGACGCCGTCGCCGCCTTGTAGCTCGATCAGGTCGGCCATCAGATTCTCCGGTTCGGGCCGAAACCCTCCCCCCTCAAAAATTGGTCTCAGTGCGCACGGAGGGACACCACCGGTCAGGAGATCGGCGCCCCCCAGACTTTCGACCGGGGGGTGGTCCAGCGCGAAAGGCTGGGTTAGCCTTCGCGCCTATTCTTAGCGGGACGACAGGCATGCAGCACATTGGAGATCTTGAAGTTACCGGCCATCACGAGACGAAAGGGCAGGTCACGGGCACAACCTACGTCAGGAGCGGCGGACACCTCATTGTCCGAGGGCAACTATCGGGCGGCTTGATCGTCGACAAAGGCGGACGCGCCGTCATCCATGGGCAAGTTTCTCGCGATGTCATCAACAACGGGTCCATCACTCTGCACGGTCAAGTGTCTGGCCGCATCCATGGTAATCAGCCAACCAACTTGGTCACGCGAGACCAGGTGGCTGGGCTCGATTTGCCCACGCCGTTCCTCGGCCCGACCGTTTCTTGGTCGAGCTCGTCTTGATGTGAGCGCTGCGGGTTAACCCCGGTTCCACGGATGTGAAGGATCGAGAGGCCGACCATCCCGGCCGGAACCGCGGACGATGCCCGATCGCTCTTCCCTCTGGATATCACCGTCATGGCAGGGCTTGCAGACCGGCTCCCAATTCTTCCGGTCCCAGAACAGCTTCAGGTCGCCCTTGTGCGGGACACGGTGGTTGACGACGGTGGCGACGGTGGTCAGCCCCTTGTCGTCACACCGCACGCACAGCGGGTTAGCATCGAGGAACGTCTCGCGTGCCTTCTGCCACTTGCCACCGTACCCTCGCTCAGCAGTCTTGCGCTTATCACTGCGCCAGCTGGGCTCAGCCACGCGAGGCAGCCTCCACCAACTCCTTGGCGGCGTCCTCGTGCGCGAACACCAGCGCCCATAGGATCTCTTTGGCATCAGAGGACATGCGGTGCCCGTGGGAGTCGAGCCGGCTTCGCAGCGATTTCGCCTTTGCAAGATCGACGTGAGCGGCAACCGCCTGGGCAATCGCCATCTGTTCGGTCATGCGCTTGTGACCTCCGGGTTGAGCACAACGGTTACCGCGCCGTGCATGTCGATTTTCACGATCTCCTCGCGCTCACGATCAATGATGATCTCACCGGCCTCGTCCAGTTTGTGCTTGGTAACGATGCCCGCCTCGATGTCGTAGGCGATGACATGGTCTTGCAGGACACCGTTGAGCGAGATGATGAGCCGACGCCCAACCTCGGGATCGAAGTCGTCATCGCCGACAGCATAGCGCGTCGGGATAAGGTCCGACATCACGCTGCCTCCGGCTCAGACACGATCTTGAAACCGAGAGGCACCAGCTGCGCCACCAGATCGTTGATGCGCCGCAGTAGTTCCTGGCCGTAGGCAGGAGCCACGGCCTCGATCATCTCCTGGTCGGAGAAGCCGCCGACGGCCGGCAGGGCGTGCCCCGGCGCGTCATATAGCTTCCGAAGGCGCTTGATCTCGGCCATCTTCTGGTAGGCCGTTTCCATATCCGCGACCGTGAGACCGTCGGCCTTGCTCATCACGAACTTGATGTCGCTCATGTGCAGGCTCCTGATTTCGGGGGGCGCTGAGTAAGGCCGCGCCAAAGCCAGATACAACGACGCCCGCTAACCTTTCGGATGCGGGCGCATTTCTTGACCATGACGACCATGGCACATCTGTTGCCCCCGTGCAAGGGCATGGTAAGCGGCGTAATTCTACCCGCCTGCCGCGGCGTCGTCCGCTGCCACTTCTAGCCCTTCCATCATCTCAAGATGTGCCGCCCTAGATTGCTCCCAATGAGCCTCAATCCGCGCCTGTTCCGCCTCGAAGTGCTCGACATAATTCCACGGCATCTCCTGCCGCGGTAGACCGTATTCGTCCGCAAGATCGGTCGCGAGACGGTAGGCCTCAAGACCAACGACTGCGGCGTACTTCTCAAGTTCGATAGCTACATCCTCCGCGTCCCCATATTCCGAGGCGCCGGAGATCGCTTGTTTTGCGCCGTGTACAAGGAGGTGAAAGCTCTGCGCTCGGGCCCCGAGTTGTGGATTAAGGGCGCGCCAACCCTGATCGTCTTCCGGCAGCACGGGTGCGTCGGGCATCGAACCGACCCAAGAAAAATCATACGGGCCTTCATATGGCCAGTTTGCGCCTTGGTCGTTGAGGTGCTGACTGCGCACTCTGGCGCAGGATCCAGCGTAAAGGTGAAATAGGGGGACGAGCCGGTTCGCCAAGGAAGTGGCCGTCCGCCTAAGGTCATTGTCTTGCCGGCGTCCATTGACGACGAGCGTAATCGCGGCAGCGACCACGCCTCCTCCAACGATTTTAGCACCTTCGGCGAGTGCATCAGAAAACCAACTCATCTCGCGTTCGTAGCACACTGCTCGCCCACCACCATGGCGCACAGCGTCAGAATGCCAGTTCTTCCGGTTCGACCTTGGCGCATCGGCCCTGTCCGCTGACACGCGACCCGGTCGCGACCATGCTATGACCGGGCGATTCGAGCGAGGTGATAAAGCGATGGACCGTGAAGAGACTGAAGCCCCGACCTACCTGACCCACCCCGAACTATCCATTAGCATCCACGGCATCGATGACCCCGAAAAGGCGAAAGAGTTCGGCCATACGCTTCTCGCGCACATATTTATCCTAAGCCAGTCTATGGACCTTCAGCGCGTGGAGCGGCTGGTGGTGACCGATAATTACGCCGACGGCCTTGCTTCTGTGGACCGCGGCTTTGCTGCCACGGCCCCTGTCGAGCATTCGCAGAACGAAAACATTCAGGGCGTGGCCATGAACGTCCGGACACTTCGGGATGGCGTTCCAATGGTGCAGATTGTCAGCGACATCGAAGTCCTTCTGCCGCTCTGGGTTCACTCTGCGGGATCGCCGGAACATTCGCAGGCGTTGATGATCTTGGCTCACGAGGGGGCTCATGCGGAAGATCTGAAGTTCCGGGACGAAGACTGCCCAGGGGTACTCCTTCAGACGCAGATCACCGAATGGGTCGACAATCATCTCGGGCCACAAGCCTATTTGATGTGGGAAGAGTATTACGCGTGCAGGCGAACGTCCGGCATTTTCCCCGAGGCGACCAAGGACTTCCTTGCCTCTCTCCTAAGCTCTCTAGAGACGACGCCAGTTACGGTCGATGCCGCCATTGACCGGTTCTACGACCACCAAGACGTCAATCTGCTCGCTGGCGAGACGTTGGAGCCAGCTGGGAGGCCGCTGAGGCTGGCGGCCTATCTGCTCGGGCACCTCGACGGGCTCGATCAGGACTGGACGGACCAGGACGAACTTGTCGAAAAAATCGCTGGCACTCCGGCTTATGGCTTGATTGGACGGATGCACGCCGAACTGCGGCGGCTATGGGATCGAGAGGAAGGCTGGTCCGGCCTAGACGACTTCGCCACGCTGACAGAGATCGCAAGCGACAATTACGAGAACGCGGGTATAACCGTCATCCCTGGCGAAGACGGTGGAGCCTACATCTCCGTCTAACTACGCGGCAAGCTCTTCCGGCTCGAGGTGGCGCAACCGACCTTCCTCGATCTTTTGAAGCGCAAATATGGCGATGTCCGCCGACTTGAAGGCCAACACATCGCCGTACTTCTCGTGCAGAGCAGCCATGACGCGGTCGATCAGAATGTTGTCTCCCCAGCAGCGGTACCGGCCAGCGGGCGCGGCCACGCTGCGGCGGATGGTCGCCGTACCATCGTCCTGTGGATCGACCCAGACCTCCTCGGTGCCGCCCGTGGTGATCATGTGCCGGATCTGATCGGTAAGCACGCGCATCCCGGCAATGAACTCTTGGCGGATCGCCTCCCGGTGCCGGCCGGACTTAGGGGCGACGCGTGTCCTTCCGCTGCTGGCCTTCACCAGCCGCGATCCGAACCGATCCATAGCGAGATCTGAGAACGACCTGTCGTCGAGGACCACGCCGCGCATGGTGGTGAGTAGTGGGCCAAGGCCGCTTTCGCAGAAACGCACCTTGCGCTTCGCATCGATCATCGCCGGCGTCGCGTTCATGAGGTTCGACGCTGCGTTGGTGCCGCCGACGCCCGATATGTTCAGGCAGGACCGCATCGGGGAGCGCTCCGAGCGGTCAAAGGCGGTGCGATAGAACCGAAGGGCGTTGAGCTCGTCCGGGCTCAGCCCGCCGGACACGCCCATGCTTTCGATCAGCGGGCGGCGGCGATACGCGAAGCCGAACAGCAGGCCCGTCTCGGTGGTTACCTGGCCGAGGTCGAACTTGACCCGCGTCTCCATCTCGGGCGTCGGACGATCGGCGCCGGGCTGCGGGGCGCGGCGCGCGGCTGGCGCGGCGGACTTAGCGCTCTTTCTGATGCTCTTGATCCGCCTATTCCGCGCCATTGCCGGTCTCCGCCTGTGCCTCGTGAGGTGGTTGATTCATGGTCATTTTTCTATTCCGCAATCCGCCACATCCAGCCGCGCAGGCCAGCGGATCGCACCGCCGCGGGCGATCACGGCGCGTTCGATCTCGATGTCGGACACGTTGGCCAGCCGATCGGCGAGCTGGATCGATCGCGGCTCCCCCGGCGTGGCAGTGAGCAGGCCGCGCTTCGTTAGCCCCTGCAGAGGCCGGCCAACGTGCCTGGCGGCAATGCCGACGGCGCGCGCGATGTCGCAGTAGCTGGGCGAGGCACCGAACTCGCGGAAGTGCTCCTGGACGGCGCGATAGACCCGCTGCTCCAGACTGGCGCCGCGTTCCCCCATCAGCGGGCGCCCGAGACTGGTGCGCCCTTCGGGGCGGGCACGACGCGGATATTCGGCCCGCACTCAATCTTCCGCGCTTGGACGGCGCCAAGGCCGCTGCACAGCTGGCAGGTCACCTTGCGGTTTTTGAGCAGGCGGTCGGCGATCCCGCGAGCCATCGGATAGTGCCATCCGTCGCCGAGGCAGCTGGAGCACTCCACCCATACCAGTGCGTCGAAATCGACTTCCAGCCGAACGCGGTCGTTCGATGGGCGGCGGCTGGGATCACTCGGCATTGGCCGCCTCGCGGGCGTTGCGATTGATAAGCAGCAGGAACTGCTCCAATTCGGCGGAGCAGGGCCGCCAATACGTCGGGCCCCAGCCGCGCTCTTCGCTCCAAGTAAATTGGCCGTCGAGGGTCTGCCAGATCCCGCAGCTCGACTGGAACGCCGCGTTCGTGCCGGTCGAGTTCCACCACATCTCGACGCTGGCCGAGTCGAGATCCATCACGGTGATCAGGCGCCCGTCGCGCGGTGCAGATGATATGGGCAGCCACGGGCCCGGGAACGGTTCGTCGCCGTTGCGCCAGACGAGGCCTGTCATATCGATGCTTGCCGGCGCAGGGCGGCTGGGATCAACCGACACCGTTGGAGCCTGCCTCGGCGATGGCGGCAAGCGCCTGTTTCCGGACCTCGTCGAGAGCGAGGGCCAGCGTCGAGGGCTGGGCGAGGTCGCAATCGAAACCGCTGTCGAACTGATTGCCACGCACCGCGAGGGCTATGTGCTCGCTCTCGTCGGTCGGCGCGCAAGAGGCGTCGCACGATATCTGGCACTCGCCCACCGAGAACCACCAACCGGGGAGGTCGGCTTTGAAGCGGGCGATGGCGGCCTCGAGGTCGGTGGCGGGGGAAGTAATCCACTCAGCCATTTCGGCACTCTGATGCCGGCGTTCGACCAGGTCATTCATCGTTGAATAGCCCTCATCTTTGCCCATGGCCGAAGTGGGGGCAGGTTCAACTCCCGCTTTCTTCGGCTTATGACTTCATCGCTCACCCCAACAATTTCGCCGGTTTCCTTCAGAGTGAGCCCGGCGCAGTGCGCGCCACGCAGGGCGTTATCCATCTCCAAGGTGAAGCGGATCACTCGAACGTCTCCCGATGATTTGCCTTGTCGCGGCCGCGAAGGGTGAAGCTGAGAATGGCGAACAAGGCTTGCACGGCCGACACCGCCAGCCATCCGTAGATCGCCCAATCCGGCACGATGATTGCGAAGACTTTCACGTCGCCTCTCCTGCAAGATCAGTTGCCATCTCAGTTCCTCGCCTGCTTCGCGCCCATGACCTCGACCAGCCGCGCCCGGGCGACCCTGGTGGCGCCGTCGTATGCCGCGAGGGCGAAATCGGGCGGCGAGAGGCGGGTGACGCACACGGCGCTGGCGGCCTGGAAGAGGAGCAGCATGGCCTCATCGATCGCGTGCCCGACGATGTCGTGCGGGAGGTCGCTGAGCAGTCGAGCCATTTCGCCGAGCCAGACGGCGAACTTGTCTTCGTCAGTGTCGCGACCAGCCATGAAGAGGGTCCACACGACGGACATTCGGACACCGAACCACGCGGGCGGCGCGGGCTGGCTAGCAGCGATCAGAGTCTCGGCGATCTCATGAAGTTGCTGTTCACCAATCGACTGGCAGTAAGCCGAATGCAGCGCCCGTTCGGGCGACCAAGCTGGGCTCCCGTCGTGTATGAAATGCGGCTGCGGCAGACCGATGGACCATCCGGTGGGCTGCATCCACCGTTACAGCAAGGCCGGAGCCAAGCCGATCACGATCAAGTTCGGAGCGGCTGGCAGCAGCATGCAGGAGGCGACGCGCACAAAGGCTGTGCGCCTCATCCGCGCCGGCTGGAACATCAAGGCGATCTGCGATCGGACCGGCGAAAGCGAGTGGCGGATTACCGAGGTCATGAGAGATGTCATTGCGGCAGGAGGAAGGCTCTCGGATCAATGCCCTGGCTGCGGCAAGGAGCGAAATCACAGGGCGCCGTGCCCCTTTCCAGCCAATTGCGCCTGTGGACGCCGCCGCAATCACCGAGGCGCATGCCGCGCCGCGAAGGTGGCCACCCTGCCAGAGCTGCCGGACGAGAAGAAGGCGTACCTCTGGCAGCGGTACCGCGACGGAATGAGCATTCGTCGGATGAGCGAGGGATCGGGAGTTCCCTTCAGCACCGTCCAGCGTGCCGTCAAGTTCTGGACCGATCGCCGTCGCTCTGAGCCGCCGCCGTGCCTCTGCGGACGGCCGTTCCGTCATCCGGGTGGCTGTGTGAAGAACACCCCAGCCGCGCTCGGGCATCGCTGGATCGGGAAGATAGAGCAAATGGTCACCGAGGGATGCCCGCCCGCGATGATTGCACGGAGCCTGGACCTCAGTCCAGCGACCGTCTTGAAGCATTCTCTACCGCTCCGGACGAAGCTGTTCGAGCAGGGCGTCTCTTGCGCCTGCGGTCGACTGATCGGCCACAACTATTGGTGCTCTGCCAAGTGGGACCTGTACGGGATGCCGCGGGGTTTCCAGCCGCTACCGAAGGCGGATCGAGCTGCCGTCGTGGCGGGCCTGCTCGCAGGCGCCGTCGTCGCCGATCTGGCCAAGGACACGAGCGTCCACGACAGGCACATCTGGGCGATCCGCCGCGAGATGAGCCCTGACGACCAGCGCCGCCGCTCCGTTGCGATCCGCAAGCGCATGCGCGCTACCGGCAAGGTTCTCGACGGTTCTGCGATTCTCAAGCTGATCGAAGCCGCATTGCCGAAAGGCCTCGAACGGGCTCTCCGCGACGACGTCGCCGGCGAACTTCAGCTCGCCATCATGGAGGGCCGCATCGAGGTCGAGCAGATCCGCAGCGTGATGAGGAGCTTTGTCAGCAAAGGGTTGGCGGACTGGCAGAGCCAGTACGGCCCCCGGAGCCTTGATCAGAAGCTTTACGACGACAGCTCCCGCACCCTCGGCGACATGATCGAAGACACCACCACCGCATACCATCTCGAAGAACTTTCCATCGGGGAGACCGACGCATGAATATCGACCGCCACCGCGACAAGCTGCTGCGCCTGACCGAGGTCCGGTCGCGTACTGGATTGGCCCGCAGCACCATTTACAGCCATATGAAGGCAGGCACCTTTCCGCCGCAGCTGCAGATCAGCCAGGGTCTCGTCGCCTGGTATGAAAGCGACATTGATGCCTGGATCGCCAACCCGATGGGGTGGAGGCAGTCGGCGTGAGCGCACTGCTATGGCATGCCGAGGCGGCCGAGCATCTCAGCAACGCCTTCAAAGCCGAGGCCGATCGGGCTGCAGATGCGCAGGAGTACCCCGATGCTCGGCTGCTGATGCGGATATCGCTCGCCTACAACATGGCCGCGATATCGATGACCAAAAGCCTGCGAGATCCTCGCGCCCGATAGCCGGGTGAGAAGCCGGCCGGGAACAACTCCAGCAGCGGGGTCGCCTCGGGGGGATCGGCGATCCATGATAGCTCAGGCGATTCTTGAACGGGTACCGATCGTATGACGGAAGCAGGGCATCTTGAGTACCTGGAACAATGCCGCCGCAGATGGGCGGCCGCTATTCAGGAAGCGGTCGGACAGACCCCTCCCACAACCTCGACATGGATTGATCAAGAGGCGATCGCGGAGGCTATTCAGCCGTTCGTGCGAGCCGTAAACCACCTTCATCTCGCATCTGGTGGCGGGGTCGACATTGCAGCTGTTGGCATCGGCCGTGAGCCTGGCACAATCGTGCTTCGCCCACAGGGGCGGCTGGCCTACATCGCAAAGCCGCGATCAATGACCCTCGAATATATCTCGGCCAAGCCAGCCGAATCGTTCATTGTCTTCGAGCTTGAAGAACTGATGCCCAGTGGCGTGTACGATGACGTCGACAGCCCTTTCTCCGAAGAGATCGTAGAGATTTCGCGAGGCGTGTATGCCCCTCGATCTGCATGGGACGACGGTTTTTACGGATACGACGAGAACGGTGACGAAATCCCGCTCCCCGAGGAAGCCAGGCGGATACAACGCTTATTCTGCGGACGCCTGATGATGGTGACCAAGGGAAGCCTGTGGAATGGGTCTCAGCTCACCTACGCAGGGGAGCACAATTACCTGGCGAACGACGCGATCCGGGCGCAGATCGAACGCGCGGTCGCCAGTGGCTTGCCGAAGCTTGACCCGGCGGACCGGCAGCACATTAACGCGAGAAAAAGAGGATCCCAGCAGTGAGCTTTTTCAAAGCCAAGGACGGGTCCTATTATCCCGTGTCCCGCATCCACAAGATCACGCCGGCGCGGATGATGCGCCACAGCGGGGGCGAGAAAACCGTCATCGAAGCTGAGGTCATTATGGATGGAGGCGGCAGCACGTTCGGCGTCGACGTCTCCGATGTCGCGATCGACGACATCATTCAGAACAGTATGCCGCACTTCACAGCTGCGCCGGGCTGTTTCGTGCTCGCGTTCCATCCTGAAGGCTCAGAGGATGGTGGGCCGCTAGTGGAGCGGCATCCCATTCAAGGCTGGCGCGTGTCGCGCTATGGCGGCCTCGTGCCACTCGTCGTCGACAATACGTTGATCAAGGATCATGGGCTAGGCGACGCACAGGCGATCCTGCACGCGAACGGCGAGGTCGAGGATCAGCATGAGAACCGCTATGCGAGCGAAGACGGCTGGCGGCAGTCGCTGATCGCCGTCATGGCCGAAGAGTAAACGCACGACGCGCCCCATGGTGCGAAGGCATGTACGATGGCTCGAATCTGAGCCATGTCCGCGAAACTAAGGAAGCCGGTCATGAAAAGCGAGCATTTGACGCGCGAGGAATGGGAAGCCTTGCATCTGCTCGTCCGGGCGTCGGGCGTTGGGCCGGGGCAGGGCATCGTTACGGTGCTCCAGAACCGCAGCCTGATCGACACTGACCTATCGCTTACTGCCGAAGGCAAGGCGCTGCATACGAAGTTCGACGGCAGCTACCCGCCCCGGCCGACATCGCGCAACTTCATCGGCCAAGGGCGCCGCTAGGCCGAGCGTTGGGAGAATAGTGATGGCAATCGAATGGCAGCCTATCGATGCAATGCCCAAGGATCGGAAGGACGGGCGCGACATGCTTCTATGGGAGGAGCGGGGCGCGGCGACTGCATCTTGGTCCGGCGGCGCCTGGGACACCTGCTACGAAAGCATTGAGGGTGGCACGATCACTCTGAGCGACGTCACCTTCTGGGCCGACATCAACCGGCCCGGGGATAGCCTTGAACCGCGGGCCGACCCCATGGACGAAGTCAATGATCTGATCGCTCGCAACGGAATAAGGCTCCGGCAACCGTGAGCCGATGAGTTGACGACGACGGGCGATCTTCGCTGTCGATCCAGCCGACGCCGGCCCTGCTCGATCGGGCCCCAGCCGAGGTGACTCACGGGGACGCTTTTGCGGCGGATGATTCGGCGTGGGCCAGCCGGGGTTCGGGTTCCTAACTGGAAGCCAAATTAGCGGTTGGGGTATATTTCGGGGTATCGATCTTACGCACAAGCGCCAAACCCGCATAAATCCGCCATAAAACGCTCTTCTTGTGACGGGCTCCCGCTCCGCCACATTTATTCCTTATTTTCAATAAGTTAAATAAGACGTGAGGTTGCGCACCAGCGCTGAATTCGGCGGTTTTATTGCGGTGTGGGACCGAGTGTGGGACTGAGATTTGATCCCATTGTAGGATTCGAACTCATCGCCCCGTATTCTTCCGAGTAGTCTCGCGCGCTCTGCCGCGAGGATAGATCCGGACGCACTGCCGGAAGCATGGGGCGCTGAATATGAGCGGCCCGTCGCCGCGAGCAGTTGCTCTACACCCACTGCGACGAAGCGCCCTTGACCAAGCGCTTGCAGAAGCCATCGTTTGACCGTCGGCCGGCAAACCAATCCTCCGCTACTATTTGGCCGTCGATCGGCTCGCTCCCTTTGCACGGAACGCCAACCGCTACCTCTATGCCGACTAGCGGGCAGTGAGCCAGCTCACTAACAAGGTTTGCTTGAGCGCTGCCGAGATGGGCGGAAACGTCATGGTCATCGTGCCCGAAGAGGATGATTTGTTCGACGACGCGGTCGAGCCGATGCTGGGCATCGCCTGCACGAGCTCAGTTCATAAGCCAATCCGCTTCCGTCGAGATCAGAGATCCTGCCAGTCGAGGCTGATGCTTTGATCCATGGGAGGCTTCAACGCGCTTGGCGTCTCGCCATGCGTAACACAGTCCCAAGAATATACCGTTTTTCCACCAATCGAGAGCGTGTAGTTCGGAAAGCCATCATGCGCGCCTGACACCGCGAACTGGACCTTCGTTCCCGCCTTGCGCAGTCCGACTATGATGTCGGCGTCGATCGCAGGCGCCAGCGCCAGCAGCGGATTGGCGCCCACGACCCAGAATTTGACCGCGTGGCTTGCCCCGGCAAATGCGACGAATTCGGCATTCAGGTTCGCCGGGGTGCGCGCCAGTTGCTCGCTTTCAGTCGGCTTCGCGCCCGCATTCAGGTTCCGAAACCAGTCCGGCTTGCCGGCCACAATCGGCGCATCGCCGTCTTCATAGGCGTGCGTGGTGCCCCATGTGAGTGTCGGAAATGAAAACGAATCGGCCCCTGCAACATCGAGGTCAATCTTCGGGCTCGGACTGCATTTGACGCCTCCGTTGAACGTCCCGCCGATACCGGCGAAATAAAACTGAACCGCGGGCGACGGAATGCCGACCACCAGCTTGATCTCGAGACTTGCCATATCATCCCTTTCAAACTCGGCTTTTTTTTGAGTGTGAATGATCCGAAGATCTCACGCGTCCCATGACTTTGCCGCCATGCCTGTTCGTCAAGGCCTGCTTAGACAAGGCGTACTACAATGATACCGTCAATCGCAAATGATACCGCGCGCTTGGCCATTTCTTGCGTTCGCGCTCCAACCTCGCACCCCCGTCGGCAACAACGTACTAAAAGACTAGCCCCAACCATTTTAGAGCAAGCTCTTCTTTACCTCGGCAAGCAGCTGCGCATATAGTCGCACTTCCGGCCAATTGGGGGAAGGCGCTGCGCGGATGACTCTCGCGTTCAGGCTATACGGGCGCTTCCGTTGGCCCCCGGCCACGAGCGCTTCCCCAACAATCGAGGCTAGGTCGGGGGTTCTCGAAATTCATTTCGAAGCGGCCGCGGATGGCCATCGCGGCGCTTTGCGATGGTTGCCCGGAACCGGCGACCTTGATGGCCATCCGCCCGAGCCGGTCGTCCCGGAGAATATCGTCGGCGACCTCGCCCTCGATCATATTGCCAGCCACGGAAACGCGGGGTGGACCGTCTGGCTCGATGAAGCCGCGGCAAAAGGCGGGCTCAATTTCCGGGGTGCGTTCCTGATCGAGCAGTTCAACGGGGACGGCAGCCTCGATCTCCGCCTGCCGCTTGCCAATGGAGTCTTCTTTGAGGACACCGGCGTCGAAGCCGCTGACAGGACATCCTCGGGCCTGCGCACCACCATGGTGGGCAAGACCGCGACGTTCCGACTCTACCTGAACATACCGCTGCCGGTGTCGCAATCCCAAGTCTCGCAGGCTCGCGCCTTTCCGTTGGTCGCGCAATATCTATGCTACCCGACCGGCAGCAAGCCTGTTGCTCCGACGATTCACCGATTGTTCGGCGGTTGGGCCAGGGACAACGCAACCGGCGGCTCTTTGATCGCGCTGGATAAACACAAAGTCTCTGCGAGCAAGTTCAAGCTCGGCAACTTCGGTTTCAGCGAGCGAGGCGAATGGGACAGGCCCTATGGCCAGGACTTCGTCATCTACAACGAATCCACCGCGAACATCGGACGGTACTGGCCGGAGAACAGTCGATGCTTCGTCGAGGACGTCCTTGGAGCGTACGGATTTTCCCTGCCAACGCATAGGTGGCTCGGCTACTCCAGAAACGACCCGGCCGATCTCAGTCTCCGCTTTTCGCGTACGGGTAAGGACGGGCCCGTTACGGGTCTGGTCTACCGTGTCCGCGTGCAACGCGACGAGGGAGGCGACCATCCGAGCGATGAGAGCGACCTCGTCTCCGATGAGGATGGCCGCCTCATGCTTCGCCTCGCCGACGAGCTTGGCGGGCGCCGGGTTACTTCAGTCCATTACGGCCTGACTGGCGGCACGACTGATATTGAAGGCTGGCTCGCCACCGGCAGCCAGCTCTCAGCAGATTGCGAACTGAGCTGGGGGATCAAGGACAACACCCAGTGGGCCATCGATCAGGACGCGACATGGTCGCCCGTCGTCGCGATCCGCCTCCATTGGGACGAGCTTGTCGATGCCATCACATCGACGCCCGTCGTCGCGAACAAGCCGTTTGAAAGGGGACTGGTGGGCTTTGCTGCCCACACTTTTGCCGCGGTTCGCCAGTCGCTCCTGCCTGGCGAAGCAGGGCACCCGCCGTCCTTCCTACCCGATCTCAAACTTGGGTCCGCGAAGGAAGT
Organism: Novosphingobium sp. AP12; assembly: GCF_000281975.1. Taxonomy (GTDB): domain Bacteria; phylum Pseudomonadota; class Alphaproteobacteria; order Sphingomonadales; family Sphingomonadaceae; genus Novosphingobium. The sequence goes on along the minus strand of NZ_AKKE01000127.1, from coordinate 8,326 downwards.
CCGCTTCTGCCTTTACGGCTCGCCATTGCCCGCGCGCACCGATGCCCACACCGGTCTTGTCGCGTGGGGTGCGCAATCGGACGGCGACGGCAATCCGTCAGGCGCACATGCGCGACCTCCGATGCGGCTGACCCTCATCGCCGAGGATGACCGTATCGATCATACGCCCGAAGCGGACGGCGCCACGCACTTGTCTATCACAGCGAACGGCATCACCTTTTTTCAGGCCGGCAAGGTCGGCGTCCCTGTCCCGCTCACCCTCTCCCATGACCAGAGTTGGCGGCCGACCGTGGTTGGCGGCCCGAGCACCCCCGACTTCTTCGCTTCCTTCGCGGTTCGAACAGACGCCGCCAACGCAACTGCCTGGAATGGGCGACTGGCGTCGCTCGCATTCCTCTCGGAGGGAAAGTTCAAGGACGCTAAAGCACCCGACGCGCATCTCCGTATAGGCGGCAAGGGTGATGGACGAGGCCGCGCGCGTCTTTTGTACCCTCAGGGACGAATCGCTGCCGAACTGCGGCTCGTCCTGCCCGCCAGCACCGTGACACCAATCGGCGTCGACGTTGGACGCTTCGATCGGAGCGGGCGCGCCGCGCCGCTCCTGATAGCATTGGAGGCCAGCGAGAGCGGTCCGGACATCACCGGTGGAAATGACGTTCGCTACTGGCTGAGCGCGACCGAGACCATCCTGCCACGCACCGATCGGCAACTCCGGGCCGATATCTATGATGTCGACAAGGACGGCGGCGAGCGCTCCTACGCCGTCCTGTCGTTCGAGCCTTTCAGCGTGTTCCGCTTCCGCCACCAGCCCTTGTCCGACCGCGGTCGAGCCGATAGCGCTTCGGTCGCCATCTATTCGGGCGACGATCGCGTCTGGCAGTATCGCACGGTCTCGCAATATTATCGCTACAGCCTGCCCCCACAGGTGATCGGTGAAAGCGCGGAGAAGCCTCGCCGGCTCGAAATCCATGACCTGCCCGTCGGTGCCGACGATGCCGAGGCGGCGCGACCGTTCGTCAGGCATTACCTTAAGGATGAAGCAGGTGACGTCATCCTCGACGAGGATGGGAACGCCATCCTCGATGAGGCAAAGAGCGATCGCCAGCGACGCGCCGTCGAATATCGCCTGACGCCCTCCGCCGAACTGTGGATTGCCCCGAGCGATGTCGCACGGGGCTATTTCATCCCCGAAGCGGCAAGCCACGACATCTTCCGGCAGTCCGGCGCCTACGGCCTTGGCGCGGCGCTCGCCTATCTGCGCGCCGAATTCCTCTTCGGAATGCCGGTCGGCATCGATGTCTCCAAAGAGCGATCGATTGCACGCGGCGCGCGCGTCGCGGAGATCGAAGCCCTCGTCGGACATCCCACCGGTCCGGCTCGCGAGACCGATGCCGAGCCCGTCCTCTCCGATCGCTGGGACGCGCTGCGCGCAGCCTTCGCCCGCCGGCCCGAGCGGCTCGAGATCTGGGCCCGCGATCTCGATTCGGCCATCGACTTTACGCCCGCACGCTTTTCCGATGGCGTTCGCTTCGCGCTCCGCGGCACAGCCCTCCATCGCGCTCCGCTCGTCGACAATACGCTCGGCACTGGTGCCGACGGGCCCGAGGGAGAAAAGGCCCAGTCGGCATGGCCACAGATCGGCGGTCTGCGCGCCGACTATACCGATGCCGAGAAAACCCGCGCGCCGGGGTTTCCCCGCCATCATCCCCAAGGTTTGAGCGGCGGTGCCCTTTGGCCCATCGAGTCGCTCAATCTCTTCAACATCCTGCTCAAGAACCCACAATCGCGCGGCGGGACCATCGAGCAGATCGCACTGTCACCGATCGGCGGCAACGCCACCCAGAAGGCAGAGTTTCTCGACGGCAAGGTCACGATCATCAGCGAGACGCACAATGGCCGCGTCCAGCGTCAGCAGGTCGAGGTCTTGGGGAGGGTCTGCGCCTTATGGCACCGCGCCAAGCATGTGGTCGTCTATGAGCGCACCGTAAACCCGTCGGCCCAGTTCGCGCCCGAGCCCGGAGATGATCCCGCCGGCACCCGCTCACGCCGCCCGATCCTGCGCAAGGTCCGCGAATATATCGAGCTGCTCCAGCCCGAGCGCAACTATCCCGATGTCAGCACTGCCTCGCCACGCAGCGCTGGCTTCCTCGAGCGCGTGCGCTTCAACAGCCGGATCATCAACGTTGACAGCGCCTGGTCCAGCGAGGTCGGCGATTTCGGATGGCAGATACCCCTATGGAATCGCGCCGCGGCGCGCCTGCGGCCGCAGGTCTACCCGATGCCGGACGTCGCCTTTGTCACAACGGCGGAAGGCGCCGGCGATCGGCCGGTCGTGGCGCAGGAATGCCGAGACCCGGACTTTCTCGTTTTCTTTGCCGACTTCAAAATCTCGACGAGCGACACCGATCTCTGGGAATCGCGGCTTGGGCTCGACTTTCCCAACATGCCGGTCGCGCGCGCAATCACCGAATCCGCTGACAGCAAATCGCGCAAGCGCCCGACCGGCGACAAGGAGACCGGTGCGGAAGGACGGCGACCTCCCGTTGGCCGCTTTCTGCCTGGCTTGCGCCGCTTCACATGGCGCTTGGCTCCAGCTGCGCAGAAAACCGCCATCAATGCCGGTCGCGCCGGCAAGCCGGTCTATGTCGGGCTGGACAGCGTCACCTTCATGCGCGCCACCCATGCGGACGCTGCGCATCAACAGCCATCGCCCCCGCTCGCAGCCGTCCAGACCCTGCCGCTGACCTCCGTCAAAGCGGGCGGTTTGAGCGATCTCGGCTACTGGGCGAGCAGTGGTGGAGGGGGAGCCCCGGGCACCCTTCCCCTCTCAGATGCGATTGGCGCCAATGGCAGCTTCATCGCGGTCATCAACGGCAATGATCCGGCCGCGATCGCGGCCGCAAAACACGACCTCGACGCGCTCTGGGCGACAGCGGTCGAAAGTGTGACGACCTCCACCGCGGGCGCTCAGTTCAAGGCATTTGAGCATGTCGCGTCCGGTGTCTCTTCCGGCGCGCTCTGCCAGAGACTCAAGGACGACGCCGCAGGCACCATCCGCCGCAAGGAAATGCTGGTGCGGACCGCAATAGCTGACTGGGTCGCGCTCTGGGACGATCGACTGGCACGCGGTGAGGCCGACATCAGCAAGCCCAAGTCGCTCGTCATCTCCGAATGGGCAGACGCCGTCATCGATCATGTCCGGCCACTGTTCACCGAGGCTTCTCAGGATATCGCCAAGATCGACGAAAGCGTCGAGCGCGCGCACGCGATTATCCTCGATGTCGGCGTCGAGATCGACGACCTATTCAAACGTGCCCGTCAGCGTGTCGAACAATTCGCTGCCGGCTATGATCGCGACAAGCCCTGGTCATCAGATCGGCGCAAGGCCTTTCGCGCAGGCATCGACGCCTGCGTGAGCGGGGTCGCCGCCGACCTTGAAGCCACCATCGACGAGGCGGCGCAGCGCCTCGCGACCGAACTCAACAGCGTCAGCCAACAGATCGCTGGCCACGTCGCCAAGGCGTTGCGGCAAATTGTGGTGGCCAAGGCCGACGTCGATGTCGCGGTAGCGTCGGTCGAGAGCATGACCGATCGCATGCTGCGCGCTTTGGACGACGCCCTGACGCATCTCGTCGATCAGGCGGACCCCGCAGAGGGGAAGCTGCAGGATCTCATCGACAAGGTCGAGGCGAACACCGAGCTCGCCAAGCCCGAACATGCCGCACTCAAAGCCACCGCGCTCGACCTTCTTGGCAAGGCAAAGACAGTTGTCGCCGAAACCCGCGCCAAGGTTGCCGCCGCCCGCGCCTTTGCGAAAACCGTCGACAGCGAGATCGAGGACGGTGTCGAGGATGTACGCCATGTCATCGACGCCCTGGCGATCGCGATCAAAGCGGTGGGCGACGACATCGTGCAAATGGCCGCGGATCTCGCGGCAATCGGCGGGGAGGTAACCGCTGCCGGCGCCCAGGCGATCAAGGATGATATCGACGACGCCCGGACAGCAGTCGACGCCAGCCTCGCGGCACTGATCAAGGCGGCCGATACGCACCTCGTTGCGATCGGCTCTTCGGTCGACGCCGCGGTCAAACCAGCGCTCCGATGGCTGGATGGCGAGTTCGAGGCGGCCCACGACGTGCTCGCGGCCATAACCGACCACATCGCTCCAATCGCCGAGGACATCAGCGCAAGATTGAAAGAGGCGCAGGAAAGCCTGGCGCCGGGCGCGCTCCTCGATAATGTGGTCGACACGATCGTCGCGGATGCGCTTACGGTCCTACTCGAGCCATTTCCCGAGACACTGACCGACGCGCCCGATGCGCTCGGCGCAATTCGCCGACGCTTGCAAAGCCTCGCTGACGAGATCGGCCAGCGAATGCACGATTTCAGCGGCGCGGCACTCGGTGCTCTGGACGAGGTCAGCCAAGCCTGCAAACTGGTGTCCGAGGGGGTCGCCGAAGCAGAGGCCTTCCTGAAAGATCTTGGCCAAGGCGTCGAAACCTATGCCAAGGAGAAATTTGGCAGCGCCTATGATGCGCTGAACACCGCCTACGGCGAATATGCGGCCGGTATCAAGGATGCCCAGGCCCTCATCAAGGCGGTCGGCGATCTCGAAAGCACGGCGCGCAAGCTACACAACGACCTCTCCCGCGGCTTTGAAACCGCAAACGCCTATGGCGACCGCGTGTTCGATGCTGTGGCCCAGATCGACGACGGCGGGCTCATGGCAGCGCCGAGCAATGTCCTGAAACTCTACTCGGCCGTCACCAGTGCACCCGAGCTAGCAGCGCTCAAATCCGACATCGATCGTATCCGTTCGACGTTCGATGAACTTGGCGACATCATCGAGACCACCGAAGCCAATGCGCTGTTCAACCGGCTTGGCGACGGCCTTAAGGCGCTTGGTCTCTCCATTCCGTTCGACAAGATCAGCGATCGGCTGCTGCCAGCTGATCTGTCCAGCCTCGACATCGGCCAGGTGTTTCGCAATTTCGGCGGCGCCAAGCTCGATCATCTGTTCAAGGGTTACAAGATCCCGCCTGGCGTCCGGGACGCGGTCAAAATCACCCATGACTTCGACGAGAAGCAAGCGCGGGCCTGGGTCCAGGTCGATATCGACGCTCCATTCCCCGGGCGTCGCAGCCTGTTCTCCATAGGCATCTTCAAGATCGACTTCGTCGACATGCGTCTTGGCGGCCGCGTCCGACTGGAGGCTTCGAAAGACCAGGAGCAGGTCTCCGTCACCGGTTTTGGCCGGATCGACACCACCTTGGATGCTGTCGTCGGCGGGCAGTCGATGGTCCGCTTCGAAAAGTTCGCGCTCTCCTTCAGCAAGGAACGAGGGCTCGACATCGAGTTCGATCCCAAAAACGCCAAGCTCAATCCGCAATTCAAATGGATCCAGGACTTCCTGTCCAATTTGTACCCGGAGCTTGGTGGCGGCCTCGAATGGATCCTCGAGCATGGCCTACCGGTCGGCGTCCAGCACGATTTCGTCCTGCCGCCAATGTCGCTCAATTTCGGCACCAGCGGCGTCTCCAACCTTTCGTTGGAGAATCATTTCAAGCTCCGTGCCTTTCCCGATTTCATCCTGGCAAATCGCTTCAATCTCTCGACGATGGAGCAACCGTTCATCTTCTCGGTCTTCATCATCGGCGGCACCGGCTATGTGCAGATCGAGGCAGAATATAACCCCGTACGCGACGAGCTCATGGTGTTGGTCGAGGCGGCCGCCGGCGGCTCGGCCCAGCTGGCCTTTGCGTTCGGACCATTTGTCGGTCAGGTTTTCATCACCCTCTCCGGCGTGCTGTCCTACCGCAAGCTGATCGGCAGATCCGGCGGAGGTCTCTCGATCTCGATGGTGCTGGTCATCGCCGGTCATGTCCGCGTTGCCGGTATCGTCACCGTCGGAATCACCCTGACGCTGCGCCTGAGCTATCGCGACAATGGTCAGGTCGACGCCAGCGGCACGTTGCAGGTGACGATCCGCATTTCGCGCTTCTTCAAACTGACCGCGCGCGCCGATGTCACCTACAAGCTGCGCGGGGGCAAGTCGGAGACCAGTGTGAGCACCAGCGGCAGCGCCGAAATCGAGGACAAGGATTTGAAGGACAAGGCGGAAAAGGCCCAGTTGGCGGCGCGCAAGCTCGAAGCGGCGATCCATTAGGATGGCGATCCTCAACTCCATCATCCATTGCCTGCTCGATCGCGAGCCGAGCGGCTTCCACCAGCCGGACATCGAGGACGGCACCATCACCTTCGCGGTGAATCTCGCTTTCGAGGTTCGCTCCGACGGCTTGGGCGATCCTGCGACGGACGAGTCCGACGCAGCGGCGCTGTTCCTCAAATTTCTCTCAGTGGCGCAGTCAGTCAGCTTTCAAGCCTTTCGCGTGCATGGACTTGACGGAGGGCAGCCGACCCTGGACGGTGTGGTAGCCCTTGAAACGGTGTCCGAACCGGACGGCAGCGCTCCCGCTGCACTGCATGACTGGCTGAAAACCCATCATGGCCTGAAGGCCGGCCCCCATGACCGCTTCTGGACGACCCTCGGCGATCCACCTGAGACAGTCGAGGCCGAGACAACCGACGCTTATCTGACCTTACGCGGGAGCCAGGCCTGGAATGCGCCTGTCGCGCATCGCTTCGGGTTGACCCATCTGATCCGGGTTCCCGCCACCGACCTCCAGGCGCCGCTGGCGATATTTCCCTATTTTGACGCGCCCGAGCCACAACTCCCACAGTTCGTGGCCTCGCCCTATGATCCCCAAGCCCCGATCGAAGACCAGCCGGATGCGCTGTTCGATTTCGGATATGAACCCGGGCACATAGGCGATGCTGTCTGCCGGTTGACGATCGTCGTGCCCGACCTGATCGCCGATCCACTGCCGCGCTCTACTCTGGATCCCAGAACGAACGCCGCCGGATATCTCGATCTCAACCCCGACGCGGAAAACGTCCACCGCTTCCTTACGACATTCGAAGAGCGCGCAGGCGCTTTTCTCGCAGCCGGAAACGCGCTGGCCCTTGAAGGCAACGACGACGCCAGCACGCTCGAAACCCTGTTCGGCTTTCATATCGGCGATGACCCGCCGTCGGGCCAGGAAGCGGATCGCGAGATGCGCTGGGGCGCGACGATGTGGTTCGTCTTCGCCCGACTCATTTGTGCTCTCGACATGTCTGTGCTTGCGCTGATGAAGCCCCAGGACCAGCAGTCCGAAGGCGATGTACTGGCCCCGTTCGTCTCGTGCATCCTGTCTGAGAATGACGAGCTCGGCACGCCGTTCGACGGGCTTGACGCGTACAGGATTCTCGCGGCGCTGCGCCAGGTTCTCGCCGCGCATTGTCCGCTCGTCGCTGGTGGGTCGAAGGTCTTGGGTCCGGTGCTTGCCCGGATATTCGACATCGCGCCGATCGCACGCAACAATGACGGCAAACCAGTAATCGTCGACCCGATCGACCTCATCACACTGATGCTTGAGAGCGTGACCGCGCTCATCGAAGGCACATTAGCCGATGATCGCGTCCCCGAAGCGGCGCGGCGCGCCGTCTTATCGCTCGAAGGCCGTTCGGTGGCCACGCTGTCGCAATGTCTCGCTGACCTTGAGCAAAAGCTGCAGAATGAGGCCGGCGCCGAGAAGGGCCTCTTGAGTCTGTTCGAGAGTACCGAACTGCGCGGCGACGGCGGCGCGGTCGGACCCAACGAACGCTTCGCTTTTCGCATAGCGCAGGCTTGCTTCGGCATCCCGCCTGAAGCCGAGCTCGTCGCCCTCATCGACCGCAGCTGGGAACGCTATCGCCTCCTGCTCGATGGTCCGTTCAATGGGGCCGAGGCAATCCGCCGCACAGGCAGCGCGACCTTTGCCAAGAGGCTGATCGATGCGGCGAACACCGGCGCCGATCCGATAACGGCCCAGGACCTTGCCGACCGCGTGACCGCGTCGGACTACTACACGGCGCGCCTCATCAGTCCCACCGGCGGGGCGTTCGATGGTATGCTCGCGCCGCTTCTCCTCATCGATGGGACCTATCGGCCGATTCTTGGCACCCGCATTAAGGAGGCTTTTGATCGTGCCGTCGCGCCGCTGGCGGCCCTCACGCAGCCCGGCGGGCGCTTCGTGCCGGACACATTCCCACAGCCCCTCCCGATCCAGATCGCCTCAGGCATCGATGGCGGCGACCTCGACGATCTCCTTGCTTCATTTAACGGCATCTGCGTGGGAATACGCCGCCGCGATGACGAGAACACGCCCTGGGCATATGCCAATCTCGCGGATCTTGGCTGGCCAGCCGACACCGTCTCGGATGGCACGGCAGGCGCGCTCCATCC
>NZ_AKKE01000126.1 GCF_000281975.1 Novosphingobium sp. AP12 | reverse complement strand
CCGCTCGCCGCCGCAGACGAGGCGGGCTCCGTCGGCCACGCCGCCGTCGACCATGCCCTGTATGCGGGTGAGCGCGGCCTCGGAGATGACCGGGCCCATGATCGTATCCATCGCCAGCGGATCGCCGACCTTGATGTAGCCGGCCATCGCGCCGAGCATCTGCACGTAGGGCTCGTAGATAGACCGCTCGACCAGCAGGCGCGTGCCGTTGACGCAGCCCTGCCCGTTGGCGCTGACGGCGCCCGACAGCCCGCGCTTGGCGGCGGCCTGGAGGTCAGCGTCGGCGAAGACCAGCACCGCCGACTTGCCGCCCAGTTCCAGCCCCACGGGCTTCAGGCTCTCCGCCGCGCTGGCGAGGATCTTGCGCGCGGTCCCGCCAGAGCCGATGAACTCGATCTTGCCGATGCCGGGGTGCGAAACCATCGCCGCGCCCACGTCCGGGCCGCCGGTGACGAGGTTGACCACGCCCGGCGGGAAGCCCGCCTGGCCGATGATCTCGACCAGCTTCATCAGCGAGAACGGGGCGTTCTCGGGCGCCTTCAGCACCACGCAGTTGCCGGCGGCGAGCGCCGGGGCCATGCACATCGTCGCAGCGAACAAAGGGCCGTTCCAGGGCACGATCAGGCCGACGACGCCGTAGGGCTCGTAGCTCACGTAGTCGTGCGCCGGGCCGCCCCAGGTGGAGACGGTGCGGCCCTCGATCTTGTCCGCCCAGCCGCCGAAGTAGCGGAACTTCTGCGCGGCGTCGGCGCTCATGTGCGGGCCGGCGAGCACGATCGAGCCGTTCTCGATCGAGAGCAGCGGGGTCATTTCCGCCGCCTTCTCCTCGATCAGCGCGGCGAGGCGGAACATGAGGTCGCGGCGCTTGTCGCCCGGCAGCGCGCGCCACGCGGGCGCGGCGGCCTTCGCGGCGGCGACGGCGCGGTCGACGTCGTCGGCATTGGCGAGGCGGAAGCTGGTCGTGACTTCGGCGGTGCCGGGATAGACGTGCTCGAACGCCTCGCCGCTGCCGCCCGCCTCGGCGGTCTCGCCGATCACGAGCGCGCGGCCGGGCAAGGCCGACCGATCCGGTGTGAGAAATGCCATCGAATTGCTCCCGTCCCAAAAACGCGGACCTTCGCTGCGCTCCAACTTCGTCATCCCTGCGAAGGCGGGGACCCAACTGATGACGGTGCGACCTGAGGCAGCATCAGATGGGTTCCCGCCTTCGCGGGAATGACGAGAGGGCCGTTCAGCGGCGATCCGTCTTGAGCGGCAGTTTATGTGCGTCTAAATAGCAGGGCAACGGACTTGAATTGCATTTTCGAGCGCCGAGATGGCAAGGTATGACCTTATTATATGCCTATAATTGAAACCGCGCCCGAACCCCGGGTCCGCCGCCGGCGCGGCGTCAACCTCGTCGCTGCCACCACCGAGGTGCTGCGCGAGCGTATCTTCGCCGCCGAGCCCGGCGCGCTGATCGGTTCGCTCCACGCGCTCGCCCGCAGCCTGGAGGTCGGCATCGTGACGCTGCAGCAGGCGGCGCGCGTGCTCGAGCACGAGGGCTTGCTGGAGGTCCGGCGCGGGCCCGGCGGCGGCTACTACGGCGCGCGGCCTGACGATGCCTCGCTCGAACGCGCCTTCGACGCCTACCTGCGCGTCCATCCCACGACCTGGGAGGAGGCGCTGGACATGACCTCGCTGCTGTTCAACGAACTGGTCGCCGCCGCCGCCGGATGCGCCGACACCGCGCTGCGCGCCCAGCTCGGCGCCATGGGCGAGCGGATCGAGCACTGCGTCACCGAGGGCGATCTCGGCGCGTTCGAGTTCGAGTTCCAGGAACTGCTGTTCCGCATGGTCCGCCGCCCGCTGTTCGAAATGCTCACCCGCGTCACCCTGCACTACGCCACCACCCGCCCCGGCGCGCCGGTCCATGCGCTCGACCACGATCTCGCCGGGTGGAAGGCGGGGCGCCGCCGCATCATCGCCGCGATCCTCGCACGCGACGGTGCGCTCGCCCGCTTCGAGGCGGACCGCAGCAACCGCGCGGTGATCCTGCGGCATCTGGCCTCGGCGCGGGGGTGATGCGTTTACACGGCCCCCCCATCGGTGCCACAACCGCGCCATGACCCGCCGCTTCGGAACCCCCCCCTCACCCGCCGACTTCGAGGCGCTCGCCCACGCGGCCTTCGCGCGCATCCCCGCGCCGTTCGCCCAGCATCTGGAAGGCATCACGGTCCACGTCGAGGAATTCGCCGACGAGCAAACCCTGCGCGAGATGGAGATCGAGGACCCGTTCCAGCTCACCGGGCTCTACCATGGCCGCTCGATGGACATCGATTCGGTGTGGATCTCAGGCGAGCTGCCGCCGCGCATCACGCTCTACCGCCAGCCGCTGCTCGCCGAGTGGTGCGAGACCGAGGTGGCGCTGGAGGACCTCGTCGCTCATGTCGTCATCCACGAGGTCGGTCACCACTTCGGCCTGTCGGACGAGGACATGCACGCGCTGGAGGACGGGGTGCGCTGATTGGGCCGGTCATATCACCAAGCTGACGGAATTGGACCTTTGAACGTCACCTTTCCTTGCGATAGAGCCGGGCCATGACCACTGCGCACTTCCGGGGCCTCCCGCTCCTCGCCGTCTCCCTGCTCGCCGCCTGCGCAGCGCCGCAGGCCACCCACCCGATTACCGCCACGCCCGCAGCTTCCGGCCCGGTCGAGGTCGGCATCATCGGCATCAACGACTTCCATGGCGCGCTCGAGCCGCCGGGCCAGTCGGTCAACGTGAAGCAGGCCGACGGCACCCTGCTGCCGGTTCCGGCAGGCGGCGGCGCATGGCTGGCCTCGGCGGTCGATTCGATCAAGGCGCGCCACGCGAACAATGTCGTGGTGGCGGCAGGCGACCTCACCAGCGCCTCGCAGCTGGCCTCCTCGCTCTATCTCGACGAGCCGGCGGTGGGCGTGATGAACCGCGTGGGCGTGGAATTCAACGCGGTGGGCAACCATGAATTCGACCGCGGCTGGAAGGAACTCCAGCGCCTGCAGAACGGCGGATGCGAGAAGACGGGACGGCTGCGGCCCTGCCAGCTCGAGCAGTTCGCGGGCGCCCAGTACAAGTATCTGTCCGCCGCCACCTTCAAGGCCGACGGCACCACGCTGTTCCCGGCAACCGGGCTCAAGACCTTCGGGTCGGGCGCGAACAAGGTGACGATCGGGTTCGTCGGCCTCTCGCTCAAGTCGGTGCCGACGCTGGTTTCGCCGGATCAGGTCGCCGGGCTCACCTTCGGCGACGAGGCCGAGGCGATCAACAAGGCGATCCCCGTGCTCAGGGCCGAGGGCGCCGACGCGGTGGTCGTGCTGATCCACCAGGGCGGCAAGACCCCGGTGGGCGACCCCAACGGCTGCGCCGACTTCGCGGGCGACATCACTCCGATCCTCGACCACCTGGCGCCCGGCGTCGACGTCGTGGTCTCGGGCCACACGCACTGGTCCTATGTCTGCGACTACAAGCCGGCGAACGGCAATGCGCCGATCCTGCTGACGAGCGCGGGCGTCTACGGCGAACTGGTCACCGACATCACGCTCAAGATCGATCCCTCAGCGCACCGCGTGATCTCGAAGGCGGCGCACAACGTCATCGTCCAGTCGACGCCCTACAAGGCCACGCGCGGCGACATCGCCAATACCGACGCCTTCCCCCGCTTCGAGCCGCGCGCCGACGTGGCGGCCTACGTCAAGCAGTACAAGGACGCCTCGCTGTCGCTGGTGGCGCGGCCGGTGGGCAAGATCGTGGGGGCGGCCGCCAAGAGCGACGGCGAGGAATCAGGCACCGGCGGTTCGCTGGGCAACCTCATCGCCGACGGCCAGCTCGCCGCCACCCGCGTGGTGGGCGCGCAGGTCTCGTTCACCAACCCCTTCGGCATCCGCGCCTCGCTGGTGCCTGCCGCCGATGGCACCGTCACCTTCGGCCAGCTCTACGCCGTCCAGCCGTTCAACAACGAGCTGGTGACGATGACGCTCACCGGCGACCAGCTTCGCGCCGTGATCGAGGAGGGGCTGGACGACAACGGCCCCAAGCAGGTCCTGTCGCCCTCCGCCGGGCTGATGTTCCGCTACGACATGACCCGCCCGTCCGGCAGCCGCATCAAAACGCTTACCCTCGACGGCAAGCCGGTTGCGGGACGCGCGAGCTACCGCGTGAGCGTGGTCAACTTCCTCGCAGAGGGGGGCGACGGCTACACCACATTCACCAAGGGCACCGACCGGGTCCGCGGCGCCATCGACATCGAGGCGTTCGAGGACTGGATCAAGGCCGTGCCGGTCCGTCAGGTCCCGCAGGAGAACCGGGCGGTGCAGGTGGGGAAGTAAGGCAACGCGGGTTCGTCTCCGGTGCGGCCAGAGCCGAACTCAGCTGAACAGCCAGTGCCCCAGCAGCCGGTCGAACGGGAAGGTGAAGAACCCCGCGATCAGCAGCGCCCCGATGATGAGCCCGCGCACGGTGCGCCGATGGCGCGCGACGTTGCGGCGGCGCGCGGTGACGACCAGCAGCGGCACGAGCACCAGGGTCGCCACCGAAAGCACGTGGATCGGGCTGAAATGGCCTGGCCGGCTGGTCGTCACGAACAGGCTGTCGAGCGCGGTCAAGAACATCGCGCCCGACCAGACGTAGCCGATCCGGCGGTGAGCGAGCGTCCCGCGCGGACGCCAGAGCAGCACCGGGGTCAGCGCGAGCGCCAGCATGATCGTCGCGAGGTGCAGCCAGATCACGCCGGGAATCTGCGGCCAGTCGGGCATGCCCTTGACCAGCGCGGCGATGATGAAGCCGAGCATGACCAGCGCCAGCCCGCCCAGCGCGCGCTCCAGCCGGTCGGGCGCCGTGGAATAGGCGACGCCGCTGACGGCCCCTGTCGCCGACGCCATCAGCCCTTGCCCTTACGATGGAACAGCATGCGCCAGAGCGGGATCGTCACCATCCCGCACTGGCTGATCTGCGGGATGACGAAGGTCAGCGCCACGCTCAGCGCAGCTGCCGCGATCACGCTCGGCGAGCCGGTGCGGCCTTCGTTCGGGATGGCCGCGTCGGGGCTGAAGCGTTCCACCCGCGCCATCAGCAGCCAGGCGGTCAGCCCGGCGACCAGCAGATTGAGATTGTAGCACAGCGCCGGCACGAACCCGTTCCGACCTGCCGCCATGAACGCGGTGGTGAAGGGCATAAACGCGATCGCCAGCAGGTAGAGCATGTTGGGCCAGACCAGCCGGACGTCGAAATGAGCGACGCGGCCGAAGATCTGGTGATGCGACAGCCAGAAGCGCCCGATCACCATGAAGCTCAGCAGGAAGGCGAGGAGGCTGGGCACCAGTTCGCCCAGCGCCTCCCAATATTCCGCCGGCGGCGCGCCGGGGTGGAGGTGCGGCACCTCGATTTCGAGGACCAGCAGGGTGATGGCGATGGCGAAGACGGCGTCGGAGAAGAACACGAGGCGCTCCAGCCCGAGTCCCTTGACCTCGTGGCCGGCCATCAGAAGCCGGCTCCATCCGGCCACGCCGGCGCGGCCAGGCCCATTACCTTGAACAAAGTCCCCATCTGCCCCTCGTCGACAAGTCGATCCCTGGCGGCGAGTATTGCAGAAGATTGCTGGGGCGCAACGGCGGAAAGCTGGGCGGCACGCATGTCGATGCCGAGCGCGCGCAGGAAGCTACCTTGCGTGACGGTGCCGAGGTGGCGCGCCCCGCCCGCCAGCGCGACTTCGGCCATGGCGGCGAAATCGACGAGGCAGGTTAGGTCCGCCTCTCCCGGGGAGGTGAAGGGGTCGACCTTGGCGTGGTCCTTCAGCGCCTGCAGGGTCGAGCCGGTCTGCGGCGCGGCGTGGCCGTAGTCGATCAGCAGCGCCGCGCCGCCTTGCCTGGCCAGCCGCCGGCCAATCTCGTCGACCACGGCGGCGGCGCCGGGGCAGGTCTCGATCAGGGTCTGGTCGGGCGCTTCCTTGAGGTTTTCGGGGACGGCGGCGTCCATCGGCTTGTCGCCCGCGACGGGGAGGAACTTGCCGTCCTGGAAATCCACCATCCGCTCGCGCCAGCCGTGCGGGGTCTTCACCAGCTGGCGGACGGGAAGCGCGTCGAGGAATTCGTTGCCGACGATGAGCAGCGGCGCATCGGTGGGAAGCGCGGCGAGATCGTCGTGCCACTGCGCCTCCGGCACCGCCTCGCGCTGAAGGGCGCGCAGCGCTTCCGAGCCCTCGACGAAGTGGACCTGCGGGTCCAGTCCCTGCCGCTTCATCGCCCGCAGCGCGTCACGCGCGAGGGTCCCGCGTCCGGGGCCCAACTCTACGTAGTGGACCGGGGAGGGGCTGCCCGCGCGCACCCAGATGTCGACCAGCCACAGGCCGATCAGCTCGCCGAACATCTGGCTGATCTCGGGCGCGGTGATGAAGTCGCCGCCGCTGCCGAGCGGGTCCTTGCCCGCGTAGTAGCGGGCGTTCGATTCGCCCATGTAATGCTGCAGCGTGATCGGCCCGAAGCGGGCGATCAGGCGCTGGAAGATGCTTCCGAGCGATTCGCCTTCCGCCACGGCGCGCGCGTCCTCAGGTGATCTCGATCGGCCGGCGCGTCGACAGCGCCGGGCGGGCGAGCGCTCGGGCGACGAGGAACAGGCCGAGCAGGATCAGCGGAATGGTCAGCCACTGCCCCATCGACAGTCCGGTCGACTGCGCGAACTGCGCCAGCTGCTTGTCGGGTTCGCGGAAGAATTCGACGGTGAAGCGCGCCGCCGCGATGCCGGCGGTGAAGACGCCGACCAGCAGGCCCGGACGGAACCGCGCTCGGGTCTTCCAGAACAGCAGCAGCATGACGATCACCATCAGCAGACCTTCCAGCCCCGCCTCGTAGAGCTGGCTGGGGTGGCGCGGCAGCTGGTCCGGCGCGTCGGGGAAGACCATCGCCCAGGGCACGTAGCCAGTGACCACGCGGCCCCACAGCTCGCCGTTGACGAAGTTGGCGAGGCGCCCGAACAACATGCCGAAGGGCACGCAGACCGCGATGTAGTCGGCCACCCGGATGAAGTTCAGCTTGTTGCGCCACGAGACCCAGGCCAGCGCCAGCAGTACGCCGATCAGGCCGCCGTGGAAGCTCATGCCGCCGTGCCACAGCTTCACGAGGTCCGCCGGATTGGCCCAGAGGCTGGGGATGTTCGAACTGCCGCCGGTGTAGAACGTGGCGTATCCCAGGCGCCCGCCCAGGATGATGCCCAGCGTGCAGTAGAAGAACAGGTCGTCCGCGTGGCGCTGCGCCAGCGGTGCGCCGGGCGACTTGATCATGCGCGAGAGGTGCCAGTAGCCCAGCATGATCCCGGCGAGATAGGCCAGCGAATACCAGCGCAGCTCGAAGCTGCCGATGCGGAACAGGTAGTTCTTGAGGCCGAGGTTGACCCAGTAGATGGGCTCGTGCGCCTCTGCCGCGGCTGCGGCGAGCAGTGTCAGGGACAAGTCGTGGACCTCGCGTGCTTCATGTCCGGACGCTCTCGGGAGGGGCGCCTTGAATGGCCGGCCTTCTGGCATAGCCCGGTACGCGATGGTAGCCGGCAATTCATATCTCTGCGCCATAATCGCAGAGGATGCGCAGATCGCGTCCTGTCGGCTTTTCCTCGGGGCCGGCAGTGTCTAGATGCAGGGGCATGAGCAGCGTGATCCGTATCCCCTCCCCGCGTTCCGTGATCGACCGGCGCGACCTTGTCGAACGCATCGACGCCGCCGTCGCCGAGCACGGCGGCATCAAGGGCCGCAAGGCGATCGTCGAGCTGCTGCGGGCCGCGCTGGAGAACGGCCGCGCCGAGATCGCGCGCCGCCTGATCGAGAAGCCGTCCGCCGGACACGAGGTCGCCGAGGCGCAGGCCTTCCTGGTAGACCAGCTGATCCGCGTCATCCACGACCACATCTGCCTCAACGTCTACCCTGCGGGGAACCGGTCGAAGGGCGAGCGGCTGACGATCATGGCGGTGGGCGGCTACGGGCGGGGCGAGATGGCGCCGCATTCGGACGTCGACATCGCCTTCCTCACCCCGATCAAGCAGACGCCGTGGTGCGAGCAGGTGATCGAGGCGATGCTCTACTTCATGTGGGACCTGGCGCTGAAGGTCGGCCATTCCAGCCGCTCCCTCGACGACATGGTGCGCATGTCGAAATCGGACCTGACGATCCGCACCGCGATGCTGGAAGGCCGCTACGTCTGGGGCGACCAGGACCTCTACGAGGAGGCGCGGGTGCGCTTCTTCAAGGACGTGGTCTCGGGCACCGAGCGGCAGTTCGTGGTCGAGAAGCTGGCCGAGCGCGAAGCACGCCACAAACGCATGGGCGATACCCGCTACGTCGTCGAGCCCAACATCAAGGAGGGCAAGGGCGGCCTGCGCGACCTGCACACGCTCTACTGGATCGGCAAGTACATCCACCAGGTCCGCGCGCCGTCCGAACTGGTCGACGTCGGCCTGCTGACGCACCGGGAATACCGCGCCTTCCGCCGCGCCGAGAACTTCTTCTGGGCGGTGCGCTGCCACCTCCACACGATCACCCGCCGCGCCGAGGACCGCCTGACCTTCGACATGCAGCGCGAAGTGGCGACGCGGATGAACTTCTCCGACCGCCCCGGCAAAAGCTCGGTCGAGCGGTTCATGCAGATGTTCTTCCTGCAGGCGAAGGTCGTCGGCAACCTGACGGGCGTGTTCCTCGCCCAGCTCGACGAGCAGTTCGCCAAGCGCCAGCCGCGCGGACTCCTGGCGGGCTTCCGCGCCAAGGAGCGCCTGCTCAAGGGCTACAAGGTCTTCGGCGGCCGGCTCAAGGCGCCTTCGGACGACTGGTTCGCCAATGATCCGGTCCGCATGATCGAGATTTTCGTGCTGGCCGACCGCGAGCATCTGGAAATCCACCCCGAGACGCTGCGCCTGATCTCCCGTGATGCCGTGCTGATCCGCGACGAGGTGCGCCGCGACAAGCGCGCCAACGAGCTGTTCATGGAACTGCTCACCAGCCGCAACAATCCCGAAGTCGCGCTGCGCAGCTTCAACGAGGCGGGGGTGTTCGGGCGCTTCGTGACCGAGTTCGGCCGCGTCAACGCACAGATGCAGTTCGACATGTACCACCACTACACGGTCGACGAACACACCATCCGCGCCATCGGCCTGCTCTCGCGCATCGAGAAGGGCGAACTGCGCGAGGACCATCCGCTCGCGCACGAGGTGATCCACAAGGTCCGCTCGCGCCGCGCCCTCTACGTCGCGACCCTGCTGCACGACATCGCCAAGGGGCGGCAGGGCGACCATTCGGTGCTTGGCGCCGAGATCGCCTGCAAGCTCGGCCCGCGCTTCGGGCTGGACGAGGAGGAGACCGAGCTGGTTGCCTGGCTGGTGCGCCAGCACCTGCTGCTCTCCGCCACCGCGATGAAGCGCGACCTTTCCGACGGCAAGACCATCACCGACTTCGTCGAAGTGGTGCAGTCGGTCGACCGCCTGCGCCAGTTGACCGTGCTCACCATCGTCGACATCCGCGCGGTGGGGCCCGGCACCTGGAACTCGTGGAAGCGCCAGCTGATCGCCACGCTATACGGCGCCGCCGAGGAGCGCCTGCGGCTCGGCCATGCCGAGTTCGGCCGCCCCAACCGCGTCGCCGCCAAGAAGGCCGCGGTCGAGGCGATGGGCGGGGAGTACCCGGCGCTGATCGAGAAGGTCGGCGGCAAGCTGGGCGATGCCTACTGGATCGCGGAGCCCGAGGACGTGATCGCCCGCAACCTCGTCGAACTCGACGCGGCGGACGACGAGCCGCTCTCGATCTTCACCGAATACTATCCGGCGCGCGGCGCCACGCTGGTGACGGTGATCGCCTCCGACCATCCGGGCCTGTTCTACCGCATCGCGGGGGGCATCCACCTTGCGGGCGGCAACATCATCGACGCGCGGATCCACACCACGCGCACCGGCCGCGCGGTCGACAACTTCCTGATCCAGGACCCGCTCGGCCGCCCGTTCATGGAGGCTAGCCAGCTGGAACGCCTCTCGACCTCGATCGAGAACGCGCTGGCGAACCGGATCAAGATCCTGCCCCAGCTCAACGCCCGCCCCGACGCCCGGCCTCGCGCCGACGCCTTCGAAGTGCGGCCCCGCGTGCTGTTCGACAACAAGGCGTCGAACCGCTTCACCGTGGTCGAAGTCAACTCGCGCGACCGGCCCGCGCTGCTCAACCGGCTGGCGCATGCGCTGTTCGAATCCAAGCTCATGGTCCACTCCGCCCACATCGCCACTTACGGCGAACGCGCGGCGGATACGTTCTACGTGACCGACCTGCTCGGCGAAAAACTGACCGCGACGCCGCGGCTCAAGGCACTGGAGCGCCGGTTGCTCGAAGCCGCGAGCGATCCGGCGGATGCGGTGGTCGCGGCCTGACGGGGCGGCTCCTGGCCGGGAGCCGCTCGCCCGCGGGGCTGGCGCGAAGAGGCCGGGCACTGCGCGATTTTCCTACACGGCAAAGCCTTGCTACGTTCGCGCAGGTTCTTTCCAATCGTCGAAACCCGCCCGGCCCCGCCCCTTCGTGGACGGCCGCGCGCGCATGTACTTCATGAACTAACCTTCACAAACTATGAGTTGAAACCCCGGCCGAACGCCCCCAACTGTTGCGCTGCAGCATATGGGGACAAAACTTTGGTACAAAGTTCTTCCGTGACCCGCCCGCACTCCGACTCCAACCTCCGCCCGCAATCCGTCCTCGTCCTCCAGGGCGGCGGCGCGCTGGGCGCCTACCAGGCCGGGGTCTACGAGGCGCTCGCGCAGGAGGACGCCCTGCCCGACTGGGTCGCCGGCATCTCGATCGGAGCGGTCAACGCCGCGATCATCGCCGGCAACGCCCCCGAAGACCGCGTGAAGGCGCTGCGCCGGTTCTGGAATCACGTCTCCTCGGAACTGCCCTACAAGCTCGACGAACCCCTCGGCTTCGCCCGCCGCACCTTCAACGAGGCCGCCGCGCAGTGGGTCGCCATGTTCGGCATCCCCGGTTTCTTCAGCCCGCGCATTCCCATGCCGATGCCCGAATGGCCCGCCGACCTCGGCCGCCTGAGCTACTACGACACCAGCCCCCTGCGCCGGACGCTTCTGGAACTGGTCGATTTCGAGCGGCTCAACCGCACCGACATGCGCTTCAGCGTCGGCGCCGTGAACATGCTCAACGGCAACTTCGCCTATTTCGACAACACCAAGCGCACGATCGGACCGGAGCACGTCATGGCCAGCGGCGCCCTGCCTCCGGGCTTCCCCCCGGTAGAGATCGACGGCGAATGGTACTGGGACGGCGGCCTCGTCTCCAACACGCCGCTGCAATACGTGCTCGACAACCGCCCGCCGAGCGAGATGACGGTCTACCAGGTCGACCTGTTCTCCTCGCGCGGCATGATCCCGCGCACGATGGCCGACGTCTCGCAGCGCGAGAAGGACATCCGCTTCTCCAGTCGCACCCGCCTCGGCACCGACCAGTCGAAGCAGCTCCAGAAGATGCGCGCCGCCGCCAAGCGCCTCGCCGAGCGGCTGCCCGCGGAGTACCGAAACGACCCCGACCTCGCCCGCCTGCTCGACTGCCGCCCCGCCGGCGCGGTCGCGGTGATGCACCTCATCAACCGGCCCGAGGACTACGAGACCAATTCCAAGGACTACGAGTTCTCGCGGATGACGGTGGACGAGCACTGGGCCACCGGCCACGCCGACGCGCTGCGCTCGCTCGAACATCCCGACTGGCTGGACCGCCGCTTGAAGCCCGACGAGATCGTCACCTTCGACCTCGCCGGGCTCAAGCCGGAAAAACCGCTAACCGCCTGACCAACACCGCATCGGAGTACAAGCATGAAGCTTCAGGACAAGGTCTGCATCGTCACCGGCGCCGCCAGCGGCATCGGCAAGGCCATCGCCGATACATACGCAGGCGAAGGCGGCAAGGTCGTCATCGCTGACCTCAATCTCGAAGCCGCGCAGAAGGCCGCCGACGACATCGTCGCCAAGGGCGGCCAGGCGATGGCGGTGGCGATGGACGTGACCAGCGAGGAGCAGGTGAACGCGGGCGTCGCCAAAGTCGTCGAGGCCTGGGGCACGGTCGACGTGCTGGTCTCCAACGCCGGTATCCAGATCGTGAACCCCGTCGAGAACTACGCCTTCTCCGACTGGAAGAAGATGCTGGCGATCCACCTCGACGGCGCCTTCCTGACCTCGAAGGCGGTGCTGCCGCACATGTATGCGCAGGGATCCGGCTCGATCATCTTCATGGGCTCGGTCCACTCCAAGGAGGCCAGCCCGCTCAAGAGCGCCTACGTCACCGCCAAGCACGGACTGCTCGGCCTCAGCCGCGTGATCGCCAAGGAAGGCGGCCGGAAGGGCGTGCGCACCAACGTGATCTGCCCCGGCTTCGTGCGCACACCGCTCGTGGACAAGCAGATCCCCGAGCAGGCGAAGGAACTGAACATCTCCGAAGACGAGGTCGTAAAGAAGGTCATGCTCGGCCAGACTGTCGACGGTGAGTTCACCACGGTCGAGGACATCGCCGAAGTTGCTCTGTTCTTCGCCGGTTTCCCCACCAATGCGCTGACCGGCCAGTCGCTGGTGGCAAGCCACGGGTGGTTCATGGAGTGAGGTAGCGCGCCGCCCCCGGATCGCCCCGGGGGCAGCGCCGTTACACTCAGCCGAGCAGCACTTCGGCGATCTGCACCGCGTTCAGCGCCGCCCCCTTGCGCAGGTTGTCGCTCGCGACGAACAGCGCGAGGCCGGACCCGACGGTGGGATCGCGGCGCACGCGGCCGACGAAGACCGGGTCCTTGCCGGTCGCATCCAGCGGGTTGGGCACTTCGGTCACCACCACGCCCGGCGCCGAGCCCAGCAGTTCCAGCGCGCGCTCGACGCTGATCGGACGCTCGAACTCGGCGTTGATCGACAGCGAGTGGCCGGTGAACACCGGCACGCGCACGCAGGTGCCCGAGACCGGCAGGGCCGGGATATCGAGGATCTTGCGGCTCTCGTCGCGCAGCTTGATCTCTTCCTCGGTGTAGCCATCCTCGGCGTAGACATAGTTCAGCGGCACCACGTTGTGCGCGATCGGCACGGCCCACTTTTCGGCCTTGGGCAGCAGGTTCTCATGGCCCCCAGTCGCCAGTTCGCGGGCGTCGTTGCCGACATGGGCGATCTGGCCGGCGAGGACCTCGATGCCCTCAAGCCCGCCGCCCGAGACCGCCTGGTAGGTCGAGACGACGAGCTTCTTCAGCCCCGCCTCGTCATGGAGCGGGCGCAGGACCGGCATCGCTGCCATGGTGGTGCAGTTGGGGTTGGCGATGATGCCCTTGGGTAGGTGTTCAAGCGCTTCCGGGTTCACCTCCGCGACGACCAGCGGCACGTCCGGGTCCGAACGCCAGGCCGAGCTGTTGTCGATCACGATGGCCCCTGAGGCGGCAACCTTGGGCGCCAGTTCCTTCGAGGTCGAACCGCCTGCCGAGAACAGCACGACGTCGAGGCCGGAGTAATCGGCGGTCGCCGCATCCTCGACCACCACGCCGTCGAGTTCCTTGCCTGCCGAGCGAGCCGACGCGAACAGGCGCAGGGATGAGAGCGGGAAATTGCGCTCGGCGAGGATTTCGCGAATCATCGAGCCGACGAGCCCGGTCGCGCCGACGACGCCGACGTTAAGCTTCTGACCGGGGGCGAACTTTGCAACCATGACTATGCTTCTCCTATCGAGGGGAGCAGCGCGAGGTTGTTGTTTTCGAAAGTGAAAAGCCCCGCCTGCCGTATGCGGGGTCGATGTCCGGGTGGTGCCTTAGATCACGCACACCACCGACACCGACCGCGCGATGGCAGTCGGTTTCGGCGCGGTAATAATGATCGGCTTGGCGAACATGCCCGCGCCACTAGCGGCAAGCGCGCGCAGTGTAAATGGGCATTTTGTTGCGCCAGCTTTGTCGTACACCCCGGTCAAGCCGGGGACGATGCAGCGGCAAGCCTCTCCGCCGCCGCCTCGCGCCCGATCAGCGGGAGCAGCGAGGCCATGTCCGGCCCGTGGTCCATGCCGGTGAGCGCCTGGCGCAGCGGCAGGAACAAGGCCTTGCCCTTGCGATCCGTCGCTTCCTTCAGCGCCGCCGTCAGCGCCTTCCACACGCCCTCATCCCATTCGAGCGAGGCCAGCACATCCGCCGCCTGCGCACAGAAGGCCCGGTCCTCGTCGGTGAGGTCCGGCACGGCTACCGGCCCTGTGACGACCTGCCACCAGTCCTGCACTTCGGCCACGCGGGCGAGATTGGGACGCACGGCCTCCCACGCCGCCCCGTCCATGCCTTCGGGCAGGCGCGCGCGCACCGCCTCGAAGGGCAGCGCATGGACCACCGCCGCGTTGACGCGCTCCAATTCCGCCTCGTCGAACCGCGCCGGTGCGCGCCCGAAACGGGAAAGGTCGAAGCTCGCCGCCAGTTCCTCCAGGCCGAGCGAGGCGTCCACCGGATCGCTCGTCCCCAGCCGCCCGAGCAGGGCCACCAGCGCCTGCGGTTCGATGCCCACCTCGCGCAGTTCGGCCAGTCCCAGCGAGCCGAGGCGCTTCGACAGCTTGCCCTCGCTCCCCACCAGCAGCGCCTCGTGCGCGAAGGCCGGGACCGGGGCGCCGAGCGCAGTGAACATCTGCACCTGCGTGGCGGTGTTCGAGACGTGATCCTCGCCGCGCAGGATCTGGGTCACGCCCATCGCGATGTCGTCGATGACCGAGGGCAGCATGTAGAGCCAAGAGCCGTCGGCGCGGCGGATGACGGGGTCGCTCACCTGGGCGGCGTCGAACTTCTGCGGGCCGCGGATGCCGTCGATCCACTCAATCGGTTCATCACGTTCAAGCATGAAGCGCCAGTGCGGGAGATCGCCGGCCGCGATCTTCGCCGCCTTCTCGTCCTCGCTCAGGGCCAGCGCGGCTCGGTCGTAGATAGGCGGTAGCCCGCGCCCGAGCAGGACCTTGCGCCCCAGTTCCAGCTCCCGCGGCGTTTCCCAGCACGGATAGACCCGGCCCTCCGCCTCGAGGCGCGCGAACGCCTCCTCGTAGATGGCGAAGCGGGCCGACTGGCGCTCCTCCCCCTCGGCGTCGAGGCCCAGCCAGGCAAGGTCGGCGCGGATCGCCTCGACGTATTCCTCGCGGCTGCGCGCGGCGTCGGTGTCGTCGATGCGCAGCAGGAACCGGCCCCCTGCCTGCTTCGCGAGCAGGAAGTTGTGCAGCGCGGTACGAATGTTGCCGACGTGAAGGTGCCCGGTGGGCGACGGCGCGAAGCGGGTTACGGTCATGGCCTGCGCGTTACGGCGCGGCGGGGGTCAGGTCAATTTTGCGCTAGCTCACACGATGCCGGCGTTGCCCACGACCCAGCAGGCCAGCGCCATGACGAGGCCGGCGTCGCGATTGGAGCGGAACCGTGCCAGCGCATTGTCCCCGTCGTCGGGGTCGAGAGTCGCGACCTGAAACCCCAGATGCAGCGCCATCGGGGCGAGAGCCACGAGCGCCACCCAATCCGGACGCATCGTCCAGAACGCCAGCGCCCACAGCGCCAGCGCCAGCACGTAGAACCCGCCGACCCCGGCGCGTACCCGCGTGCCCATCCGCAGCGCCGAGGAGCGGATGCCGACCAGCGCGTCATCCTCGCGGTCCTGCAAGGCGTAGATCGTGTCGTAGCCGATGCACCAGGCGATCGAGCCGGCGTAGAGCGCGGCCAGCGCCTCAATATGGTCGCTGCGAATTTCCACCCAGCCGACCAGCGCGCCCCAGGTGAACACCATGCCCAGCCACGCCTGCGGCCACCAGGTAATGCGCTTCATGAAGGGATAGCCCGCTACCAGCAGCACGCTGCCCAGCGCGACCAGTTGCGCTTGCGGCCGAAGTTGCAGCAGGACCACAAGCCCGATGACGCAGAGGATCGCAAGCCAGGTCCACGCGGCGCCGCGACTCACTCGCCCGCTTGCAACGGGGCGGAGCGCGGTGCGCGCGACACGGCGGTCGAGGTCTGCATCGACGATATCGTTGTAGACGCAGCCCGCGCCGCGCATCGCAATCGAGCCCAGCAGCATCCACAGCACGAGGTCCCAACGTTTTTCGCCGCCGGCGAGCATCACGCCCCAGGCGCAGGGCCAGAACAGCAGCCACCACCCGATCGGCCGGTCGAAGCGCGCCAGCATGGCGAAGTCGCGCAGGCGCGGCGGCAGGAGCGAAACCAGGCCGCGATGCTGACTGTCTGGAACAAGCGAAGGTTGGGTCACGCATCGAGGCCTAGTCCATCGCGGCGATTGTGTCATCCCGAACGTGATTCGTGCACACTTCGCCGCCGCCGTTGCATCCCCAGTACGATCGAGCGACAAGGGCCGCTCCGCCCCCGACGACCCTGAGAAAGTTCGCAAAGTCATGCCCGCCACTCCCGCCTGGCCGCCACGCTCGGCCCCGCGCCTGTTCGTTCCCGGGCCGCTGACCGAAGGCGGCGAGATCACGCTGGAGGGCCAACAGGCACACTATCTCGGCAAGGTCATGCGCGTGGCTGTGGGCGACGCGGTGGTCGCCTGCGACGACATGACCGGCGAATGGGCCTGCGAGGTGGTCTCGGCCGGCAAGCGCGACGTCGTGCTCGCCGCCCGCCAACGCCTGCGGTCTCGCGAGGACGTGCCCGACTTCGTGCTCTGCGCCGCCCTGCTCAAGAAACCGAATTTCGACCTGGTGCTGGAAAAGGCGACCGAACTGGGGGCTGCCGCCGTCCAGCCCGTCGTCACCCGCCGCTGCGTGGCCGACAAGCTGAACCCCGAGCGCGCGCTTACGATCGTTACCGAAGCCGCCGAGCAATGCGCCCGTACCGCCCTGCCCCGTGTCGAGCCGGTCACGAAACTGGATTCGCTCCTGCGTGACTGGCCGCACGACCGTGCCCTGTTCTTCGCCGACGAGCAGGGCGGCGAGCCCGCCGCCGCCGCCTTCACCGCCCATTCCGGCCCCGCCGCGCTCCTGGTCGGCCCCGAAGGCGGCTTCGACGAGGAGGAGCGCGCCCTGATCCGCGCCCATCCGCAGGCCCGCGCCATCACGCTCGGCCCGCGCATCCTGCGGGCGGAAACGGCCTGCATTTCGGCCGTGGGACTGTGGATGGCGGTCTCCGGCGACTGGTCGGCGCCGCATTCTTAACGACCGATCGGTACAAAAAGACCAGCCGGTACAAAAAGTTCTAGCGTCTCCCCTCGCAGCGCACTAATTCCGCCGCCATGAGCACCCGTGAGGTTTCGGATCGCGAAGATCCGGTGGTCGAAAGCCTGGATCAACTCGCCGCGCCGATGGCAGCGGGCGAAAAGCCGCGTGAGGCGTGGCGGATCGGGACCGAACACGAGAAGTTCGTCTACGACACCGCTGACCACCACGCCCCGTCCTACGACGAGCCCGGCGGCATCCGTGATCTGCTGAACAACCTCACCGAATTCGGCTGGGAGCCCATCATCGAGGGCGGCAACGTCATCGCCATGAAGGGCTCTGACGGCAACGTCAGCCTTGAACCGGCCGGACAGCTGGAACTCTCCGGCGCTCCGCTGGAGACGCTTCACGAAACCTGCGCCGAAACCGGCCGCCACCTCGCCCAGGTCAAGGCCATCGGCGAACGCATCGGCAAGGCCTACCTCGGGCTCGGCATGTGGCCGGACAAGACCCGCGAAGAGCTGCCGATCATGCCCAAGGGCCGATACGAGATCATGCTGCGGCACATGCCGCGCGTGGGCTCGATGGGCCTCGACATGATGCTGCGCACCTGCACCATCCAGGTCAACCTCGACTATTCTAGCGAAGCCGACATGGTGAAAAAGTTCCGCACGTCCCTCGCCCTGCAGCCGCTGGCGACCGCGCTGTTCGCCAATTCGCCCTTCACGGAAGGGCAGCCCAACGGCTATCTTTCCTACCGCAGCCATATCTGGTCGGACACCGATCCGCAGCGCACCGGCATGCTGCCCTTCGTGTTCGAGGACGGCTTCGGCTACGAGCGCTACGTCGACTACATGCTCGACGTGCCGATGTACTTCGTGTTCCGCGACGGCAAGTACATCGACGCTGCCGGGCTGTCGTTCCGCGACTTCCTCAAGGGCGAGCTTTCGGTCCTTCCGGGCGAACTGCCCCGCCTGTCCGACTGGACCGACCACCTCTCGACCGCCTTCCCCGAAGTGCGCCTCAAGTCCTTCCTCGAGATGCGCGGCGCCGATGGCGGCCCGTGGGGCCGGATCTGTGCGCTACCGGCGCTCTGGGTCGGTCTACTGTACGACCAGGGCGCGCTCGACGCCGCCTGGGACCTCGTCAAGGACTGGGACATGGAAGGCCGCGAGGCGTTGCGCTCCGCCGCACCGAAGCTCGGCCTCGATTCGCCGATCCCCGGCGGCGGCACCCTGCGCGACATCGCGGCGCAGGTGGTCGACATCTCCCGATCGGGCCTGGCCGCTCGTGGCAAACTCAATGCCAGCGGCGAGAACGAGACCGGCTATCTCGAGCCGCTTGCCGAGATCGTGAAGACCGGCAAGGTGCCGGCGCAGCGCCTGCTCGACCTGTACAATGGGGAGTGGGGCGGGGACCTGTCGCGGATCTACGCGGTGAAGAGCTTCTGACATGATCCGGGTCACTGGCGAGTTCCGGCTGCCGGCCGAATCGCTGGGAGCGGCCACGGAGCCGATGGCGCGTGTCATCGCCGCATCGCGCGTGGAGCCGGGGTGCCTGGGCTATGCCTATGCGCAGGACGTGCTCGAGCCCGGACTGTTCCGCGTCATGGAAAGCTGGACCGATCGCGCCGCCCTCGATGCCCATTTCACCCGGCCGCACATGAAGCGCTGGCAGGAAGAGCGCGCCGCCCTGGGACTGACGGGGCGCACGGTCAGCGCCCATGTCGTAGGCGCCAGCGAAGTCCTCTGATCAGCGAGCCTGCCCGCGAAGTGGGAACAGACGACCACCGAGGCGTGTCAGTGACCGCGTGATCAGGGCGTTCTCGCCCATCCACGCATGGTACTG
Organism: Novosphingobium sp. AP12; assembly: GCF_000281975.1. Taxonomy (GTDB): domain Bacteria; phylum Pseudomonadota; class Alphaproteobacteria; order Sphingomonadales; family Sphingomonadaceae; genus Novosphingobium. The sequence goes on along the minus strand of NZ_AKKE01000126.1, from coordinate 65,630 downwards.
GCGGTACTTCGGGTCCTCGGCCAGCAGGTGCGCTTCCTCGGTCCGGGCGCGCCAGTAATAGATGCCGCTGACCACTCCGAGCAGCACCGTATTGCGCACCGCGTCGGTCCACGACCCGTTGGTGACGAAGAACGGCAGCGTCGAGGTCCACCAGAACAGATTTTTCGACAGGTAGGCCGGGTGGCGAGTAAAGCGGTAGGGGCCGTTGGTCAGGATGCCGCGGTAGGTGAGGTTCGAGAAGCGCAGGCCGAAAGCGAAGGTCGCCCAGGCGTAGATGCCGGTCAGCACCACCATCATCCCGGCCCAGGCCCACAGCAACCAGTCGTGTCCCGCCAGCCAGTAAGCCCATCCGCCGGTGTGGACCTCGTAGCCCAGCACGTCGGCGCGGCCCATGGTGCCCCACACGAACGGCGGATAGCAGATCAGCGCGGTGACCCAACCGGCGAGCAGCGGGTTGCCGCTACGGATGTGCGCGTCGAGCGGGCGGAAGGTAAACAGGTAGCCGACTGCGCCGATCTGCACGTCGATGAGGAACAGCGCCTCGATCAGCATGGAGCCGAGGGCGACCGGGTCCCTGGCAATGGCGGCGAAGTCGGCCTCCACCACATTGCCGAAGCCGCCGGGCAGGATCGAGATCATGAAGGCGCCGAAGAAGCCCTTGATGGCCCAGGCGCGCCAGTGCTTCTTCACCTCGGCGGAGTCCCAGGCGCCGCCTCCGACGACCAGCGCGCCGAAGTGCCAGGACGAATCGCGCGGCTCCACCATGATGCCGTCGAGCCACAGGACGTAGGGGATCGACAGGACGAACAGCGGCACGGCCGCCGCGCCGAGCACCTGCATGGCGAAGAGGTACTGGCCGTCCCAGTACCAGCGGCAGATGCAGTAAAAGCAGGCGATCGCGGCCCAGGTCGCCCAGAGACCGGCGATCTTGGTGATCGACACGTCGAGCGTCTCGGAGAGCGCACGGCGCCGCGACCAGTCGATGCCGGTGGAGGGGCGGCGGTGAACCTTGTCGACCAGCAGCGACCATGCGCTCATGGCCCCGCCGGTGAGGAACAGTGTCGCGACGGCAGCGTAAGGCCCGCTCAGCGGCGCGCGAGGGCCCGGAAGGGAAAGTGCCTCGGCGATGGCCGCCCAGTTGCGGCAGACCAGCAGCCAGACCACCAGCGCAGCCACTCCGGACAGGCCGACCCCCGCAGAGACGTCGCTGGCGGGCCGGTGTTCGAGAGTGGTCGGGGCATGGTTCATGCGGCGCGGCCTAACCGCAATTGGTTAAGGGCGCGCAAACCTTGACGGGCTGCGCGGACCTTCCCCGAGCGAGGCCCGGGGAGGAAAAGCGGTCTCAACGGAAGGCGGTGATGCGACCCGAATCGTCGAGGACGTAAAGCGTCTGGTTGGCCACCACCGGCGCCAGCGAGACGGGTCCGTCCAGTTCGGTGACCGGCGTCATGGCGCCCGTTGCCGGTTCCACGGTCGCCAGCAGGCCGCGCGAGTTGGCGATCCACAGCTTGTTGCCGGCAAGAACCGGGCCGACCCAGAAGAACGGATTCTTGCGCTTCTTGGCGTTCTTGTAGCGCTGGAGTTCGGTCAGCCAGCGGACCTTGCCGGTCGAGCGCGCGATCGCAAGTATCTCGGCGTGGTCGTCGAGGGTGAATACCCAGTCGCCCGCCACCGCAGGCGTCGAGATGCCTGCGAGGTTGAGTTCCCAGATGCGCTGGCCGGTGACCAGTTCGTAAGCGGCCATGCGCCCGCCCTGGCCGAGCGCGTAGACGCGGCCGCGGTCGATGATCGGGTCGGCATCGACGTCGGTGAGGCTGCCGACTTCAGTCGAGATCGAGGTGCGCGAGAGCGCGTCGGACCACAGCTGACGACCGTTCTCGTAGCGGTACGCGACCAGTTCGCCCGACGAGAAGCCTGCGATGACGGTACCCTGCCCGGCGGCCGGAGTGGCGACGCCGAACACACCCGACTGCGTCAGCGAGGCCGATTCGCTCCAAACGGAAGCACCGTCAGCGGCGTTGAGCGCGGCGATCTGGTTGTCCTGGGTCATCACGAAGACCGAGTTGAACGCGACCGTCGGCGATCCGCGCAGCGGGCCGGCAGGCTTCTTGGTCCAGATCTGGCTACCGTCCGCGGCGTTGAGCGCGGCGACTTCACCGAGACCCGTGGTGACGTAGACCTTATCGCCGTCGAAGCTGACGCCGCCGCCGAAGACCGAGTTCTCGTTGCTGCCATCGACCGAGAAGCTCTTGGTCCACAGCTTGGCGCCGCTCTGGGCGTCGAAGGCGTGGACGACGCCGTCGGTGTCCATGACGAACATCTTGCCGTCGCCGATCACCGGAGCAGCCGCGAGGCGGCGGCGGTTGGTGGAGCCGGCGATCTGCGCGGTCCAGGCCTTGACCGGGTTGTCTGCAAGAGCGAGGTGGCCATAGGCCTTGTTAGGGGTGCCGCCGCCCTGCGCCCAGGTTGCGTTGACCTCGGCCGGAGGCAGGATCACCGACACCGCGCCGAGCGTCGGGTCGACCTTGGCGCCGCTCTCGATGCGCGAGAGGATCGGCACGCGGTCGCCCACCGTGGGGGTCTTGGCCGGGCCCTTGCCGCCGCCGAAAACCTTGCAGCCCGACAGGCCCATGACCAGCGCGAGCGCGATCAGCGGCACCACCTTGCGCGCCGGCAGCATGCCGGACTTGCGGGTATTGGAAACGCTTGCGTTCATGCGAATATCCTCACGAGACAGGCTCATTCTCCAGCGTCCGCGTCTTCGGCGGACACCTTGGCGGCCGGCTTGTTCAGCGGCTCGCCCTTTTCGTCGACGACATCGTCGACCGCATCGACGCCCAGAACGGCAGCGAGCTGGCGCGCGCGGCTGCGCAGGCCCTGCTCGACCTTCTCGTCCTTGGCGATGGCCGCGAACAGCGGACCGGCCTGGTCCTGCTTGCCCAGCTTGAGGTAGGCCATGCCCACCATCTCGCCCGCGACGCCGAACCATGCGTTGCCCGGCACCGCGAGCGGCTTGAGGCGATCGACCACGTCCTGCGGCTTCATTGCATCGAAATCGGCACCGATTTCGCGCACGCTGGCGAGGTCGCGCATCGGCTGCGGGGCGCTGGTGTCCGCAGAGACCTGGCGGAACAGCTTGAGCGCGTCGGCTTTGCGTTCCTGGCGCAAGGCGATCCCGCCGAGCAGCAGGCGCGCCGAGGTGACGTTGGCGTCCGAGCCCGAAGCGGCGGCGATCGGCGCCAGCTTCGCCTTCGCGGCGTCGAGGTTCTCCGACTGGAGGCTGTCGAGCGCTTGCACGTAAGCCTCGGCCCGCTCCTCGCGCGCCTTGGTCTGGCGGTGATCCCAGTAGATCCAGCCGGCGAAAGCCAGCAGGCCGATGACGATGACAGCCAGCAGCGCCTTGCCGTAGCGGCTCATGAAGCCTTCGAGCTGGTCCTGGCGGACGGCTTCGTCGACTTCGCGCAGGAAGACCTCGCGCTGGGCGGCGTCACGCACGGTCGAAGGGGTGGAGTTGTCGGGAGGCAGAGCCAAGATTCGGGCGCTTTCTGCGGAAAAATCGGGATGGTGCGGGGGTGTTTAGCGAATGGACAGGGCTTTTCAACGGGGATGTCGGTGCATGTCCCGGCGTGAAGCGCCGCTGAACGGAGATTCGCTCAGGGGAAACGAGATTGGCCCATAGCGGTGCCATAGACCGCGGCATAGGCGCTAATCATCGCGTCCTCGTCGTATTGCGCCTCGGCGCATGCGCGGTTGGCCTCACCTACGGCGGCGCGCAGGGCCTCGTCTCCCGCCAGTTCGGACATCGCCCAGGCGAGCGCCGCCTCGTCACCAGGGGGCGTGACGTAGCTGCGGTTTTCCCCCGATACCATCGCGGCGACGTCGCCGACCGCCGGGGAGGCGACCGCTAGGCCCGCCGCCATGGCCTCGACTACAGAGATGGGGAACTGCTCGCTGTCGGAGGAAAGCGCGAAGAAGTCGAACAGCCCGACCGCGCGCGACGGGTCGGGAACGAAGCCAGGGAGGTAGACCCGGTCGGCGATACCGCAGGTCTTGGCCTGCGCCTCGATGGCGGCGCGTTCGGGGCCTTCGCCCAGGATCACCAGTCGCCATTCGGGCGGGAGGCCGGCGAAGGCACGCACAAGACTGGGCAGGTTCTTGACGGCGCGCAGCCCCGCGAGAGTGCCGACCCACTTCTCGCCCGGCGCCTTGGCGAGGCCGGGGATAGCATCAGCCGGCGGAGGCTCACGATAGGCGGCGACGGGGATGCCGTTGATGATGAGGCGAACCCGGCGGCGCGGCTGCTTCCAGGCTCGCAGCGCGATGCCCTCCAGCCGGCGGGACGGTACCACCAGCGCCGAGGCCCGCGCCAGGGCGAGGCGGCGGAACAGGTTACGCCTCGGCTTCAGGCCGCTCGCCTCGTCCTCGTTGAAGCCGTCCTCGTGGTGGACCAGAGGCGGCAGGCGCAGCAGGCGGGCGTAGAGGCGGTGGGCGAGAACGGCGTCCATCGCGCCCCAGTTGTAGGTCAGGACGAGGTCGAACCCCCGCATGGCCCAGGCGATCCGCAGCAATCGCAGAGGGGTGGGACGGCCTTGGAGGCTTGGGAAATCCTCGGGAAATTCAACCTTCAGCGCCGGATCCAGCGCCACTTTCGCCCCGAACGCCCCGGGCTGGGCGGAGACGACGGTGTGCTCAATCCCGGCGCCGAAGACGTTCATCAACCGCGCGGCGCGCAGTTCCTTGCCGCCTGCGGAGAAGCTGGAATGGAGGTGGAGAACCCGCAAGTTCAGCCAAGCCCCCCATCGACCCGGGCCAGCAGACGCTCGATCGCGGCCACCGATTCGGGCTCGTCCAGGGTCGGCGCGTGGCCCACATCGGGGAGCGTCAGCGCTTCGGTGGAGGGGATGCGGCGCACCATTTCATCAAGCGTCGCCGCCGAAAGAAGGTCCGATCTCGCACCGCGCACGACCGTGACCTTGGCCGCACCTAAAGCGTCCCAGGCAGGCCATAGGTCGGGCTGGTCGTCCACATCGAGGGCAAGGAACGGCTCGGCGATCTTCATGTCGTAGTCGAACACCACGCGCCCGTTGCCGGCGACCGTCATCAGCCGCTTGGCCATGCCGATCCAGAAGTCGAGAGTGTGGCCGGGGTGGGCGGCGCCTTGCGTATCCTCGAGCCCGCGCGCGGCGTGGACCCAGGTCGCGAAGGAACGGCCCTGCCCGACGTAGTCCTTGATCCGCGCGAGACCCATCGGTTCGAGCCATGGCCCGACGTCGTTGATCACCGCGCCCGCGATCCGCTCGGGGATGACGGTGGCGAGGCCCATCGTCATCAGCCCGCCGAGCGAGGTGCCGATCGCGACGAAGCGGTCGACGCCTTCCTGCTCCAGCAGCGCCAGCACGTCGTCGCAATATTGCATGGGAGTGTAGGTCGCCGAATCGCGGGCATATTCGCTGTCGCCGCGGCCGCGCAGGTCGGGGCAGATGACGCGGTGCGTCGCGGCGAGGCGGGGCGCCAGCACATCGAAGTCGCGGGCGTTGCGGGTCAGTCCGTGGAGGCAGAGCACCGGCAGCCGCCCGCCGCCCCCTTCGGGCCCGGCATAATCGCGGAAGTGCAGCTTGAGACCGTCGCGGCTCGTCCAGAAGCGATCTTCGAAAACCTTCATGCCCGAGCGGCTACCCTTCAAACGCTAAAAAACAAAGAAAACCGCCGCGCTTGATCGGCGGGCACCGGGGCCCCACTATCGCCTGATGCACAGCGAACCGCAAGCCGCGCCCTACCGCCCCGACCCGCGCATCGAGGCGATCGCAGGATGGGTCGCCGACCCGGTCCACCCCGCCGACTTCCCGAAGACCGAACTGCGCTTCCGCAACGACCGCTGGGCAGCCGCCGTGGGTCTCGACACTCTCGACGATGCGCAGTGGACCGCTCACTTCGGCCGTTTCGAACCGCTTCCGGGCAACCTGCCCCAGCCGCTGGCACTGCGTTATCACGGCCACCAGTTCCGCAACTACAACCCCGACCTCGGCGACGGGCGCGGGTTTCTGTTCGCGCAGATGCGAGACGCGCAGGATCGCCTGCTCGACCTCGGCACCAAGGGTTCGGGCCAGACCCCGTGGAGCCGCGACGGCGACGGCCGGCTGACGCTGAAAGGCGCGGTGCGCGAGATCCTCGCCACCGAAATGCTCGAGGCGCTGGGCGTCCATACCAGCAAGACCTTCTCGGTGATCGAGACCGGCGAGGCGCTGTGGCGCGGCGACGAGCCCTCGCCTACCCGCTCGGCGGTGATGGTGCGCCTCTCGCACGGGCACATCCGCATCGGCAGCTTCCAGCGGCTCGCGGTACTGGAGGAGAAGGACCATCTGGCAGCGCTGGTCGCCTACAGCCTCGAAACCTACCCCGGCAGCCTGCCGCCCGAAGACGTGCCCGGACGGGACGAGCCGGCTGTCATCCTGCTGCACCAGGTGGTCGAGCGGCTGGCGGACCTTGCCGCCTCGTGGATGGTCGCGGGCTTCGTCCACGGCGTGCTCAACACCGACAACATGAACATTTCGGGCGAGAGCTTCGACTATGGCCCGTGGCGCTGGCTGCCGCGCTGGGACCCGCGCTTCACCGCCGCCTATTTCGACCACTCCGGCCTCTACGCCTTCGGCCGCCAGCCCGAGGCGCTGCTGTGGAACTGCGGCCAGCTCGCGGTGGCGCTCCGCCAGCTTGCTGAAACCGCGCCGCTGGTCGCCGCCCTCGACCGCTTCGGGCCGCTGTACCAGGAGGCCATGGCCCGCCGTTTCACTTGGCGCCTCGGCGTGGAATCGCGCGGGGCCGAGGCCGACACCGCGCTGATCCAGGCGGCCGAGGCCAGCATGGTCGCCAGCGGCGCGGCGCCCGAGCAGTTCTTCTTCGACCACCGCTCGGGCCGTAATCCGGGCGACGGCGACTTCGGCGCGATCCTGCGCGGCTACGAGCCTTCCGCCCAGACCGACGATCCGCTCTGGCGCGAGGACGCCCCTCCCGGCGTTCTCGTCGACGAGGTCGAGCGCATCTGGTCCGCGATCGACACCGACGACGACTGGACCGAACTCCACGCCAAGGTGGCGGCAATTCGCCGGCTCGGCGCAAACCTCGGCCCCGCGCCCGCACCGGCGGGGCAAGGCCGTGCCGGCGCGTGACGAATGTCGGCCCGTTAGCACCACGGTAGGAATACCTGTGCCAAGGTCGTGAAATCTCGACACATTACAGTTAACGGATCATTGGCCGCGATGAACGGTTCAGTCATGGACACGGGCGCAGGCCCGCCCCCACCGGCCAGCGGGACACATCGCGGACAGGGACCCGAGAGGAACGTGAGCAAGGCCGAAGTCATCTCGTGGGAGCCCGCCACCGGCGCGGAAGTCTGGCGTGGGCCCGTGGCCGACGTCGACGAGACCGTGTCGCGCGCGCGCCGCGCGTGGCCCGCCTGGGCCGCGCAGCCGCTCTCCACCCGCATGGAACTGATGCGCCGCTTCGCCAATGAAGTGCGCAAGGACGCCGAGAAACTGGCCACCACGATCGCCCGCGAAGTGGGCAAGCCCTTGTGGGAAGCGCGCGCCGAAGTGGACGCGGTGATCGGCAAAGTTGAGGTCTCGATCCGCTCGTATGCGGAGCGCACCGCCCAGCGGAAGCTCGATTCGGCGCTGCAGGGAACGATGGCGGTCCGCCACAAGCCGCACGGCGTGCTGGTGGTGCTCAGCCCCTTCAACTACCCCGCGCATCTCGCCAATGCCCACATCGTGCCCGCGCTGATCGCGGGCAATGCGGTGATCTTCAAGCCGAGCGAGCGCGCTCCGGCTTCGGGCGAAGTGCTGGCGCGGTGCTTCCACCGGGCGGGAATCTCCGCCGCCGTCATGCAGTTCGCCCCCGGGGGCCCGGCCGAGGGCTCTGCCTTCGTCGCGCACGAGGGCGTGGACGGGGTGCTGTTCACCGGCTCGGCCAGCACCGGCATCGCCATCAACCGCCGCCTCGCCGCGCGGCCCGACAAGATGGTCGCGCTGGAAATGGGCGGCAACAACGCGATGGTGGTCTGGGACACGCCCAAGCTGACCGACGCTGCGGCGCTCATCGTCCAGTCCGCCTTTGCCACTGCCGGCCAGCGCTGCACCGCCGCGCGCCGGCTGTTCGTGCGTGACACGATGTACGACGCGGTGATGAGCGAGGTGAAGGCGCTGGCGGACCGCGTAATCGTCGGCGCGCCGTTCGACGAGCCCGCCCCGTTCATGGGCCCGGTGATCGACAATGCCGCCGCCGACGGGCTGACCGAGAGCTTCCTCTACCTCCTCAGCCACGGCGGGAAGGCGATCAAGCATCTGGTGCGCGTGCACGATACGCTGCCGTTCCTCAGCCCCGCGATCATCGACGTGACCGCCATGAAGGACCGCCCCGATGTCGAACTGTTCGGCCCGATCCTCCAGGTGATCCGCGTCTCCGACTTTGACGAGGCGATCGCAGAGGCCAACGCCACCCGCTACGGCCTCGCCGCCGCGCTGGTGGGGGGCACACCGCAGGAATACAACCGCTTCTGGGCCAACGTGCGCGCCGGGATCGTCAACTGGAACCGCGCCACCGTGGGCCCGAGCCACTCCGCGCCGATGGGCGGCGTCGGCCTCTCAGGCAATCACCGGCCTACAGGCTACTATGCGGCGGACTACTGCGCCTACCCCGTCGCCTCGGGCGAGATGGAACAGCCGCGCGCAGTGATAGGGGTGGGATTGAACTGAGCGGGCGCCCTTAGTTCCCGCTTGCCACCAGATCGACTTCGGTCAGCCCGCTCGCCAGCTTGCGCGCATAGACCACGTAGGCCTTGCCGCCCTTGCGCCCGCCGAGCACATGGTCGCCGCCGTCAAGCTTGTATTCGGCGCCGTAACCGGCGGCGGCCGCCTTGGTGTAATAGAAGCTGATGACGTCACCCACGCTCACCGGCGTCGCGAAGTTGACGACGCGCAGCGCGCAGCCATTGCCGTCGATGCCCGCCGCTTCCTGCACCGCGCCGCGCGGATAGACCGGCAGTTCGGCGGGGAGCTTGGCCGCCCAGGTGTTCGAATACTGGACCTTGGCCGAGCAATCGGCGCTGGCGGCCTTCGAGCCTTGCGCCACCTGAGCCGCCGTCGCCGCGCTCGCGGCCAGTGCGTTGGCGCCGCCCTGCGCGGGGGCCGGGGCCGGCTTGAGCGATCCGCCGACCATCTGCGCGGCCTGCTTCTTCGCCGCCGCGATCGCTTCGGGCGTGCGGTCCTGCGGGGGGATGGTGATCTGCCCGCCGTTCGGGGCGACCGCCGCACCCTGCTCGCCCGCCATCTCGGGATCGACCATGATCTGGTCGCCGAGCGCGCCGCTGAGCGCGGGATCGGTCTCGACCGGGTCCGGCGCGCCCTTGTTCGAATCGCAGCCGGCGAGCAGCAGCGTTCCGGCGAGACCGATTACGGCGAGACGGGCGGGGGTCTTCATCGGCGCATTCCTTCGTCCGGCCACAGGCGGGCCACATCGTTGCATGTCGGAGGAAAACGCGAAAAACCCGTTGAGTGCCAGCCGCCTGTGCTCCGCGTCCCATTTCGGGAAGGTCGCACCCGCCGGCATTACGCACGCGAAGAGGGCGCCCGCGTGAAGCGGACGCCCTCCCCGCCCGGGCACATGGGGCCCGGACGGTTTCCCGTTGCGTCGCCGTTCGCTCGGGGAAACTGAGCTCAGGAGCGCTTTAGCGGCAGTTGTTCGAGCCGCCGCGATCGACCTCGCGGCCCAGCAGCGCGCCGGCAGCCGCACCGAGCAGGGTGCCGGTGGCGCGGTCGCCGCGGGTGTCGATGCCGCGGCCCAGCAGGGCACCCGCTGCGCCGCCGATCAGGAGGCCGGTGGTGCCGTTCGACTTGCGGCAGTAGTAGCGGCCATCGTTCCCGCGCCACGAGCGGGCGTTGTTGCGATAATCGCGGCGGTCGTCGCGGCGATCATAGCGGTCGTAATTGCCGTAGCCGCGGCGGCGATCCTCGTTCGAATAACGCTGGCGGCCATAGTCGGAAACCTGCTCGCCCGGAGCGGTGAAGCTGGCGGCCGGGTTGTAAGCCGCGATCGCAGCAGTCGCGGGCATCGCGGTTGCGAGGCTGGCGGCAGCGGCGGCGATGGCGGAAGCCTTGAAGAATGCGTGCATTACATCTCTCCTCTCGAAGTGAGGGCGAACCGGCCATCTCAGTCGATCCGCTGTCTGCATTCATCTTTAGGCCGGTTATTCTGAACAATCCGCAACGCCGCTGTCAGAATTCGATTTTGCGACGAGCCGAAGGCGCTGCGGCGATGGTGCGAGCGGTTGTTCGCATTCGAACGCGCCCCTAAAGGCCACCTTCCGGGCGCTGCCGCCCGCAGAGACACGTCCATGCCCGAGACCATGCCCCGCCAAACCCGCACGATCGCCGGCCTGCCGCAGGCGCTGGGCGCGTACGCGGTATGGTCGCTGTTCCCGCTCTACTTCGCGCTGCTGCACGAAGTGGCACCGTTCGAGGTGGTGGTCTGGCGGCTGCTGTTCACGCTGCCGTTCTGTCTCGCGATGGTCCTGCTGTTCCGGCAGGGCGCGGCGCTGAAAGCCGCGCTGACGACCCCGCGCATCCTGGGCGCACTGGCGCTGAGCGGGCTGCTGATCGGCGCCAACTGGTTGATTTACGTCATCGCGGTCATGGACGGGCACGTCCTCGCGGCCAGCCTCGGCTATTACATCAACCCGCTGGTCAACGTGCTGGCCGCCACGGTCTTCCTCCATGAGAAGCTGACCCGGCGGCAGTGGATCGCGGTGGGCCTTGCCGCGATCGGCGTGGCGCTGCTGGCGCAGGGCGCGCTGGAGACGCTGTGGATCAGCCTCGTCATGGCATTCAGCTTCGCGGGCTACGGCCTCGTGCGCAAGCTGGCGCCGGTGGACGCGCTGCCTGGGCTGACGGTGGAGACCCTCGTCCTGCTGGTGCCGGGCCTCGGCCTGCTGGCATGGCAGGCGGCAAGCCCTCAGGGACTGGCGATGGGCAGTTCGCTGAGGCTCGACCTGCTGCTGGCCTGCGCCGGGCCGTTGACGGCGATCCCGCTGATGCTGTTCGCCAGCGCGGCGCGGCGGCTCGACTTCTCGGTGCTGGGCTTCATCCAGTTCGTGACGCCGACCGGGCTGTTCTTCCTCAGCGTCTTCGTCTTCGGCGAGCCGCTGCGGCCGATCCAGCTGGTCTGCTTCCTGTTCATCTGGACCGCGATCGCAGTGTTCTGCTGGGATATCCTGTCGCGGCGCAAGGCGGCCTGAGGCGGCGTCCCCGGCCGCGCCGGGGACGGTCCTCGTTTCAGAGCGCCCCGGCGAAGCGCAGCGGCTCGCCCACTGCCTCGTTGGCGAGCTGGCCTTCCCACATCGCGGTATGCCCGCGCACGATGGTGCCGACGACGCGGCCTTCGAGTTCTATTCCGGTGAAGGGCGACCAGCCGCATCGGCTCTGGTTCCAGTCCTCGGTGACGGTGAAGCGTCCCTTGCGGTCGACCACCGTGAAGTCGGCGTCGTAGCCCGCCGCGATGCGGCCCTTGCCGACAAGGCCGAACACGCGCTGCACGCCGGCCGAGGTCATGTCGATCAGCCGCTCCAGCGTCAGGCGCCCCTTGGCGACATGATCGAGCATCAGCGGCAGCAGCGTCTGCACGCCCGGCATCCCCGAAGGGCTGGCGGGATAGGTCTTGGCCTTCTCCTCGCGCGTGTGCGGCGCATGGTCGGAGCCGAGCACGTCGGGCACGCCCTGGCGCAGCCAGTGCCACAGCCCGTCACGGTGCGCGGCCGAGCGGATCGGCGGGTTCATCTGCGCGAACGTGCCGATCCTGGGATAGGCTTCCTCGGCCGCCAGCGTCAGGTGCTGGGGGGTCACTTCGCAGGTCGCGATGTCGCGGTGCTGGGCAATCAGTTCCAGCTCCGCAGGCGTAGTGACGTGGAGGATGTGGATCGGACGCTTCGCCTCGCGGGCGAGACGCAGGATGCGTTTGGTCGCCAGCATCGCGCTTTCGTCGTCGCGCCAGACGGGGTGGCTTGAGGGGTCGCCTTCCACGCGGAAGTCCTTGCGCGCATTCATCCGCGCCTCGTCCTCGGCATGGATGGCGACGCGGCGGCGACCGTGGGCGAGCACGCGGGCGAGCTGGTCGTCCTCGGCCACCAAGAGGCTGCCGGTCGAGGCGCCCATGAAGATCTTTACGCCTGCGGTGCCGGGAATGCGCTCCAGCTCGGCGAGTTCGACCGCGTTGTCGGCGGTGGCGCCGACGTAGAACGCGTGGTCGCAGTGCATGCGGTGATGCGCGCGCTCCAGCTTGTCGTGGACGCGCATCACGGTGTCGGTGTTGGGGTTGGTGTTCGGCATCTCGAACACCGCGGTGATCCCGCCCATCACTGCCGCGCGGCTGCCGGTTTCCAGGTCTTCCTTGTGCTCGAGGCCAGGCTCGCGGAAGTGGACCTGGCTGTCGATCACGCCGGGCAGCACATCGAGACTGGTGCAGTCGATCCGCCGTCCGGCGTCGGGGTATGAGCCTACGCCCACGATCCTGCCGTCGCGCACCGCGACGTCGGCGATCACGGGACCGCTGGGAGTGTGGACGGTGCCGCCGGAAAGGACGAGTTCGGGTGCGGGTGCGCTCATCGCGAGGGGCCTTTCTGGCGGTTCGGGAAGGATGCCCGACGACCTAGGCCCGTGGGCGCGCCCTTTCAAGGCGGGAAGGCAGTTCGGTCGTCCCTAGCCCCGCCCGCCCCGGCGCAGAAGCGCCTGCACGAAGGCGTCGAGGTCGTCGACGTCGACGTCCAGCACTTCGTTCCAGTCGTCCAGCACGGCCACGATGTCCTCGCGGGTGTAGGGCGGCGCGGCGACCGGCGGGTGCGGTACGCGCGGCGGGCGGTGCGGCCAGGGGTGGCCGGTCAGGTTGTTGTAGAGCCAGCCCACCGCGCAGAGCAGCATGACGTTGGCGGCTATCGGCGCCATCCAGGTCCAGTCCCAGGGTACCTTGCCGCTCGCCCCGAGCGCGCAGAGCAGCGCGCAGGCCCCGCCCGGCGGGTGCAGGCAACGCGCCAGCGACATGACCGCGATCGCAGTGCCAACGGCAAGGCTCCCCGCCGCCCACGGATCGCCGATGAGGTGCCCGGCGATGAGCCCCACGGCGGCGGAGAGCAGGTCCCCGCCGATCACCGCCCACGGCTGCGCCAGCGGGCTCGCGGGCACGCAGAACACCAGCACCGCCGATGCGCCGAGCGGCGCGACGAGGAACGGCAGCACATCGCTGCGCCCGCCCGGCGTGAGTCCGAGCGCCAGCCATGTCGCGAGGCCCGCCAGCGCGATGCCGATGCCTGCACCCACCGCGCCGCGCGCCCAGCCAAGATGGCCGATCGCGCGGGTACGCCAATGCTCGTGTGTCGATGAAGCTGGCGCCATGCCTTCCAACCTGTCCTGCAAACTGACGGCGCTATGGCCGAGAGCGCGCGCCATGACGAGCCAAGGCTTGCCTCGCGGCCGACAAGGACCGCTTTGGAGACGGTTCAGAACTTGATCTTCGCGCCCACCATGACGCGGTTGCTCACCGCGCCGGGCAGCACGTTCTGGTCGACATGCAGGTCGAGGGTGGCGTTTTCACCAAGGCCCAGCTCCGCGCGCGGCAGGCCCCCTTCCACCGCATAAGCATCCGGCAGCGGCCGCACGCGCTCCTTTTCGGGGTTCGTGGCGCAGACCACGATCTCGCCCGGGCGACCCTCGGGGCAGCGGCGCCTTACCGCGCGAAAGTCGACCCCATCCTCGCCGGAGGGCATCTGCGCGAGGTCGAATGCGGCAGCCTCGATCGCGGGCGGCGGCGGGGACGGCAGGTCGGCGATCGGCATGGCGGCCTCGCGAGCGGCGGAAAGAGCCGGCAGTTGGCCATGCAATAAAGGCGATTTCGTGGCCCGCTCAGCAAACGGCCCGGCCTCTCCTGCGAGAGACCGGGCCAGATGTACCAACAGCCGAGCGGCTGGATCAGGCGAACTTGCCCGCCTTGGCGATCTCGGCGAGCGGCTTGCGGGTGCTGGCGACTTCGCGCTCCTGCAGGAAGTCGGGCAGCGAGGCCCTGTCGCCCTGCTTGCCGATGGTGAAGCCGGCTTCGAGGCGGTAATCCTCGGGGATGCCCAGCGCGGCCTCGGCCTCGCCGAACTTCAGGCCGGTCATGCCGTGGGTGTGGTAGCCCAGCGCCTGCGCCTGAAGGGCGGCCAGCGCCCAGGCCGCACCGGCATCGAAGCTGTGGCTGTGGTTGTCCGAGTTGCCCTTGTCCGATCGCATGTACTTGTCCGAGACGACGAACACGAGCGCCGAGGCGTCCTTTGCCCAGCTCTGGTTGAAGTCGATCAGCTGCGAGAGGAACAGGTCCCAGCTCGCATCGCCGCGGCGCGCGTAGAGGAAGGTCCAGGGCTGCACGTTGTAGGCGGAAGGCGCCCAGCCGGCCGCTTCGAGGATGGTGTCGAGGTCCTCCTGCGGGATCTCGCTGCCATCGAAGGCGCGGGGGCTCCAGCGATCGACGATGAGCTTCTCGATCTTGGGGTTGGCAATGCGTCCGGTCATCGAAAACTGTCCTTATCTGCACACGCTGAGCTCTGCTCAGGTTTGGGAGGAATTGCGCAAGCAGGCGGGCGACCCTTGCGAATCGCCCGCCGCTCGTATGTCAGGCCGCGTCGACGAGGACCAGTTCGGCATCCTCGAGCGCGGTCACGGAAATCGTGTCGAGCCCGGTGATGGCCACGCCGTCGCGGGCGCCGGCTTCCACGTCGCCCACCCTGATCCGGCCCTTGGCGGGAACGAGGTAGGAATGGCGGCCCGGCGCGGTTTCATACGTCACCGTCTCGCCCGCCTTGACCGTGGCGCCCAGAACGCGGGCCTCGGCATTGATCGGCAGCGCATCGTCGTCGCCCGCGATACCGCTCGCCAGGGTGACGAAGCGGCCGGTGCGGTCGCCCTTGGGGAAGGGGCGCGCATCCCACTGCGGCTTCTCGCCGCGGCGGTCGGGCATGATCCAGATCTGGAACAGCGTGGTGTCCTCGTCCTCGAGGTTGTATTCCGAGTGCTGGATGCCGGTGCCCGCGCTCATGACCTGCACGTCACCGGCCTCGGTGCGGCCGGTGTTGCCCAGGCTGTCGCGGTGGGTGATCGCGCCCTTGCGGACGTAGGTGATGATTTCCATGTCGTTGTGCGCATGGGGCGGGAAGCCGGTCTGGGCGGCGATCGTGTCGTCGTTCCACACGCGCAGGCGGCCCCAGTTGGTGCGCGCCGGGTCATGGTAGCCACCGAACGAGAAGTGGTGGTGAGCGTCGAGCCATCCGTGGTTGGCGGCGCCGAGGCTGTCGAAGGGGCGGAGTTCGATCATGGCTGGTTCCTCGAATTGGTGAGGTCGGGTTGACCTGTTGCGCCCTATCTATGGCTTGCAAGCCGATCGCATAATTGCGATAAAATCGACAAAGTTATTCGGAAAACCTGAATGGTCGATCTCGTTGCCCCCAGTCTCGATCACCTGCGCTGCTTCCTGGCCGTGGTCGAGGAGGGTAGTTTCAATGCCGCCGCGCGCAAGCTGGGCCGGGCGATCTCGGTGGTCAGCTACGCCATCGCCCAGCTCGAGGCCCAGCTCGACGTGCGCCTGTTCGACCGTGAGGGCTCGCGCCGTCCGGTCCTGACCGACGAAGGCCGCGCCCTGCTATCCGAGGCCCACGCGATCTCGGACGACGTCGACGCCCTACTCGCCAAGGTGCGAAGCCTGAGGCAGGGGCTGGAAGCCGAACTCTCGCTGGCGATCGACGTCATGGTCCCCGGCCACGTCCTCGCCCGCCTGCTGCGCGACTTCCAGGTGCGTTTCCCCACCGTCCCGCTGCGCCTCAACGTCGAAGCGCTGGGCGCCGTGGCAGCACTGGTGCTGGAAGGCCGCGCGACGCTCGCCATCGCCGGTCCCGACATCGTCGACCTTGCCGACATCGAGCGCGAGATCATCGGTTCGGTGGAACTGGTGGCCGTCGCCGCGCCCGACCACCCGCTCGCCCGCGCCGGCAAGATCGCGCCGGGTGAAGCGCGCAAGCACCTGCAGCTGGTGCTGACGGACCGCTCGCCGCTGACCGACGGGCGCGATTTCTCGGTGTTCAGCCCGCGCTCGTGGCGTCTGGCGGACCTCGGCGCCAAGCATGCGCTGCTCAAGGAGGGGATCGGCTGGGGCTCGATGCCGCGCCATGTCGTCACGGGCGACATCGAATCGGGGGCGCTGGTCGAACTGCAGCTGCCCGAGCGGACGGTGATCGACTACGCGCTGGTCGCGCTATGGCGCAAGGACACGCCGCCCGGCCCCGCCGCGCTCTGGGTGCTGGACGAGATGCGCGAACGACTGGCGAAGTGCCCGACGAACACTTGAGCCGATCCGCGATTCGCCCCACTTAGGGGCCATGACCGCAACCCGCCTGTTCGACCGCGCCCTCATCCGGCTTTCCCCCCGTCCCGATTCGTCCGAAGACGTCGTCGATTTCCTCCAGGGCCTCGTGACCTCGGACGTCGCCAAGGCGCTGCCGGTCTGGGCCGCGCTGCTGACGCCGCAAGGCAAGGCGCTGTTCGACTTCATCGTCTGGCCCGCAGGCGTTGGGTTGCTGATCGACTGCGAGGCCGAAGTCGCCGACGCGCTGGTGAAGCGCCTGTCGATGTACCGGCTGCGCAAGGCGATCGACATCGTCCGCGACGACCGTCTCGCGGTCCACTGGCGTCCCCATACCGGCGATGGCGCCGCTCCCGATCCGCGCCTGCACGCATTGGGCGAGCGCTGGGTCGCCCCCATCGACGAGACCGACCCCGAGGAAGCAGAAACCGGCGCAGACGCTGCCTGGCGTGCGCACCGGCTGGCGCAAGGCGTGCCCGAAGGCCGCGCCGAACTGGGTGACGGTGAGACGCTCTGGCTGGAATGCAACGCTGCCGAGCTGAACGGCGTCAGCTTCACCAAGGGCTGCTACGTCGGGCAGGAAAACACCGCGCGGATGAACTGGCGCGCCAAGGTCAACCGCCGGCTGGTGGTCGTCCCCCTCGCCCGCTCGGACGAAAAGCGCCGACGCGCCGCCTATCCCGAGCTGAGATTCGCGGTCGATCACCTGCGGATCGAGGACATTACCCCGGACGTGGCGCCGCACTGGTTGCCGGCGTAGCGGTCAGGCCGCGCTCGACTCGCTCATCGCGCTGTCGGAAGTGTCCATCCTCGGGCTGGCGCGGCGTTCGAGGTCGGCGACGTAGATCCGCACCGCGTATTCCATCGCCCGCGACGCGCTGTAGCGCGACTTCACCTGCCCGGTATCGCGGAAGCCCGCGCTTTCGAGCACCTGGTGCGTGCCCGGGCTGTCCGCGAAGTGACTGGCGACGATTCGGGTGTGTCCGAGCGTCCGCGCCTGTCCGATCAGTGCCCGCAGCGCCTCCCCGGCAAAGCCCCGGCCCCGGTGCCGCGCTGCGATCCAGTAGCCGACCTCCACGTCCTCGTCGTACCGGCCAAGGCCAATGCCGCCGACGAGCTGGGGGCCGCCCGGTGCGCGCAGGTACATGAAGAAGTGGGGCAGGCGGGGGTCGCGCGGGCGGTCGAGATAGGCGCGCACATCCTTTGCCGTCCGGGGCAGCGGCGCCACCCCGACATTGCGCTGGATATCCTCCTCCCCGAGCACCTCGACGAGATCGTCCAGGTCTTCAGGCCAGGCGGGCCTCAGAAACAGTCTCTCCGTGCGGACGAACATTCCATGGTTCTCCGTCGTATTTGTACGGGGATCATGCACACAAGCTTCTGCCAATGCACGAAGTTTGCTGCATGCCGAATGCGGCACGCGATAAATACCTGACAGGACCCGATTAACGCAGGGTAAGAGCGCCCCTAGGGGTAGTCCTCTAAGAAGCGGCCTGCCTTCCGAATCACGCAGTCGCGTGTCCGGTCTTCGTCAGGCCGCGCGTCGGCGGTTCATGGCGTCGTCGCCGTCACAGTCGCCGGGCGAATCGCCGGACGATTCGAACAGCACCTCGTACTCGCGCGAGGGGCTGGCGAAGCCGCGCCCCTTGCTGAAGCGCTCGACCACGCGGCCGGTCCGCCGAAAGCCCACTTTCTCGAGCACCCGGCCCGAAGCCGCGTTGTCGATGTAGTGGCTGGCGACCACGCGGCGGTGGCCCAGCGCATGGGCGAGGCCCAGCACCGCGCGTGCCGCCTCGGTGCCGAACCCGCGGCCCCATTCGCCGGGGGCGATCCAGTAGCCCAGGTTCACCTCGCCATCGAGCAGCGACAGGCCGCACCCGCCGATCAGGCGCGCGCCTCCAGCCCCCGGCACGGTGATGAGGAAGCGAGGCAGCAGACGGTCCTGCGCCATGGCGATGAAGGTGTGCGCGTCCTCGGCCGTGTAGGGCCAGGGCACATTGGCAAGGTTGTGAACGATCGCCTCGTCGGCGATCAGGGTGAGCAGTTCCTCCCAGTCCTCGGACCAGCCGGGGCGCAGGAACAGCCTTTCGCTGCGAATGAACATCGTCGTCTCTCCATCCGCCCCGCCGGCCCGTTAACGGGCGGACGTGACAGTGCGATTACGCAAATGCCTGCAATCGAACGCAACATCGCGCGAAACAGGCGGCAGAGGGAGAAACGGAAAAAGGGAGACGGGCTTTATGGCCCTCTCCCTCGTTCTGCCACGCTCAGGAGCGTGGCGGGGGCCATCCCGTCAGGATGGCCCTATGCAAGACCATCCGATTACTCGGCGGCTTCCGCGAGCTGCGCGTCGACCGACACGTACTTGCGGCCCTGCTTGCCGTCGTGGAAGCGCACGCGCCCTTCGGCGGTCGCGAACAGGGTGTGGTCCTTGCCCATACCCACGTTCACGCCGGGGTATACGCGAGTGCCGCGCTGGCGGATGATGATGTTGCCGCCGATCACTTCCTGACCGCCGAACTTCTTCACGCCGAGACGGCGGCCAGCGGAGTCGCGACCGTTACGCGACGAACCGCCTGCTTTCTTATGTGCCATTTCTGGTTACTCCGAAATCTGGGTCAGCCGACGGACACGATGCGCAGCAGCGTGAGCTGCTGGCGGTGGCCGTTCTTGCGACGGTAGTTGTGACGGCGGCGCTTCTTGAACACCACGACCTTCTCGCTCTTGGCCTGCGCGATGATCTCGGCAGCAACCGTGAGGTTAGCGATGTCCGCGACCTCGCCGTCCTTGCCGGCCAGAAGAATGTCACCCAGGGTGATCTTGTCACCGGCTTCACCAGCCAGCTTCTCGACCGCGATCTTGTCTCCGGCGGCAACCCGGTATTGCTTGCCGCCCGTGCGCACAACTGCGAACATGGTGCCCTTACCTAATATCAATGTGCCCGAAACGAGCCGAAACAGAACTGCCCCGGCCGCTCTGGTTCCGAGGAACCATGAGCCTTTCGGGCGACGCGCCGACCGCCCCGCTTGGCGCGGGGTGCCGGAAAGAGAGGGTGCCGTTAGTGGATGGACCGATTCGTGTCAACAAGGACTAGCCCCGTCGGCGGCCAGTTCCCGGTCGAATGGCGACGAAAGGGCCTCCCGCTACCGCGCGACCATGCTATGGCAGCAACATGACCCGCGCGAAAGCCCGTTTCCTCGCCCTGCTGCTCCCTTTCGGCATGGCAGCCTGTTCCACATCCGGCTCCTATCCCTCGCTCGCCGTGCGCGATGTCGAGAGAGTCGGGGGCTCGGGTACGCCCGCCGCGGACGAGGCGCCTGCCGTCCCGGCTCTGCCACCCGCCAGCGCGGACCTCGTCACGAAGCTAAAGGGGCTAGTGAACGTGGCGGAGGCGGCGGACCGGCAGTTCCAGACCAACCGCACCGCAGCCCAGCGCGCCGTAGCGGCAGCTGGGAGCGAAGGCAGCGATTCGTGGAGCGCGGCAAGCGTCGCGCTCGCGAAGCTCGAATCGAGCCGCTCCAGCGGCATGGGCGCGCTTGCCGAACTCGACCTGCTTTACGCCGAGGCCCGCAGCACCGCGCCGCTGGACGAATCGCCGAGCGCCACGGCTATCGGCGGCGCTCGCTCGCAAGTGGCTGCCCTGCTCGATGCACAGGACAAGGTCATCGCCGAGCTTTCGACGCGCCTCAAAGCCTGAAGGACGGACGAAAAGCCCCGCCCCCCTTGCGACGGTGGCAGTATATTCGTTGATTGGCGTTGGATGCGCGGGATTTGGCGCACTACCAGCGGCCGATGTCCTCGAAGTCCTGCGCGCGCGGTTCGATCCAACGCCATTCGCCGGCGACCTTCTCGCGCTTCCAGAACCACGATTCGCTCTTGAGGTGGTCCATCGCGAAGTCGGCGGCGGCGAAGGCGTCGCGGCGGTGACGCGCGGCTGCGGCGACCAGGACGATCGGCTCGCCCACCGCCATCACGCCGCTGCGGTGGATCACCAGCAGCCCGTCGAGCACCCAGCGATCCCGCACCCGCACCGCGAGATCCTGCATCGCGGGCAGGGTGAGCGGATCGTAGTGCTTGAGTTCCAGCGCCTCTACCCCGCCGCCCTCGCGGACCTGGCCCAGGAAACTGACGATCCCGCCGGCCACGATATGCGCCGCGGTGAAGGCGCGCAGTTCCTCCGCCGGGTCGAACGGGGCGGCGAGCAGGCGCACGTCGGACATGTCAGCCGCCCGAAACGGGGGGAAGGAACGCGATCTCGTCTCCGTTGGAGAGCATGATGCCCTGCTTGTCGGCCACGAGCGCGCCGTTGAGGGCGACTTTCACACGGTCGCTGGAGATCAGGTCGGCCAGTTCTGGGGAGTATTCGTCAGAAAGCCGCGCCACCAGTGCCGTCCAATCCAGAGGAGCGTCTAGCGCGAAATCCGCACCGCCGCTTCCCGCCAGCTCCTCGAGCCGGCCCAGGAACACCAGCCTCGCCGCCATCGTCAGCCGCCGGTCATCGACATGTGGCGCGGCAGGGCCGGAGCCGCGCCCCGCTGGTCGATAGCGAAGTTGTGGCGCGCGGGCTTGATGCGCATGGCGAGGTCGAGCGCTTCGGTCAGTGCCGTTTCCGGATCGTCCGAACGCAGCGCGGCGCGCAGGTCGACCTGCTCGCTGCCGCCTAGGCAGGCGTAGAGCTGGCCGGTCGCGGTGACGCGGATGCGGTTGCAGCCTTCGCAGAAGTTGTTGGTGAGCGGGGTGATAAGGCCGAGCCGGCCGCCGGTTTCAGCCACGTCCCAGTAGCGCGCGGGACCGCCGGTGCGGTGACCGCTGGGCGTCATCGTCCAGCGCCGCGCGAGGTCGTCCTGCACCGCGACGAGCGGCAGGTAGTGGTCGATGCGGTCTTCCTCGACCTCGCCGAGCGGCATGACCTCGATCAGCGTGGCCTCGAACCCCTGGCCGTGCGCCCAGGCGATGAGGTCGGCGATCTCGTGCTCGTTGATGCCCTTGAGCGCGACCGTGTTGAGCTTGACCTTGAGGCCCGCCGCCTTGGCCGCCGCCAGCCCTTCGAGCACCTGCGGCAGCGAATCGCGGCGGGTGAGCTTCGCGAAGCCATCGCGGTCGAGCGTGTCGAGCGAGACGTTGATCCGCCGCACGCCCGCGGCGTAAAGCGGCTCGGCGAACTCGGACAGGCGAGTGCCGTTGGTGGTGAGGGTCAGTTCCTCGAGATGTCCGCGTCCGTCATCGGCGCCGATGCGGCGGCCAAGCGCCTGGACCAGTTCGATCATATCGCGGCGCACCAGCGGTTCGCCGCCGGTCAGCCGGATTTTGGTGATGCCCCGCGCGATGAAGCCGAGCGCGAGATCGTGCATCTCGTCGAGGGTCAGCACGTCCTTCTTGGGCAGGAAGGTCATGCGCTCGGGCATGCAGTAGGCGCAGCGCAAGTCGCAGCGGTCGGTGACCGACAGGCGCAAGTACGTGATCCTGCGCTGGAACTGGTCGACGAGGGGCGCTGGCGATGTCATCGGGGAGGATATAGCACTCCGCCCGCGCCAGTTCCATCCAGCGGCAGCAATTGACCGGTCACGCCTCCTGCACCGTCAAGCCAGCGCGAGGCGGCGGCGGTGGCATCGGCCTCGCCCGACTCCACCGCGTTGATGCGCGAGGGGGCGAAACGGCGGGCGAGGCCCTGCACCACGGCGAGGCGCCAGGCGCGGTGATCGTGGCCGGCGGGCAGGAACACGAGCGTCAGCGGGTCGGCGCCGCCCAGCAGCGTGGCCACGACCGAGGGCAGCAACCGGGCATGGAAATCGGCCGCGGCCTCGAGCGCGTCTTCCGAGAGCGGCCCGAGGTGCAGCAGTTCCGTCACCGGCGGCGATCCCGCGACAAGGTCATCCCGATCTGCTCGTTGGCCTCGGTGAGCGCCAGCTTGACGATCTTGACCGTGACCGCCTCGACCCGCTCGTCCTGCAGGAACAGCGTTTCGCAGATGTGGTCGGCGACCGCCTCGATCAGCTTGAAATGAAGCCCCACCGGCAGCGCCTCGGAGGCGGCGAACTTGAGGTCCATGTAGTTCTTGCTGGCGGTCAGCGGCGTGTCGGGCGCGTAGTGGTCGGCCGGTGTCAGCCGCACCGTGATGGTGAAGCGCAGCGGCTGCGGCTTGCCCGTCTCTTCGGAGTAGATGCCGGTCAGGACATCCTGCTCGAAGTCGGCAATTTCAAGGATCAGCGAATCGGCCATGGCGCGCCTTACTCGGGATTCGACCAGCGCGCGAATATCGCGGTGGGAAGGAGGCGGCTCTGCTCATCTTCGCGAACGGCAAGGTCGCCGTGCTCGATGACGCCGGGCAGATCGGTGAACAGTTCTTCCATCAGTCCCGCCAGAGCCAGCGACGACATGCGCACGGCGTAGACGGTGAGGAACAGGAAGCGGCTGTCGGCGTCGAGCAGCTTGCGGCAGTCGGCGAGCAGGCCCGGAAGGTTCTCCTCCAGCCGCCAGGTCTCGCCGGTGGGACCGCGCCCGAACTTCGGGGGGTCGAGGATGATGCCGTCGTAGCGCTTCTCGCGGCGCACTTCGCGTGCGGCGAACTTGGCGGCGTCGTCGATCATCCAGCGCACCGGACGGTCCTGAAGACCCGCCAGGGCAGCATTCTCGCGCGCCTGTGCCACGGACTTCTTGGAGGCATCGACGTGCGTCACCGGGCCGTGCGCCGAAAGCGCCAGCGTACCCACTCCGGTGTAGCCGAACAGGTTGAGGGTGCTGGCATCCTCGCGGCCGGCCAGCATCCCGCGCATCCAGTTCCACACCGGTGCCATGTCGGGGAAGAAGCCGAGGTGGCGGAAGGGGGTGCACTGCGCGGTGAACTTGACCTCGTTCCACGCGAGCGGCCAGCCGCCCGGCGGCACTGCCTTGTCGAACTGCCACCTGCCGCCGCCGTCCTCGTCGGAGCCGGGGACGAACTCGCCGTGGGCATCCCACTCACCGCCGGCGATACGCGGGCTCCACATGGCCTGCGGTTCGGGGCGCACGAAGCGATAGTCTCCGTAGCGCTCGAGCTTGCGGCCATGGCCCGAATCGACGAGCCCGTAGTCCGCCCAGCCCTCGCCCGCGAGGATCAGGGGCTGGGGAGAGAGCGTAGCCATCAGACCCTGGGGCTGGCGTGCTGCGCCACGTATTCGGTGACGGCCTCGAAAGTGCCGGGAAGCGTCTCGCACTTCTCTTCGCGCTCGAACAGGTCGCCGACGCGGGTGGGAAGGCTCGGGCGGTGGCCGGTGGCGCGCTCGACCGCCTCGGGGAACTTGGCCGGATGCGCGGTCGCCAGGGTGACGACCGGGGTGCCCGGCTCGATCCCTGCGCTGCGTGCGGCGAAAAGGCCGCAGGCGGTGTGCGGGTCGATCAGCTCGCCGCAGCTTTCCCAGGCCCAGCGGATGGTGGAAGCCATCTCGTCCGCATCGGCGCGGGCCGAGGTGAACAGCGCCGAGGCGCCTTCGCGCTGGGCATTGGTGAGCTGCATCGCCTTGGTGCTCTCGAACCCGGCCATCTGAGCGGCCAGCGCCTCGCCGTCACGGCCGCCGAGGTCGAACAGCAGGCGTTCGAAGTTGGACGAGACCTGGATGTCCATCGAGGGTGCGGCGGTCGGCGTTACGGTGCCCTGCGAGTAGTCGCCGTCGGCCAGCGCGCGGTGGAGGATGTCGTTGACGTTGGTGGCGACGATCAGCTTCTCGATCGGCAGGCCCATCTGCGCGGCCACATAACCGGCGAAGACGTCGCCGAAGTTGCCGGTCGGAACCGAGAACGCGATCTTGCGATGCGGCGCGCCTAGCTGGAGGCCCGCGGCGAAGTAGTAGACCACCTGGGCCATCAGGCGCGCCCAGTTGATCGAGTTCACCGCGCCGATGGAGAAACGGTCGGTCATGCCCTTATCGTTGAACACGCGCTTCACGATCGCCTGCGCGTCGTCGAAGTTGGCGTGCTCCAGCGCGATGTTGTGGACGTTGGGGGCCAGCACCGTGGTCATCTGCCGGCGCTGGACGTCCGAGACGCGGCCCTGTGGGTGGAGCATGAAGATATCCACCTTGGCGCGGCCCGCCACCGCATCGATCGCCGCCGAGCCGGTATCGCCCGAAGTCGCGCCGACGATCGTCAGGTTGCGGTCCGAGCGGCCGAGGAACTCCTCGAACAGCAGGCCCAGGAGCTGCAGGGCCACGTCCTTGAACGCCAGCGTCGGGCCGTGAAACAGCTCCAGCAGCCACTGCTGCTCGTCGAGCTGCCTGAGCGGCGTGACGGCGTCGTGCGCGAAGCGGCCGTAAGCCTGCGTGGTCAGTTCGAGCAGGCGCTCTTCGCTGAGGCTTCCCGCCACGAACGGCGCCATGACCTTCGCGGCCAGCTCGGCATAAGGCAAGCCCGCGAAGCCTGCGATCTCGTCTGCCGAGAAGCGGGGCCATTCGCGCGGGACATAGAGTCCGCCGTCCGATGCGAGCCCGGCGAGCGTCGCGCCTTCGAAGTCGAGCGCCGGTGCGCTGCCGCGGGTGCTGATATAGTCCATGGGAAAGCGCGGTTAGCGAGGGCGCGAGGAAATGAAAAGCCCGTCGTTGGCGGCGGGCGGGAAAGATTTGAATCAGGGCGGGCGACGGGAGACCTGCGGCGGCGGTCGGAGGGGCCTGGCCCCATGGCCCCAGGTCTTACCCTCCCCCCTACAGCAGCCGAGGATCCACCACCGTGCGCACCGGCGTCCCCGGCGCCGACAGGTTGGCGATCGCCCCGGCCACCGCACCCAGCCCGATCCGCCCGCCGAGCCACGGCGTCACGTCGATGCGCCCATCGGCGATGCTGCGCATGGCGAGGTCCATGTCCTGCGGTTCCTCGCCGCCGGCGAACTGGATGTTGAGGCGTTTGTTCTGCGCAGCGAAGACGTAGAGCGGCTCGGGCTCCATGCAGTAGCCGCCCATTACGATGCGCCCGTCGAACGGCGCGCTCTCGATGATCCGCTGCAGCATGCCGGGCAGGCCGACGTTCTCGTAGATCAGGTTGACGCGCTTGCCGCCGAGGTCGGGGAGCGGGCCGTAGGGGTCGGTCTCGCGCGGGTCGATGGCGATGTGGGTCCCCATCCTGAGCGCCAGTTCGCGGCGGTCGGCGTGGAAGTCGGCCGCGACGATCGGGGCCACCCCCGCCAGCGCCAGGCCTGCGATCACGCCGAGGCCGATGGCGCCGCAACCGAGCACCAGCGCCACGTCGTCCTTGTCGGGCCGCCCCCGCCGCGCGTGTTCGAGGCCGACCGCGAGCGGCTCGATCAGCGCCGCGTGGTCGTCGGGCAGCCCGTCCGGGATCTCGAGCAGGAAATCCTCGTCGAGCAGCATGAGTTCGCCGCAGCCACCGGGGCAGTCGTGGCTGAAGCCGACGACCGCGTGGGCACCGCCCTGCCGCATGATCGGCACCGAAGTGACCCGCCGCCCCGTCGCCACCGGGCGGCGGCTGCCGACGCCATAGTCCAGCACTTCGCCGACATATTCGTGGCCCGGCACGAAGGCGCGCGTATAGTCGAGCGCGGCATAAGGCCCGCCCATCTTGCGCGACAGGTCGATGATGTGTTGCCCGCCGGTCAGGAAATGCGCGTCGGAGGCGCACAATCCGCAGGAGTGGGTGCGCACCAGCGCCTGCCCCTTGCCCGGCTCCGGGTCGGCGAATTCGCGGACATGGACCTCGCCGTTCTCGATGCAGGCGGCCTTCATGCTGCGATTGCCTCGCGCAGCGCGGGCATCGTTTGCTCCAATAGCCTGAGGCTCTTCCAGCCTTCTTCGGGCGACAGGCCGCCGAGCAGCGGCTGGAAGCCGATGTTGCCGCCTTCGAGTTCCTTAACCTTGTCGAGCAGCATCTGCGGCGTCCAGGCGACGAACATGCCCGCGTGGCGCAGCACGGCGGGGTCGGTCAGGCCTTTGAACGGCGAGTTGGAGCCGTCGCCCTCGGCCGCCGCCCACTTGGCGTATTCGGTGATGACGTGGACGGCGTGAGGGGCGATGGCGTCCCAGCCCTGGTCGGGGTCCTCGCACAAGTGCACCGCCATCGGCATGCCGGGACGCGGGCGGAAGTACTGGCGCGGCCGGTGGCCGAGGCGCTCGCATTCGGCGAGGTAGATGTCGACGAGGTCGCCTTTCATCGGCCCGAAGCCGACCCCGAACTTCGCCGCGCGCTTCGCCGAAGCGGGGACGCCGCCGCCGACGAGGATGATGTCCTCGGGCTCCTGCACCGGCAGCGGGCGCACGAAGATCGGGCGCGCCGCCTCGCCTTCGCCGTGCTCGAACCGCTCGCCCTTGAGCGCGCGCAGGATCACTTCCAGCCCCTCGTCCATGAGCTTGGCGCGGTCCTTGAGCGACTTGCGGAACATCGCGAATTCATAGGGCACATAGCCCGCGCCGAAGATGACCCCGAGACGCCCGTTCGACATGTTGTCGACCACCGCGATCTGCTCGGCGAGTTCGAGCGGATCGTGCAGCGGCAGGATCACCGCGCCCAGCAGAAAGCGGATGCGCTTGGTCACCGCCGCCATGCCGCCCGCCAGCGCGAAGGGCTGCGGCAGGTAGCCATCGTCCGAGCCGTGGTGCTGCATCAGTCCGATCTGGTCTGCGCCGATCTCGTCGACGAACGCCGCCATCTCGATGGCGGCGCGGTAGAGCTCGTGCGTCGGCGTCGCCCAATCGGGCGAGCGCATGTCGAACGAGACGGAAACCTTGAAGTCCTTCATCACGCAGCTCCCAAAGCTTTGTAGGACGGGTCCTGCGGATCTCGGCGCGTCCATTCGTGGCGGTTCATCGGCGTAACCTCGCGGATCGAATCGTAATCGATCACGGTGTCGCGGTGGTCGATGCGCCACGCGCCGTCGCGGCGCGACCAGCGGTCGCAGTACCGCGCCCAGATTTCCATGTGCATCATCTTCCCCTCGCGCTCCATGCGCAGGGTGGCGGTGACGTAGGCCTCGCTGCCGGCGCTCTCCTCGCTATGGAGGACGATGTTGATGTTCGAGACCTGGTGCGAATGGGCGATGAGGCCGCGGTGTGCCTCGCAGACCCAGTCGATCGCGCCGGGCCCGGTGCCGCGATAACCGGTGGGGCCATAGTCCGCCGTCGCCTCAGGGTGGAACACCGAGTGGCCGAGCGGCACGTCGAGTCGGTCGACGCTGCGGCAGTAGCGGTAGATTTGTTCGGTGATCGCGTGCTTGGCGGCGATCTGCTCGAAGCTGTCGGTCATCGGATCAGCCTTTCTTGGCGTAGGAAGCGGCGATCGCGGAAATCTGGCGGATGCGGGCCCGGCGATCGGCGGCGGAGGAAGCGGACATAATCGCCTCGTCGTCGGCCTCACCCCAGTTGCAGACCGGGCCGTGCGGCAGGCGTTCGAGGCCGAGGCGGGCGACGTCGTCGGCATCGGCAAGGCCGTCCGGGATCGCCATGCCGCGCGCTTCCATCAGTTCGCGGTGCGCCGGGGTGTCGGTGCGGCCGAGCACGAAGCTCAGCACATCGACGCCGTGGGGCTCAAGCTCGGCCCAAAGTGCTTCGCTCAGCACGAGGTCGAAGGCCTTGGTCGCGGCGTAGACGTTGATGCCGGGGAGCCCGCCGTAACAGGCGCCCGAGCCCACCACGATGAGCCCGCCGCGCCCGCGCGCCCGCATCGGTGCGGCGAAGGCGTGGAGCGCGCGCATGGTCGTCATCACGTTGCGCATGACCAGCGCGTCCCAGTTGGCGACCTCGTTGTCGAGGAACATCGCCCCGTTCGGATCGGCGCCGGCGTTGAGGATCAGCAGTCCGACCTCGCGCCCGCCCGCCGCCGCCAGCAATTGCTGCGCGGCATCGTCGCCGGCGAGGTCGATCGAGGCGGTCACGCATTCGACGCCGCTGCCGGCGCGCAGTTCCTCGGCCAACGCGTCGAGCGGCCCTTCACGCCGGGCGACGAGAATCAGGTTGAGCCCCTTGGCGGCCAGCTGGCGGGCGAAGGAGGCGCCGGTGCCTTCCGACGCCCCGGCGATCAGCGCCCAGGGACCGTAGCGGCGGTTGAATTCCAGGTCGTCCATGCTTCAGGCTCTCCATCCCGCCCCAGCTTTTCCGCTGGCGTCCCACGATCAAATTCAGTAAATCCAGAATATGACGAATATCAAGCTCTCTGAACAGGACGAGGCCTTTCTCGACGCCATGGCGATGTTGATGGCGCCCTGGGGCTGGGCGCGGCCGGTCGGACGCATCTACGCCTACCTGCTGCTGCGCGAGTCGGCCGCCACGCTCGACGAGATCGCCGCCGACCTCGGCATGAGCAAAAGCAACGCCAGCGTCGCCGCGCGCACGCTCGAGCATTGCGGCAACGCCCGCCGGCAGGGCGAGCCGGGCAGCCGGCGCATCTACTATTCGGTGCCCGAGGACTTCAGTGGACCGTTCGTGGCCAAGGCCGAGCTGCTGGACCGGCAGGTGCGGATGTTCACCAACCAGCGTGATCGCGGGGTCGACGGCGCGGTCGCCGACCGGTTCGAGCGGCTTTCGGGCTTCTACACCCAGATGCGCGCCGCGATCGAAGAGGTGATCGACCGTCAGGCCGGTTCGGGCACCCGCTCGGTGGGCGTGGGCGAGGTCGAAAGCCTGCCCCGCAGGTCCGCAACCCGCGCGCGGTAGGCGGCGACGCCCGCGTCCTTGACCGAACCGTAACCCGACACGAGGTCGACACTGGCGGCGAGTTCGACGGCGGTGTCCATCGTGCCGGGCATGACCACGGCCGCGACCTCCTCGACCAGCGCGCGGTATTCGCCGACGAGGCCGCGCTCCATACGCCGTTCGGCCGTGTAGCCGAACGGGTCGAGCGGCGTGCCGCGCAGGACCTTCAGCTTCGCCAGTACCGAGAACACCGGGAATATCCAGCCGCCGAACGCGATCTTGCGCGGCCTGCCGGTGCGCGCATCCTTGCGGAAGGCAAGCAGCGGCGGGGCGAGGTGGATCTTCAGCTTCGGACTGCCCGCGAAGGTGTCCGTCAGCCCGGCGCGGAAGGCGGGCGCGGCGTAGAGGCGGGCGACTTCGTACTCGTCCTTGTAGGCCATGAGCTTGGCGAGACCGCGCGCGACCTGCGTCATGAGGGGCTCTAGGTCGGCGATGCCCCGCGCTGCCAGGGTAGCCTCGATGGCGGCCAGGAAGCTGCGGTATTGTGCGGCATATCCCTCGTTCTGGTAGTCGGTGAGCAGGCGGGTGCGATGCTCCACCAGCGCAGCATAGCCCTGCGGTCCGGCGGGCGGCGCGGCCGAAGTGTCGGCCAGCGCGAAGAGGTCGTCCGCGCCTGCCGCCGCCAGCCTGCCGACCGCAAATGCCGCGAGGTTGGCGCGCACAGCGACGCCGTTCAGCCGCACTGCCTCTTCGATTGAGGCCAGCGCCACCGGCAGCAGCCCCTTCTGCGCCGCGAAGCCCAGCATCATCAGGTTGGTGAAGATCGTGTCGCCCAGCAGGCGGCTCGCCAATGCCCCTGCCCGCAGCGAGGAGACGTGGGCCGGATCGACGCGCTTGCCCATCGCCGACAGGAAGCGGCTGGCAGTAAGGTCGAGGTTGCGGTTGCGCTGGAATTCGCCGGTGGGCACCACGTCCTCGTTCGCGAGCACGCGCGTGTCCGAGCGGGCGAGCGCCAGCACTTCGGGGCCGGAGGCGACGACGAGGTCGCAGGCGATCAGCACATCGGCCTGCCCCGCCCCCAGCCGCGCCGAGGGGATGGCGGCGGTATCCGGGCCGATGCGGATATGGCTGGTCACCGCGCCGCCCTTCTGCGCCATGCCGGTCTGGTCAAGGATCTTCGTCGCCTTGCCCTCGAGATGCGCGGCCATCGCGAGGATCGCGCCGACCGTCAGCACCCCGGTGCCGCCGATCCCCGCCACCGCCAGCGCGCAGGTCCGCGCCTGCAGCACCGGCGGGACCGGCAGCAAGGCCACCTTCTCCGCGAGCGCCGCATCGTCCATCGCCCGCTTGGCGAGCGGGGCGCCGGAGACTTCGACGAAGCTCGGGCAGAAGCCCTTCACGCAAGAATAGTCCTTGTTGCAGGTCGACTGGTCAATCGCCCGCTTGCGCCCCAGTTCGGTCTCGATCGGCACCACCGAGAGGCAGTTCGACTGCACCGAACAGTCGCCGCAGCCCTCGCAGACCGCCGGGTTGATCCAGAGCCGCTTGTCGGGGTCGGGCATGGCGCCCTTCTTGCGCCGCCGCCGCTTCTCGTTGGCGCAGGTCTGCTCGTAGACGATCGCCGAGGTGCCGGTAACGTCGCGAAGCTCCCGCTGCACTTCGTCGAGGTGGTCGCGGTGCAGCACGCGGGTGCCGCGCGGCAGGTCAGCCGCAGCAAAACGGGTGGGGTCCTCGCTCACCAGCACGACGGGCGAGACGCCCTCGGTGACGAGTTCCTGGACGATCTGCTCCGGCGTCAGCGCGCCCTCGGCAGGCTGGCCGCCGGTCATCGCGACGGCATCGTTATATAGGATCTTGAATGTCACGCGGCTTTTCGCGGCCACCGCCGCGCGGATCGTCAGCAGGCCGGAGTGGGTGTAGGTGCCGTCGCCGAGGTTCTGGAACATGTGCGGCGTATCGACGAAGCTCTGCGCCGCCACCCAGGGCATGCCCTCCTGCCCCATCGACACCGTCTGCATCGTATTGCGCTCGGGCATGTAGTGGGCGAGGCCGTGGCACCCGGTCGCCCCCATCGCCGCGCTGCCCTCGGGCACCAGCGTCGAGGTGTTGTGCGGGCAGCCCGAGCAGAAATAGGCGGGCCGGATCGCGGTGCGCTGGAGAGCCGTCGCGCCGTCCTCGATCACGCGTAACGCGGCGTCGCGGGCGCGCGTTTCGTCGTCGAGCACGCCGAGTGCTTCGAGGCGGGCGGCGATCACGCGCCTCACCGTGGCGGGATCGAGGACGCCTGTTTCGCGCAGCAGCGGCGTGCCGTCGGGCAGGGTCTTGCCGGTCAGCACCGGGGCGTCGGCGCGGCCGTAGAACAGGCGGGCGAGCTGTTCCTCGATGAAGGAGCGTTTCTCCTCGACCACCAGCAGTTCGGCGCTGTGCCCGCAGGCCTCGCGCACGAAGGCGACGTCGAGCGGCCAGACGAGGCCCAGCTTCACCACGCGGAGGCCCAACGCGCGGCGGCGGGCGTCGTCGTCGAGGCCGAGGTCGGCGAGCGCCTGGCAGACGTCGAGCCACGCCTTGCCGGCGCTGACGATGGTCAGGCGGCGGTCGGCGGCTTCGTGGCTCACCCGGTCGGGGCGGTTGAGCGCGGCGAAGCGCTGGACGATCGGCAGGCGCTGCTCGATCACCGCTGCCTCCTGCTCCAGCGCCGACATGGCGAGGCGCAGGTTTGGCGATCCGTTAACTTCGGGCGTGTGGATCGGGAAAGTGTGCCCCGGCAAAGTCACGGTGGTGGTGAGGTCGAGCGTGTCGGTCACCGCCTTGATCCCGACATAGAGCCCGCTGGCGCGTGACAGTGCCCAGGCGAGCTGGCCCATCGTCAGAATCTCGTCCGTGGTCGCGGGATAGAGCACCGGTACCATCGCCGTGACCAGCACGTGCTCGCTCTGGTGCGCGGTGAGCGAGGACTTGGCGGCATGGTCGTCACCGCAGAGCAGCAGCGCGCCGCCTTTCGCGTGGGTGCCTTCGAAGTTCGCCGCCTTGATCGCCTCGCCCGCGCGCTCGACGCCGACGCCCTTGGCGTACCACAGCGCGAAGACGCCCTCGACGCGCGGCTTGCCGTACCAGCCGAGTTGCTGGGTGCCGCGCATCGAAGTGGCGGCCAGTTCCTCGTTGAGGCCGGGCTCGAAGCGGATGTCGTGGGCGGTGAGAAGCTTCTCGGTCGCCCAGAGCTGCGCGTCGAGCGTGGTGATCGGCGAGCCGCGGTAGCCGGTGACGTAGCCCGCTGTGTTCAGCCCCGCCGCCTTGTCCCGCCGCGCCTGGTCGAGCAGCAGGCGCACCACGCCCTGAAGCGCCGAGAGCATGACCTGGCCTTCGCCTTGCACGTACTTGTCATCGAGCGTGACGACCGACTTGGTCACTCTTTTCCCCGGGGGTCATGGTTGTTGGCCATGGCCTTCCACGTGGCGCGGGGCGGCGCAAGCGAGCCGGGGCGCTTGCACTGCGGCGGTCAAGCAGGGTTGCGGGGGAGCGCACGTTGCATCGCCCATCCGTCGTCCCGGCGAAGGTCGGGGTGACGTTAGGAAGCGATCCGCGCCGCCAGTTCGGGGACGTCTGCCAGCGCGCGCAGGGCGTCGTTGAGGTGGGTGCAGCCTTCCGGCCCGCGCAGCTGCGCCAGCACCTCCTCGCGGATTTCTCCGAGATTGCGGCCGACGAGGCGCTGGGTGTTGTGGATGGCGCCGGGGCATTCGGAGAACGGCAGGATGCGCGCCTCGGGCTCGATCGACAGCACTTCCAGGGTGGCGATGTCGGCGACGGCGCGCAGGTTGTATTCATGGATGGCGACGCGGCCGCCCTCGGGGCGGGTGGCGCTGTCCTGGAAGGCGGAGTCGATGCGGATGACCCCGGCGGCTTCATCCCGCGTCACGTCGATGCGGCGGGCGCGGCGGAAACCGGCGCCGTCGCGGTCCGAGAGCTCATGCCAGCCCTGCGGGTCGAGCGGGTTGCGCACGTCCCCGGCATCGGCACTGGCGACATCCTTGGGCACGCCGCCCGGCTGCACGCCGCTGTTCCCCTCCTGCAGCCCCCAGCACACGTTGACGCGCTGCGCCATCAACTGCGCATGCTGCTCCTCGCCGAGGCGCTGGCGCAGGCGTTCGGCCCAGTCGGGATACCACTGCGACCACGCGAAGGCGCTGACCAGCGCGGTGCCCGAGAGGTCGTCGAGCACGAGGTAGAGCGGATGCGCCCGCGCGGCGAGGTCCGGCATCACTTCGCGCAGCAGCATCCTCAGGTGTCCGCCCGCGCGCGCGCCGACGAGGCGCTGGAGACCCTCCGGCGCGGGCTCGGCGGTGATCGCGGTGATGGCCTTGTCCTCGGTCATGCGCACTTCGAAGCGGGCCTCGGCGAGGGTCAGCCCGTCCTCGCCCGCGACCGGGGTCCACAAGTCGCGCGCCGCGCCGATGAAGAGGCGCTGGCCCTCGACGCCGTCCGGCCACGAGACGTCGATGCTCGTCGTGCGCCGCACCGACCCGGCGACGCGCGCAGGGGCAGGGTTCGCGGTGCTGCGCGGCGGGCGCGGTAGAGTGGTGCTGTGCATGTGATCCACGCTGAACCGGCCTGCGCCCCGGATCAAGCCTCGGGTGCGACGCGCACCAGCAGCTTGCCGACGTGGTCATGACCGGAGAACACGCTCGAAAAGGCCTGCGGCGCGGCGTCCAGCCCCTCGACGACGGACTCGGCAAAGCGGATTTTTCCGTCCTTCATCCACCCGGCGATGTCCTCCAGCCCCTTCTTGCCGGCGAAGATCCCGGCGAATCCCTTGATCTCGAGCGCCTTGGCCATGATCTGGCGGTAGAAGCCGGGGAGGTGGTCGGGGCCCGGCCCTTCCATGCCGACTCCGTAGTAGGCGATGAAGCCGCACATCGGCATCCGCGCGCCGCGCTTGAGGTGGGGGAGCACGGCCAGGGTCACGTCGCCGCCGACATTGTCGAGGTAGACTTCCGCCCCATCGGGCAGCGCGGCCTTGAGTTGGTCCGCAAAGTCCGGCGCCTTGTAGTCCGCCACCGCATCGAAGCCGAGGTCCAGCAGCGCCGCGCACTTGGACGCGCCCCCGGCGATGCCCACCGCCCGGCCGCCCAGCACCTTGACGATCTGCCCGGCGATCGAGCCGACTGCCCCTGCGGCAGCGGAGATCACCACGGTCTCGCCCGCCTTGACCTTGCCGACGTTGACGATGCCCTCGTAGGCGGTCTGTCCCGGCCCGCCCAGCGCGCCGAGCGCGGTGGAGACCGGCGCCAGCGAGCTATCGACCTTGCGCGGGGGCCCGCGATAGTCGCTCTGGTCCGGCGCGACGACGGCGTATTCCTGCCAGCCCGAGCGGCCCTCGACCACGTCGCCCACAGCATAGTCGGGATGGTTCGAGGCGGCGACCTCGCACACCGTCGGCCCGACCATGACCGCGCCCAGCTCCATCCGCGTCGCGCCCGAAAGCAGCTTTTCGTCGAGCGAGAAGCGGATCAGCGGATCGACCGCCAGCCACAGCGTCCTGAGCAGGATCTCGCGCTCCCCGGCGACAGGCACCGGCACCTCCTCGATGCGGAAGTCGGACGGCTTGGGATTGCCCTTGGCATAGGCCGCCAGCACGACCTGTTTCATCGTCTCGCTCATTTCAGTTTCACCGTCACCGCCGTCATGCCCCGGTGCTCGAGGCCCCGATATTCGGGCTTCGGTTTCGAGGGATCGAGCGTCATGTTCGGGAACCGGTCGAGCAGGCCATTGATGGCGACGATCATCTCCTGCCGCGCGACCTCGATGCCCAGGCACCGGTGCGGGCCGAAGCCGAAGCCCATGTTGGCCTGCTTCTTTCGGAAGATATCGTATTCGCCCGGACGCTCGAACACGGCGGGATCGTGGTTGGCGGCGCCGAAGGCCAGGAACACGCGGGTGCCCTCGGGGACGGCGACGCCTTCCACCTCCGCATCGGCGGTGCAGAGGCGCGGCATCATCGGGTCGGTGCAGCGCCAGCGCAGCGATTCCTCGACCGCCAGTTCCACAAGCGAGCGGTCGTCCCGGCAGGCGTCCCAGAAATGGCGGTGGTTCATCAGCGCATCGATGGCGATGCCCAGCTGGCGCCATGTGGTGCCGCCGCCCGCGAAGATCGCCAGCTTGCAGTAGCCGAAAATCTCGTCCTCGGTGAGCTTGCGCTTGAAGCCGTCCTCCTCGTCGACGATCTCGCTGGCGATGAGGCCGGTGATGAGATTGTCGCCGGGATTGCGGGTGTTCTCCGCAATGAGGTCGCGCAGGGTCTTGTCCACCCAGGCGCGCGATTCGGCCGCTTCGGCAGGCGTCAGCTTCGCCGCGCCGAAAGTTGCGCGGTTGAGCTGGTAGCGGAACTCGATGACGTCCTCGCCCTCAAGCCCGATCGCGCGGGTGACGGTGGCCATCGGCAGGCGCGCGCAGAGCTGGGAATTGAGGTCGGTCGTCTCCTCGTCCACCAGCCGGTCGAGCAGGGCATCGACGGTCTCCTCGATCCAGCGCTTGTTCCACCAGTCGATCACCTTGGGCCGCTTGAACAGCGGCTGCGCGGCCGAGCGCAACCGCTTGTGCGGCTTGCCGACCATCGAGAGGATCGTCGGCCCGATGGTGCGCACGCCAGGGCTCTCGTTGTAGCCCTCGGACGAGAACAGCAGGTTCTCGCGAAAGCCAATCTCGCAGGCGCGGTACGAGAAGAACGTCATAGCCTCGCGCGGCGGGCCCATCGAATGCGCCATCTCGGGCACGCCGAGCAGTTCGCGCAAGGAGCCCTTGTGGACCGGGGCAGCATCGCGCAGCGCGTTCATGTCGTCGGTGTAGTCGCGGTTGCCGTCCACGCCGGCGTTCGCGCTCTCCTTGCCCACGTCGAACATCTCGGCATAGCGCGGATTGTCGCTCATCAGCGAGGCGAGGGCGGCGGAATTGCCGCCATGCATCGGGCAGCTCGCCATGGTCAGCCTCCCGCCTTGCGGCCGGCGAACAACCCGCCATCGACCGGCAGGTTCACGCCGGTGATGTTGCTCGCGAGGTCCGAGCACAGGAACAGCGCGGCGGAGGCGGTGTCGCGCGGGTCGATCGCCTTGCCCAGCGGATGCGCCTTGCCCATGCCTTCGAGGATACGGCCGCGGTGCTCGCTGTCGGGGTCCATGCCGGCATAGTGGGTGAGCATGCCGGCTGGGCAGACCGCGTTGACGCGGATGCCCTTGTCCGCGACCTCGATCGCCAGCGCGCGGGTGAGCTGTACCACCGCGCCCTTGGTCGCGCCGTAGAGCACGCCCCCATAGCCCATGAGCCCCGCGACCGAGGCGGTGGAGACGATCACCCCGCCGCCTCCTTGCGCCTCGAACTGGCGGATCGCCGCCTGGCAGCCGTAAACGACGCCGTTGATGTTGACGTCCTCGACCCGCTTCATCTCCTCGGGCGCGCACTCGACGAGGCTGCGCAACCCCTTGCCGGGGACCGGGCTGATGGTGATGCCGGCGTTGTTGTAGATGATATCGAGGCGGCCGAAGCTCTCCACCGACCCCGCCACCGCCGCATCGACGCTGGCGGGGTCGGCGACGTTGCAGGTGACTGCGATCGCCTCGCCGCCCGCCGCCTTGGCGAGCGCGGCGGTTTCCTCGGCATTGGCACCGTTGATGTCGGCGGCGACGACCCTGGCGCCGTGCTCGCAGAACAGCAGCACCGCCGCGCGCCCCACGCCCGAACCCGCGCCGGTGATCAGCGCCACCTTGCCTTGAACCAGTCCGTCCATCGTCCCTCTCCCGTCTCTGTTGTTTTTGTCTACCCGCCGATGTTCAGCGTGGTGATCATCTGGAACTCGCGCAGGCCGTCGATCCCGCGCTCGCGGCCCTGACCGCTCATCTTGATGCCGCCGCCGCTCGCGTAGCTCGACATCACCGCGCCGTTGATGTTGACCGCGCCGCTGCGGATCTTCAGGCCGACTTCCAGCGCCTTGACCTTGTTCGCGCCGTGGACCCAGCCCGACAGGCCGAAGCGGCTGTCGTTGGCCATCTCCACCGCATGATCGAGGTCGCGGTAGCCGATCACGCCCACCACCGGCCCGAAGATCTCCTCCTGCGCGGCGGGGTTGGAGTTGTCGGGAAGGTCGAGCACGGTGGGCTCCCAGTAGAAGCCCTTGTCCAGCCCCTCGGGCCGCTTGCCGCCGCACACCACGCGCCCGCCCGCAGCGACGGCGGCGTTGGTGAAATGCTCGCAGCGGTCGCGCTGGGCGGCGCTGATGACCGGGCCGAGCTGGGTGGCGGGATCGCTGGCCGGGCCGATCTTCACCGCCGACAGCGCCTTGGCCATGCCGTCGAGCACTTCGGCCTTATTCTCCTCGGGCACGAACACCCGGGTGCCCAGCACGCAGCCCTGCCCCGCGTGCGAAGTGCAGACCGAATACGCCGCCGACGCCGCGCGGCCCACCGCGTCGGGCAGGTAGATCTGCGCGGACTTGCCGCCCAGTTCCAGCACCAGCCGCTTGAGCGTGGGCGCCGCCTGCTCGGCCACCTTGGCGCCGACGGTGCACGAGCCCGTGAACGAGACCATGTCGACGCGCGGGTCGGTGGTCATGGCGTGGCCGCCGGCAAGCCCAGGCTCGACGATGACGTTCATGACGCCCGGCGGCAGGCCCGCTTCCTCCGCCGCCGCCGCGAAGATCATCGACGAGATCGGGGTCAGCGGGTTGGGCCGCAGGATCACCGTGTCACCCGCCATCAGCGCGGGCACCACCTTCCAGAACGCGGTGTAGAACGGCACGTTGTAGGCCGAGATCGCCGAGACCACGCCCAGCGGCGACCAGCGCTTGAGGCTCTGCACCACGAAGTAGGGATTGACCCGTTCGTGGATCGGCAGGGGATTCTCCTCCTGCTCGGGCAGGCGCAGGAACAGGTCGATGATCTCGTCGGTCATGCGCAGCGGCGCGTGGACCTGCGCGCCCATCACCGTGGAGGAGACCGGACACCCGGCCTCGTCGATCGCGCATTCCTTCAGCCAGTCGGCGCGCTTGCGCATCGCCTCGCCGAAGCGGGTCATCGCGGCGGCGCGCGCCTTCATCGTCAGCCCCGACCAGACGCCCGAATCGAACGCCTGCCGCGCCGCGCCGATCGCCGCGTCGGCCTGCGCGGCGGAGACGCCCACCACTTCGGCCACCACCGATTCGTCGGAAGGATTCTGCACCTCGAAGCGCTCGCCCTCGCCCTTCACGAAGGCGCCGCCGATGTACCCTGCGTATTCCAAGCCGATCTCTCCCAAAGAGTTCGCATTTGTGAATTATTATTCGACACCAAGACTAACCGAGCAGCGGAGAAGCGTCAATCGCCCGACCTCGCGCTTATGCGAGGAGATCGGTGCGCCTTGTCAGGGCTAGGGGTCGTGCCTATTCAAACCGGGACATTCGCGGGCGTGCTTCCGATGCGCCCCACTCGCCACCGGCATCAGAGGAACCGCACCACATGGCCTACACCGACTTCCTGAAGCAGCAGTGCTACATCGACGGCGAGTGGGTGGATGCCGATTCCGGCGCGACGTTCGAAGTCACCGATCCGGGCTCGGGCGCGGTGCTCGGCACGGTTCCCAAGATGGGCGCAGACGAAACCGCCCGCGCGATCGACGCCGCCGAGGCCGCCCTCCCCGCCTGGCGCGCCAAGACCGCCGGCGAGCGCTCGAAGCTGATGCGCAAGCTCTACGAACTGATGCTGCAGCACCAGGACGACCTCGGCGAACTGCTCACCCGCGAGCAGGGCAAGCCGCTCGCCGAAGGGCGCGGCGAGATCGCCTACGGCGCCAGCTTCATCGAGTGGTTCGCCGAAGAGGGCAAGCGCGCCTACGGCGACGTCATCCCCGGCCATGCGGCAGACCGCCGCATCGTCGTCATCAAGCAGGGCGTCGGCGTCGTCGCCGCGATCACGCCCTGGAACTTCCCCAACGCGATGATCACCCGCAAGCTCGGCCCGGCGCTGGCGGCGGGCTGCACCATCGTCATCAAGCCCGCCTCGGCCACGCCTTACTCGGCGCTGGCCATCGCTCAGCTGTGCGAGATGGCGGGCATCCCCAAGGGCGTCGTGAACGTCGTCACCGGCAGCGCCGGCCAGATCGGCTCGGCCCTGACCTCGAGCCCCAAGGTCGCCAAGCTGACCTTCACCGGCTCGACCGAGATCGGCCGCGACCTGCTGCGCGAATGTGCCGAGACCATCAAGAAGTGCTCGATGGAACTCGGCGGCAACGCGCCGTTCCTGGTGTTCGACGACGCCGACGTGGATTCGGCCATCGAAGGCGCGATGATCTCCAAGTTCCGCAACGGCGGCCAGACCTGCGTCTGCACCAATCGCTTCTACGTGCAGGACGGCGTCTACGACGAGTTCGTCACCAAGCTCGCCGCACGCGTCAACGCCATGACCGTGGGCTACGGCATGGACAAGGGCACCGACGTCGGGCCGCTGATCGATGAAAAGGCGGTCGAGAAGGTCGAGGAGCACCTCAAGGACGCGGTCGACGGCGGGGCCACCGTGCTCGCGGGCGGGCAGCGCAACGAGCGCGGCGGCAGCTTCTTCAACCCCACCGTCATCTCCGGCGTGAAGCCCGACATGAAGCTCGCCCGGGAGGAAACCTTCGGGCCGCTCGCGGGCGTCATCCGCTTCACCGACGAGGCCGAGGCGATCCGCATGGCCAACGACACCGAGTTCGGTCTCGCCAGCTACTTCTACGCCAGCGACCTCAGCCGCGTGTGGCGCGTGGCCGAGGGGCTGGAAGCGGGCATGGTCGGCATCAACACTGGCCTCATCTCCACCGAGGTCGCCCCGTTCGGCGGCGTCAAGCAGTCCGGGCTGGGGCGCGAGGGTTCGCACTACGGCCTCGATGACTACATGGAGGTGAAGTACCTCTGCATGGGCATCAAGCCGGCCTGATCCCTATTCGTCCCCGGCGACGCCGGGGACGGCTTGGACGCCGGGGCAGGCGCCGTGGACATGCGGTGCTTGCCCGCGCGGCATGCGGGCGATTAGCTCTCCCAAACACGACGGGAGAGGACGCCGCCATGAAGATCTGCCGCTACCAGACACGGCCCGACGAGCCCGTGCGCGTGGGGGTCGTGCGCGGCGACATGGTGCATGACGTCACCGCCGTCACCGACACCCTGCCCGACGTGCGCTGGCCCTACCCGGCGGGCGACCAGTTCATCGCCAACCTGGAAACGCTGCGCCCGCTGATGGAGGACCTCGCGGGCAACGCGCCGGGCATCCCCGTCGCCGACGTGCTGCTGCGCAACCCCGTCGCCAATCCGGGCAAGTTCCTGTGCGGCGCGGGCAATTTCGAGGAAGTGCTGGCGATGGGCGGCCACCCGCGCCGCCTCGGCCTGCTGTTCAAGATGACCAATGCCGCTGCCGGCGAGGCGGACGGCGTCACCCTGCGCTGGCCCGAGCGCACCACCTTCCACGAAATGGAGATCGCCATCGTCATCGGCCGCCAGGGCACCGAAATCCCTGCGAGCGAGGCACTGGATTACGTCGCGGGCTACTGCATCGGCCTCGACATGACGATGCAGGGCAGCGAATTTCCCAGCTTCGGCAAGAGCTTCGACACCTACGGCGTGATGGGCCCCTGGCTCACCACCCGCGACGAGATCGCCGACCCGGACGCGCTCGACTTCGTGCTCAAGGTCAATGGCGAGGACCGGCAGGTCGACAGCACCCGCCGCCTCGTGCTGGGCATCGCCGACCTCGTGGAACACGCCGCCTCGGTGATGACGCTGTACCCCGGCGACGTGATCTTCTCAGGCACCCCGCCGCGCTCGGTCGGGCCGGTGGTGGCGGGCGACACCATGCACGCCTGGATGGAGGGCCTCGGCGAGATGACCGTCGCCGTCAGCGGCGGGCCGGGACGCAAAACGCCGCTCGACGGGATGGAGCCCGCAAAAACGAGCGCTTGATCGCAGCCGATCCTCCCCACCGCCAGGCGACGGGGCGGATTGCGCATCAAGCCATCAGCTTCTCGATCTGGTCGATGGTCGCAGCGAAGTCCGCGACCAGGCCGCGGTATGGCTCGGGCCCGGTCATGTCGAGGCCGGACGCCTTGATGATGTCCACCGGGTCGGCCGAGCCGCCCGCGCGCAGCACGTCGAGGTAGCGTTCGCGCTCGGCCTTGCCGCCGTTCAGGATCGAATGCGCGAACCACGTCCCCGCCGCGATCGAGGTGGCGTACTTGTAGACGTAGAACTGGCTGTAGAAGTGCGGGATATAGGCCCATTCCACCGCGTAGGGCTCGTCGATGACGAAGTCCGGGCCGTGGTAGCGCTTCAGCAGGTCGAGGTAGACCCTGGTCAGGCTCTCGCCCGACAGGCCCTCGCCGGCCTCCGCCATCTCGTGCATCTTCAGCTCGAACTCGGCGAACATCGCCTGCCGGAAGAAGGTGCCGCGCATACCCTCCAGCCGCATGCCGAGGTAGTAGATCTTCTCCTCGTTGGTCTTCGCCTGCGCGAGCATGTACTCGGTCAGCAGCACCTCATTGCAGGTCGAGGCGATCTCGGCGGTGAAGATCGGGTAGTCCGACAGTTCGAACGGCTGCGCGGTATCGGCCAGCAGCGTGTGCATGGCATGACCCCACTCGTGCGCGTAAGTCGACAGCCCCTCGTAGTTCTCGCCGAGGTTGAGCAGCAGGTACGGATGCACCCCGTAGGCGGCGCCGTTCATGTAGGCGCCCGCGCGCTTTCCGGGACGCGGCAGCGGGTCCATCCACTTCGCCGCCGTCGCCGTGCCCAGCCGCTTGACGTAGTCTGGCCCGAGCGGCTCGACCGCTTTCAGGGTGATGTTGCGCATGTCGGTCAGCGTGAACTTGCGCTCCAGGCTCACCAGCGGCGGGTAGATGTCGTAGTAGTGGATGTCCGGCAGCTTAAGCATCTTGCGCCGCAGCTGGAACGAGCGGTGCAGCTGCGGCAGGCCCGCGTTGGTCTCCGCGATCAGCGTGCGGTAGACGCCCTCGGGCACGTTGTCGGGAGAGAGCGCCGCCGCCAGCGAACTGGGATAGCTGCGCGCCCGCGCCTCGAAGACGTCGCCCTTGAGCTTGGCCGCCATCGCCGTGCCGAGCGAGTTCTGGAACTTGCCCATCTGCCCGAAGAAGGCGTCCATGACCTTCTTGCGGTCATCCCGGTTCGGCGCGTCGCGGGTCAGCGTATAGCCCTGCGCGTCGAGGCGCTGGCTGCGCCCGTCGGACAGCGTGACCGTGGGCCAGGGAATGTCGGAGCTGAACAGCTGCTCGCGGATCGTCTGCGGGCCCGACAGCGGCGAGGACACGGCGGCCAGGATCTGCTCGCCCTTGGTGTCCAGCGTATGCGCCGCCTGCCGCAGCGTCTTGCGCAGCGAATAGGCGAAGCGGCGCTTCAGCGTGTCGTTCGAGGCGATGTAGCCCTCGACCTTGTCCTTGCCGAGTGCCAGCACTTCCGGGCTCGTCCAGGCGGTCGCCTCGCCGAACTGGGCGTAAAGGTCCTCTACCTGCGCATTACGCTCCTGGTTGGCGGAGACCCGCACGTCCTCGTCCGCGCGCAGCGAGGCGTGGACGTAGACGCGCATGAACTTGAGCGTCACTGCCGAGATATCTTCCAGCGCCTTGACCATCGCACCCGCGCCCTGCCCCAGCGTGCCCTTGTAGCCGGCAAGGCGCGGCAGCGCGGCGACCACGTCCTTGCGCGCCGCATCCCAGGCGGCGAGGTCAGGGAATAGCTCTGTCAGGTCCCAGGCGGCGGCGCTCCCCGTTTCGGCTGCCTGTGCTGCATTCGCCAGCAACGACGGGATCGCCGAGGCGAGGGGAAGCACGGCGGCAAGGCCGAGAGCGCCGCGGCGGTCGGTTTCGATCATGGATAAGTCCCCTGCAGTCCGCGTCAGGAAAGCGCGGAGATGATCGGGCGAAGCTATCGCCTGTTTCGATCATGGCAAGGGGAGTGATGCCGCCGGTCGACAGGCATCCGGGTTCGGTCGATGACCGTCCGTCGCCCCCGGGCAACCCGGGGACGACGGAGTATCAGGTCAGGCCAGCGCCGCCTTGAGCGCGTCGGCGAGGTCGGTCCGCTCCCAGGGGAACAGGTCGCCCTCGGGCTGGCGGCCGAAGTGGCCGTAGGCAGCGGTGCTCGCGTAGATCGGCTTGTTGAGGCCGAGGCCGACGCGGATGCCGCGCGGGGTCAGGCCGCCCAGCGTGTCGGCCGCGACGCGCGCGATCGCCACTTCGAGGTCGGCATCCTTGGCGGTGCCGGTGCCGTGGGTGTCGACATAGAGCGACAGCGGCTCGGACACGCCGATCGCGTAGGACACCTGGATCGTGCAGCGCGTGGCGAGGCCCGCGGCAACCACGTTCTTGGCGAGGTAGCGGGTCACGTAGGCGGCCGAGCGGTCAACCTTCGTGGGGTCCTTGCCCGAGAACGCGCCGCCGCCGTGCGGAGCCGCGCCGCCGTAAGTGTCGACGATGATCTTGCGGCCGGTGAGGCCGGCGTCGCCGTCAGGGCCGCCGA
This sequence comes from Novosphingobium sp. AP12, assembly GCF_000281975.1. GTDB lineage: Bacteria > Pseudomonadota > Alphaproteobacteria > Sphingomonadales > Sphingomonadaceae > Novosphingobium. The sequence continues at coordinate 22,088 of NZ_AKKE01000126.1, read as the reverse complement.
TCTCGAACGAGCCGGTCGGGTTGATGTGGAACACCGTCTCGCCGTTGACGAAGCCATCGGGCAGCACTTCGGTCACGACCTTGCGGACGTAGGCCTTGAGCTCGGCTTCCTTTTCGCCCTCGTCGTAGCCAGCCTGGTGCTGGGTCGAGACGACGACCGCGGTCGCGGCGACCGGCACGCCGTCCTCGAAGCGCAGGGTGACCTGGCTCTTGGCGTCGGGCTCGAGGAACGGGGCCGCGCCCGAGTGGCGGTCGTCGGCCAGGCGGTGCAGGATCTTGTGGCTGTAGTAGAGCGTCGCCGGCATCAGGTCGGGCGTCTCGTCGCAGGCGTAACCGAACATGATGCCCTGGTCGCCGGCGCCTTCGTCCTTGTTGCCGTCGGCATCGACGCCCTGCGCGATGTGCGCGGACTGCCCGTGCAGGCGGTTGATGAACTCGAAGGTCTCCCAGTGGAAGCCGTCCTGGCAGTAGCCGATCTTCTTCACGACCTGGCGGACGGTATTCTCGATCTCATCGAGCGCGCCATCGGCCCATTTGCCGTCTTCGTAGACGCCCTTGCAGCGGATTTCACCCGCAAGGACCACGAGCTGCGTCGTCGTCAGGGTTTCGCAGGCGACGCGCGCCTCGGGGTCCTTGGACAGGAAAAGATCGACGATGGCGTCGGAAATCTGGTCGGAAACCTTGTCCGGATGACCTTCCGAGACGCTCTCGGAGGTGAAGACGTAGTTGCTGCGCATGAGAGACCTTGGGATATAAAGGAAACTTTATGTGACCCCGTTTAGCTCCACCGGCGGTTCAGTGCAACCACGCAAAGACTTGAAAAAAGCAACAGCGCGGCGAGCGCCAGCGGCAACAGGTTGCCGAGCCGCGCGAACAGGGTCGGCTCGTGCGGCGGCGGGATGCGGCCATCGAGCCGCCCGGCCTTGTGCCAGGGCACGAACGCCCGCACGATGCCGTCCGCGTCGACCACCGCGCTGATACCGGTGGTCGTGGAGCGCAGGACGGGCATCCCCTCCTCGATCGCCCGCAGCCGCGCCTGGGCAAGGTGCTGGGGCGGGCCCCAGGCGCCGAACCAGCCGTCGTTCGAGGGATTGAAGATGTAGTCGGGCCGGTTGTGGGGGTCGACGACATGGCCGCTGAAGACGATCTCGTAGCAGATCTGAATGCCCGCCTCGCCATAAGGGCCGAAGTCGATCGTGCGCGGCCCCGGGCCCGGCCAGAAATCGAGCGTGCCGGCGACGAAGCGGCTGGCCCCGAGCGGCTCCAGCACCCAGCGCAGCGGCAGATACTCGCCGAAAGGCACGAGGTGGGCCTTGGAATAACCCGCGAGGATGGCACCGCCGCCGTCGATCGCGGTGACGGAGTTGCGCGCGGCGACCTCCTCGTCGTGGTCGATCACGAGGTCGACCGCGCCGGTCAGAAGGAGGCCGTAGGGGCCGATCACCCGGCCGATGCGTTTGCGCGCAATGAGCGGGTCGGCGGCGTAGGTATAGGCGGCGTAAGTGTAGGCCGGATAGCCATCGCGCAGGAAGTCGCCGAGCCCCGACTCGGGCCACAGCACCAGCCTGCGGTCACCCGGCTGGAGCGGCAGCGAGAGCGTGGCGAGCTTGCGGAAGTTGGGCTCGAAGTGACGCGGATCGTCGATGACCTCTTGGCGCAGGTCAGGCTGGACGAGGGTATAGGGAATCGCGCCCTGCGTTGCCGGCGGGCCGGGTGCGTACATGACCCACGTCAGTCCGGCGGCGATGACGACCACCGGCAGAGCCCACACCGCACGGCGCTTCGTGCCCATCCCCGCTCTGGCGCAGACACCCGGCAGTCCGGCCAGCAGGAGGAGTACGCCTGAGAGCCCGTAAGTCCCGACCCACTGCGTCAGCAGAGCAAGGCCCCGGCTGTCGAACCCGCCCAGCAGCGCCACGCCAATGGGATTCCAGGCGAAGCCCGTGAACAGCCAGCCGCGCGTCCACTCGGTGACGATCCACGCGCCCGCGAATGCGAGAAGGAGCGCGCCGAAGCGCCGGGGCGCCGCGCCGTCACGGTCGGGCCGCACCACTAGCCATGCCGCGAGGATCGCCGCGGCGGGGAACAGCGCAAGGTACAGGGCGAGCAGCACCACCGCGATCATGCCCAACCACGCAGGCATCTCAGCCTGGTAGGTGAAGGCCGTGGCGATCCAGTTGTTGGCGAGGGTGAAGTGGCCGAGGCCGAAGAACCAGCCGAGCGCGAAGACCTGTCGGCCGGTGCGCGCCCGCATCGTGAGTTCGAGCAGCCAGGCCACGCCGATCAACGTCAGCGGCCATAGCGCGAAGGGCTGGAAGCCGCAGGCCGCCACGGCACCGGCGATCGTCGCCACGATGGCCCGGGCCCGGGGTCGCCGGGGAGCCAGTGCCAGGCTCAGGGTCTGGCGGGGGGTTCGGGGGGTGGGCGAAGAGCGCCGATCGGACTGCATCGCCATGGGCTTGTAAGCCCGGTCCATCGCGGCGCAAGTCCAGTTGCGCCGCGATGGATGGAGTGTCTCAAATCAACCGTTCACGGTTTCGGGCGTGGCGCCCGCGTCGTCGGCCGAAGGCTTGCGGGTACGACGCCGGCGGGGCTTTTCCTCGCCGGCCGGCTCGGCCGAAGCCTCGGCGCCTTCCGAGGGCTGCTCGGCGGGTGCTGCCTTGGGCTTGCGCGCGGGGCGGGCCGAGATCGCCGGCGGCAGGACCGCCGCATCGAAGTTGCCGCCCGGCTCTTCCGAAACGTCCTGCGAAACGGCATCGGCCTGGCCTTCGCCCGCCTCGTCGTCGCGGGGACGGCGCGGCTTGCGCTGCTTCAGGCCGCGGCCCGGACCACGGTTGTCGCGAATGAAGGGGTTCTCTGGCGGCTCGTAGACCGAACCGGGAGCCTGCGCGGCTTCCTCGGAACCGGTTTCCTCGACCTCGGTCGCCTGCTCGGCTGCCGCTTCGGCACGCGGTTCGCGCTCGTAGCGGTCCTGGCGCTGCTCGCGCGGTTCGCGCTGCTGCTGATCGCCGCGCTGCTCACGCTCCTGGCGCGGCCCGCGATCGGCATGCGTTGCCGGCATCGAAGGCGTTTCGCCGTAGGGATCGTACTCGGCAGCGGCGAAGTCGTCACCGTATTCCGAAAGACGGTCGTCCCGGCGCGGCTGGCGCGAATCGTCCTGACGCTGCTTCTGGTCGGCGATGACGCGGAAGTAGTGATCGGCGAACTGGAGGTTGTATTCCTCCGTCACACGGTCGCCGTTCAGATGGGCGTCATGGGCCAGCTTCCGGTACTTCTCGAGCATCTGCGGCGCGTTGCCGCGCGCCCTGCTGTCGATCCGGTTAGTCTGCTGGCCGCCGCCCTGCTGGCGATTGTTGTTACCGCGGCCACGCCGGCGGTTATTGTTGTTACCGCGATTGTTATTCAAGGATGATTTTCCTCAAAACCCTTAGCATCGACCTGCGCCCCAAAGGCCGGTCTGCCGAACGTCTGTGATCCCGGCTGGCCCCCGGCTGCCGCGAGTTCCCCATCTGCCTTGCCGTGGCGCTTAAACCACGAACGCTTGCAAATGCTGGAGGCGAACCGGGTATGGGAAAACATCGTCCATAGGCCGGTTCGGTTCATTCATTAGGCATTGTACCGGCGAATTCCAAGCGAAAACTTACCCGGAGCTTACGTTTCCCACCGAAAAAGCGACGACCCGAGCCCGTCCGGCAAGGTCCCGGTGAAGCTGGGAAGCAAGCCCGCAGTCCATGCCGATCGCCATGACCGCCTCCGCCTGCTCATGGCCGATCTCCACCAGCGCGACGCCGCCGGGGGCGAGCAGCCCAGGAAGCTGGGGTACCAGCACGCGGTAGTCGTCGAGCCCTTCGGGTCCGGAAAACAGCGCTCCAGCCGGCTCGAAGGCGCGGACCGACGTGTCGAGCACCGCGCCGTCCTCGACGTAAGGCGGATTGGCGAGGACGAGGTCGAACGAGCCTGCAAGGGCCTCGCTCCAGCCCGGGGCGTGCCAGTCGGCGGCGAGCATTTCGGCGCGGTCGTCCAACCCCAGCGCCCGGGCGTTGGCGGCGGCCACGGCGAGCGCGCCCGGCGACCGATCGATGCCGAGGCCCCGCGCTTCGGGCAGCTTCGCCAGCACCGCCAACAACAGCGCGCCCGAGCCCGTGCCGCAGTCGAGCACCCTCCGCGCGTCCGGCCGGGCGGCGATGGCGGCTTCGACGAGGGTTTCCGAATCGCCGCGCGGGATCAGCACGTCGGGGCCGACGATGAAGGGCAGGCCGAAGAATTCCTGGTGCCCCGTGATGTAGGCCACCGGCTCGCTGGCGGCGCGGCGTTCGACCAGATCGGCGAAGATCTCCGGCGCGGGATCGCGCATGTGCCGCAGCAGCAGCGTCGATCGATCGGTACCGAGCGCGTGGGCCATCAGCACCTCGGCGTCGAGCCGGGCGGTGTCGCTGGAGGCGCTCAGGCGCTGGGCGGCATCGCGGATGACCTCGCCGACCGTGGGTTTAGCCATCCATCGCCGCGAGGCGCTTGGCCTCGTCCTCGGCGATGAGCGAATCGACCAGTTCGGCTAGGCCCGGCCCCTCGAGGATCTCGGGCAGGCGGTGGAGCGTCAGGTTGATGCGGTGGTCGGTGACGCGCCCTTGCGGAAAATTGTAGGTGCGTATGCGTTCCGAGCGGTCGCCCGAGCCGACCATGGCCTTGCGAGCCTCGGCCTCGGCGCCCTGCGCCTCGTCGCGCATCTTCTCGTAGAGGCGCGCGCGCAGGACCTGCATGGCCTTCGCCTTGTTCTTGTGCTGGCTGCGCTCGTCCTGGCAGATCACCACGAGATTGGTGGGCAGGTGGGTGATGCGGACGGCCGAATCGGTGGTGTTGACGTGCTGGCCGCCCGCGCCGGATGCGCGGTAGATGTCGATCTTGAGGTCCTTGTCCTCGATCTGGACGTCGACCTCGGTGGGCTCCGGCAGCACCGCGACGGTGGCCGCCGAGGTGTGGATGCGCCCGCCGCTCTCGGTCACCGGCACGCGCTGGACGCGGTGCACGCCGCTTTCGAACTTGAGCTTGGCGAAGACGCCCGAGCCGGTGACGTTGGCCACCACTTCCTTGAAGCCGCCCACGTCGCTGGCATTGGCGCTGACCATTTCGACCCGCCAGCCCTGCTCGGCGGCGTAGCGTTCGTACATGCGGTAGAGGTCGGCGGCGAACAGCGCGGCCTCGTCGCCGCCGGTTCCGGCGCGAATTTCCAGCATTGCCGGGCGCACGTCGGCCGCGTCGCGGGGCAGCATGGAGACGGCCAGGCGGCGCTCGGCCTCCGGCAGTTCGGTCTTGAGGCGCTGCACTTCCTCGGCGGCAAGGGCGCGCATCTCGGGGTCGGGGTCTTCGAGTTTCTGGAGCACTTCCAGTTCGCCGCGCATCGAGGCCACGTCGGCGGCGACGCGCGCCACCGGCTCCAGCTCGGCATAGTCGCGGCTGGCGGCGACGAAGGCGTCCCCCTCCAGCGTGCCCGAGGCGAGCCGCGCTTCGAGTTCGGCCAGACGCGCAGCCATCTGCGCGAGGCGGGCGTCCGAAATGCTCACGGGTGGATCGACACCAGCACCTGCTCGACCGCCAGGCGCTCGGCGGTGGTGTCACCGGCTCGCAGGTTGGCGGTGGGCACGCCGTCCTTGACGACGAACGAGACGAGCACCTTGGCGGCCAGCTTCACGGCCTTGTCGAAGCGCTTGCGGGGGCTGCCCGTCGCGATCATCTCGGCATCGATGCCCTGGTGGCGCAGCGCGGTGATCGCCTTGAGCGCGAACGGCAAGGCCGCATCGTCCTCGACGGCGAGGATCGCGGTGAGCGGCGCTTCCGCCGCGCCGCCGGCATCGGTGACCAGCATCGCCAGACGCTCGATGCCCGCCGCCCAGCCGACCGCCGGGGTCTCGGGGCCGCCGAGCGCGACCATAAGGCCATCATAGCGGCCGCCGCCGAGCACGGTGCCCTGCGCGCCCAGACGATCTGTCACAAATTCGAAAGCCGTGTGCCTGTAGTAGTCCAGCCCGCGCACAAGGGACGGGGCGCGGACGAAGTCCACCGAGGCCGCCTCGAGCCCTTGTGTCACCGCGCCGAAGAAGTCCTGCGCCTCCCCCGAAAGGAAGTCGTCGATCCTGGGCGCGTCGGCGGTGAACGGCTTGTCGCGCGGGTCCTTGGAATCAAGGATGCGCAGCGGGTTGCGCTCCAGCCGGTCCTGCGAATCCTCGCTCAGCGCATCCTTGTGATCGCGGAAGTATTCCACCAGCGCGGCGCGCCAGGCATCGCGGCTGGCGCCGTCGCCCAGCGTGTTGAGCTGCAGCGTCACACCTTCCGAGATGCCCAGTTCCTTGAGCAACTGGTCGGCCATGACGAGGAGTTCCACGTCGGCCATCGGCTCGGGCGCGCCGATCACTTCGGCATCGATCTGGTGGAACTGGCGGTAGCGGCCCTTCTGCGGGCGCTCGTAGCGGAACAGCGGGCCATGGGTGGCGACCTTGAGCGGGGCGAACTGCTTCCAGCCGTCGGTCAGGTAGGCGCGGGCGATGCCGGCGGTGAATTCGGGCCGCAGCGTCAGCGAATCGCCGCCTCGGTCCTCGAAAGAGTACATTTCCTTGGAAACCACGTCGGTCGTCTCGCCCAGCGAGCGCGAGAACACGGCGGTCTTTTCGAACACCGGCATTTCCACGCGGCGGAAGCGGTAGAGCCGGCGCACGCGTTCGAACGTCTCGACGACATGGGCGAAGGCTTCGGCCTCTGCACCGAAGATATCCTGGGTTCCGCGAATGGCCTGTGGCGTAGTGTTCATGACGCGCGCGCTTAGACCGATAGGGCGCGTGGGGGAAGTGGTAGCGGGGGAAATGGATGTTTCGATAGTTGCCAAACGCGATTCCAGACGCAATGGATTGCGTAATGATCTATCGGTTCGCGACTACCACGCTCCTCGCCTCCCTGTTCCTTTCGACGGCCGCTCTGGCACAGGACGCTACCCGCAGCACTCCCATGGCGCCCCCGCTGCCACCGGAGATCGCGGCGGCGCGCGACGTGCCCTATGCCGGGACGGTCGCGCTCGCCATCGACGCCAGCGACATCGAGCGCGGCGTCTACCGCGTGACGCAGACCTTTCCGGTCGCCGCCGGCACCAAGGCGCTGACGCTGCTACAGGCGGGCTGGCTGCCCGGCAACCACTCCGAGACCGGGCCCTATGCGCTGCTCGCGCAGATCCACTTCTTCGCCGACGGCAAGGAGATTCCGTGGGTGCGCGATACGGTGGCAGTCAACGCCTTCCACCTCGCGCTGCCTGAGGGCACGAAGGCCGTCACCGCGAAGTTCGTCCACACTTCGCCGCTGCAGACGAGCGAAGGCCGCGTGACGATGACGCAGGAGATGCTCAACCTCCAGTGGGAGAAGATGAGCCTCTACCCCGCCGGCTACTACACGCGCGGGATCGTCATGAAGCCGACTGTGACCTTCCCCAAAGGCTGGACCGTCTACACCGCGCTCGACGGCATGACCCGCGCTGGCGACAAGGTGAGCTGGAACGCCATCGACTTCGAGCGCCTGGTCGATTCGCCGATCTTCGCCGGCGTCCACGCCCAGCGCTGGGACCTCGGTCAGGGCGTCTCGATGGACGTCGTCGCCGACGAGCCTGAAATGCTCGCGATCAAGCCCGAGCACATGCAGACCTATCGCAACCTCGTTACCGAGGCGCTGGCGACCTTCGGCGCGAAACACTTCGACCACTACGACTTCCTGCTGGCGCTGACCGACCGCATGGGCGGCATCGGGCTCGAGCATCATCGCTCGAGCGAGAACCAGATGGAGCCCAAGGCCTGGACCAGCTGGGACGACATGGACTGGGACCACAACGTGATCCCGCATGAGTTCGTCCACAGCTGGAACGGCAAGTTCCGCCGCGGTGCCGATGCCTGGACGCCGGACTACCAGCAGCCGATGCAGAACACGCTCCTGTGGATGTACGAGGGCCAGACCCAGTTCTGGGGCTATGTCCTGGCCGCGCGCTCGGGCGTGCAAACGCGCGACACCATTCTCGGCTCGTTCGCCACCGCCGCCGCCAAGTACGCAGAGGGCACTCCGGGCCGCGGCTGGCGCTCGGTCGAGGACACGACCAACGCGCCGCAGCTCGCCCGCCGCAAGCCGCTGCCCTACACCTCGCTGACCCGCAGCGAGGACTACTACGTCGAGGGCGCGCTCACCTGGCTCGAGGCGGACCAGATCATCCGCCAGGGCACGGCCGGCAAGAAGGGCCTCGACGATTTCGCCAGGGCGTTCTTCGGCGTGCGCGACGGCGACTGGGGCGAGGTAACCTACGACTTCGACGAGATCGTGGCGACGCTGAACGGCGTCTATGCCTACGACTGGGCCAGCTTCCTGCGCACCCGCCTCTATGCGACCGGCCAGCCCGCGCCGCTCAAGGGCATCGAGATGGCCGGCTACAAGCTGGTCTGGAAGGACAAGCAGAACGCCTACGACAAGGGCGTGGCCGAGTCGCGCAAGACGGTGGACCTGACCTATTCGCTGGGCATGGCGCTCAACAAGGACGGCGAAGTCACCTCCACGCTGTGGGATGGCCCGGCTTACGACGCCGGGATCGTCAACACCGTCAAGATCACCGCCGTCAACGGCCGTGCCTATTCCGACGACGTCATCAAGGACGCGATCACCGCGGCAAAATCGTCCAAGGAGCCGATCTCGCTGCTCGTGCGCCGCGACGACCGCTACCAGATGGTGACGATCGACTATCACGGCGGACTTCGCTACCCGGTGCTCGAAAGCACAACGCCCGGCAAGCCCAACGGACTGGACCGGCTTCTCAGCCCCCGTAAAAACTAGAGGGCGAAAATTCGGTCTCGAAATCGGGCCCGACAACTAGATTACGTTCATTCCAATAGCCTGTTGCAGTGCAATAGTTGCGCCGCTAAGTCCGGCCGCATCGTGATCCAACCGGTGCGACTTGGGCGTACCTGTTAAAGTAAGGACCGTTATGCGCATCGACATGATTCCCGTTGGCGACAATGTGCCGGAGAGCCTGAACGTCATCATCGAAGTTCCCGTCGGCGGTGAGCCGGTCAAGTACGAGTTCGACAAGGCGTCGGGCGCACTCTTCGTCGATCGCATCCTCCACACGCCGATGCGCTACCCGGCGAACTACGGCTTCGTGCCGCACACCCTCTCGCCCGACGGCGACCCGCTCGACGCGCTGGTCGTGGCGCGCTCGCCGTTCATCCCGGGCTGCGTTGTGAAGGTGCGTCCGATCGCCGTCCTCAATCTCGAAGACGAGCACGGCGGCGACGAGAAGCTGCTCTGCGTGCCGGTGAACTCGACCTTCCCTTACTATTCGCACGTCAAGGAAAAGGAAGACCTGCCCGACATCGTCTACCAGCAGGTCGAGCACTTCTTCACCCACTACAAGGACCTGGAAAAGGAAAAGTGGGTTCGCGTCGGCACCTGGGGCAACGCTGAAGACGCGCGCCGCATCGTGATCGAAGCCATCGAGCGTTACGAGGCCGACAAGAAGGCCTGATCGTCGGTCTCGACGATTTCCACCCCCCATGTGGATCGGGGGCCGGCAGCGCAGGCTGTCGGCCCCTTCGTCGTTTTTGGACGGCGGGACATAACCCGCCTGCGGACGTCAGGTGACCACGCGGCCGCCGTTGACGCCGATGGTCTGGCCGGTGACGTAGCCCGACGCCTCATGGCACAGCCAGGCGCAGGCATTGGCGATGTCGGCAGGCTCGCCCAGTCGCCGGACGGGCACGGTCTGGAGCAGCACTTCGGTCGGGATCTGGAAGCGTTCGCGGTTGGCTTCCGACATGATCGTGCCCATCACCGAGCCCGGCGGGATGTTGTTGACGGTGATGCCCCAGGGTCCGAATTCCTGCGCCATCGAACGCGTCATGGTCACAACCGCGCCCTTCGACGAGGAGTAGCACACCATGTTGATCGCCCCGGTCTGCGCCGAGGACGACGAGATGTTGACGATGCGGCCCCAGCCAGCGTCCTTCATGTCCTTCAGCACCAGCTGCGTCATCACCATCGGCCCCCGCACGTTGATCGCGTAGACGAGGTCCCAGCGCTCGTCGGTCAGCTCCTCGAACGGAGTGAAGTCGGTGACGCCCGCATTGTTTACCAGGATCGAGATCGGGCCGAACGCGTCGCGGCACTTGGCGACGGCGGCGGCGGCCTGCTCGCGGTTCGAGATGTCGGCGCCCAGCGCAATGGCGGTGCCGCCCGCGTCCTTGATCGCCTGAACCGTATCGGCGCAGCGGGCTTCGTCGAGGTCGAGCACGCCGACGGCGATCCCGTCCTGTGCAAGGCGCATCGAGCAGGCGGCGCCGATACCGGCTGCGGCGCCGGTGACGATGGCAACTCTGTAGGTCATCTGAGGTCTCTCCCGGGGTTTTCTGGCGCAGGCTTACCGACAATCACCGCGTGCAGAAGCCATCGGCGCAGGTAGAGGCGAGAATCCGCCCCGGCGACGTGACGGCCTCAGACCTCGATGCGGTAGAGCTTCGCCGCATTGCCCCCCAGGACCTTGACCTTCTCCTCGTGTGTCAGGTCGCCCATGCGGCTTTCCAGGTTCTTGATCGGGTAGAGCCCGGTCGGATGCGGGAAATCCGTTTCGAACAGCACGTTGTCCACGCCCACCTTGCGCACCATGTCGGCGGCGTTCTGGCCGGTCTCGAACCAGAAGCAGGCGTAGAAGTTGCTCTTGAAGTACTGGCTGGGCTTCTTCTCGAAGCTGCGCCCCTCCGCGATCTCGACGAGCTGGTAGTCGAGCGCCTCCATCATGAACGGCACCCAGCCGATCCCGCTCTCCACCGAGACGAACTTGAGCTTGCGGAAGCGGTCGAGCAGGCCGGAATAGATCAGGTTCGCCACGACCTTGCCATTGTTGAAGAACAGCATCGCCCCCGAAATCCCCGAACGCAGGTCACGGGTGAGCGAGGGCCAGCCCTGCTGCCCCATCCAGTCGATCGAGGTTTCCGATGCGCCGATGTGGAAATTCACCGGCATCTCCAGCCCCTCGCAGGCTTCCCACAGCGGATACCAGTGCTCGTGCGCGAGGTCGGGTATCTTTCCGCCATCCAGCGCGACGAGGTGCGGGTCGGAATTGATGTTGATGCCGCGCAGGCCCATCGCGGCGCAGCGCTCGGTCTCGGCGATCGAGAGCTTCACGTCCCACCACGGCAGCAGTGCCATCGGGAAGAAGCGGCCTTTCGATTCGGCCTGCATCTCCGCCACCGCGTCGTTGTAGATCTGCACGCAGGCGAGGCGCAGGTCGGCATCCACATGGGCGGCCGCCTGCCCGCCGAACCCCAGGATATTAGGGTAGACGATCTGTGCGAAAACGCCGCATTCGTCCATGACCTGAAGCCGTTCCTTGAGCGACGATGACCCGACATGAACGTCCTCGAACTGCAGCTTGAGGAACTCGTCGAGCACGCGGACCTTGCCGCCGTCCTTGAGGATCGCGCTGTTGGGGTGCGCGCCGGTGCCGATCGACTTGTCGCCGTCGATCACCCAGCAGCGCTGGCCGTTCAGCATCTTCACCTGCGGCACCCGGTCCCGGATCGATGCGGGCGCGCGGCGGGTCCACATGTCGTGCGGCTCGGTGAGGTGCGTGTCGGCGTCGATGACCTTGTACGCGGTCCGGGGCCTGTCGAGGGGGGCGGTGGCCATGGTGCTCTCCCGTGCTTTTGGTTTCGTTGCACCATGGGTCGCGCATGTCGGGGGCGGAGAGAAGCCCCGGGCCTCCATGCACGTTGACCGATCGTCCAGTGCGTCCGCTCTATCAGTCCCGCCGCCCCGGAGCGATGAACACATGGCCCGGCGGCAGGTGCTCGCCCGCCGTCACGCTCTCGGCGACCGGTTCGCGCGGGGCGGCGCGGCCGCGCGCGCCGGCCAGCATCGCGCGGAAGGCGGGCACCGCCGCCGCCTCGGCGCGGGCGGCGCGGGCGTCCTCGCGCATCTGGCTGGGAGTGACGCCGAAATGGCGGCTGAAACGGCGGCTGAAGGCGGCTTCCGAGCCGTACCCGGCGAGTTCGCTGATCTCTGCGATCTTCATGCGCCCCTGCCGCAGCAGCAGCGCGGCGTGCTCCATGCGGGCCTGCGCGACGACTTCCATCGGCGCCTTGCCCACCCCGGTCGAGAAATGCGCCGCGAAGTTGGAGCGTCCCATGCCTACCGCGCGGGCGAGCGATTCGACCGTCCAGGGATGCGCCGGGCTGGCCGCGATGAGCTGCATCGCCTCCTCCACCGGATCGCGCTTCTCGCAGGAGAGGATGCGGCGGCAGGCCGGGTCGGCGCGCAAGGCGGCGACCAGCAGCATCTCGGCGATGCGGGTGAGCAGCGCGGTCGATCCCGCGCCCATCCCGGCCCCGGCCAGTGCCTCGCCCTGCAGCAGGCCGCAGGGGCCGCGCAGCAGCGCCGGCAGCGAGGAGCGGGCGACGTCGCCGGGCCAGGTCGCCCGCAGCCGCGCGCTGAGTACGCGCGCACCGACCCGGCCCGGTTCGCCGAAGCTCAGCGTCGGCGGCACGTCATTCTCACTGTCCCGGCGAAGGAGGTCGTGCGGCTGGGCGGCGGCTCCCGGTGCGGTGCGCAGGGCATGGGCCTCGCCCGAGAGCACCAGCGCAACGTCGCCCGGCCCGAGCTGCGCCATCGCCCCGCCCGCGCAGGCGAGACGCAACGTGCCGTGGATCACTGCATGGACGAAGACCGCATCGCCCGAGGCCACCGCGCAGCCCGCGTTCCCGCCGAAGTCGCCGTAGCACCATGTCCGCCCGGACAGGCGCAGTTCCGCCAGCAGTTCGGACAGGCCGCGCCGCGCGTTCGAGCTTACCATCGGCGCCCTCGTCTCGGACTGGCCGGGCATGGGTCGCGGTCCCTCTCTCCTTGCCGATCCTCGGGACGATCGGTCCTGTGCCGCGAACAATATGGGATTGCCCGGCGCCGTCAATCAGGGTGACAAGAGATGCCAAGGCACGAGGGACGGCCGGGAGAAGGAAGGGAACGCGTGCGGCAGCTCGAAGTCAGTATCGACGTCAGCGATGCAGTAGGGCTGGGCGTGGCGGCCAGAATCTCGGCCACGGTGATCCTCCCCGAGCCCGCCATGCTGCCCGCTCGGCCCGTGATCTGCATCGCCATGCCGAGCAGCAGCTATGCCCGCGGGTATTATACATGCGATCTGCCGGGAGCGGGCAGCGGAGCACAGAGCGCGTTCCACGCGGAGCGCGGCTGGATCTTCGTCGCGCTCGACTGGCTGGGCTGCGACGGCTCCAGCGGCATCGACCCCGAGGACCTCGGTTACTCGATGCTCACCGCCGCCGCCCATGCCGCGCAGGCCGAGATCGTCCTGCGCCTCGCCAACGGCGTGCTCGCACCGGACTATCCGCCGGTGAACGGCGCCTGCGTGGTCGGCATCGGCCAGTCGCTTGGCGGAGCACTGCTGATCGCTCAGCAGGCGCGCCACGGCAGCTTCGACGGGATCGGCGTGCTCGGCTTCAGCGCGGTACATTCGCACCCCGCGACCCCGCCCGGCGGCGCGCCGGTGGTGGTCGCCTGGTATCCGCGCGACGCCCGGCTCTCGGAATGCCGCGAGCCGCTCAACGCCGCCGCGCTCGCCGCCGTTCAGGGCGCGCCCGCACAGGCCGCGTGGGAAGCCGTCGCCTGGGGATTTCACTACGACGACGTGCCGGTCGAGGTCGTCGAGCAGGACCTTGCCCATTACGAAGGCATCGCGCGCGGCGGCGATCCCGACGCGCCCTCGCCGCCGTGGTACGCGCGCCGCACGCCCCAGCGCGCGGCGCGTTCGACCCTGACGCCGGGCGTCGTCGCCTCCGAGGCGGCCGCGATCACGGTGCCGGTGCTCTGCGCCATGGGCGTGCGCGATCTCGTGCCCGACCCGCGCGGAGAGGCGCGCGCCTATGCCTCGGCCCGCAGCGTCGACCTGTTCGTCTGCCCGCGCATGGGCCACGTCCACAACATGGCCGGCACCCGCGCCCTGCTCTGGGAGCGCATACATCTGTTCGGCGAGTGGTGCGGCAGCGTGAAAACCGCCGGTTCCCTGCGCTAACGCATCGACAGCGGCCCTCTCAGACTTTACGCTGTGTCCACCAGTTCACATAGGCGGGCCATACGATGATCTACGAAACGCTGATCGGCGTCGATGCCCTGCGCGGCCTGCTCACGGCGGGCAGCGACGTGCTGGTGCTCGACTGCGAGTTCGAGCTGAGCGCGCCGGACAAGGGCGCCGAGATCTACGCCAGGGGCCACATCCCCGGCGCCCGCTACGCCCACCTCGACAACGACCTCGCCTCCCCGCCCGATGGCAGCAACGGCCGCCATCCGCTGCCCGCGCCCGTCGCGCTCGCGGCGTGGCTGCGCGCGCAGGGGCTGCGCAGGGACCAGCAGGTCGTCGCCTACGACAGCAGCGGCGGTGCCTGGGCGGCGCGGGCGTGGTGGCTGCTGCGCTGGCTCGGCCATGCGCCGGTCGCCGTGCTCGACGGCGGCAAGCCCGCGTGGGTCGCGGCCGGACTCCCGCTCGAAACCGGGCCGACGCCCCGCACCGCCTCGGGCGACTTCGAGGTGGGCGAAACGCTCGTACCTGCTCCCGTGACCGCCGCCGAGGTTCTTGGCCAGATCGGCGCGGACACGTCGCAAGTGCTCGACGCGCGCGATCCCTCGCGCTTCGCGGGCACACCCAATCCGCTCGATCCCGTGGCCGGCCACATCCCCGGCGCGCGCAACCGCTTCTTCCGCGACAACCTCGGCCCCGACGGCCGCTTCCGCGATCCGGGAAGCCTCGCGGCGGAGTTCTCCGCGCTGCTGGACGATGCACCGGCGATTCTTCAGTGCGGCTCGGGCGTCACTGCCTGCCACAATGCGCTGGCGATGGCGGTCGCCGGGCTGCCTGCCGGTCGGCTTTACCCGGGCTCGTGGAGCGAATGGATCGCCGACCCCGCCAGGCCGGTCGCGACGGGTGACGTGACATGATTTTCACCCGTCATTACAGAACTTGTGAGTTGTATTAACAGCCGAATGGGCTTCTCCTCGGCGCTTGGGAGCGGCCACTTGCGGCCCTCCGCGTTCGCCAGGGGGTGGGGACTGGAATGCGCAGGCTGTGGTGCGCGATCGTGCTGGCAATCACGCTCCCGGGAGCAAGCCCGGCGCGGTCCTCCCCGGCCACGGACGAACTCCATCGCCTGCGCGGCTACGACACCGCGGGCGATCCCGAGACGGCGCTGCGCCATGTCGACGACGTGCTTTCCCGCGCTGCGAAGGAGCGCGGCGTCGATCCGGTCGATCTGCTCTACGCGCAGGCGGTGCGCGCACAGGCGCTGTCCTCCCTCGCCCGCACGGAGGAGGCGCTGGCGCTTTTCCGGCAGGTCGATGCCGGGCTGGAGGCCCGCAACGCCCCGCTGACCCCCGACCGCGCCGGACTGCTGCTCCACATCGGCTCCGAACTCGGCGCGCTGGGCAAGCTCGAAGAGGCGGAGGCCTATACCCGCCGCGCGCTCGATCTCGCCGCGCAGCTGGAGGGCAGGCAAAGTCCCGAATATGGCGAGGCGCTCTATGGCCTCGGCATCATCGAATACCAGCGCGGACGCCAGATCGAGGCGATCCCCCTGGTCACCGAAGCGGTCGCCATCGCCCGTGCCCATGCGCTCGCCACGGGCGAGGACCTAGAAAGCCCCGCCGACTGGGCCATGAGCCTCGCCGCTTTGCAGCTTTACGTGTCCGACGCAGAGACGGCGGTCGTCACCGCGCGGGAAGCCGCCGCCTGGGCCGAAGCACACCTGCCCGAGAACCACCGGGTGCGCGTCGCAACCACCCAGCAACTGGGCGCCATCCTGGCCGAGGCAGGGCAATACGGGCAGGCGATCCCGCTGCTGCGCGCCGCGCTGGAGAAGCGACGGGCGATCCTGCCGCCCGACAGCCCGCAGCTGGCGATCTCGCTGCACAGCCTCGGCTATGCGCTCGACAATGCCGGGATGCGTGCCGAGGCCGGGCCGCTCTACGACAGCGCGGTGGCTATATTCGAAGCCCATCCCGATCGCCGGCAGGCGAATGGCCTCGCCACCATGATCGGCCAGCAGGCACGGATGGCGACCTGGCAGGGTGACAGCGACAAGGCCCTCGCGCTGCGCCGGAAAGCGCTCGACGTAGCGCGCAAGTACTCGGCCTCGCCCGAGGACCAGGTCGTGCTCACCGCGGAATACAATCTCGCCGCCGCGCTCATGAGGGCCGGGCGCGACGACGAGGCGCGGCCCCTGCTCACCCACGCGCGCCAGGCCCTCGAAATCAGCACCACGCCCACCAACCGGGCGCGCATAACCGCCACTCTGCTCGAAGCGCGCCTAGATGCCAGCGAGCGCGAACCGGTGCAGGCGCTCGCGATGCTGTCGCAAGCGCTCGCCCCGCTGCGCACCCGCCTGCTCGACCGCGCCACCGCGCGCCGGGACGTGCTGGCGATGGCGGGAGAGTTTCGCGCCGCCTTCATGCAACTGGCTGACATCGCCGCCCAGACCGGGACGCAGGCTCAGGCGTTCGACGCGTTGCAGATGGCGAACCTTGGCGATCTGCAAGGCGCGTTCTCCTCGCTCGCGGTGCTGCAGGACAAGTATGGGCCGCAGGCGCGCGAGGCGATCCGTGGTTACCTTTCGCTGACGGTACAGGCGCGTCAGCTGCGCAAGGCGCTCGACCAGGCGATGATCTCCGGTGACGCCGCCACCGCCCGCGACCTCGCGTCCGACACCGCCGCACTCGATGCGAAGCTGCGCGATGCGGATGCGGAGGTCGCCGCTCTCGTGCCGGGCTACAAGGCGCTGACCGCCGTCGAGCCGGCGAAGCTCGCCGACGCGCGTGCGCGGCTGAAGCCCGGACAGGGGTTGCTGCTCATCGGCAACGACGAGACCGGCATCATCGCGCAGCTCGTCACGCGCGAGGCGGTCGTGATCGGGGAGACAGGCGTCGCTCCCCGGCGCCTGCTGGAGCTGCAACAGCGGATACGCGCCTCGGTCGAGGCGGGACTGCTGGATGAAACGCACGCGGGGTTCGACCGGCAGGCCGCCTACGAACTCTACCAGCTGGTGTTCCCCGAGGCGGTGCGCGGCGTGCTGAAGTCGGTGCGAGAGCTGGAAATCCTGGCGCCCGGCAGCCTGTCGACGGTGCCGTTCGCCGCGCTGGTGAGCCGCCCGCCCAAGGGCGACGACGCCGACGCCAAGACGCTGCGCGAGACACGCTGGCTTGCGCGCGATCTGGCGGTGAGCGTGATGATCAGCGCCTCTCCCCTGCCCCGGCGTCCGTCCCGGTCCGCCAGGGCGCTGACTTTCGCCGGGATCGGGGCGCCGCTGCTCGGCCCGCCTTCCGTGCTGGCCATGCGCTCGGCGCCGCGCATCAAGGGGGGCGATGTCAGCGTCGAGTCGCTCGCGCAGCTTGCCAGCCTGCCCGACGCCGGGCGCGAGCTGCACGACATGGCGAGCCGTTTCGGGACCCGAAGCCAGCTGTTCGTCGGCGCGGGGGCGACGGAGACGGCGGTGAAGCAGGCGCCGCTCGAACAGGCGCGCGTGATCGCCTTCGCCACCCACGGCCTCGTCGGCGGCGCGCTGCGCGGGGTGGTCGAGCCGGCACTGGTGATGACCCCGCCGCATGTGCCTTCGGCGCTCGACGACGGGCTGCTGACGGCCTCGGAAGTGGCGCAGCTGCGGCTCGACGCGGACTGGGTGATCCTCTCGGCCTGCGACACCAGCGCGGGCGACAGCGAGAACGCGCCGACCTACTCGGGACTCGCGCGGGCGTTCATCTCGGCGGGATCGCGCGCGCTGCTGCTTTCGCACTGGCCGGTGCGCGACGACGTGGCCGGGCGCCTGACGCTGCGCACGCTGGAAGGCGCAAGCTCCGGCCTATCGCGGGCCGAGGCGCTGCGCCGCGCCCAGCTGGACGTGATGCGCGACCCCTCGATCCCCGGCGGCGCCCACCCCGCAAGCTGGGCGCCGTTCGTGCTGGTGGGGGACTGACGCCCCCGCCTGGATTACTTCGCCAGTTCGGCCTCGATCGCGCCGATCAGCAGCGGGTCCGTAGGCGCGGTGCCCGGAGCGAAGCGGCCCGCGACCGAGCCATCGCGCGCGATCAGGAACTTCTCGAAGTTCCACAGCACTTCGGGGTCGTCGTTCGGCGTCATGCCATAGCCCTTGAAGCGCTCCTTCATGCTGGCAACATCGCCCTGCTTGGTCGGCACGGCTTCGGTAAGCGCCGCGTAGAGCGGCTGCTTGGCCTCGCCGGTGACGTCGGCCTTGGCGAAGAGCGGGAACGAGACGCCGTAGTTCACCGAGCAGAACTCGGCAATTTCTTCGTGGGTGCCGGGCTCCTGCGCGCCGAAGTCGTTGGCGGGGAAGCCGAGCACTTCGAATCCCTTGTCCTGGTACTCCTTGTAGATCGCCTCGAGCCCTTCGTACTGCGGCGTGAGCCCGCACTTGGACGCGACGTTGACCACGAGAAGCACCTTGCCGGCATGATCGGCGAGGCTATCGGACTTGCCGTCGATACGCTCGAGCGGGATGGAGGCGAGGTCGGCCATTCGAGATTCTCCCATGTGATGACCGGCGGGTTATGGAGTGCCCGTCTGACCGCCGCAAGACAGTCGGCATCACCAGCGGGATGACTGTCCCAGCACTGGCGACACCCATTCCGGATCGTGGGCGAAGGGCATTTCTGCGCCGCAGCGCAGCGCGTCCAGGATCGCGGCGAAGTCCGTCCGCGCGCGCCAGCCGAGCAGGCGTTCGGCCTTGGCGGGATCGTAGACCCGCTCGATCCGCTCGGGCAGCACCCAGCCGGCGCGCGCATAGAGCGCCTCGGCATCGGGGAAGTGGCGGGCGATCACCGCGCGTGCATCGGTCGCCAGTTCCGCCGCATCGATCCGCACGAACGGCGGCGGGGCGCTGAGCACGAAGGTCTCGCAGCCTTCGATCCGCTCCAGCGCGGCAAGATGGGCGAGCGCCGCGTCGGCAACCGTCAGGCGGCGGTTCAGGAACTCGTTGGCCTTGAGGTTCGGGCCGGAGGGGACCGCGTGGGTGTCGTCGTCCTCGGGGAAGAAGCGGCCGGTGCGCAGGATTGCCACCGCCATCCCGCTCTCCCGCGAGACGAGGCGGCACAGGTCCTCGGCGGCGCGCTTGGTGATCCCGTAGACGTTGCGCGGGGCGATGGGGCCGAAGCTCTCGTCCATCCACCAGGCGCCCTGCTCGCCCGCCCCGGCGCGCACGTCGCCCCGGACCATCAGCGAGGTCGTGGAGGTGAACACGAAGCGCGCGTGCCCGGCCTCGGCGGCAGCTTCCAGCAGGTTGAGCGTGCCGGTCACGTTGACGTCGACGAAAGCCTGCCGCGGGAACCGCGCGATGTCCGGCTTGTGCAGCGCGCCGCCGTGGATCACCGCCTCGATGCCGTGGTGCGCGACCGTCTGGAACACGAGGTCCCGGTCGGCCACTGACCCGACGATCGTGGTCGCCGCGCCCGGCGTCACGTCGAGCCCGACGACGTCGTGCCCCCGCGATCCCAGCAGCGGCGCAAGGTGCCTGCCGAGCCAGCCCGAGGAGCCTGTCAGCAGGACGCGCATGGGATCAGCCCCCGGTTCGGTAATCGGCGATGATCTCGCCCGCTGCGGCCAGTTCCGCCTCGTGGCTCTCTTCGCGCCATTCCTCGGCGAGGGCTTCTTCTTCCCACTGGCGCATCGCCGGATGGGCGAGCACGGCGTCGACCCACGCCTGCCCGCGCCCGACATCGAGGCCATAGGTCCGCACGCGGAACGCGACGGGGGCGTAGAAGGCGTCGAGCACGGTGAACTCAGGCCCCGCCAGCCATGGCCCGCCGAAGCGCGAGAGGCCTTCCTCGAAGATTTCGCGCACCCGGTAGATCTCGCGCACCAGCTGTCCGTCCATCGGCCGGGGCTTCACCCGCACGCCCACGTTCATCGTGCAGAAGCCGCGCAGCGCCGAAAAGCCGCCGTGCATTTCGCAGACCGCGCTCTGGGCGTAGGTCCGGGCGTCCTCGTTGGCAGGCCAGACACCGGGATGACGGTCGGCGAGGTAGAGCGCGATGCCGAGCGAGTCCCAGATCGTGCGCTCCTCGTCGATCAGCACCGGCACCTGTCCGGTGGGCGAGAAGCTGCGGAAGGCGTCGTAGTTCACCGGCATGGTGAACTGCTCCAGCTCATCCTCGAAGGGAATGCCGAGGGCCTTCATCAGCACCCAGGGGCGCAGCGACCAGCTCGAATAGTTCCGGTTCGCGGTGATCAGCGTGTAGGTCATGTGGGTCCTCTCGGCGTCGAGTGCGGGGAGGAATAATGACAAGTCCCGAGGAAGGCGAGCCCCCTCGCGGCAACGCCGTCCCCGCGAACACGGGGACGACATCGGCGGTTTCAGCTCACGTAGTGCGCGGTCGTCTTCGCGGCGATTTCCTCGGCGGTGACGCCCGGCGCCATCTCGACCAGCCTGAACGGGCTGTCGTGGTCGGCGCGCTGGAACACCGCGAGGTCGGTGATGACCATGTCCACCACGTTGCGCCCCGTCAGCGGCAGGGTGCACGAGGGGATGAACTTGGGATCGCCGTTCTTGGAGGTGTGCTCCATGACGACGATGATCTTCTTGACGCCCGCGACGAGATCCATCGCGCCGCCCATGCCCTTGATCATCTTGCCCGGGATCATCCAGTTGGCGATGTCGCCGTTCTCGGCCACTTCCATCGCGCCGAGCACGGTCAGGTCGATGTGCCCGCCGCGGATCATGCCGAAGCTCTGTGCGCTGTCGAAGTAGGCCGACTGCGGCAGTTCGCTGATCGTCTGCTTGCCGGCGTTGATGAGGTCGGGGTCGACCTCGTCCGGGTAGGGGAACGGCCCGATGCCGAGCATCCCGTTCTCGCTCTGCAGCGTGACCGTGATGTCCTGCGGCACGTAGTTCGCCACCAGCGTCGGGATGCCGATGCCAAGGTTCACGTAGAACCCGTCCTCAAGCTCCTTCGCCGCGCGCGCGGCCATTTCATTGCGATTCCAGGGCATCAGACAGCCTCCCTCTCGCGGGTCGTCGTGAACTCGATCTTCTTGTCGTAGGGCGCGCCCACGACGATGCGCTGGACGAAGACGCCGGGGAGGTGGATCGCGTCGGGATCGAGGCTGCCGACCGGCACGATCTCCTCCACCTCGACCACGCAGATCTTGCCGCAAGTGGCGGCCGGCACGTTGAAGTTGCGCGCGGTCTTGCGGAACACGACGTTGCCGGTCTCGTCCGCCTTCCACGCCTTGACGAGGCTGAGGTCGGCGAAGATGCCTTCCTCGAGGATGTATTCCTGCCCGCCGAAGACCTTCACTTCCTTGCCCTCGGCGACCTGGGTGCCGACGCCGGTCTTGGTGTAGAAGCCCGGGATGCCGGCGCCGCCCGCGCGCATCCGCTCGGCCAGCGTGCCCTGCGGGCAGAACTCGACCTCGAGTTCACCGGCGAGGTACTGGCGCTCGAACTCCTTGTTCTCGCCGACGTAGGACGAGATCATCTTCTTCACCTGCTTGGTGCGCAGCAGCTTGCCGATGCCTTCGTTGTCGATGCCGGCATTGTTCGAGGCGAACGTCAGGTCCTTGACCCCTGCATCGCGCACCGCGTCGAGCAGGCGCTCGGGGATGCCGCAGAGGCCGAAACCGCCTGCCGCGATCAGCAGTCCGTCCTTGAGCACGCCTTCCAGCGCGGCCTCGGCGCTGGGATAGATCTTCTTCATGAGGCAAATCCTCTTCCGATTGCGGGGCGGAGGCTAGAGCGCGGTTTCCATTACGAATAGCGATTATTTTTTATCAATTCCGATAGCCATTGGTTATCATATTGCCATGAAGCGCATCGCCCTGTTCCATCTCGAAACGCTGATGTGGATCGACCGGCTCGGCACCTTCGCCGCAGCCGCGCAGCGCCTCAACACCACCCAGCCCGCCATTTCCGCCCGTGTTCGCGAGATCGAGGAGCAGCTCGGCGTCGCCCTGTTCCAGCGCGAGGGGCGGCGCATGGTGCTTTCGGCGCGCGGACGACGGCTGGTGCAGGCGAGCGAGCC
>NZ_AKKE01000125.1 GCF_000281975.1 Novosphingobium sp. AP12 | reverse complement strand
ACGCCGGACGCCGGACGCCGGAACGGGAACACGCAGCCGATCCGCTAACTGGCGGGCGTCTGACGGCCAAGGGCAGCGACGAACTTGGCCGCAATCGACTTGTCGGAGGCGGGATTTTCGCCGGTGATGAGTTCTCGGTCCTCGACAACAAAAGGGGCGAAATTCGTGTCACTCCAGTTCACCACTCCGCCCGCACCCTCGAGGGCGTTGACCATCTTGAAATGCAATTCGCCGTGAAGAAGGTTCGCCTCGGCAATCTCCTCCTCATTGGTCGAGAAGACCGTCATCTTGTAGCCAGCATAGGGCCAGCCGTTGCCGAACTCGGCGATCTTCTGCGCGTCGCCGGCGATGAGCGCCTTATGGTATTCTGCCGCGTGAGGAAGGGCTGCCAAGGTTGCGATAGGGCCGTGGCACAGCAAAGCGGTCGGTTTACCGTGCGCATGGAAGTGACGAAGTATCTCGCCGAGATCGGTGTCCTTCATGAGGTCGACGATCGGCGCGTGGCCGCCTGGCACGAAAATGCCGGCAAAGGTGTCGAGTCCGTCGTCGAGGACCGCCCGGAGCGTGCGAACTTCGTTCATCGCCTCGCTCTGGGCAAAGAATTCGCGGCCGCGCTCCCAGGCGGCCTCGTCTCCGCCGAAATGTTCGGCCGCGTCGGAATGCTCGTCGATATGCGGTTTTTGACCATTTGGCGTTGCGAGAACGATCGCATAGCCGGCCTCGACAAGCGCCATCGCAGGCACCACCGTCTCGTTCAAATACTGCCCGGTCGCGGCCGTCTTGCCACCTTTGAGGCCGAGCCGGGTCGCGTTTGAGCCGACGATGAGCACCGTCCCTTTGGACATATATCCTCCTGCGTTTGTCGGTCGAATAGTTCACCCGGTGACCGGGGTCACCGACCGGACTTCCTCGATGGAAGATAGAGCTCAGACGTCAGAAGCGCCGCTTAAACGAGATAAATTGCTGCAAAGTCGGCCCGGTCAGGTGACCTTTACGCTAGGCAGGAAGCGCAAAAGGGCCTCGAAATAAGCCTTTTGATCATCCCACATCGCCAGATGACTTCCCTGCTGGCTAATGAACAGCTCGGCGTCGGAAATGAGACTGGCTTCGCGCCGGACACTTTGGGGGTCCATTTCATCATTGGCAGCACCCATTATCAATGTCCGGGTCCGGATCTTCGGCAGGTCCGCCCATCGGTCCCATTTGCGCAGATTGCCGGTGAATACGAACTCATTTGCGCCCTGCATCTGGTTGTAGATGTCGCCGTTGACAGCAGCGAACGCTTTCATAACTGGCTCGGGCCATGTCTCGAGCCTAAGGATGTGCCGGGGATACAGTTCGCGTTCGATGATCTCGTTGAATTCCTTGCCGCCTGCTTCACTGGCCGCCTCGAGGCGATCGAGCTCTTTGCGGGTTGCCTCGGGCAGCGCCGCGCGCAGGCGGGTCGTGTAGGCAATATAGTCGTCAATGCTTGCGGTCATGTTGGAGAGTATGAAACCCGAAAGTCGATCGGGATGGGTTAAGGCATATTCAATGCCGAGAATACCGCCCCAGCTGTGGCCGTACAACACGAACCGATCGAGCCCGAGCCCGGCGCGCACTTCCTCAACTTCCTGAAGATATCGTGGCAAAGTCCAAAGGGAAGGGTCGTTGGGTCGGTCAGAGTTCCCGCAACCGAGCTGATCGTAGAAATAGAGCTCATACCCCGCCTGCGGTAGGAAATCTGCGAAACACTGAAGGTAGTCGTGCGAGAAGCCAGGCCCGCCATGAAGCAGGAGCACTTTCACCGGGCCAGATCCCATCCGTTGCGTCCACACTTTATGGCCGCTGCTTAGCTTGATCCAGCGAACCCCCGGTGCATTTGTCGCCTGCCTGGGCGCAGCCTGGAGCGCATCGTTAGCCATACCCGAGCATAGCAACGTCGCGGCGGTCGCGCCCATCTGGAGCAGAATACGTCGACTGATTTGAGTCTCGGGCATTCGCATTCGACGTCCGTCCTTATTCGCGTAGGGGCATGTCCGCACTCATCGCCAAACGACGAAACACCGTTGCGGAGCACAAATCTCAAGTTCCGTCTTGGCGTGGAGAACGATCTCCTGCGAGTGAATCCTGGTGAAATCGTGTTGCATCCGTAACTTAGAACACAAGCCGTTGGCGATCCGCTTTAGAATGGCCCGTGGTTTCGCGCGCGACCGCACCCCGGGCGCCATAGATTTAACCCCGTTTTACTCGACAGCGGTGGATTGCTCGATCATCGGCTTCGACAGTTATGAATATGGAGCCACGCGTCTCAGATCGAAGCGATGCTTCGGGTCAAATTGAGGACACGCTGCAGGGCAGTCCCGGGCGAGTTCTCGTCATAGATGATGATGCCGAAATGCGCGATGCGATCATTTCCTATCTCAGCTCGCATAATTGCGCCGCAGAAGGGTTGGTAGATCCCTCCAACCTCTCGCAGCAGCTTGCAAGCGTCCCGTACAGCCTTGTAATTCTCGATATTCAACTTGGAGCGCACGATGGGTTCGACGTGCTTCGCAAGCTGCGTGAGCGGTCCGACGTTCCTGTTATCATCATCACTGGCCAACGGCAGGACGAGATCGATCGCATCGTCGGCCTCGAACTCGGGGCGGACGACTATCTCCTCAAACCTTTCAACCTGCGTGAGCTGCTCGCCCGGGCCCGCGCGATATTGCGCCGACAAGAAATAGGACGCACGCGCAGTAATCGGAAGCGCGATCGCGGTATCTACCGGTTTGCGGGGTGGGAGTTGCGCCGTTGGACCCATTCGTTGGTGGATCCCCGTGGCGACGCCGTTGCGCTTACGAAGAGTGAATATGCCCTTCTCATTGCCTTTCTTGAATCGCCGGGTCGGATCCTGTCACGGGAACACCTCCTGCAGGCGACGCGAACGCATGACGACGTCTTCGACAGGAGCATAGATGTCCAGGTACTTCGGCTGCGACGCAAGTTGGAGACGGATCCCGCACAGCCTCGATTGATTCGAACGGAGCGGGGGGCGGGGTATATTTTCGACGCGACCGTCGAGCGCCTCTTTTAGCATGGTACTCAAGCGAGTCATCTCGGTCGCTCGCCGTGCGTTCCGGCCGCCAGCAACAAATGAGGAAACATATCTCAGACCCGTGGCTACGATCAGCCTGATCGTGGCGCCCGGCATCCTGTTGGTTGCCGCGCTGATTGCGCGAAGCGGTCCCGTTGTTGCCGTTCCCTCAATTGAGGCCCCTGCTGCGTTGGCGCGCGGAGAGCCGATCCTGGCGATTGTGGTGCACGAGAAGCGACTTGGTCCCAAAGAGCGGCTCGGAAGACAGTTTTTTGTTGATGCGCGGCTATCAGGCGACAGCCGTACATCCTGCCAGAGTTGTCACGATCTCGGTTCCAACGGTGCGTTCGCCGGCACTCGGCAAACGGTCTTGGACACGCCAACTGTCTACAACGCAGCACTGAATCGCCATCTCGGCTGGGAGGGAAGGGGACCCTCGCTCGAATGGATGGTGATCGCTACGCTCAAATGCGACCTGATGACACGAGGTGTCGATCTTTCCACCCGCCTTAATCGGCTGCGACGAGATGCAGCCGTCAGTGACGCTTTCGAGCGTGTCTATGGCCGTCCGCTAGATGCCTTGGGCGTCGCCCAGGCCATCGCGGCGTTTGAGCGAACGTTGGTGACGCCCAGCCGCTTTGACCAATGGCTTTCCGGCCAATCAAACGTGCTGAGCAGAGAAGAACGTGAGGGTTATGCGCTATTCAAGCGGCTCGGTTGCGTCTCCTGCCATCAGGGCAGGAACATCGGTGGCAATCTCCGTCAAAGGCATGGCATCTTCCGGCCGCTGGCAGCGCCAAACCCGAGAATTCTGAGGGTGCCAAGTCTACGGAATGTCGCGGTGACGCCTCCCTACTTTCATGATGGCAGCGCACCGACGCTGGATGACGCGGTCCAGCGAATGGCGGCTGCTCAATTGAATGTGGATTTGAGCAGGGAGGACAACCGGCGTATCGTCGCTTTTCTCCAGTCCTTGACGGGCGAATACAAAGGCCGCAGACTCGAGGCCCCGAGGTGAAACTCCTGGATGCCGCTGCGGCATGCGGGCTTGTGGGCCTGCTTTCGTGGCTGCTGCTGCTTAGCTTATCTCCCTATACCGCACCTGGCCGCGGCGCCCTCGCGGCGCTTGAAGGTTACAGCGCAAGCGAAAACGCCCTTCATCGCGACCTCTTGAGTGCGCGAAGCGGCCTGCTCAATAATTACGACCCGTTAGACGCCGACGTCGATATGATGCGACGGATGCTCGACAACGTCAAACAGGCCTCCAGGCTTGCCAGGGATCCTGCTTCGCTGCGCGCGCTGGAGGGACATTTTCGCCAGCAACGTGAGTCGACCGAACGTTTTAAATCAGAAAACGCGCTTGTGCTCAACTCGCTGGCATATTTCGCCCTGTTCAGCGAGCGGATCAGCGGCGGCGAAAAAAATCTGCCGGTGCGCCAGTCCGTGGAACGACTTTCGACGGCGATGCTACAGCTGAACTTGCAACCAAGCCCATCCTCAGAAGATGCGGTCCGGATGAGACTATTAGACCTGAAGATTCTCTGCCGGCATGTGCGCTGCGGGCGCGACGCGATCGGGATCCAGGCCCATGCGGGATTGCTCGCAAGGTTGCTCCCGGAAATCGATATGCTCATCCGTGGCCAAGTCAGCGTGAGCGCGACCATATCGACGGCGCCCATTCGCATGCGTCTGCTGGAGCGGGAGGGGCAGGCGGAGGAGGCGGCAATCCGTTACCGACTGCTCCTTTATCTGGTCTCGCTCGCTCTCGTCGCCGTTCTAGTCAGGTGGGGCCTACGAATACGGGCAGGCTCTGCCGTACTGCGCCGTCAAATCGCGCTCGAGCACGCCCTTTCGCAGCTGTCGATGCATATGCTGGCTGCGCCGCCCGGGACACTGAAAATGGTCCTTGAGCGAGGCCTTGGCGAGATCGCTTTGCCAGTCGGCGCCACGCACGCTTATCTGCTGATGCCTGACAGGAACGCTGTTTGGACCTGGCCCGCCTCGCAGGCGCGGTCATCGTACTACTTCTTGGCTACTGACCTGCACCTCAGTCCTTCCGAAGAAGGGATCCTGCGTCTTTCCGTCCGCGATCTCGCATTGGAATCGCCGCTCAGGAAAATCCTAATGGAGGCTCAACTGGTCAGTTGCCTCTGCATCCTGCCGATGCGCGGCGCGCCATCTCGGAACATCCTTGCCTTTGGCTTTCCGTTCGAATGCAAACCTTGGCCGGTGGAGGAGCAAGCGATCCTGAGGGCCGCGCTGGACGGTGCGTCGCTCGCGTTTGAGCATGAAGAGCTTTCTCGCGAGCGACTACGACTCGCGGCGGAATTGTCGCAAGCGCGCCGTGTCGAAACGGTCGGCGCCTTCGCCAGCGGCATCGCTCATAACTTCAACAATCTTCTCGGTGCGATCAGTGGCAACGTCGAGATTGCAGCGGGGCGCGCTTTGGATTGTGAGACCCGCCACAATCTCACACAGATCGAAATTTCTGCTGAGCGCGGGAAGCAACTTGTTCAGGGACTTCTCTCGTTCGTCCGTCGGCGTGACCACCAGTACAGGCTGATCGCGCTCGACGCCCTTGTCGCCGAGACAGCGCGCCTCGCGCAGGCCGCGATCGGGACGGAGGTTCAACTTGTTGTCACTGCCGAGGCGGGGGGGGGCAGCGTCATGGTTGACCCGTCCCAGCTTCAACAGGTCATCCTAAACTTGTGCCAAAATGCAGCCCAGGCGATCGGTCGCGGGCGCATTGAGATCAGAACAGGACGGCGCACGCTCACTACCCCGTGCGACCTAAGCGATGTTAGTCTGTGCGAGGGAGACTACGTCACCGTCGAGGTCGCGGACCGGGGACCGGGTATAGACGCGGAAACTCTCCAACGCGTGTTCGAGCCATTTTTCACCACGAAGGCGACCGGGACGGGATTGGGGCTGTCGACCGCGCGCGATGTCCTGGTTGAAGCAGGAGGAGCGCTGGAGCTGCTCAGCGAGTGTGGTACTGGTACGAAAGCGAATGTCTGGTTGCCGTGCTACAAGGAAGACGACGCAGCGGCGGAGGTCGCGGCCCAGTCCGGCCGAGACTTGCTGGGCGCAGGAGAGGCGGTCCTGTATGTCGCTCCCAATGATCAAGAGCGGCTGTTAGGGGAGGACCTGTTGGCTGCCCTCGGATATGAGCCGGTCGGGTATGCGGGCGGCAAGGAGATCCGTTCCATAATTAAACAATCGCCCGACCGGTTCGACGCTGTCCTTGTCGACGACAGGGTGCTCGGGGATGAGGTGATCGGGGCGCTTCGCGAAATCCGGCAGTTGCGCCCGCACCTCCCGAGGCTACTAGCCGTGGGGTCGTCCAGGGCGCATCGCTCCGAGGCCCTGGCATTGACGGGAATCACAAAGATCGTCAGCCGGCCGCTCAATCCTGCCGAACTTGCGACCGCGTTGCGCTCCGCCCTGACCCGTGAGGTTACTGCCTGAGCCACGGCGTTGCGGAGACCGCTGTTAGACGGCCCCCCGGCATGGGGCCGGGTCTCGCTCATTTCGACTGTAACCATAAAAGCCGCTTTCTGAAGCCAAGCCGATGAGCAGCTCCTGCATTGTCTCGGTCGATTTGAAGGAGCAGATTGATGATGTCGATGTCCGCGTGGATCGGTCGGTTCGCGAGCAATGCCGCAGCACTTGCTGCTGGTGCTGTAGGGATTTGTGTTGCTGGGGCGATGCCCGCGACGGCACGCAGCCAGGTTCAGGATGAAGTGAGGACCGAGGCGGTGGCGATCGGTGACCTGGACCCGAGCTCGGCAAATGGACGGGTTGCCCTCCATTATCGTATTGGCGCTCAGGCGAGTGGGTTGTGCGCGGCGAGCGGCGTGCAAAAGCCTTCTCAGTACCGCGCCTGTGTTGAACTGGCAGTCGAAGAGGCTCAGAAGAGCTGTCGACGTGCGGCTGCTATCTGTGAAGTGACGATCGCGCCGTTTGCGCGTACCCCAGTAAAGCCGCGACCGACATTTGGTCCGCGCGGCATGTGACTGGAATGGGTGACGATCCGGCGGCGGGTGACTGGCCGCCGGATACCCACGGTCTTTGATCTTTCCCCGAAACATTGGCTGATCAGGGCCCCAGGATCTTTCACTTGTGACAGGTATGCGTGCCTTTCCCCTTTGGACTCTGAACATGACAATTCAGGCTTGGTTTCTCTACCTCGCCACGGCGACCTTGCTCACAATGACACCCGGCCTGGACACAGTCATGGTGTTGCGGACTTCGGGGGCAGAGGGTTTTCGGAATGGCGCACTTGCGGCGCTAGGGATCGGCTGCGGATGCCTTTGCTGGGGCTCGGCGACCGCCTTGGGGCTAGGGGCACTGCTGGCCGCATCGCCGGCGGCCTTCATGGCCCTGAAGCTTTTTGGCGCAGCCTATCTCGCTTGGTTGGGAGTAAACTTCCTTATGCATCCGCGTGGCTCGGTTGAGGCGATCCCGGCAGGCGCAGAGGATGCAAGCGGGGCGCGGGCCTTCCGCCGCGGGTTTTCGACTAACATCCTCAACCCCAAGGTTGGCATTTTCTACCTCACACTGCTGCCGCAGTTCGTACCACACGGTGCCGTGTCGGCTTGGCTGTCGCTTCAGCTTGCGGGCGCACATGTCGCGATCGCATTGTGTTGGTTCATCATCCTGGCCGGATTGGCGGGAACGGTAGGACCATATCTGCGGAGACCGCAAATCGTAAGGTGGGTCGATCGGGCTACCGGCGGTGTGTTCGTAGGCTTCGGCATACAGCTAACCCTCGGTCGCTGACTGGGCGGACATCAGCCTGACTCATGATGCCAATGGCGGCTGTTTTGCTGTTTCCTTGAGAGAGTTGCTGCGTCACGTTGCATACCACCAGTATCTTGGTCGCCTTTCGCAGTTTGGGGTTGTAGCCAAGCAGGGCGATGGGTCGCCGACGGTGCTCCACCCCTATAGCAACCTACTTGTAAACATTGTTTCGGGGCAAACGCAGCTGCGTATCATCGCAGGGCAACAGGAGTATCTGGGGAAAGGGTGTACGGTCTTCCTGCCCGCTGAAACGCCGCATGGATGTGAATGCGCATACGAACCGGCACGCCTTCTACTCACCTAGGCACCCGGAGGATCGAAGCGGGCTTGTGCTAATCGCACTTGTAACGACACAGTTGCCGCCGCGCACTCATATGGTACCGGGCTAGCCTTCGACGGAGAACCGTTTCCCAATGTCATTGCTGGCCGATGCAGGGGGCGCGATGTTACGGATGAAACAGAGATACCCATCCCGGAAAACATCCTCGTAACATGAAAAGCCCAGACCGCATTCATGAGTGTATCCGCTGAAGATTTTGACATTGATAACCCGCATACATGGTCGCTGGAGGTCAACTTCGAGATGACCGTAGGTCACGTGATCACAGAGGGCCTCAGAGCCGTTACCCTTTGGACACAGTTGCGGTTTCGAGGGTGGAAAGCTCGGGTCGTCGGTCGCCGTCTCAGCAGGGCTGGCGGTTGGGTAAACGTCACCCGCCCGTGTGCGGCCCCATCAGCAGCAGATCGGCATTCGACAGACGGTCTTTCGCGTTCGCCAGCTGATGCCAATAGGGATAAAGGAGGGGGGGTTGGCTCACCGCCTCCAGCTGGCCAAATTCCTCGTCAGTGAGCCGAAGTTCGATCGCCTTCAGGTTATCGGTCAGCTGAGCCTCGGTGCGGGCGCCCACGATGACGCTGGAGATACCAGGGCGACCGAGAAGCCACGCGAGGGCGACCTGAGCTGAGGTTACGTTGCGAAGGGCCGCAATCTCCACTAGCACCTCGACGATATTGTAGAGCTTCTCCCAGTTGCGGACTGGCGGCTCGTTCCAGTCGGCGGCGCGGCGGGTCCCCCCCGGCTCGGGTATGCCGCGCCGATACTTGCCGGAGAGCAGACCGCTCGCGAGCGGTGACCAGATCACCGCGCCCAGCCCTTGGTCAATGCCGATCGGCAGGAGCTCATATTCGGAATCGCGAGCCTGCAGCGAGTAGTGGATCTGTTGGCCGACCGGACGGACGAGGCCCTCGCGTTCGGCGATCGCGAGCGCCTTCATAACGTGCCATCCGGAGAAGTTCGAGACGCCGACGTAGCCTATCTTTCCGGCGCGGGTGAGGTCGTCGAGCGCGCGCAGTGTCTCGTCTAACGGCGTCAATCCATCCCACTGGTGCAGCCAGTAGACGTCGATGCAATCGGTGCCGAGCCGCTTGAGGCTCGCCTCGCACGCGCGGATCACGTGATAACGCGAGAGGCCGCGGTCATTGACGCTGTCACCCATTGGGAAGCGCACCTTCGTGCCGAGCAGCAAGCGGTCACGGCGCCCGGCGATCACTTGCCCCAGGATCTCCTCGGACTGGCCGGAAGAGTAGATGTCAGCGGTGTCGAGGAAGTTCACGCCGGCATCGAGGCACATGTCGACCTGCCGGCGGGCGTCATCAAGGCCGGTCGAGCCGACCTTGGCGAACATGCCCTGTCCGCCAAAGGTCATCGTTCCGAGGGTGAGCGCCGAGATCTTGAGGCCTGAACGGCCGAGCAGGCGATAGTCCATCTGTTATCCTTTCCAATGTCACTAGACCCCGCTCGGCTCGCTGCGCTTCGCACCGGGTATGCTGTCCTCACATTCGTTGAAGCAGAGGCTTCGATCAGCGTGCCGCATAGTTCGCGCCGGGTCGGATGCGAGCAACGCGCAATTGCGAACGCTGCTTGTGCAAAATCTTCGATTGTCAGGAATTCCGAGAGGCAGGATCAATCGCGGCAGCTCAGCCGGCCCGTCGCTTCGTCATCGGGTGACAATGGACCTTCCTTGTGTTGAGGCAGACAGATGGATGGGGCGCGAATGAAGCTTTACTGGTCCCCCTGGACTCATTCCCTCGGGCCGCAGATTCTCGCCTATGAGGCGGGCACGCATATCACTGTCATCCAGGTCGACCCGGATACGGGGAACGCCGAGGACGGTCGGGTTCTTGAGGATATTGATCCCTTTGGCGTCCTGCCCCTACTTGAGGTCGTCGAGGGAGCGACGCTGCGCGAGCCCGGCGCGATCCTGCAGGCCATGATCGCGCTGGCTCCCTCCGAGTTTTACACGCCGCCCAGTGACACGATCGATGCGTTTCGTCTCGCGCAGTGGCTGGAGTTCGGAGCTGGAAGGCTTGCCAGCGCCATACAGGAGGCCGCCGACCATACTCATAACCGGAGCGATGCCATGCACACATCGCTCGCCCGTTGCGTTGGCTGGATGGATGTCCAGCTCGGCATGCGGCCCTATCTGATGAGCGGCGGCTATTCGGTCGCCGATATCCACGTCTGGGCGCACCTTTACCGAGGTCTGTCGGTCGATGCTTCTGGCGATGGACACCGGAGTGTCCGATTCGGTCACCATTCGAACGTTCAACGCTGGTATGATGCGCTAGGTGGGCGACCGGCATTCCAGGCGGTTCTCGCCGGCGAGAGCCGCATTTCGCAGGCAGTGGTCAGGCTTGCCGCGGCAAGATAAAAGTCGTGGCGCGTTCGTTTTACTTCGTTTAACGAGCCGTCACAGGCCCTTTCGGATATTTCCAGGTCGTCCACGCAAAAGGCTGGTGCCGGTTGTTGGGCGGTTGCCTTGGTGCGGTACGCGCAGGCCTCGGCCTGCTCATCGAAAGACTGTCCACTGCAACCGCCACAACTGCTCCAGATCCATGATCGGAGCGGCATATGGAATGGAGCGATATCCGGATCTTCTTGGCGGTGGTGCGAGAAGGCACCATGACGGGGGCGATGCCGCTCCTGCGCCTCGACCATTCCACGATTAGCCGCAGGATTGCGCGCCTAGAGCGCGAGGCGGGGGCTCAGTTGTTCGATCGCGCGGGGCGCCGGCTCACTCTGACACCGGAGGGTGAGCGACTGCGGGCGACCGCCGAGAAATTAGAATCGATCATTCTTCAGGAGGTCCTGACCTTGGCCAGCGAGCAGGAGCGGATTGTCGGATCTGTCCGCGTCGGCACGACCGAGGAAATTGGGGCCCATTATCTGGCGCCACGCCTTGCCGCGTTGACCGCCGCCCATCCAGGCCTCGAAATCGAACTGGTGGCGGTGCCGCGAACCTTTTCTCTCGCATCGCGCGAGGTCGACATCGTGATCACCCTCGATCGGCCGAACAAGGGTGTTGTTCGTTTCAAGCGACTGATCGATGTGGAGTTCGGCGTTTACGCCTCGGATCGCTACTTTGCCGATCGTCCGGTGCCCACAACCCTCGACGAACTGCGCGAAGAAACCTGGTGCGGTCCGATCAAAGAACTACTGTTCACGCCCGAACTGGATATCTTGCCGGCGTCTGCCTCGGACGACCTCAATGTCAAATACCGCACAACGAGCATGAGCGTCCAACTAGGTGCCGCGATGGGCGGCAATGCTCTCACCGTGCTGCCCTGCTTCATGGCAGACCAGGTCGGTCTGGCGAGGCTCGCCTTGGACGATGCCATCTTTGAGCGGACCTATTGGCTCGTTGTTCATGAAGATCTGGCACAGAACTCTCGTGTCCGCGCGCTGATGAACGCGATTGAAACACTCGTTCAGAGCGATCGCGCCATCTTCCGCCCGAGCGCCGGGGTTGGCGCGAACGGTAGCGACGTTGCGATGCTCCCACGGGTTTCTGCCCTGACGCCGCCGTGGATCGACCGTACGAAGGAGACGGTCGGTGATCAAAATACTTTCAGCCGCTTTGCGTCTGTCGGCGGCCATGCCGCCTGACGCAGCGAGCGCGCAGGACAATGCGGTCAAAGTCCTGTCGCGCATGATGGTGGGAAGCGGCTTGCCTGTTGCGGCTCCAGGCCGAGGGCTGTCCCTTTGTTGGGTCACGTTCGAGCCGAAGGCAAGCATTCCCGGCGAGGTCCATCCCGGGCGGCAGGTCGTTTATACCGTATCTGGTCGACTGTCGCTGCAGGGAACCGGCTGCGTGGCGGTGTTTCGACGGGCGCAAAGGAGAGATCCGGCAAAACGTCCGTTTCCACGCATCGCACCATATTGTTTTGCAAATGCGGCCGGCTCCCCGGCCGGCTGCATGCCGGGGCGCCGACCCCATACCCCCCGCTCGGCGTCCCGGCCCCCTAGGCCACCAGCGCCTGTGGAATGTAGCAGTCGGACTATCCGTGCGCCTGCATATTTGATGTGCCAGGATGCACAAGCCTTCCGGCTTCTTCGCGGTTGTACAAGAACCGTGGTGGGCTCACATAGATGAGGCCGTTCAGGCATCCTCTCCTAAAACTCGGGGCCGCCACAGTGTGGCCCCTTTTTTATCTGCTCTCTCTCGTCGCGTTCCGCGCGAACGCCGCGACTTGTTCGCAGCGTTCACGAATC
Source organism: Novosphingobium sp. AP12 (assembly GCF_000281975.1). Taxonomy (GTDB): domain Bacteria; phylum Pseudomonadota; class Alphaproteobacteria; order Sphingomonadales; family Sphingomonadaceae; genus Novosphingobium. Next base: position 69,893 of record NZ_AKKE01000125.1, on the reverse strand, counting down.
AGCGAAATTACGAACTCGATCCGCTATGGCCATCTCTGATCTTCGAATTGGAATTACAGCTAGACCATGGATAATCGTGCCGGCGAAATGGTTGTCTTTGTTCGCGTGGCGGAAACCGGGAGCTTCTCTGAGGCCGCGCGCCTCATGCTGATGACCCCGTCTACCGTCTCCAAACTGATCGCCCGGCTGGAAACGCGCCTTGGAGTCCGCCTGATCGAACGTTCGACACGCCGACTTGCACTAACGCGCGAGGGTCAATTCTACTATGAGCGAAGCCAAAGCATGATTGCAATGCTCGACGAAACCGAACAGCAACTCGTGCAGGGTGGTGGAGATGCCGAAGGTGTGGTGCGGGTCACTTCTTCGGTGACCTTCGGGATCGCAGCGCTGGAGCCGATCCTGCCGGACTTCGTCGAGGCCTATCCGCGTATCGTCGTCGACGTCTCGCTATCCGATGATGTGGTCGATCTCTACCTCGATCGGACCGATGTCGCGATCCGGGTGGGCAAGCTTTCGGACTCTAACCTGATGGCGCGAAAAATCGGTGAGACGCGGCGCCGGATCGTGGCCTCACCGGCCTACATCGAACGCTACGGCCTGCCGGCGGCGCCTTCGGATCTAGCAAACCACAATTGCCTGGGGTTCAATTTCCGCCGCGCCCATCCGGTCTGGCCGATGCGCGAGGGGGGCCGGATCGTCGATAGGATGCTTAGTGGCACAGTACTGGCCAATAATGGCGAGACGTTGAGGCGGATGGCAATCGCCGGGGTCGGCATCGTTCGCGCGGCAGACTATCACTTGCGGGACGCGATCCAGCGCGGCGAGCTGGTAGAGATATTGGAGGAAAGCGACATCGGACAGATCGACGAGATCCACGCCCTGTTCCGGGGCGCGCAGTTCCTTCCCGCGCGCGTCCGAGCATTTCTAGATTTCACAGTGCCCCGGATGCAGCGCTTTCTGGAGAAAGGGTGAGCGAGCGCGCCGGGAGCAGCGGGAGGGAGCCCAGGCCGCGCGGGGCATCAGCGTTGGCCTTTCGCTAGCATTTGCCGAGGGACCTGCGCGCCGCCCTCGGGAAGGGCGGGAAGCTCTCAAACCACGCCTTTGCATAGGGCATGGCACTGTGTGGCCCGAGGTCCGCCTCTGTCGCTAAGACTTCGTAAAAGATGAAGCGGTCGGGCGCCGTGTCGTCTTCCTGCAGTAAGTGTGCGAGGCGCTATGGATCTCTGTGCACCTCTTCCAACAATGGAAAGGTGGCTTTGCGGTGTTCGGCTTCCCTTGCGGGCTTGGCCGGGACCTCGGCGATGATTGAATGGCTGTAGTCCGAAATCTGGGCGTAGCGGAGTCCCGCACAGGGCTGTGCGACCGCAGCGCTGCGAGTAGGATCGTCACGAAGGGCGGGTTACCGCCAGCGCCGTCAGCATGTAGGTGATGCGCAGTAGATGAGCTCCGAGCCGTTCGAGGGTGTTACCGTTACCTTGTTATGTTGGTGCTCTCCGGCGCGCCCTTGCGCTTCGCTTCGCACGCGGATGATGCGGTTGGCGCGAAGCTGGGTCATGCGACGCCGGGCGGATTCAGCCTCGAGATCACTGATGAATTTGTTTTAGTCGACGTCGTCGCGGACATCGAAGCAGATGTGCATCATTCGCGGAAAGGTCAGGCTCATATTCTTGAGCGGCGGCGCAACGCTGTCGGACCGCCCATTGGTTGGTTGGAGCTGCGATATTGCAAGAGCTCGATCACAACATTGTCGAACTGGATAAAGCCGACATCGCGGCGCTGGTCGCCGTCGCGCAGATTGCGGGCGCCGATCGTTTGCGGGGCAATTTGCAGATCGTTCGCCCGGGATCTCCTGGTCGGCGAGCACTGTGTTCCGGACGGAATCGCACGGGAAGTCGCCGCGCTGGAAGGCTTCAGTGCCACGGAGAACTTTGGTCTCGAGTTCGTTGGCCCGCTTCATGTTCTGGACGGTCAAGCCGAAATTTGGACGCCTTCGAGGCATAGCTGGAGCGGAGCGGTGTTGCGCCCCGCTGCAGACATCGATGCCTGAGCCGCGGCCGAGGTGGCGAGCACGCGCCGGTGGCTGCGGCGCCGGCGCCCAGCGGCGCGTCGGGGCGCCCGAGCGCCGGCTTTTCGTCCTGGAGATCGTTCATGGTCAGCCGCTTCTGGCTGGATGGTGCGCCGGCTCGCGGGCGCCGGGCGTCCTGCGGCCGAGGGTAGCCTCGATCGCAGGCGTCGTTTCAATTCAGTGCGGGATCAGTCCGCGATCGGGAGCGGAGCTGCCGCATCCACGAGGCCCGCCGCGCGGAGGTCGCGCCAGAAGCCGGCTGGAACGATCTCGGTGAGCGCCGTGCGATCCTCGGCGATGCGGCTTGGCTGGCTAGCACCCGGGATCACCCCGGCGACGGCCGGATTGGCAAGGGCGAATTGCAGGCCGGCTGCCTTCATGCTGATGCCGTGCGCGTCGGCATTCGCCTTGATGGCGGCGACCTTGTCGCGGATTACCGAAGTGATCGGGGCATATTCGAAGTTCGGGCCCCCAACGAGCGCACCGGAGCTATAGGGCCCGCCCACTACGATACCGAGCCCGTTTGCGGCGACTTCGGGCATCACTCGCTGAAGCGCACGGCTGTGGTCGAGCAGCGAGTAGCGACCGGCAAGCAGGAAAGCATCGGGACGGGGCTCGTCGAGCGCGAGGATCAGTTCGATTGGCTCGACCTTGTTTACGCCAAGACCCCAAGCCTTAATTACACCCTCGTCGCGCATGCGGTCCAGTGCACGGAAGGCGCCCTTGCGCGCAGTCTCGAAGACGTTGAGCCACTCGTCGCCGTAGAAATCCTGCGCGACGTCATGGACGAAGACAATGTCGATATGGTCCGTCTTGAGGCGCTTCAGGCTGTCCTCGATCGAGCGATACGTGCCCTCTTCGGAATAGTCGTTGACGACCTTGTTCGGGCGGCCGTTAGCGAAGACGTCGCCCTTTTCGCCGTTGTTACGCCCCCTGTCGTCGATCTCGTCGAGAACGACCCGGCCGACCTTAGTGCTGATCACATAGTCTTCGCGCGGCTTGGCCGAGAGGGCTTCACCGAGGCGGATTTCAGCAAGGCCAGCACCGTAGAAGGGGGCGGTGTCGAAATAGCGGATGCCGTCATTCCACGCGGCTTCAATGGTGCCGAGCGCTTCCCCTTCCGGGATGGCCCGGAACATGTTGCCGAGCGGGGCGGTGCCGAAGCCGAGCTTGCTCGGCAGGATATCCTTGAGTTCCATGATATGAGGCTTTCTGTCTGATATGTTCCGCCAAAGCATGTTCCCGGCGTCGAAAACCGAATTAGATCCTATGCAGGCGGCACGGTAGTTAGTTGCTGCTCTAAGAACTTTGGAAGTGGTTTCACAATTCCTTGAGGCCTTCGCACGGCGACCGTTGCGACGCGAGGCCCGCCCTGACTCGCGGCACGATAAGGTCGAGGAAAGTGCGCAGTCGCGTCGCCATGACCGGACCGCCAGTGTGGACTGCGAAATCTCCTGCTGTTCGCCTCGGCCTACGTGAGACGCGCACGAGCTTGCCTGCGGCGAGATCGTCGATGACTTGGAAGAGGAGATGCGAGTGAGGCCGACGCTGCGGAATGCCATGCGGCGGACCGTTTCGCCGCTATTGGCGAGCAAATTGGGTATGTGCGGGACGCCCAGCCGTATTCGGTCAGCGGCTAGGTAGCCACGTAGCGCCGAGAGCTGACGCTTAGGCAATTACGGCTGTCGAGTTCTGAAAAAGTGGCTCGGGGTCCCGTGACGACAAGGAAGAGGGCAACAACCTGTTCAGGGTCGGCATGGACATCTCGACGGGTGACGCGAAGATCCCGATGGGTTCATGGCGCCGATCGCGTCGCGTGCGGCACTGAAACCAGACTGTCCGTTGCAACCGCCTTGGAATCGACGAGCCAGGCCATGCGACGGCGGCGATCGACATAGGAAGATGGACGTCATGATGGTCGGGCTCGCCATCATGCCTGACCTAATGATCCGTTCTGGCGGACGCGAATTTTCTACGATCCGATGTCGTCCCGCCTGCCCCAACCTTATGCTTACCGACTTGCGCGCTATCCGGGCCCGCAGCATCGCGAGATCGTAGATTGACCGGCCGCGATAAGGCCCCTGGGTCCGCACTACCGCGATCCTGTTTGTCGCGCAGCGTGTCATCCGGTCTGTTTTTGCGGAGAAACCACGGTTTTGGCCTCGTCGTTCCAATCGGTCCATGACGGTGTGGATCCAAGGCGGTGCTCTTCGGAAAAAAGTTCTTCAAAAACCATGCCACTTTGACCGGAAAGCTTTGCCTGTCGAAAGAAGATGCCTCGAAGCCGACAGGACGAGCATAGCCGGTCTCCGCTTTCGATAAAAGAAGGGCCGCGCTTTACCAGAGCGGGCTTTCTAATGTCCTACCGACAACGTAGCAGCTTTGGCGAGCTGGGTCCCACTTGATCGAGTATGGCAAAGTCACATCTGCCTGCTGAATGCCATTGGTGACACTTTACCGAAAGACGCTGGGTGAAGTGTCACGCGTGACTAACGGAAAGAGGGCGCGAGAATGGGGATTCACTTTTCGTTCTCCATATGCTTCAATCCCCTTATGTTTCAGCCGGACCTCTTCACCAATGATGCGGTCGTTGAGGGCGACGACCTCGGACCAAATATTGCGACGCTACCGGTCGCGTCAGCGCGCGAAGTCGCGGCTCCTGCGCTCACGCGGGCGGCGGTTCTTCAGGTGAACGACGAAAATCTCGATCTGCCGGCGGTCCTGGAGCGTCTCGCCCGCATTTCGTCCCGGCCGCGCTACACCTTCATGGTACTCAACTTGATCGCTCGCGCCGCCGGGACATCCAATAGCGCAGGCCCCTATATCGAGGAAAATGGGCAGGCAGTCCCGGTGCGCGACTGGCTGAGCGATGCGCTGATGCCGATGGCGCAGCGCGATGCCCGCCGTCGGGCAGTGGTCGATCAGGTTCGCGCCGACCTCGACCGCAAGGGACTGTTGCCGCCCAACCCGCAGGCAGCCGACCAGATAATTGCGGGCGAAGTTCGCGAGCGGCTGCTGCATTCTGGACGGACCAATGTCAGCCGCGCAGTGTCCGACCTGGTGCGGGCCGGGCTCTTGCGGCGGCACTATCAGGGCTATCGCGTCGACCATTGCAATCGCGGGGCGCAGCGTGAGGCAGTTTATACGATCATCCCTGCGGTTCAGTCCGCGCTCGGTAAGACCGCGTAGATCGAGGCTGGGTGTCGTTGAAACGTTGACCCCGTCACGTCTTTTATCTGACGATGACCACGCGCTCCGCGATCGGTGAAAATCGCTACTGATCGGCCCCAAACGAATGGTCCGTCTTGATCATTAGTAGATTGCCTCCGGTGCCATGGCTGCCTGCAGGTAGAGCGTAGCGGAACCGGAGGTCGGCCATGGCGCCGGAGTTGTTGCCAGGGCGGTGGGCGATAGCCGTGCAGCCTTGTGCGGTTCTAGTGACGTCTACAGGCTTCGATCAGGGTGCGGGCTTCGGACGAGGTGTGGAAGATTAGGCGTTAAGTGATTCGTCGCGGATCGATCCGGCGAAAGACTTGCAATAGCCGTTCTCTGACGTCTGCCCAGCGTGATGTCGAGCGTCTTCAGACCGATCTTGGAAAACCACTACTGCACGGCCTAGTGATAAACTCCGGGCCATCGTCAGACCGTGTGCAGGCTCGAGGGCCACATCGCGTCACTAGTCACGCTACAAGGTCAGAATGACCTTAGTGAGGCTGCGCGAGCAAATTCGAGCCAGTATCTGGCGGTTGCGAGATGGACCATGCCGAGGAAGCTGTTGGCCAACTGGTCGTATCGGGTGGAGATGGCGCGATTGATCTTGAGGTGGCCGAACATGCGTTTGATTCGGTTGCGCTCCTCGTAGAGCACCCGGTTATGTTCGATCGTCATGCGGCGGTTTGATCGACCGGGAATGACAACCTCGATGTTCCGTTCACCAAGGTCGGCGCGGATAGCCTCGGCATCATAGCCCTTGTCCGCAAGCAAGGTGTTCGGCGCGCGCTCGGGCAGATCGATCAGGGCGTCAGACGCTTGCAATCTGCTGCCTCGCCGACCGTCAGATGGAAGGCGAGCGGTCAACAAAGGGCATCAGCCAAGCAGTGAGGCTTACTGGTGAATCCGGCCCGCGAGCGGCCAAGAGCACGTCAATGAGTCCCCTTTTCCGCCCGCTGCCAAGACGTGGGCGCGGACTGTTGTGCTGTCGATGCCGTAGTGCCCGCTGTCAACCATGATCTCGGCTAGCGTCACTGCAACGGTTTCCCAGACACCAGCCTCGCTCCAGCGTCGGAGCCGCCGATAGATCGTGTTCCAACTGCCGTATTTGGCTGGGACATCGCGCCACGGCGCTCCACAGCGGAGCCGCCAGAGAATGCCGTTGATGATCGAGCGGTACTATTCGGGTGGCCTGCCTCGACCACGGTTTTCAGGCCCAATCGGCAGCAAGTCCTTCAGAACACGCCACTCCGCTTCGGTCAGATCGCCCCGGCTCAAGCCTAACTCCAACCATCTGCCACGACATCAATCAAATCTCGATATAGCAGATAGCAGATAGCAGGTTGCGGCCGTGTGAGAGGCGGCTATTCTTCATGCATGGAGCATTCGTCCATCGTAGCTTTTTTAAATGGAGATTTGTCGCCTGAAGCCTTCGGGGGCGAAATATCGAACGAGGGGAATGCCTGCGAGGATGGCGGCAAGACTGAGGGCACGGGCTACATCATGGTGCCTGACGGACCAACCTAGGTGAACACTCGCGAGCACGCACGCAGGCTCCTTGAAGCGATGCTTTCGGACCAACTGGTTTTTATCCTGGCGAACTACACCGCCAATTGCCTGATGATGAGCGATAATTTCGACTTTGCCGATGAGGCTGTTGCCGAAGCGATAGCGTTTGTTGCGGAGGACAGCAGGCCGCCAACACACGATGAAACAAAAGCCGCCATAGCAGCGCTCAACTAGGCTGGAATTGTTCACGCCGCGTAGCAATTACTTATTCGGTGCGTCGCTCAAGCCACTGGCGCGTACGTTCCTGCTGCTCGACGATTTCAACCGAGATCCTTTCAACGTGCGCAGGGCAATGATGTAATGTCCGATGAATAACTGCGAAGTCGCCGCTGAGGGCCGCCGCACGCTCAGTCATAGCGGTGACGAGCTGTTCATTGTAAGCAGTTAGCACTTCACAGCATGGTTCGAAGTAGGCGTCTGGGTCATTTAGATAGGCGACGGCGATAAGTGCTCTCATCGGGTTAATGTCGAGAAATCGCGTTATCTCAGTCATTTCACTCATTGTGAGATTGCCACTATTGAGCTTATAATCGAATATTCGGCGAGTACGCTCGTTGATAACCCCGGCCCTACGCAGTGCTCTGTTGCTGATATTACGCTTGGTGAGGGCGGTTCTGATAAGTGCGGCGTACCCACCCGTTATTTCAGCGCTCGCTCGCTCGTTATCACCAGAGCCCGCTTCATCAGGTAATTCGCCCATTCAGCACCTCACCACAAATCACACAGCTAATGCAGTAGCATTGTCTATATGCGTGATTTCTGCCGAGTATTGCAAGCCTCAATTGCGAGGGGCTATCAATAGGCTGCAAGCCATGACCGCATCGCGCACGCCGAACATCGTCTCTCCAGCTTCGTTCAGTAGAGTTCGGAACGCCTCAAACTCCTTGTGCCGATCTGCGGAAAGCCGGACGAACACCTTGATATCTCCCTCAATCGGCATGATCGAAGCGAGATCGTCGAGCGCTTTTGGGACGGCTTCGGCAGGGAATTGCGTACCGCTGGCAATCACCGAAGCGAACGTCTCGAAGCGCCGCGTTCTTGCACTCAGATCGTGTATAGCTTGCAGAATAATCTCAAACGAGGCTGCATTCAGCCTTAGCGGGTAAACCGTGCTGTTCTTCTGAGATTCTTTCACAACTCGACCCTTGAAAGCGTGAGGCGGAGGATCGTTAGCAGCAACGCAGGGGTTCTCAAATCCGGGATCTTTCACCCACCGAGAAAAAGCGGGATTATGGTCGCTCAAATCAGGTGGAGTGATTTCGACACCAGCGTGGAGTGGATATGACGCCGGACTGGCGTCGTTTTGACACCATGCTGATGTCGTTTCGACGCCAAGGTGGCCACTAAATGGCGCCAATTAGCGGCATCTCCCCTCAAGCCCTACTTCATTTCGCCGCATTTGTGCTGTTCTTGCGCCCTAGTTACTTAAAACCTGTTGATCCAACGTTTGGTTCCCGGCTCGATGTTTATGCGCTGCTGCGCTGTTCATCTTGTGAAGGGAATCTTTATGAAGGTACTGAATCTAAATTCTGCCGGCAATCTCGCTGGCAAGGTGGCGCTTGCTGCCGCCGCAGTTGCTGCCGCCGGCGTCATCGGCGCCGAGGCCGCTCTGGCCGGCACGGACGCTACCTTCGACACTGCGCTGACGCAGTTCACCGGCTTTCTCGAAGGCTCGGGCGGCAAGATCATCACCGTTCTGTCGCTGGCCGGCGGCATCGTCGGCCTTGCGTCGGGCCGCTTCTCGCTCGGCCAGGTGGCAATCCCGGTCGGCGTCGGCGTTGGCGCGGGCACCGGCATCCCGATCGTCACCTCGACCGTCACCGCGACGATCTGACGCTTGGATGGGGAGTTGTCGGTGCGCCGGTAACTCCTCCTTCAAACTGGGGCGATTTGATGGATCCGTACAGTATACCCAAGCATCTCGATGACCCTGAGCTTATCGGCTTTTGGACGTTGGACGAGTTTCTAGTCATGATCATCCCTTTTGCGTGGGGGATCATGGCCCAGCATATTGTCATCGGCCTCATTCTCTCAATTGGCGCTTGGTTCGGCTATCGCAAACTCCGAGCCGGGCGTTCGATGTATTGGGTATTGCACTTCGCTTATTGGCACCTGCCGGGCGGGTTCTTCGGTCTGAAAGTCGCTCCGCCTTCTCACCTCAGGGTCATGGCGGGCTGATATGGAACTTTCTTTCGCACACGAGCAATCGCAGCGCGCGCTCAAGCAACGCAACTTGCTGGCGATCGCCTGTCTTGTCCTGGCCATTCTATGCTTCGCGCTGGTGACGATGGCCTCTAGCCGCGACCGTGAAGTCATCCTGCAGCCCGTCATTCCCAAGCAGATGGCGATTTCATCGTCGGGCGTCTCCAGGGACTACCTCGAGGCGGTCACGCGGGATGCGGCGCAGCTCGCGCTCAATCGCTCGCCCGAGACGCTCCAGTATTGGATGGACTCCATCCTGGAGATCACCGCGCCTGAGGCGCGCGGTCCGCTCAAATCCAAGCTCATGGGCATCCTGCAGGAGCAGCAGGGTTCCCAGGTCACGCAATTCGTGACCATCGACTGGATCCGCGTCGATCCAGAGGCACTGACCAGCGAAGTCGGCGGCGTCCTCCACACGGTCGTCGCCTCGCGCGACGTCCGCCGCGAGAACAAGGTCTTCAAGTTCGCTTGGAAGTACGAGGGTCTCAGCCTCAAGCTTCGCGGCTTCGGTGTCGTCGTCAAAAAGGACAAGGACAAGGACAACGCCGATGACTGACGTCGTAGCCGCCTGCGAGATCGCTTCGGGCGTCACGCTGCTTTCCTCCATCGACTGCTTCGCCAAGCGCTGCCTGGGTACACTCCTCCTGGGAGCAGGGCTCATGACGGCGGTTCCGGCGCTGGCGGACCAAAGCGTCATTGCGACCGACAACGGGGCAGTCGATTGCGATGCTTCCAAGCAGGACCTGACGCGCATCTCGCTCAAGGACGATCAGTTTGCGTCAGTGTCCAAGGTTACCACCGGGATTGTCACCGAGGACTTCGGGATCGTCAACGAGCCCACGCGTGGAGACATCTATATCTCGGTCCCGGAGGGCTACACTCGGTCCACGATCTCGTTCTTCGGCACCACGCAGAAGGGCTTCGTCTACAAGTTCGTGTGTAAGGTGAGCGGCATCGAGGCCAAGCAGGTCTTCGTGACCAATGCCGACATGGCGAAACCGGCCAAGCCGCAGGCGGTCGCGTTTAAGTCCAATCTGCCGCTCGACCAGCAGGCCGTGACCCTGGTGCGGGCCATGTTCGAGCAGAAGCCACTCGAAGGCTTCGAGATCCGCGATCAGCCGCGCACGCCGGTCAACGTCGGCAACCTGAAGGTCCAGCTCGTCAGCGAATACGATGGGCTGTCGATGGCCGGCAAGGTCCTGCGCATCGAGAACACCGGCAAGGAGCCGGTGGTTGTGAGTGATGACACCATTGCTTCGCAGGGCGCGATCGCGATCAGCATCTCCAACGCCTCCCTACAACCAGGGCAGGCCACAGGCGCCTATGTCATCGTGCCTGCAGGAGACCTGTAATGGATATCTTCACCCGCAAAGCCAAGAACGTCGACGAGCAGCAGGGCGAGGCTCTCGACGAGCTCGACGATGGCGGCATGATCGCCGAAAACTCATCGACCGAGAAGCGACAGAAGCTGATCCTCTACGGCGGTGGCGGCCTGATCGGTCTCGCCGCCATGTGGTTCGTGCTGGGTACCGACACCAAGAGCGAGAAGCTCGCTGCCGTCAAGGAAGGCGACGACAAGGTCGAGGTCTCGACCGACGCCATCCTCAACCGGCAACGCGCCGATCAGGACTGGATGTCGATGTACGATCACCAGCAGACGGCCCAGACCAACCAGCTCAAGGGCGTCCAGACTGCGGTTACCAAGGTCGACCAGGTGCAGAGCGAGCTTCAGGCGCTGCGCCAGGAAAACGAGCAGATGAAGGCGGATGCGACGCGGGTCCTCGATGCTTACGAGCGCGAGAACCGGGAGCTCAAGCAACAGGTAGGGAAGGGCGCCGGCCCCAGCGCTGACGCCGGTGCACCCGGCGCTGCCGCAGCGGCTCGCGCTATGGGTCTTGGCGGCGCCGGGCCAATGGCCCGATCCAACGAGGTCAAGCTGGTCTCGTTCAGCGGTGGGCCAGCAGGGCCAACGGGCGACGGCAAGCGGATCGACGCCGGCGGAAAGCAGGCGGCGGTCTACACCGACAGCCCCAACTATCTGCCGCCCAACTCGATGGCACAGGCCAAGGTCGTAGTAGGCGTCGATGCCGCCACCAATGTGCGGAGCCAGGGCGATCCGCTGCCCGTACTGCTACGCATCACGGGTCCTGCGCGCTCGGTGTTCTCGGACGGCAAGCTGCTGCGTACGCGGGTCCAGGGCTGCATGGTCAATGGCGCCGCCTACGGCGATCTCTCGTCCGAGAAGGTCTATGTAAAGCTGCAGCGCATGACCTGCCCGCAGCCGGGCGGCCGCTACGCGGTTTCCGAAGTCAAGGGTTTCATCTCCTTCGGGGGCAAGGTGGGCTTGCGGGGCAGGGTGGTCAGCCGCGAAGGCGGCCTGATCGGGCAGGCCTTTCTCGCGGGTCTCGCCGGCGGCTTCGGGCGCGGCTTCACCGCCAACACCAACTCGATCTTCCAGGGCGCCAACGTCAGCGTCGATGGCAAGCGCGACCAGCTCAGCACCGGCGACATCCTCAAGGGCGGCGTCGGTGAGGGCGTCTCCACTGCGGGAGACACCGTCTCGAACTACCTGATCGAGCGTGCCGAGCAGTATCAGCCGGTCATCGAAATGCCGACCGGCGCCGACGTCGAGGTCGTGTTCCTCGACGGAACCTTCATCCGCAATTGAGGTGATCCATGCGTAAGGCAATTCTTGGCTGCGCCGCGGCGCTCAGCGCTCTCGCCGGAGGCTCTGGCCTCTATGCCGCCACCGCCGATGCTGATGCATCGCTGACCAAGGCGCTGACCACGCGCCTGCCCAAGACACCGCTGACTTCGGTCAAGTGCGGCAAGATCGCGGGGCTTTGTGAAGTGCAGGCTGGCAGCAACCTGTTCTATACCGATCCGGCGGGTCGGTATCTCGTCATTGGGCGGGTCTACGACATGGAGACGCGGCAGGATCTGACCGCCGCGCGCCTGCTCGAGATCAGCCCCGAAACACTCGTCGGAGGAGCCGCCAGTCCTCAGGTTTCCGACGAGGCGCAGGCCGTGTCAGCCCCCACACGGCCTGCGCAACCCGGCCCCGGCAATCCCATGCAGAAGGTGGCGCTTGACGGTCTGCCAGCCTCAGGCGCGGTCAAGTGGGGCTCGGGGACGCAAACGGTCACTGTCTTCAGCGATTTTCGCTGCGGCTACTGCAACCGGCTTCACGAGACGCTCTCGGGCATGAACGTCAAGGTCATCGAGCGGCCGATCTCGGTGCTCGGGACGCGCTCGCTCTCGGATGCGGTGATCTGCTCGGCCGACAAGCCGAAGGCGCTGGTGCGAGCCTACAATGGCGAGAGCCTGCCCCCCGCCGGCAAGTGCGACACCAGCGGGCTCGATGCTAATGAGGCGTTCGCGCGGAAGAACGGGTTTGCCGGCACCCCGGTGATCGTGCGCAGCGATGGCGCGGTGGTCCATGGCTACCGCCCGCGCGAGTTCCTCGAGTCCTGGCTGAACGGAGCAAGCTGATGCGGGCCTCGATCCCGGCTTCGCTCACGCTCGCCGCCCTGGTGCTGACGTCGGGCTGCACCACATTCGGGTCCAATATCAACGGATCCTTCAAGTGCGAGGCACCTGACGGCGTCTGCGCTCCGTCGATTTCGATCGACGACAAAGCTCTGTCCGAGATCACGCAGGCTGATGCCAACGAGCTCATGGCGCCCGCAGGCCCTTACAAGGTCGATGATGGCGATGGCGGCCGGGCCCAGATGGCCAATGCGCAAGGCGTGATCGCGAGCCAGAACCAGGGCTACCAGCTGAGCATCGTCTTCCCGGCCTACACGGACGTCGCGGGTGTTACCCATGAGCGCCGCGCTGTTGCGGCCGCCGTGGCGCTTCCGGGGCGTACGGCCAGCAGCGTCGAGCTGGCAAGCCGCTCGCGTGGTCGTGGCGAGGCTCGTGGTCTTCTTGCTGCCGCGCAGAGCGCGCCTGCGCTGATCTCGATGACCTCGGGCGGCGACGAGGCGGCGGTGCTGGCGGATAACGGTGCGGCGGCAGCGAACGCTCCCAAGGTGGCAACCGCGCCGGCCGCCAAGGCCGTCGATCGGATCAAGGCCGATGTCGACGCCAAGCTGTCGAAGCGCGCACGCCGTCAGGCAGCCTCCTTCCCCTCCCCGGAGTGATATCCCCATGGGCTTGCTAGACAACCTTCGCGAAATGGTCCTCGGCGATGCCCGCAAGCCCGAGGTCAGGGCTAGGCCCGCTGCCGTGCCTATGCTCTCGCATTACTTGGGCTACCGCTCGTTCGACGAGACCCGCAAGATCTTCTACCAGGTCCGTTCTAAGGGGTTCGTGCTCGAGCTGGCGCCGATGATCGGCGGCGACGAGCGTACCGCCGACATCATCGGCACCATCTTTGCCGACATTCTGCTTCCCGGCTCCGCGTTCAGCATCGTCAACTATTCGAGCCCTCGCATCGCCGAGAAGCTTACCGAATGGATGCTGCCGCGCATGGAGGCCGGCGGCGTCTTCTCCACGCTCGCGCGTCACCGTGCGGAGAAGCTGCGCGGTGGAGCCTGGAAGTCGCTCGCCAGCGACGGTCCGTTCCACTTGCGCAATTTCCGGGTGCTGGCCTCGGTGGGCGCGCCGGACGGCTCGGGCATCAAGCTCGACGACCTCATCACGATGCGCGAGGGCCTGGTCTCCGCCCTCGACTCCATCAACATCCCGGTGCGGATCCTGGAGCCGGTCGAGTTGATCCGCTTCTTCGACGAGATCCTCTCACCTTCGACCGGGGCGGGCGACGACGCACCGGGCTACAACCGCTTCGATCCGATCAACGAGCAGTGTGTGCGCCGCGACCTGGTCACTCACGTCGAGAAGGACCGCCTGCTGCTGCACTCCCAGTCGCTTCGCCCGACCGGCTCCGTGGTCGACGGCGTGCCTGAGTACGAGGACTACGTGCCTGAGCGCTTCGATGTGCGCACCATGTCGATCCGCAATTTCCCCGACCGTTGGGCGCCCTGGGATACTCAGAAGACTATCGGCGACATCTTCAATCCCAAGCTCTGCCTGCCTTGTCCGACGCTGCAGTCGGTCTGCGGCGTGACCCCCGGAGTTGAGAGCTCGGAATCAAAGGCCGGCCGCAAGTTCGTACGCACGCAGTCGCTTTCCGAAGGGCAGGGCGTCAAGCTGGTCCCCAAGCTCAAGGATCAGGCTGCAGAGTGGCGTGCGGTCCAGGAGCGGGTCAAGAGCGGCGAGAAGCTGATCCGCTGCTACTATTCGGTCTCGATCATCGCCCCGCGCGGCACCGCGGAGACCGCCGAGCGCGCGATCAAGGGCCTCTACAAGGCGGCCGGGTGGGATCTCATCGACGAGACGCACATCCAGCTTCCCGCGTTCATGTCGCACTTCCCGCTGATGGTCGCCGATGGCCTGCAGTCGGACCTGGAACGCATGAAGCGCTTTCGCACCATGCTCTCGTCCAATGTAGCGGCGATTGCCCCGCTCCAGGGTGAGTACGTAGGCGGCCACATCCCGCACGTGCTGTTCGTCGGCCGGCGCGGTCAGCCCCAGTTCTGGTCGCCGTTCCAGAACAAGGCGGGGAACCACAACGTCGCGATCGCCGGCAAGTCGGGCTCGGGCAAGTCGGTGCTGCTGCAGGACCTCACCGCAAGCCTTGCCGGCGTGCGCGCCAAGACGATCGTCATCGACGATGGCCGCTCCTTTGAGCACATGGCCAAAGCGCTGAGCGGCACCTTCACCGAGTTCAAGCTGTCCTCGGGCATCTCGATCAACCCGTTTCGCATGATCGATCTCGATCTCGCAGGCGAGGACGAGGATTACCTCGTCGACTGCCTGGCAATGCTCAAGGCGATCCTGTCGCAGATGGCCCGCTACGAGAACCGGCTCAACGACACCGAGCGCGGCCTCATCGACCAGGCCGTCAATGCAGTCTGGAACGAGCGCCAGCGCGACGGCACCGTCGACGACGTCATTGCCTCCTTGAAGCTGCACAGTCATGAGTCTGCGGTGGATCTGGCGATGTCGCTGCTGCCGTTCTCGAGCGACGGCACCTACGGCCGTTTCTTCCTCGGTGACAGCAACCTCGACCTCTCGGCCGACCTCACCGTCTTCGAGCTCTCCGACCTTGCCTCGCGCGAGGAGCTCCGCAGCGTCGTCCTCACCTCGATCATGTTCGTGGCCTCGCAGACGATGCGGCGCATGAGCCGCTCGATCCCCAAGGCGCTGCTGATCGATGAAGCGTGGCAGATGCTCAAGGGCGGCGCCATGGCCGACTTCGTCGAGACCTACTCGCGCACATGCCGCAAATACGGCGCCTCGCTCATCACCGCGACGCAGTCGATCAACGACTACTATAAGTCGGACGGCAGCCGCGCCGCGCTCGAGAACTCCGATTGGTTCCTGATCCTGCAGCAAAAGGCCGAGACGATCTCGGACTTCCGCAAGTCTGACCGCTTCGAGATGACCGCCTACACCGAGACCCTGCTGCGCTCCTTGAAGCGCAACGGGGTCGAGTATTCTGACCTGCTGATCCGTGGTCCCGAGACGGAGACAGTGTGCCGGCTCGTGCTCGATGCTTATTCGGGCACACTCTACTCCTCGAGCCCCGACGTCTTCGCCCGCATCGAGGCGCTGGTGCACCAAGGCTGGTCCGTCGCTGACGCCATCGAGATCGTTGCCTTCCCGGATCGGGTTCGACCCAGCGAGGATTTGCTGGAGGCAGCGGAATGACGGCGTACCCGGTTCCTCGCCGCGCGACCTACAAGCCCTCTCGGCAGGTTGTTCTTGCGGTGTCCCTCCGCCTGTCGGGATGGCTCGCGGTAAACGCGCTCGTCGCCTTTGGCTTGGTTGGCCTGGTCGCCTTCACGATCGGTAGCTTCTCGATCCCGGGGATGATGCACCACCTGGCCAACCTCGCCTCGCGCTACATCGTCGCCGGCGCCGACCGCCAGCACCAGTTCGACATGATCCTGCTGTGGAGCGTGTCCGGGGCCTTCTGCGCCTCCGGGTTCTTCCGCCGCCATTCGCTCATGCAGGTCTTCTTCAAGGGAAGCGCCAATGACTGATCTCGAGGCTCCTCACACCGCCGGCGAACCGGCAGCCGAGCCCGCTGCCCCCAAGCGGCCAGCTGTCACCGCGACGCGCAAGCCGACCAGGCGCGGCATCGATGCGCGTCAGGTCCTGATGGTCGGTGCGTTAATTGGTGTCTCCTGCTGGGGAGCCTGGGTGACCAAGAGCCTCGTCACTCCCGCTCCCGGCGAGGGCCAGCTCGTAAAGCTGCAGCTGCAGGGCGTCATGACCGAGTACCTGCAGGCGCAGGCCCGCTCGGGCAGCGACGATCAGACTGCCGCCGCCGCCACGACGCGGTTCATGGCCGAGCTCGACAAGGCCGTGGCCGAGGTCGGCAAGTCGGGCCGTGTGGTGCTGGTCAACGAGGCTGTCATCGGCGGCGACATTCCGGACATTACCGCTCAGGTGAAGCAGGCGGTCTATTCCAAGGTGCCGATGCCCAAGGTCGCGGCTGTCACGCCGGTCGAGCAGGACATGCAGGCCTATCTTGCTGCGAACGGCGGCCAGAATGCCCCTACCGGATTGCCCCTCGACACCGTGGGAGCGGCCGGTGGCAACGCGCAGTGATCCAGCACCGGCGCGGCTTCGCCTGAGCTTCGGCAAGAAGCTTGCAGCGATCGGCGCGCTCGCGGTTGGGGCCCTCGCGCTCCAGAGCCTGTCTCACTGGGGGAGCTCTCACGCGTTGATGATCAACGAGAGTGAATCGCTGCCGAATTGGGCGTTCCTTGTCGAGGCGGGCCGGTTTCCTGCACGCGGCGACTACGTGATCTTCAACCCAGGCTCCGATCCACTGGTCATTAAGTATTTTGGTGAGCACCCTTCGGCCTTTGCCAAGATCGCGTACGGCATCCCGGGTGACGTCGTTAGCCGCAATGGTAGCGACGTCCTGGTCAACGGTCACAAGGTCGCTCGACTCAAGCCTCTGACCCGTCGCGGCGACCCGCTCGAGGCAGGACCTGTCGGCACGGTTCCCCGGAACTGTGTCTTTGCCGGGACCGACCACAAGGACGGCTTCGACAGCCGTTACGCGGCGATTGGGTTCGTCTGCGGTCATCGCATCGCTGGGGTGGGGAGGGCCATCCTGTGAAGATCCTGCCGTTCGCTCTCGCCGCCCTCGTCGGCGCCGTCGGTGGCACGATCCTGCCTTGGCAGACACCCGCCCATGCGGTTGATCACGGTCAGGTCGGTGAAGCCTGGCCGGTGGTCGAGCCCGACCTCCTCGATGTGATCCGCGCCAAGCTGGAAAGCGCCAAGGCCAGCGGCAAGCTCGACGAGCTCAACGCGCGGTTTGCCGAGAAGGTGAAGGCTCGCGTGATGCGGCCAGCGCCCGTCGCCGGCATCAGCGCGGCGATCGAAGACCGCGCCTGGGAGTTCGATCCGACCGTCGTGATCGAAAGCGATATCCGCGATCACAAGGGCAACCTCATCGCGGCCGCCGGCCAGCGGATCAACCCGCTCGACAAGATCTCGATGACGCAAAAGCTGCTCTTCATCGACGGCGATGATCCCGCGCAAGTGTCCTGGGCGATGGCGCAAGGCGACGATCTCAAGACCAAGGTCATCATGGTCAAGGGCTCGCCCTTCGATCTCATGAAAGCCAACCAGCGCCGCTTCTATTTCGACCAGGCCGGCTCGCTAACCGCCAAGTTCGGAATCGAGCAGACGCCGGCGTCGGTCGAACAAAAAGGCAAGATCCTCATCGTGACTGAGGACGCACTTGGGCAAGGGAAGGGCGCATGAACCCCTGGCTCGAAAAGCACATGCCCGCGCCCATGGCCGCGCCCGAAACCGCCGCGCTGCGCGCCGCCCGCGTCAGGCTAATCGTGGCGCTTGTCGCCCTCGGCGCCATGACGGCGTTCTGGCCCGTGATCGCCGGCCGGGTGGCACTCGGTGTGTTTGGGGGTCTGGCAGTCTTCATCGCCGTGCAAGGCATCTTCTGGATGCGCGCCAAGAACACGGCGGACGACGACTACCTGATGTCGCGGATGACCGACGATGACGGGGATGGTCTGCCATGAACAAGTGGGTGCTCCAGATCCTCTTTGGGTTGTTCCTGTTCATGCCGGGCGTGGCGAAGGCGCAAGTTCCTACCGCCGCTTGTTCAGGGAGCTTTGTCAATCCGATCACCGACGTTTGCTGGGGCTGCATGTTCCCGCTCTCGGTCGGCGGCCTCAAGATCTGGCCCTCCTCTCGCGCTGACACCAACAATCCGGACTCCCCCATCTGCCTGTGCGGCTCGCCTATTCCGCGCATCGGGATCGAGATGGGCTTCTGGGAGCCCGCGCGACTTATCGACGTCACCACCAAGCCGTTCTGCTTCCCCAACCTTGGCGGGATCAAGCTCAACCCGGGCCTGTCGATGGGGGGCGGCTATGCCGCCAACACAGGCTCGAATGGGGGCACCGACACCGCCAAGTACCACGTCCACTACTACGTCTATCCGCTGCTCTACTGGATGGAGATCCTGACCGACTTCCTGTGCTTCGAGCAGGCCAGCTTCGACGTTGCCTACATGACCGAGATCGACCCGCTGTGGCAGGACGATGCACTTACGACGCTCATCAATCCCGAAGCGTTGATCTTCGCCAACCCGCTGGCGCAGGCGGCCTGTGCCGCGGACTGTGTCGCGGCAACGGCCGCGCTGCCGCTCAACGAGCTGTTCTGGTGCTCTGGGTGCCAGGGCTCGATGTACCCCTTGAACGGCAACATTGGTGCCAGCACCGGAATGACGCAATCGGGCCGGCTCGCGGCCGAGCGGATGGTCTATAAGATGCATCGGCAGGCGCTGGGGTGGGGCACGATGGGCTCCAAGGCCCTGTGCGGCAAGTACGTCATGCCTATCCTCAAGAAGAGCCAGTACCGCCTGCAGCAGGTCAATCCGACGCCGATGGTGTCGGGACGCGAGTCCTGCTCGCCGATCGGCGGCTCGGTCCTGCTTCCACGCGCCGCGCGCACGTACCCGGTGAAGGGCGAGGACATGGGCTTCCTCCTCTGGCGCAAGCGTAACTGTTGTGCGCTGTGATGGCGGAAGGGTCCCAACTCTCGCCCCCGCCTCTTGCGATCTGGTTGCAAGCCGCAGGCATGGTCCTGGCGGCGGTGGGAATAGCTGTCAGCGTCGTCGAGTTCGTGGTGGACTTGACCGGCGTCGCACTCGGAGGCGCGGCATGAGCACGTGGAAAACCATTGCTGTTTGGGTTCTCATCCTTGGCCTGACAGCCGCTGCCTACACGTTCTTTGATGCCGCTGAGCACCGGTGGGCGACCTCCGAAGAGGCGGCAAAGGACGCAGCCTGGATGAGGAAGATGGAAGCCGAAATGGAGAAGGTGCGGCCATGACGATGCGATCTTCGTTCCTGGCCGCGATCGGCGTCCTGTCTGTAGGGCTCGTCAGCGCGGCACTGGCGCAGACGATCGAGGGCCTCGATCTGCAAGGCGTCGAGAAGCGCGGCGAGGCCGCTCAGGAAGACGCGCAGGCGCTGGTCGATTTCGTCAAAGGGCAGGGCGAGCCTCAGGCCAAGGCGGCGCAGGCTGTCGTCGACGATGCCTACGACCGGATTGCCGACCTCGACGTTTCTGGCATCGCCGGCGGCAGCAAGGATGGCCCGATCGATTTCGACGCCATGGTCGCCGGCGCCAAAGGCAATCTCGCGGGGCCCAAGTCGACGCCGCTGGTTATCGCCTTTGTCAGCCTGTCGATGCCCGAGGAATCGCTGCGCCGCACGATCCTCGATACGACCCGCGCCGGCGGCGTCATCGTATTTCGCGGCTTCTCGCAAGGCGGCGCCAAGCCGTTCGTGCAGCTGCTCGCCAAGGCGGTCGACCAAAAGGACGCGCCCAACATCACGATCGATCCGCGCTTGTTCCGCGCGTTCAAGATCGACCGGGTGCCCACGATCGTGGCCGCCTCGGGCAGCTTCGAGCCGTGCGACCAGCTCGACTGCGTCACGCCGCCGCCGCCGCACGATCGGATCACCGGCAACGTGACGCTCAGCTACGCGCTGCAGACATTCGCGGAAGGGAAGGGGCCTGGTGCGCCTGCCTCTCGCGTCGCGCTGGCCAACCTGGTGAAGCGTCCGTGAAGTTGTGGCTGCCCTTCTTGATGGTGGGATGCGTGTTCTCGTCTCCTGCGCTGGCGCAGTCGGAGACGGCGAAGCAGGGCGAGGACCTCGCCAAGTCCGTGCGCGAGGGTTCGGCCACCACGATTCTGCAGAGCGGGGCGGAGAACAGCGTACCGGGCTATGGCGGAACCGACATCGATGCGTCGAAGTACCTCGACGACGATGAGGCGCTGACCGACGCGGGTGTGAACGCCCGCTACAGTGATCCGAATTATAGCGTCGTGATCGATCCGACCCGGCCCGAGTTCGATCCCTCCACAATCGATCTCTCGGCCGCCAAAACGATCGAGGACACTCCGGAGAGTTTCCTCGGTGCGGGCATGGGTGTCGGGGGCTCGGCGGCAGCATGTGAGCCGCTGCCCACCTCTGGCGCGGCAGGCTCCACGTATTATGAGACCTGCAACCAGGGGGACCAGCTGTTCCAGCAACAGCAGACCTGCACGTCCTCGCTGAACGTGCGGTTCGACCGGGTGAGCACCTGGATTTACTATACCTCGACCAGCGGGCCGTATGTTGCCCGGGGAGGGTTCGGCGCGGCCATTGCTGATGGTACTTGCAAGAGCAAAGGTACGTTTGGTTACTGCTCCGAGCTCAAGCGTTACGGGTACTCGCCAACGAAGGACTGCAAGGATACGGCTTACTCACCAGAAATATTCGAGTGCACTAAGGAGCTTAGTGGGCTGTCGGGGACAATGGCCGGTGTATTCACCGGGATTGATCCAGCGACAGGCACATATTGGTCATCAAAATCCGAGACGATCAGTCCGCCGATCGTCACCCGCAACGTGGCGGCCTGCTCCTACGCGTCAAGCGCGCAGTGCGTTGAGCAGGGTGCCGAGGTTTGCACCGACAGCGATCCGGTCACCCGCGTGATCGACGGCATACCGGTCACGCAGCCGTGCTGGGCCTGGTCACGCACGTTCCAGTGCACCGAGCGTCGCCCGGCCAACGATTGCAGCGAGCTGGACAAGAAGCCGGAGTGCCACTTCGACCATAACGAGTGCCTAAGCGAGAACGAGGACGGCTCGTGCAACGTCTTTGACAAGGTCTATGCCTGCAAGACGCCCGATACCGGAACTGGTGAGCCAGGCGGCTCGATCTGCGGCGGGGATCTCTACTGCATCAACGGCGAGTGCACCCAGGTCGAGCGCGAGGCCTCGACCGAGTTCAAGGATGCGATGGTCGCGGTCCAGACCATGGGGAACGTGCGTGATCACTTCGATCCGGAAACGATGACCCTGTTCAATGGCGAGAAGGCCGGCTGCCACAAGCCGGTGTTCGGTCTGGTCAACTGCTGCGCCGGCAAAACGTCGGGCTTGCTGACAACGGCAGCCGGCGCCGCGGCGATCGCCAGCGGTCCTGCCGCGATCGCCGCGCTAGCGACACCGTTTCTGACCATGTTCCTTTGTGACAGCGAGGAGATGATGCTCGACGTCAAGGATCGCATGGGTCTGTGCCACTACGTCGGCACCTACTGCTCGGACAAGGTGCTGGGCGTCTGCACTTCCAAGCGCAAGAACTACTGCTGCTTCGAGAGCAAGCTCAGCCGCATCCTGCAGGAGCAGGGCCGTGCCCAGATCGGCAAGTCCTGGGGCAAGGCCAAGGAGCCGGACTGCAAGGGCTTCCTGATCGAGGAATTCCAGAGACTCGACCTGTCCAAGATGGATTTCACCGAGGTCTACTCGGAGTTCATCGACGCCGCGAAGGTGCCAGATGAAGTCCAGACCTCGATCGAGATCCAGGACAAGATCGACGAATACTATCGGCTTCACGGGGGCACGGGAAACTAATGAGCGACGTCATTCAAATCCATGCCGACCGCCGTGTTCCGGACCTTAGCGTCTTCGAACTCGCGGTTGCCAGTGCCATCTCGCGCCAGGTCATCACCAACGACGAGGATCTGCAGGAGATCCTTTCGGACTGGTTCCTGCGCCAGGTTCGTGTTCCCGACGTGTCGGCCGCGCTCGACAGCATGGTCGAGCGCGGCATCGTGCGCCGCGGCGACGAAGCACTGTGTGGCTACGGCCTGACGCCCGACGGCATCAACGCCGTTACCACTCTCTATGGCGGCTGCATCCGCATGATCGATCGCGGTCTCGGCCTTCTCAACCCCTCCATGATCCTCGCTCTGCTAAACCTCACCAAGGAGTCTGGCCATGCGTAAGATTGGCTATGCGTTCCCTGCAGTTCTCGCCCTCGTAGCCCAGACCATAACCCCGATTGCAGCGGCGGCTCAGGACACCCAACCCGCGACGGCACCCACCACCGCAGCGTTCACCCCCACTTCCGCACTCACCCCGCGTGATGCTTTCTACTGCGAGCAACGCAAGCTTGGCAGCTGGTTCTATTGCGATCCGGACAAGGCGCGCGAAATGGCAAAGGGCAAGCCTGCCACGCCGGCAGTGCCCGCGGCCAAGCAGCTGGCAGCGATCAGCGAGCAGTTGGACGAGTTGAAGGCGCGCGCGATCCTGGAGCCGACGTCGGAGAATCTCGCCTCCTACATGCGCTTCCAGCGCGAGCAACTCGATCGTGCGTCGACCTTCGCCGACGTCTGGGGCCGCACGGTGTGGCAGAACCCTGATCTGGACTATACGCTGGAGCGGCCGATCAACTCGCTCGGCAAGCAGACGTGGATGACCGATCGCAAGGCCGCGAAGTCGTCGACGATGCAGGGGCTCTCGCAGCGCTACGGGGTGTTCTACTTCTACTCGTCGAACTGCTCGGCCTGCCGCGTCTTCAGCCCGATCGTGCGCTCGATCTCGGACCAGTACGGCCTTGAAGTCCTTGCTGTCTCGATGGACGGCGGCGGTAACGAAGCGTTTCCGCGCTTTGCCGTCAACACCGGCCAGTATCAACGCATGGGCCTGACCGGCAACCAGGTGCCGGCGCTGGTGCTGTTCGACACCCAGACCAAGCAGCCGATCCCGATCGGCTACGGCCTCATGGCGGCTGACGAGGTCATGGATCGTATCTTCACGCTGACGCAGACTGAACCCGGGAGTGACTACTGATGGCACGATCCCTCAATTGGCGTGAGCGCCTCGGCTTGGCGCTCAGCGTGCTGTCCGTGTCGCAGCTGGCGGTAGTCCAGGCACAGGCCAACGTCGGCAGCGAGCTTAACGACTTCTTCAACGACATGGGCGGCGCCGGCAATGCCTATGGCCCGACTGCCTTCGAAGGCCAGTCAGCCGGCTACTACACCGGCGGCGGGGTGTGGACGCGGTTCAAGAACAAGCAGGTCAACCCGGTCAACATCCAGTTGCCGAGCGTCAAGGCCGGCTGCGGCGGCATCGACATCTTCGGCGGCTCGTTCTCGTTCATCAACACCGACCAGATCGTTGCTATGCTCAAGGGCGTCGCCAGCAACGCGCTTGGCTTTGCCTTCCAGCTCGCGATCAAGTCGATCAGCCCGCAGATCTCCCAGACGATCGAGGAGATGGCGCAGAAGGTCGAGAAGCTGAACCAGATGAACATCTCGTCCTGCGAGGCCGCGCAAGGGCTCGTTGCCGGGCTGTGGGGCGAAAGCCAGGGCCGGGATTCAGAGGTCTGCAAGGCGATCGCCAACTCGCAGGGCTTCGCGACCGACTGGGCCAAGGCGCGGCAGGATTGCAACGCCGGGGGCGAGCGCACCGAAATCCTGGGCAAAAACGACGATGAGACGATCCCGTCCAAGTCGTACAATTACAGCTGGCACATGCTGAACAAGAGCTACCCCTCGTTCTCGCGCGAGTTCAAGGAGTATCTCATGTCGCTCGTGGGTACGATCATCTACCAGCGCGCCGATTCCGACGAGGGCACCGGCACTGTAAAATATGTCGGGCAGGGCAACCGCGATCTCATCCAGGGTCTGCTGCTCGGCACGTCTGACACGAACGTCCTGCGGTGCGACGAGACAGAGGACTGCCTCAATCCGACGCCAAGCGGCACGGTGACCATCAGCCAGGCTCAGGCGCTGCAGCCCCGCGTCGCCGCCCTGATCGGCTCAATGGCTACCAAGGTCCGCTCGAACGACGCACTCTCGGCCGAAGAGGTGGGAATCCTCGGCGGGACCAGCGTCCCGCTCTACAAGATCATCACCGTCAACGCGGCGGCGCAGATGGGCGGCATGAGCCAGGCCGACATCCAGGGGCTCGCCGAGATCGTCGCGGTCGATATGCTCGAGCAGATCGTCCAGGAGTTCTACGGCTACGTGCAGAAGGGGCAGGGCTCCTTCAACGAAGCGGACAAGGCGACGCTCGCGCAGTGGCGTGACCAGCTCCAGAACGTCAGCAAGGTGCTCGACGGCTATAGCTACAGCCTCAACGAGCGGCTTGTCCGCACGCAGACCTATGTCGATCGGGCGGTCTTCCTCGAACGCACGCTGCGCAACTCGATATCGCCCCAGATGTCGGCCGCGCTCTCCTTCCGTTCCGGCGCCACGGCGCAAGGGCTCAACTAGGACAGTTGCCATGCTTGAGGTCTTCACGATCGGCGGCGGTGAGTACATCGTCAACGTCCTGAACGCTGTTGCATCCTGGACCGGGGGAGGGGGCTTCCGCTCGCTGATCCAGGTCACGATGGTGATGGGTCTGGCCTACGTGCTGCTGGTGGTGGCGTTCAGCCTCAACTGGAAAGCGTGGCTCAACTGGTTCCTCTCAGCCACGCTAATGTACGGCGTGCTGATCGTGCCCACGACCGAGGTGAAGGTCACGGACCGGATCAACCCCGGGCTCGCGCCGGCCGTCGTTCCCAATGTACCGATTGGTCTGGCAGCGATCGCCTCGTTCACGAGCCAGATCGGGGACTGGCTGACCCAGCAGGCCGAGACCGTCTTCGTGATGCCCGATGCGCTCGAGTATCGTACTAACGGGATCATCTACGGCTCCCGGCTCTACGACAAGACGCGGGACTTCAAATTCCGCGATCCGCGCGTGAGGACCAACCTCACCGAGTATTTCAAGCAGTGCCTCTTCTACGATTTCCTGCTCGGCCAGAAGAACCCGAACGACGTCATGAACTCGAACGATATCCTGGCCGATATGGGCCCCGGCTCGCCGGCGCGGGCGATGTCGTACTGGAACGATGACGGTTCGACCGAGATCCGCACCTGTGCCGCATCCTATACCGCTCTTGCCGGCGCTGCGGGCATCCCGGCCAAGACCGACGAGGAGATCGGTAAGATTGCGCCCAGCTTCTTCCCGAACCTGACTCAGGCCGCCGCCAAGGCCAAGCTAGAAGCCGACCTGCCCGCAGTGGCAGCGCAGTTCCACGGTAGCACCCAGAACGCAGGCCAGATCTTTCAGCAGCGCGCGCTTACCGATGCCTTCCTCGAGGCGCGTGCGAACCTGTCCTCGGCCGATGGCGATACCTTCGCGATGATGCGCGCCGAGACCCAGGCCAAGAACACTTACACCTCGATTTCGCAGCAGGCGATGACCTGGGTGCCGCTGCTCAACATCGTTTTGGTGGTGGTGTTCTACGCGATGTTCCCGGTCATTTTCCCGCTGTTCCTCATGCCGCAAACGGGCGTCGGGGCGCTCAAGGGCTATCTGACCGGGTTCTTCTATCTCGCCGCCTGGGGGCCGCTGTATGCGGTCCTGCATATGTTCATCATGGGCCGCGAGGAGTCTGCCATGGCGGCGACCGCGCCCGGCGGCATCACCATGTCGACGATCGAGGGCATCGATGCCGTCAACGCCGATACGGCGACGATCGCCGGCTTCCTGATGATGTCGATCCCGTTCCTAGCTGGCGGTCTCGCCAAGGGCGCGATGACCATTTCGAGCCAGGCAACCTCGATGCTGGCCCCGGCGCAGTCCGCGGCCGAGGCAGCGGCGATCGAGCGCACCACCGGCAACTACTCTTACGGCAACCAGAGCTACCAGAACCTCACCGGTAATGTGGTTCAGCGCGATCAGTGGAACACGGCGCCGGCGTACACGGGCGGCTTTGGCCGTTCGACGTTCGTCAACGACAACGGCACACAGTCGGCGCAAACCGCCGACGGGTCGGTGGTCTATGACAGCCGGCCGGGTATCAGCAGCCTTGGCTTCACACCCAGCGTGTCGCGCTCGACCATGGCCGAAGTCAGCAAGGCCGCTTCCGAGCTCGAGACGCGTCGAACATCGCTTACGAACTCCAGGTCGGAGCGCGTCGCTGCGTTGGAGCGTGCGGGCTTTAGCTCAAGCAACGGCTTCCGTACGTCCAGCGGGTCTGAGGGATCCTCGGGGCATGGCAACACTGCAAGCCGGGGCGAGAGCCATAGCAAATCTGAGGGCTCCGGCGATCAGACTGGCTCTGGACGGGATATCGCCCAAGGAACAGATTCTAGCCGTTCCTCACAAGAGCAATATAAAGCCGGCGATAGCACACAATGGAACCTGGGTGGCGGCATTCCTCTGTTGAGGGGCGGCGGTAAAGGGCGCGCTGGCAGTAAGGGCGCGTCCGGAGGCGGTGCCAACGCAAACGTCAGTGGAAGCATTGGGACCGACGCTTGGGATGGCGTTGTGTTTTCCGACACGTCAAATCAGTCGCGAAGCGACCGCTCCAATATCAACTCGAGCGAAACCAGCAAACAAGGCGAGGATTATAGCCAGGACTTCCGGCTGAACGAAGAAGGCTACTCTCGCAGTGGCAATTTCTCCCGCAACGAAGGCTATTCCGAAAGCCGCTCATTCCGTGACAAAACGGTCGAAGAAATCCGCTCGATTGACCGTCAACTGGCCGAAATCGAGGAGGCCTCACGGTCGCTTGGGACAACCTGGACTATGCGCGAGGGCGGCGGCGTCCAAGTCAGTCAGGACCTTTCCCAGATCGTGGCAAGCCGGTATCAGGAATACGCCAATAGCGCCGAGTTCCGGGCGCTTGGAGCTCCGCCGCTACAGGCTCAGGACCTTAGCCCAACCCAAATGAGCGCGCGCGATATGATCGTTGATCGTATTGCGAGGGACTACGTCGACCACATCATGGAGCCAGTCCGTGATGAGCTCGTACCGCCTACTGAGCTACGTGGATCGGTCCAAGCGCCAAGCGACTTCAGCGAAGCGGATCTTCGCGGTAGCCTTGGCGCTGGCGGCGGCGGCCGCCATGGCGGGGGTGGTGATAGCGGTTTTGCCAAGTTCCAAGGCGAGGTGGCCGGAGCGATCAACGAGGGACGCGCCTCGATCGAAAGCAGACGTGCCGCATCCGAGACAAACCGGGCTAGCGCTGTGCAGGGCGCGGTGGACCTAAATCAGGATGCCAACGAACGGACGAACCGTACTTGGTTCCAGGATAAAGACCGTGGGCGTTAACCCACGGTCCCGTAGAGCATCACGACGAGAAATACGATCAGTCCAAGAAGAGCGGCGGCCATTTGAAGCGGTGTGCTAGGCCCATCGTCGACGTCCAGCGCTGCCGCTACGGTCGCCTCATGCGAGCGACGTAGTTGTTCGTCGAACTGCATACCGAGCGCATTACCGCCGGGGCTTCCATCATAAGGCAACATGGCAAGGCTCCTTTCCTCAAAAATATCATGGCTCGCGGCCAAAAGCCAGCGCGAGCCGTGATGTTTGGGGAAAGGTTTGTTAAGGATGCTTGCAGCTAGAAGCGGTCGGTGATTACGCATTGTCATCAGTCATAGAGGCTAAGATGCCGCAGGCCGCACAGCTCAAGTTTTACCTCGATCTCCGTCGGCGGCTTCTTATGGATGAGTTCGCTCCGGACGAACGGCTTGTCACCAAGACGTTCACCGATACATCGGGGCTCACGCACTCGGCCACGATCGGCGTGCTCAACGCGCTGTCGACCGATGGCTACCTCATCAAGCATAAGCGTAGCTACACGCCTGCAGTCTGGTGCTCGGACAGTATGCTCGAATGCACCGACAGGCTGGAGGTCTTCGTCGAAATCTGTGCCGCAAGGGTCATTCGAGAACGCGGGGTCCGCCTTCAAAAGTTGCAGCAGCTGGCGGGCGTGATGGCGAGTACCGACCCGGCCAATGAGGCGTTCCTTCTGAGCGCGCTTGAGTGGGTGAGCGCACTGTTTGGCGCGGGGGAGCGCCGCACGATCGCGGAGGTCGCTCACAAACTGATCCCGCAGGCATATTACCGCCTTCTATGGCTTTTGCTTATCTCGCACCCGTCCCTGCGCAAAGTGGTCGGCAAAGTGGCTGCTCAGAATGTAAAGGCCTTGGAAGGCGATCTGCCTGGCGTCCGGGAAGGTCAGGTCAAAATCTTCGAGAATGTGCGGCGCGCTCTTGAACTTGGTCTATCTTCGAACCCATCCCTCCGCTTCGATAGAGCGCAGCTCTTGGGGCGTACTGAGGCCCGAGAGCCCGACGTGCGTGGACGAGTGCTAGCCATGTCGCATCCAGTGTATCCATTGTTTCTGCCGGTGGACAGGTGCTCCGGGATCGCGGTTCCGTTGACGGTTTAGCCGCAAAGCGGGACAGCTAGATTCTCCTCCCCCGTCGGCATCGAACGCAGATACGTCGCGGCTCGGGCGGCCGAGACCCCGTCGCCTTTCTTGAGAGCCTCAATCATACTGCAAATCATGTCGCTGATATGCATGGCCGCCCCCGGGTTCTGAGCCATGGACCAGGCATAGGCCGTGCTGGCGTTTGCATATGCGGCGTACTCTCGGAACAGCGGCGGCGCGTTGACGGTGGCGACCAGCACCAGGAATAAACGCTGTACCGCCAAGCACACCTCGAGCAGTTCGTCGTTCTGCGCGTGTTGTTCAATGACGCCGGCGAGGCGTTGCAGTGCCGGCAAGACCGGCTTCATGTCGAGGTAGCGGCACCGGAGAGCAACATTGGCTTCGATCATCGAGAGGTTGTCGAGAGTGCGCGCCCTATCGTGAGGATCGAGGTTGGCCCAGGAAAATTGGGTGAGACTACTTTGAATGAAGCCTGCGCTGCGCAGCGCCGCAAAATGGGCTGCTGCCTCCTCAGCGGTCTCGTCCAGTAGCCTCGCGAGAAGGGCCGGGGTGATGCCGGTGCCGAAGACGTCGCCCTGCGCGATCCGCAATCTCAGGGCCTCCAGCTTCGCATCGTCGCTGGTGCGAAGCTCTTTGGCCGCTTCGCTGTAGAGAGTCTGGATGTCGTCGACGATTTGCATGCCCTTTGCGTATCACAGGGCGCGCCATACGGAAGAGAGGTCCTCGAATTATCAGTCGTCGGGGGCCTGAAGCTCACGGGCGTGTTCGATGATAGGGCCTAGCCTGAAAGCGAGGGGTTCGAGTGGATCGGATGCAAGCACCCTGTCGCATACACGCTCGAGCTCGTCGATCGCCAAGCCTTCCACGCTCTGGGTCAATTCAAAACGATTGTTGGCATCTAGCAGGATTTGAAGATCGTGAAATTGGACCATTTGCGCTCTCCATGCGCTCACAAACAGGGTCTGTGCTTCACCCTCGATGCGTAGAACTGCCCTGTCGGGGACGGGCCGGTCAATTATGGTCGCCGAGTATGTGGTTCTTCCACATACTGGCAAAAAATATAGTCCTAATACCGATGATCAGCATTGCATTCGTTACTAATGGTTAACCCGCCGTTAGTCATGCGCGGTTGAACGGCTTTTCATCTATTGCTCATCCGGCTGTTGGCACTGACGTGTGCGCTCTCTTCCGTTTTCCCGATCGAGGTGCCAAGGAGCTTCGGCGACGTCGAGGCCAGGACCAATGTCGGAAGATAGTGTAGACCAATTTCCGTTGACGACGCCCGAGCAGGCTGCGGAACTGCTTGCCCAGCTTACGCCCAAGCAAGTCGAAGTCTTCGACCTGCTCACTGAGCATCTGACGTCAAAGAGGATCGCCCGGAGGCTGGGGATTCATCCCAATACGATCGACCAGCGGATATCGAAGGTGCGTGATAGGTGGGGGACTGCCGACCGCAAGGACACTGTCAGGCGATACACCGAACTTCAGGCCATATGTGGAAAAACCACATATGTATCGGAGGCAGTCGACTGCCCACCCAAAGCCGTGGAACAGGTCGATGATCCTGTCCTGGACGCCGATATGATCCTGACCGCCGACCCTACAGTGCACTTGCTCCATCGCGACCAAGACCCTCCTTCCTTGGCCGAGCGGCCTTTTGGATTACAGGCGCTGGACGTGAAGCTTGGGAAGTTTGGTCGCTTGGGGCTCGTGCTTTTTCTTGCGATGTGTGTGGCGGTTACGTTTGCGGCGATGCTGGCGATCTCCGACGCCTTGGGCCGGCTGCTTTGATTTTCCGAAATCCGTTGACGGAGCGCCTCGCCGATGCTCGAGGCCTACACCCACAGGTGTCGTCATGACGTTGAGCGATGTCGCCATTCCGTGGGCCACGTTCATGGCGCTCTCGCTCCTCTTCATTTTATGGAAAGGGGGCGCGCCGGAGCGCCTGGGCGTAGCTTCGATCGTCGCGCTGGGTGTGTTCCAACTGACGGTGGAGATGCTGTTTCCAAGCAAGTTCGTGACGGTGGACGTGTCATCGCTCGGTGCCGATCTCATCGGGTTCCTTGGCTTTGGAGCCATTGCGCTCCATGCACGACGGATCTGGCCCCTGTGGGCGACATCGTTCCAGGTGTTGTGCCTCGGTGCTCACTTCGCACGATGGGCTTCGATCTCGATTTCGCGCGAGGCGTACGCGGTCGCCAGGGGCGCGCCGACAGCGCTCGTCATATTGCTGATGCTCGGAGCTACCATGCTGTGCATTCGCGCCCGGAGACGTGGGCAGGTTGATCGGCCGTGGCAAGACTGGGGCGATATTGCGCGGCAACGCAACGCGCCTTTGGGCTGAAGGAGGGCGTTATGCGCCTAGATCGCCCAACTCGACCTTCCGATCATAGAGCACCTGCAACAGGCCGGGGACGAACTCCCAAGATCGAGCCTGAAGCATCTCGAGATCTTGCCGCTTCTCGTGCGCTGCTATGTGGGCCTTGCCGGCATCACCCATCGGACCGACCGCGTGGGTTCCCAGAAGACCAAGAAGGGTGCACTCTGGACTCCCAGCAAGGTGGTATAACCACATATCCAGATCGGAACCCGTTGCCTCAAGAAAGCCCGACGCCCAACCGCTCAGGTCGAACTCGCCGTCCGCAGAGGCGTCCAGCGTAGGGACGTAGGTGTTCTGCCCTGTGGTGAGTGAGGACCGCGCCTCAGCCAGTCGGCTCATAAGCTCCCGTCTGGGTCCCGCTAGCTCGTCGGGAGCACCGTCATTCGTCACCTCAACGCCCAAAATCTCAGCGATCCAGACATCGTCAGTTCTGACCTGCAGGGACACCGCCGCGCCAGCGAGGTAGCCGTCTGCGAGCGAAATACCTGGCCGGTTCTGAGGGTCCTCGCGCTGCCACTCCTGATATGAAATCCACGACATAGATACATGAAAGCGCTGGGAGGCGCTGCGGTCAAGCCATCGAACGTTATCTCGGATTGCAACTGACGGCAGCCATCACGCATTTACTGGAGACGGGAAAGGTACTATCTTCGATCCATGGCAAGCTTTCTAACTCTCGATCAACAGCGCACTGCGGGAGCTGCGGCTCGGAAGGCCGGCGGCTATGATGAGTTGATCCGTCTCGAAAAAGAGCGGAGGATGGCTCAAGGCAAAGGCCAGGTGAAGCGAGATGCTTCTACCGGGCGGGTCATTTTCGCGGCGCAGAAAAAGCCAGTAAGCGCTTAATCCATGGCTTTGACGCTCGGCCTTTTGGCCTGCGTGCTTGTTTTGCTGCCCGGTCTGGCGGTCCTCGCTGCGTTCAACTTCCGAACGCGCAGAGGAGGAGCGCGGCGTCCCGAAATGGCCCTGACCACCATCAGCGCCCTGCTGATCGCGGTCTTCGTCTCGATCATCGTTCATACCGCCGCTTTCACCTTGGCGAGCATCACGATCAGTTTTTGCGCGGCCGTCCATACGCTTGTTCCTGCGCTGGACTATGGCCCCGTCGTAGGAAACCCGATCGCTTCGTTTTTCCAGGCAATCGAAGGCAATCCGATGCCGCTTGCGGATGCCATCGCGCTTTCGGGAACGCTGCTGCTAGAGTGCATCGCCGTGGGCTCTTTCATGATGAGCGACGCCTTCGACCTCGCGTTCGAGCGTCAAGACTTCAATGGGCAAGGTTGGGTGTTCGAGCATGTGACGCGCCCGGCCGAAAACGGCTACACGCCGGTCGGGCATGTCTACACGTCCACCATGAGTGGCAATTACGGCATCGCCTACAAGGGGCCGATCATCGACCTTCGGCAAGGAGACAAGGGCGAAATCCTCTCGATCGCGCTCGCACGCCCGGAACGGTTCCTGTACGAGCTTGGCTCCTCGGAGGAAGCGGGTGCTGCGCGGCGCACCTGGATCGGGAGAGGCAAGCGGACGCCTGAGGAGCCCACCAATCGCGTTCGCCATCATCAGAAAGATTACACCGGAGGCGTTGTCGCCCTCGACGCGCGGGTCATCAACAACGTCGTGGTTCACAGCATCGCGAATTCCTTGCTGGAGGCGATCGACGCGACCGTTCCGGACAGCCTCGACGAAGTTGGCGCGTGAGCGGTTCATTGGGCATGCTCGTCGGATATGCGATCGGCGCACTTCTGGCGATCGCGGCGATGCTCGGCGCTAGCGTGCTGCTTCACGTCACGTTCCTGAGCTTCACGCGCGATCTGTGGATGATCCAATTCGTTTATGCGCAACGACCGCAGCCCGCGCGTTGGATCGGCATCACCCTGGTCGTGGTCCTAATGGCCCTAGGATTAGCGTTGTTTGGACCAAAGACTCAGGCTGTCGTCTTTCCGCTCGTGGCCGTCGGTCCATGGCTCACCGTGAACCTGGTTCGTCTTTACGCGTGGTGGAGCGATGAGGCCGAAACGAAGCGTGCGGCGCTGGAGATCCGCAAGGCCGAAGCTCTGCGGCTGAGTGAGCCGGTTCCGACGCTGGAACAGCGCTTCCCCTGGAGAGAGTACGTATTCGACGTCGCCCGTGTGCGGCAGCAAACGCTGTACGAGCCGCCCCCGATCTGAGTATAGACGCACGCCGACATGTGGGCGAAGGCACCAGTTCGGCTATTCCCGCCAACATTGTGAACATTCCAACGCGCTCGTCCAAATGACCACGGTTGGCCGATTTTGGACTGACGGCTTACGGGGCAGACCAGGCAGATTGCTGCCTGTCGTCTTTCGGGGAAGGGACGCGGTCATAGCTGCCTATCGCCCACCGCCCCAACCACAGCATTCCGCATAGGGTCATCCATCCCTCAACGGAACTGATCCCTTGAAGTATGCACGGATAGAGCCGAATACTTTGAAACCTGAAAGTGCTATCGAGTAACACTATGGTCAGTACCTCCTAGTGGTACGCGAAGGCGTCCGTTCGCTTTAGCTAATTCCTGTGCCCTTCGGGCGACGTCGTTAGACGACGACAGTGGCTGATCGAAATAGAAGGCAGTAGGACCCTCGGTAGGATACGTCACGGGGATCAACGCGACCTGGGTGATCCTTTCTCCACGCTTCCAGTACTTTTGCTGAAGACCGGAAACTCCGCATATTGGAGGCGGAGTAATAACACCTTCCTCGTCTACGCCAAGTTCTCCTTTGGTTCTGGAAATCAGGAACGTGCCCCTGTCATGGTCACCAATGTAAACTTTAATCGCTTTGATGATCTCGGGCTTGTGCCTACGTGCGTCGAAACCCTGAATGACGATGCCGTCGATCACGACGCCGGAGTTCGCAATTCCTTGCGCCCGCTGTTCTTGTTCTCTCTCTTGGTCATAATTCAGTATCGAACATGCCTGCGCGGGCACATGGCCGGTGAGGAAGATCGAGAACGATACCAAAATCTGTTTGAGCACGAGGGCCGACCTCCACTGAGTAAAGGTCCCAACGGTGTCACGTTTCGCGGCAACTAACCACCCATGCTCGCCGTTCCGAGGCGGTGATGCCATCGCGTGGCGACGTGAAGCGGACCAACCGCTTTCAGTCACGTAAATCCACAGCGTCAGCGGCTGTGATGGGTGGGTCGCGGACTGGCGGCTATGATCGAAATTTGCAGCAGTCAACCGATGACAACAAGGTAGGACATCCGCCTCTGAAAGTCTGATAGAAGTGCCACGCGAGGAGATTCGCAATGATGTCCATCGGCTTTTTATTGGCAAGTGCGGTCCTTAGCGAGGCGGGAACTTGCGACCTGATACCGGGGGCAGATGAAGTTTTAAAAGATCGGGCCGTTCGCTGGCTTATCGTTGGCGAGCAGCATGGCACTACAGAAGCCCCCAAGATATTTTCTGATTTGGCATGCTTGGCCGGAACCGCAGGCAGGAAGCCGGTGATCGCTGTCGAGCTTCCAGTTGACGCAACGCAAACGATCCGTGATTTTCTTTCTACGGCAGATGACCGAACTGCCAGAGAACGGCTGCTTTCTCATGAAATTTGGCGCGGACCAATCCATGACGGACGGTCCAGCAAAGGCATGCTGAACCTTCTGGAGCGCTTGCGACGACTGAAGCGAGCCAATATTATCGCCGATGTTATCGCGTTCCAGCCAACTAATTTTGCGTCCGGCGAAGATTACGAAAAAGCGATGGCATTAAACCTTGAAAGGTCTTCCGCTGATGGGATGCTGGTGCTCGCACTAGTGGGCAACATCCATGCCAGACTGACCCGCTTGCAATTTTCGGGAAGATATTATTTGCCAATGGCGGGCCATCTTCCGCGCAGGCAAACCTTGTCCTTCAACATAGGCGATAATGGCGGTGTGCAATGGGCGTGCTTCGCAGACTCATCTGCAAAAAGAGGAATAAAATGCGGCCCGCGCGAGCATGGACCGGCAAGACGCCAATATAATCGCGGCTTTGCGCAAAACGCAGGAGAAGGAAATCCCTATTCCGGCTACCTGAACCTTGGAACACAGACTACAGCGTCAGAGCCAGCGATATTAAAATAGTGATCTGAACGTCTGCATGGAGTAGGATTACGTTGAATATCTGATGGCAACTCTGGAGCGCT
This sequence comes from Novosphingobium sp. AP12, assembly GCF_000281975.1. Taxonomy (GTDB): domain Bacteria; phylum Pseudomonadota; class Alphaproteobacteria; order Sphingomonadales; family Sphingomonadaceae; genus Novosphingobium. The sequence continues at coordinate 34,746 of NZ_AKKE01000125.1, read as the reverse complement.
AGCCGACGGATAGCTTTTCGACTGTCAGACGGACCGGTCCAACTTGGACGAATGACCGCTTCAGAGCAACGGAACGAGGTCGCTGGATGGCGACAATGGGCGCATTGTAGCTATGGCATAGAGCCTGTTCGAATGGCCGCTTGCCACAACCTTGGTGTGATTGGCAGATAGCATGAGCAGACTGTTCCGTTTGCGAGAGGCGTTGGACAATGGCGAGCACGGTTGCAGACAGTGTGAGCCATGCCTCTCGCCCATTGTCAGCTAATCCGAGCAGGACATCGCTCAATTTGCGAGCAAAGGCCCCTATGCGCGCGAGCGACTACACCTACAGGAAGCCGTCGCCGGCATGGTCGTCGAACATGGCCGCATCGCGCACGTAGTCGGCAACCGTATCGAGAGACTTGTGCCGGCTGTGGTCCTTCATTTTGAACAGGTTGGCACGCCGCGCCGCTGCCTCGGTGAGGAAGCCCGCACGAAGCGAGTGTGCGGAATAGAGTGACGGGTCGAGGTCCGCCGCAGCCGCGGTCGTTTTGACCAGGCGCGCGATCGTCTTGTCGGTGATCGCGGCGCTAGTGGTGACGTCCGAACGGGTCAGGCGCAGGAACACCGGGCCGGTGCGCGCTTTCCCGGTCGCCGGGTCGGGAGACAGCAGATCGGCCGCGTGGAGCCAGTGGCGCAGCAGCGTAACCGGCCTAATGAAGCGGCCTTCGGGGATGGCGATGGTCTGGCCGGCGCCCTCCTGGTCGCGCTTGGACCTGGGGATGGTGATGCGCAGCCCCGTGTTGGTGAATTTGAGATCCTCGAGCCGAAGCGCGGCCAGCTCGGAGCGGCGGAACGCGCCTGCCATTCCCAGCGCCAGGATCGCACGGTCCCGTCGCGCCCGCACCCCCATGCCCTCGATCGTCGCCAACATCGCCTTCAACACATCGGCCTGTACCGGCGACTTCTGGTCTTTCTTCCGCGCATACTTTCGCCGCACGCCGGCGAGCATTCGGGCGATAACCCCGGCATCGTCTCGGGCCGTCGGCGGCGAGAGACCGGCATCCCGGTGATGGTGGGCGATGGCAGCGACGCGGCGACCGATCGTGACCGGCGCGATGCCGGCCTCAGCTTCTACGTGGATGAAAAGGGCCACAATGTCGGGATGCGCCGGCAGCGCCTCGACATTGCGCGCTTCGCAAAAGTCGCAGAACCGCCGCCAGTCGGAAGCGTAAGCTTTCTGGGTGGACGATGCTTTTGAGGCGGCCAGCGTGTCACGCGCCTCCTCGATCTCGGCCGCAATGTCCGCAGGCAAATGCGCAGAAATTGGAAGCAGGTCGTTCGGCACGGCCTATCGGATCAGCTTGATATCAGCGTCGATATGCAGCTTCAGCCAATCGCGGTCCCCTGTGTAAATCGGCACCTGGAGGGTCATGCCGGCCGCGATGCACGCACAATCGCCAAGGCCGATGCCCAGTGGCCGCGCCACCGGAATGAGGCGGCCAGCAAGTGTTGCCGCGTCGCCGTCGAGCGGGACGACCTTCAGGCCGAGGCGGCCGATCGCAGACGTAATCCGCTCGTCCGGCACGCCCTTCGCGAGAAGGACGCCGATGACCTCGGCCAAGTTGACACTGCAGATGCCCGCACCAGCGAGTACTTGGTCTTCATCGAGCTGGTGGGGTTCTCCGCGAATGAAGGCGAGCACCGTGGAACTATCCAGCAGGCTTTCAATCACGGGCGGCATCTTCCACGCGCATCGCTTTTAATTCCGCCTGCAGATCGACCTCAGGGTCGAGATACGGCGCAAGCATGGCCCGAACGGCTTCGAGTGTCTTGGACGGGCGGCGCACCGAAAGCGTACCATCCCGCAATTCGAGGTTAAGCGTCTCGCCGCCCGAAAGCTTCATCTCGCGGCGCAGCTGTGCCGGTATCTGGATGCGCCCGTCCGGCATAACTTTAACGCTATGAACTGCCATGACGTGAACCTCCGATAACCCAACTATTGAACCGATTGTGCATTCTACCATTGAGCCAACTGAGAATGCAACTGTGCGATTCCACAGGCCCCCTCTTGTGTCCGAGAATCATCGTTATCGGACGTTGCGGGTTATCGCAAGGATCGGTGTTACCGGAAAATCGTCCTCGCCTAATCCGCAGAGACGTGTCAAACCGCCATGGTTATACCATAACACAGCCGACGTGGCGCATGACAGTAAGTTGTGCTATCGAGGCCGCTAGGGCATTTCATTCTAAGCGAGTTGTCGATGACGCTTCAGGTCAACATTACGCCAAATGGCCGCATGAGCTTACCTGCTGACGTGCGGAAGCGCCTCGGGCTAACCAGCGGCGGCGCGGTCTTTCTCGAGGAGACGGACGATGGCGTTGTTCTCAGGACTGCAGCTCAGGCCGTGGCGCGCGCGCAGGCGTTAGCCAAGCAATACACGGGCGACAATCCTGATGCTGGCGTCGATAGCTTTCTTGCCCGCCGCCGTGAGGACAGCGGCGAATGAGTGATTTCATTCTCGATGCTTCCGCGCTGATCGCCATGCTGAAACAAGAAAAAGGTGCGACCAAGGTCGCCAAGGCGATCGCCTCCGCCCGCATGAGCGTCGTGAATTATGCCGAAGTCGTCAGCCATTACGCCCACCTGGGCATGCCCTCGGCCGCGATCGACGCCATGCTCGATCCCCTACCGATCGCGATCGTTCCGGCCGATCACGCCACCTCGCGGATCGCGGGGCGCCTGCGTTCGGTGACCGCGAGCGCCGGGTTGTCGCTCGGCGATCGGTATTGCCTTGCCCTCGCCCAGCGCGACGGTCTTCCCGCTTGGACCAGTGACTCGCAATGGAACCTAGTAGGGCAAGACGCGGGTGTGAAGGTCGTTCAGATCCGGTAGGTTCGATGGTCTCCCCCGCGCCAGGGAGCGTCCGTGAAACACCACGAATTTGGGGTCGATATCCTGTTATCATACGTTGCCGGGTGGATCGAGACCGGTAATGCCAAGCAGTCGTTTCGAGCATCCATCACGTCCTTATGCAATGGCAACGGACCGGTAGCATGCTTTTTGCCGTGGTGACCGGAGCAAAGATCCGGGATGTTACCTACCCACGCGTCTGGGAGGCCATTGAGGGGTTTCCCAGTGATCCTAAGCGGACTCGGTGGCAACGGTGGATTTCGAAGAAGATACCGGGAATTATTCAGCCCTGGTGACGGTCTCTAGCGAATCGTCCGCTCAACGTTTGTTGCGTGAGCTGCAGCTTCTCCTGAAGAGCTGCCGGCACCCACGCGAACACCACGGGCTACTGCCCTTCCGTTGCTTAACGGCATGACCAAGAGCCAAGGCACCTGACAAAATCGGCGGCCGATCTCGTTCGGCGATTCTCACAATCTTCGATAGCGCGAGAATCCGCTAGCACGCGGCTCCTGACAGATCTGCGCGACGATACCGCGAGATGTAATGCAAATGCTAATGTGCGCGTTCAGGCTTGCGAGCGGGGCTGTCAAAACCAGAAGCGCGTTCCCAATACTAGACTGGTGCTTGAAGCTCTGTCACCTTGGAGATGCGCGAAGCGCGCGGTATCTCCGAAGCTCCTTTCCCAATTTACCCCGACGTAGGGCGCGAACTCGTGCGTGATCTCGTAACGAAGCCGCAGGCCCAGCTCGACCTCGCTTAGGCCTGACCCGATCCCGAGTTCAGGCACGTCCTGCGCGGCGATGTTAATTTCGGCGGCAGGCTGTAGGATCAGGCGCTGCGAAACGCGCAAGTCGTAACTGCCCTCGAGGCGGACATGCAGGTCGCCCCGGTCGGATATGAACGCCTGGGTCCCCAGTTCGAACCAATACGGGGCCAGCCCCTCGATCCCGATCGTAGCATAAGTCCGCTGCGGACCGGCACGAACATCATGCCGTACGCCGGCCTCGAGATTGAACCAGGGGCCCACTGCGTGGCGATACAACGCCTGAATTTCGGCACGATCCAGGCGGCCGCCGATGTCGCCCTCGCCTTCGGTCTTGAAGGCCAGGCGGTCGATGTCGCCGCCTATCCAGCCTTCGCCTTCCCAATGGTATCCATCACCGTTCCGAGCGGCGCGATACTCTAGTCGGTCAATCATCAATTTTGAGAAAGTCATGCCGCCGTTCTCCCGGGTCATCGCGTTGCGAGCACTGCTCATGACATCGGGGTCGTAAAAGGCATCTGCGGCGTGATCTGCGGGAACGGATGGCGCTTCGCCCGTCGGAATCTCCGGGTCCGCCTCCACGCCGTGCTCGGCATGGATTTCGCCCTCCGGATTGACGCCCTGTCCGTCATTCCCATGATCCATCGCTTCAATGTCTTGCGCGAGAACCGGAAGCGGCAGCGCCGCCAGCAATAGGCCAGCGGCGTGAACCAGCATCTTCATGCCTCGGCCTCCCCATGTCGTACGGTGACGACGCGCATCATCCCGGCGTGCATGTGCATCAGCATGTGACAGTGGAAGGCCCAGTCGCCGAGCGCGTCGGCGGTCAGGTCAAAGCTGATCTTACCGCCCGGCAGGACGTTCACCGTATGCTTCACGGGATTGTGCGCGCCTGCCCCCGTCACCAGCTGGAAGAAGTGACCGTGCAAGTGGATCGGGTGCGGCATCATCGTGTCGTTGATCAGATTGACGCGGACCCGCTCCATGTGACGGAACGGGATCGGTGCGGCGCCGTCGGACAGCTTCACGCCATCGAACGACCACATGTAGCGTTCCATGTTGGCGGTTAGATGGATGTCGAGCGTCCGTGTCGGTATGCGGGTGTCGGCGAAAGGTTCGAGTGACCGCAGATCGCCATACGTCAGGACGCGGTGATCGACCTCTTCCAGTCCGGTCGGGCGATCGGCGGTCCGGTCGGCCGGCATGGGCGATAGGGTTGCCACGCCCGGTCCCATGGCCACTGTCGGCGCCACGGAACGGTCCCGCATATTCATCGAATGGCCGGCCATGCTTTCGTTCGCAGGCTGGCTGAGGTCGATCGCTCCGCCGTTGCCCATGTCCATGCCGGACATGTCCATGCCCATGTCCTTCATCCCGAGCAGTGGCCTTTGGCGCCGCGCCGGGATCTCTGCCGTCATGCCGGGACGCGGAGCTAAGGTCGCGCGCACCAGCCCCGAGCGGTCGATGGCTTCCGCAACCAGCGCGTAAGGGACCGCCTCGGTAGGGCGAACCACAACGTCGTACGTTTCGGCAATGCCGATCTGGAACTCGTCCGTGTCGACCGGTTGGACGTTCTGGCCGTCGCACTGGACCACGGTCATTACGAGACCCGGGATTCGCACGTTGAAGTTTGTCATTGCGGAGGCGTTGATGATCCGCAGCCGCACGCGTTCGCCCGGGTGGAACAGGCCGGTCCAGTTTTCCGCCGTGCCGTGACCGTTGACCAGATAGCTGTAGGTCGCCCCTGTCACGTCGGAGATGTCGGTCGGGTCCATGCGCATGGCGCCCCACGCGAGGCGATCATGTAGCTTCTGGTCGCGCCCGGCAAGCAGGCCACCCAGCGTCTGGCGCTGCATGTTGTAGTAGCCGCCCATTTGCTTGAGCCGCTTGAGTTGAACGTGCGGATGCACCGGGCTCCAGTCGGACAGCACGATCACATGCTCGCGCTCGCTGCGCACCGGGTCCTCACCGGCCGGATCGACGATCAGCGGGCCGTAGAGACCCTCGGCCTCCTGCATGCCGGAATGGCTGTGATACCAGTAGGTGCCGGCCTGCCGGAGCGTGAAGTCGTAGGTGAACGTCTGGCCTGACCGAATGCCGGGGAAGCTGACACCGGGCACGCCGTCCATTTGGAACGGCACGATGAGCCCATGCCAGTGGACCGATGTGTCCACATCTAGGCGATTGGTGACGGCGAGCCGAACCCGCTGTCCTTCGCGCAAGCGGATCAGCGGCGCGGGAAGGCTGCCGTTGACGGTAATCGCGTGGCCGGACCTGCCGCCGGTTGCGAAATAGCTTGTGCCGATGTCTAAGCTAATCTCGTCGCCGGTTAGGACTCCGTTACCGCGATGAACATTCCCGATCCCGCCATGGACGCCCACCGTGGTGCTGCGTGCCCACGACGGAACGGCGGGCGCAGCAGCAAGCATGGCGCCCAGCCCACCCAGCGAGCGGACCAAAGTGCGGCGATCGATATTGACAGGCGAACCAGATGGCATGGGAAATAGGTCTTCCGCGGCGGGGGTGATGCTTTCTATACGCGGGTGCCGCCACCATCCCTCAACAGTTGGTTCAACTTATTGCGCGCGCGATAGAGCCGGGTCTCCACCGCTTTTTCGCTGATGCCGAGTACTCGCGCGGCCTCGGCCTGGCTCAGATCTTCGATTGCACGTAGGATCAAGACATCCTTCAGATTTGCCGGCAAAGCAGCGATAGCGGCGTTGACCCGTGCCAGTTCCGCACGCGCACCGACGACCTCTTCCGGCGATGGATCAGCGTCGGCCACGGTGGCGGCCTCGTCGATCGGCAAGGCAAAAGCGAAGAGGCGGCGTACGGCTCGCCGGCGCCCCCAATCGTGGCACTTGTTTATGGCGATCCGAGCGATCCACAGCCGAAAGGGCCGCGAACGATCGTACCTATCGAGCGCGGCGAACGCCGAAATGAAGGTTTCCTGTGTGATGTCCAACGCCTGGGTCGCATCGGCGACATGACTGCAAGCGACCCGGTACACCGTGCTGCGGTGCCGGCGCATTAGCTGAGCGAAGGCGGCCTCCTGCCCGGCGAGCGCGCGTTCCGCCAGTTCGGCGTCGGTCTGATCGGCGGCGGGTACGATCACTTCGCTGTGGCGGTCAGGACCTCGGTCACGACGGTGTCGAACTTGGCGGCCTGATCCGCACGCAATTCGGCGCGTACTGCGAAGATGTGCTTGAGCGTCTCTTTCTGCAACGTTCCCATGACGTAGTGCATATGGTCCACCACACCGCTGACGCTGGGCCCATAGCCATGCTCGGTCACGATGGCGCGCGCGAGCCGGGCGTTGTCGCTGCGCATTTGGGCTTCCAGTTCGGCCCGGCGGGCAAGGAAGTCAGCTTCCAGCTTGTCGATGCGCTGTTCCTGTTGCGGATCGAGGTCCAGCTCTTTGTGGATTAGGGCATGAACTTCGCTTTCAGTCCTTGGCTGGGCCGGGATCCAGGTCCGTGTGACCAGCACAGCGGCGAGCGCTGCCAGAAACGCAATCATCGCGACCAGTGCATACCCGCCTATACGCTTGCCCATCGCCATTACCCGAGTAGCCTCGACGGCGCATAGTCGGACATGCCCACCATGGCGGGCCTGACGTCATGGCCCGGCCCGGTGTCCGCAAGGACCCCGCCGAAGACGCCAACGCTGATGGCGACGACGCCCGCAAGGGCCAACCTGCCCCGCGACGACGCCCTCGCGCGGCGCGACGCGACGCCCGCAAAAACGGCGCTCTCCATGCCCGCCAAGCGCGGATCGACCGGCATTGCCCGGACTTTTCCGAGCAGTTCGTCAAGCTCCGTCATGACTTCACTCCATCTCCATATGTCTAGGTACGCAGCACCGGCGCCAAACCCTTCGAAAAAAATCCCCAAGGCGTGAGGGGTAGGCTTTCTCCCATGCGTATGCCTTTCCAATACCACTTTGCCATCACAACTTTGGAGAATTCTCGTGCATCGCATCTTGCTTGCCGCCGCCGTTGCCACCGCTCTTCCCATTGGCATCGTGCCATCAGCCGCGTCAGCTGCGTCCGGCCATGTCAACCTCGTCGCGGCGTCACCTGCGGCGGGCTCCACGGTTGCGAAGCCGACGCGGGTGACCCTGACTTTTTCCGAGCCGCTGGCCGCTGGATCGAGCGGCGCCGACCTTACGATGACCGGGATGCCAGGCATGGCCAACCACGCGCCGATGCCGCTCAAGGGTTTCAAGACGACCGTCGAAGGCGGCAAGGTGCTCGTCCTGACGTTCCCGCGCGCCCTTCCCGCTGGCTCGTATGACCTGAACTGGCATGTCGCGAATGCCCAACAGCACAAGAGCACGGGGAAATACAGCTTCTCGGTCAAGTAAGCCCCGCGTCGCAAGCAGGGGTATCAAGCCCGGTGGTCGTAGCTTCGGCACGACACCGGGCGCCAAAGGGGGTAAACGGCGATGCGTCGCACAGCGATCAAGATCCATTTGTGGCTGGGCCTTACCCTTGGCCTGCTTTGGGCCATCCAGGGGACGACGGGAGCCCTCTACGTCTTTGCGCGTGAGTACGACCGGTTGGAAATGCCCAAGGTCGTTCATGGGCCGCCGGCCTCCCTGGATGATGTTCTTGCTGCGGCAAGGCAAGTCGCCGGCGCTGCGCGCATCGAGCGACTGGCCATGACGGATGGCAAGCGCGACCTGATCGACGTCTATTACCACGATGCGAAAGGCGATCTCGTCTCCGCGCAATTGGATGCCTCATCCGGGAAACGCGTCGGAGCCCGACCGTTGGAGCCGGCGACGCCCTGGGCGGGGTCGGTTACGCGGTGGATCTATATGATCCACATGAGGCTCAACGCGGGGGCCCCCGGCGAACTCATCATCGCCATCTCGGGCCTGTTCCTGCTCAGCGCTTCGGCGCTTGGTTTGTGGATCGGGTGGCCGCGCGCACGCATGTGGCGCAAGACCTTCGCCGCTGGTCAATGGCGTAGCCCTGACCAGAGACTGTATGGATGGCACCGTGCGGTCGGCCTGCTTGCCGCAATGGCGCTGATTGTGATGGGCGGCACGGGGTTCATGCTGAACACCTCGGTGGTAGAAGACCTGCTGCAAAAAATCGTCCCTTTTCACAAGCTGGTGGGCGGGATGCATCATGCCGGAATGGCGGGGATGATGCATCCCGATGACGCCCCGCATCTCTCTGCCCAGCAGGCACTAGAAATCGCGACGGCACGCATCCCCGACGGCCAGTGGGTCCGGGTGTTCATGCCCAATCCGGACCAGCATTTCTATTCGGTCCGCCTGCATCGACCGGCTGAAACGCGCGCATGGCTCGGTGCCACGTCCGTTGTCGTAGATAGCGACACCGGCGAAGTCGTGGACGTCTACGACGCGGTCAACGCGCCGCTAGCGAACAGGGTCATGGACGCCGTCTTCGCGGTCCATTCGGGCGAGATCGGCGGCTTACCCGGCAGGATGCTTGTTCTTCTGGTCGGGCTTTCGCTGCCCTTTTTCTATGTCACCGGCGTTTGGGCATGGTTTCGGAAAGCAAAGCGGAAACGCAACTCGGCACGGAGAAAGGCGGGCACAGTTCCGATAGCCAGGCCTAACAGTCTCGATACCGGCGAGGCTTCAGCTCATTCCGCATGACTACCCGTTCCTGCTGGCATTCGAATTGCTGAACGCTGTGGCCACCCACAGTTCCGATCGCCGCCTGCAAAACCAGGCAACTGTTACCTCGCGTGTGCAGACCTACCATCCGGCCGAAGCTGCGCAATTTTTAGGCAGGCAATAGTAATGTTGCCTTAAAGATAATCACACGGCCTCAAGCTTGCGAGCTTACTCATTACCGCGCAATTTTCGACTTGACGGTCCTGTCTATACAGGGTCACACTAGCCAAGCTTCGTAAGAGAGCAAATTCTAACAACAGGGGTAAACATGCAGGGTAAGCTGTATCTGATGGGGGCTTCGATAGCGGCCCTCGCTTCGTCATACGTGCCGGTGTACGCTCAATCGACCCCGGCTGCGCGGTCCGCGCCCTCCAACGATCCCAGTGAGATCGTCGTCACGGCAACTCGCCGTGAAGGTACCGCGCTAGAGGCTCCGCTCAGCCTAACCGCGATCGGCGAGAAGGAACTTGAAAAGACGGGCGCGACCAGCATCACTCAGATCGCTGATCGTATCCCAGGTCTGACGTTCGCTACCCTGGGCCCCAATGCCAACCGTTTCTTTATCCGTGGCATCGGCTCGTTCGCGTCTAACCAGTCGCCTACTACCGGCCTCTATTTCGATGAGACACCGCTGCAGGTGCGAACAAGCACCGGCCTGTTTTCGCCCGACCCGATCATGTACGACTTAGCACGCGTCGAAGTCCTGCGCGGCCCGCAGGGCACGCTGTTCGGGTCGTCCGCGATGGGCGGCACCATCCGCTTCATCAGCAACAAACCCGATCCGTCGAAATTCGAGGGTAAGGTCTATGCCGAGGCATCGACGACCGACGACGGCGGAGACAGCTACAACCTCAAGGGCGCGGTGAACATCCCGCTGGTCGAGGACAAGCTCGCCGTCCGGATCGTGGGCGTGCATGCGTACGACGCCGGTTGGATCGACAATATTCGCCCCGTGGGTGCGAACATCTACGAAAACGTCAATCGCCCGGAAGCTTGGGACCGCGACGTCAACTGGCTCAAAACTAACGCTGTGCGCGTGATGGTTGGCTTCACGCCGGACGCCACGTTGCGCATCACGCCGAGCTTCTACTATTCGCGCGTCAAGGGCGGAGCGGTTAAACCGCTGCAGGATGAAGCCCTAGGTGTCCGCAACCGTCAGGAAGCCCGCTGGATCGATGAACCGTTGGACACGCGTCTCATCAATGCAAACCTGCTAGTCGAGAAGGACGTCGATGTCCTAGGCGGGATGACGCTGCTGTCGTCGACTTCATACCTGGACGGCAAGCTCGACCGCATCGTTGACGTCACCGGATTTGGCCCAACCCAACCGGGACTTGTTCAGCCGGTCGGCCGACGCATCACGATCGCCTTCGATTCACGCGCCAGGGTGAAGCAATGGACGCAGGACCTGCGGGTCGTGTCCAAATCGGACGGTCCGCTGGGCTATGTGGCCGGCGCGTATTACAATAATACGAAGTCGCCAACGCTGATCGTGAACCGGGTCATCAATGACTACGGCACCGGGGCTGCACCTATTCAGCGCATCCGGGACTTCGGCTTCAAGCAGGAAGAAAAGGCTCTGTATGGCGAACTCACGCTTACGCTGGGGGCGTTTGAGCTGGGTGCAGGCGGTCGTTATTTCCGATATGACCAGACCGATAGCAGGCTTCAGGCCAGACCTTTCCGTACGGTACCTATCGACTACGACTTCTCCGTTCGTACCAAGGAAGACGGGTTCACGCCGCACCTAACCGCAGCGTTCAAGCCAACACCGAACCAGAACTTCTACGTGACCTATTCGCAAGGCTTCCGTACCGGAGGCAGCAACGCGCCGATTACTGAAGATCAATGTCCGGCAGCACTGCGGCAACAGTTGGGAATTCCCGACAATCCGGGCCCGTTCAAGAGCGACAAGACCACTAACTACGAAGCCGGCGCCAAGGTCCGTGCGGGGCAGGTCCAGTTCAGCGGTGCGGTCTACCAGATCGACTGGGACGATTACCAACAGGCGGATTCGCGCTCCTGCGGCATTTCCGCGTTCAGCTACACGGCCAACGCAGGCAAGGTGCGCAGCCGCGGCGCTGAGGCCGAGGTCTCGGTGAGCCCGATCGAAGGCCTAAACCTGAGCGGTAACGCCGCATACATCAACGCCAAGTTCCGCAACGACAACCCTTCGCTAGGCTACAAAGCAGGCGATGCCCTCCCCGACATCCCGCGCTGGACGTACGGCGGCGTCGCGGAGGCTACCGTCCCGGTCAACACCGCGCTTTCGTTCCGGTTGCGCGGTGACTTCAACCACGTTTCGGGTATGCGCACCGCAAGCGGCACCAGCACCGGTCCGACCCCCGACCGCCGCGCCGCTTATACGCTCGTGAACGCCAGCGCGGCGTTGGTCTCCGACGACCAGTGGGAACTCACGTTCTTCGTTCGCAACCTAACCGACGCGATTGCCAATTATGGCTACGATACCGGATATGCCCGCAGTCTTTCGGGAAGTTCGGATCTATCGGTGCTCGCCAACCGTCCGCGCAACATCGGCGTCTCGTTCGACAAGAGCTTTTAAGTAGCCCCGAAGAAGCTGCATTAGCGCTATAACCGAAACCTCCGGCGGGCCTGCTCGCCGGAGGTTTCCTATTGCGCTTCCCTCCGATGGGTACGCAGCCGACTTGAGACGCCTCACCCCGCGACGGGATCGGCGTTACAACTGCGGACGCGAAATGGTTCGCCTCACGCAACCTTCCAGGACCACAGGTTCGCTGGCTGCTTCGAGATGATTCACGAGCCAGTCGTCTTGCCGCGGCGTGGGGCGGCGCACGCTCTCGCCAGGTCAGCCTAGCATGGAGCCCCACCAACATGATCACCTTCAGCGGGACCAGCAGGGTCGCTGAGACGGTCCTGGAGGTGACCGACGACGCAGGCAACTGTTGGACCTTCGCGGCGATCCAGACGCCCGCGCCGTCATCGCGACGACGTAAGCGGCCCGTCACGCCTCGCTGGCGCGTGGGCGGGCTCCACGCCCTGACGCATCAGCTCCTGGATCGACGTCAGCATCTGGCGAGCAGGTGATCATGCCTCTCCTCCCGGCCGCGCGTCCTTCGGCCGGGTCAGCCTGGCATAAAGCACCGGCACCACGAACAGCGTCAGCAGCGTGGCCGAGACGAGCCCGCCGATGACGACCGTCGCAAGCGGCTTTTGCACTTCCGCGCCCGATCCGGACGCTAGCGCCATCGGCACAAAGCCGAGAGAGGCCACCAATGCTGTCATCGCAACGGGACGTAAGCGGCTCATCGCGCCCTCGCGTGCGGCACGTGCGGGCTCCATGCCCTGACGCACCAAGTCCTGGATTGAGGTCAGCATCACCAGGCCGTTCAGCACGGCGATGCCAGAGAGGGCGATAAAGCCCACTGCGGCCGAAACCGAGAAGGGCATACCCCTTACGAACAACGCCAGCACACCGCCGACCAGCGCCAATGGCACACCGGTAAAGACGATTGCGGCATCACGCACTTTGCCGAGCGCACCGTAGAGCAGCAACAGGATCATCGCGAAACAGGCCGGAAATACCAGCATGAGGCGATCGCGAGCGGAAGCGAGGTTCTCGAATTGTCCGCCCCATTCAAGATGGGCGCCAGCAGGTAGACGGACTTCCCTGCTGATCGCTGCTTGCGCGTCGCTCACCACGCTGGCGATGTCGCGGCCGCGCACGTTGGCTTGCACGACGATGCGGCGCTTGCCGTTCTCCCGGCTGATCTGGTTGAGCCCGGTCACGACGGTAATGTCGGCCACGCTGGACAGCGGCACGTAGGCCCCTCCCGGTGTCGGCACCGGGATCTGACCCAATTGCGCCGGGTCGGATCGCTGGGTGTCGTCGAGTCGGATAGTCACCGCGAAGCGCCGGTCGCCTTCGAAGATCATACCAGCTTCACGCCCACCCACGGCGGCGGCGATGACGTCCTGCACCCCCTTGGCAGATATCCCGAGCGGCGCCATCGCCTCCCGGCGGGGACGGATGTCGAGCATCGGCAAACCTTCGGTTTGCTCGACGCGCACGTCGCTTGCCCCTTCCGTGCGTCGCAGGACCGTCGCGATGCGCTCGGCAGTGCGCGCCATGGCGGTGGGATCATCACCAAAGACTTTGACGGAGACGTCGCCACGAACGCCCGCAATCAGTTCGTTAAAGCGCATCTGGATCGGTTGGCTGATCTCGAACGCCTGTCCCGGCAACTCCTTCAGCTTCTCCTCGATAGCTGCTACCAACTCCGCCTTGGGCAAGGCAGGGTCCGGCCACTCACCGCGCGGTTTCATAACGACGAACGTATCAGAGATGTTAGGCGGCATCGGGTCCGAGGCCAATTCCGCAGTGCCCGTCTTGGAAAAGACGAAACGCACCTGCGGAAGCGCTGCAATTGCCGTCTCGACCTGAAACTGCATCGCCTGGCTTTCCTCCACCGAGGTTCCGGGCACCCTCAGGACCTGCACCGTCGCGTCTCCCTCGTCGAGCTGTGGCAGGAACTCCTGCCCCTCCAGCAGGAAAGTGCCGAGCGCCAGCGCAAAGGCGCCGAGCGCCACCCCCATCGTCCGGCGCGGCCGGTGCATTGCGCCAGCAAGACCCGGCTCGTAGCGGGCCTCGAGCCAGCCCATTATGCGCCCTTCCTTTTCCTCGACCAAGCGCGAGAGGAGGATCGAGAGCATCGCCGGCACGAACGTCAACGAGAGAACAAACGCACAGGCGAGTGCAAGGATCACCGTCAGCGCCATGGGCGTGAAGGTCTTGCCTTCCACCCCGGTCAGAGTGAGCAGCGGAACGTAGACAAGAATAATGATCGCCTGCCCGAAGACCGATGGCCGGATCATCTCGCGCGCCGCGCCCGTGACGGTAGCCAGACGTTCCTCCCGCGTCAGTACCCGGCCCACGCGATGCTGGCCTTCGGCCATGCGGCGCAGCGTGTTCTCGACGATGATCACCGCGCCGTCGACGATCAGGCCGAAGTCAAGCGCCCCCAGGCTCATCAGGTTTGCGGACACACCACCATGCAGCATCCCGAAAGCGGTCATCAGCATGGTCGCAGGGATGACTAGCGCGGCGATCAGCGCTGCGCGCAGGTTTCCAAGCAGGGCGAACAGCACGACCACGACCAGCAACGCCCCTTCGCCTAGGTTCTTGGCTACGGTGCCGATCGTCGCGTTAACCAGCGCTGTTCGATCGAGCACCGGCTGAACAATCACGTCGGTCGGCAGTGACGCGTTGATGTCCTCCAGGCGCTTTGCCACCGCCGAGGCAACAGTGCGGCTATTCTCGCCCAGGCGCATGACCGCGGTCCCGACGACGACCTCCCGGCCGTTTTCAGACGCTGAGCCCATGCGAAGCGCTTGGCCGGTCTTCACGGTCGCCACCTGACTCAACACGATCGGCACGCCCTCTCTCGTGGCAATGACCGTCTTAGCGAGGTCGTCCGCTCCAGCGAGGCGCGCATCCGATCGGACCGCCAGCCCTTCCCCATTGCGATCGACGACCCCGGCCCCCACCGCCGCGTTGTTCTCCTCGAGCGCGCGGGCGAGATCGTCAATGCCAATCCTCAGCGCAGCCAGACGCTGAAGGTCGGGTACGACCTGAAACTGCTTGACGTATCCGCCGATGGCATCGACCCCCGCAAGCCCTGGGGTGTTTTTAAGCAGCGGCGTCACAATCCAATCCTGAGCGGTGCGAAGGTACGTTGCCTGATCCGCCTGGCTCACCAGCCTTTCGCCCTCGGGCGTAACGTAGCTGCCATCGGGCTGAATGCCGGGCTCTCCCGGTTCGTGGCGATCGTCTTCTCGGTGGTCGAGGCGGGCGGTCCACATGTAGACCTCACCAAGCCCGGTCGCGATCGGTCCCATTTCAGGTGTCACGCCTTCCGGCAGCCCGGCGCTGACCCCGGCGAGGCGCTCATTCACCTGCTGGCGGGCGAAGTAGATGTCCGTGCCATCGGTAAAGACAGCGGTGACCTGCGCGAAGCCGTTGCGACTGAGTGAACGGGTGTATTCTAGTCCTTGAATACCGGACAGCGCGGTCTCGATGGGGAACGCGACTTGGCTTTCGATAAGTTCAGGCGACAGCGCCGGCGCCCGCACATTTATCTGGACCTGATTATTCGTGATGTCGGGAACTGCGTCGATAGGCAGGCGCGCGAGTGACCATGCGCCGACGAGGCAGGCGATGAACGTCAGCAGCAGAACCAGCCAGCGCCGCGCGACGGAAAAGGAGACGATTGTGTCTATCATGGCTCAGTGCTCATGCTCCGCTTCGCCTTTGCCGAGTTCGGCCTTGACGAGGAAGGATCCGGTCGCAGCGATCCGCTCGCCACCCTTCAGGCCGCGGGTGACAAGGACGTTGCCTCCGCTCGCCTGCCCGACCTCGATAGCGACAGACTTGAATCCTGTGTTTGTGCGCACGAACACGGACGGGCGCCCTGCGACCGTCTGGATTGCAACCTGCGGAACTGAAACGCCCACGGAGCCTTCGATCACCGGGAGGGAGACTTCGGCGCTCACCGCCTCGCCGACGCGCCACTGGCTGCTGCGATTGTCCAGTTCGGCGATCGCGGGGACCAACCGCGTTTCGGGATCAACCACCGGTGAGAGGAAGCGGATGGTCGCTTCCCCGCTGCGACCGGGCGCCGTGACCGCGACGCGCGCACCGGGGCGCAACCGGGCCGCATCGGCGCTGGAAAGCGACAGCGTGACCGTCACCTTGGTCAGATTGGCGACACGATAGAGTTCGGTGTCCGCGGTAACCACTTGCCCGAGCGTAGCGGTGCGAGCAATGACTTGGCCCGATAGGGGCGAAGGAAGCGCCACTCGATTGAGCCCACTGCCCGCCCTGCCGGTTGCCGCCAGTTGCTGACGCGCCAGGCGGAGGGCAATCCCAGCTTCGGTCGCCGCCGTCCGCGCGGCGACGAGGTCCTGCTCGGGCGAGACCTTCTCGGTGAACAGTCGCCGTTCGCGCACGAGGTTGCTGTTGGCGAGTGAGAGACGCGCCGTCGCGGCCTCGATTTCGCCTTGGAGCAGCGCGACCTCTCGGCTCTCCAATACCGCCAGCGTCTCGCCCGCACGGATAGGCTCCCCCAGGTTGCGACTGAGCGTGACGATCCGCCCGCTGATCGCGGCAGTTACGATGCGTATACCCTGCGGATCGGCATCGACCGTCGCCGGCAGCGACACGGCCCCTCCGGCTCCGGCGGATCCAACCGTGACGATTTCTACGCCGGCGGCTCTCAGCTGTACGGCGGTGATGTTGACGACTCCGTCCTCGTGATCGCCCTCTCCGCCGGTATGGCTTTCCTCGCTGCCATGTCCGTGGCCGTTTTCCTCGGCTTCCTTCGGCTCAGAACCGCAAGCACCAAGAGGGAGCGCGAGTACCATAGCGAGCGCCCAACCGAGTTTCGGCAGCGCGGTACCTATCGAATTGTTCATCGGATCACTCCTCGAGGGGAAGCGGCGCGGATGCTGTCAGGCGATCCCTACGTGCCGTAGCGTCATGATAGGCGGCCTGCGCGTTGATGGCGGCCAGCCTGGTTTCAGCGAGCCCGCGCTCGGCATCTAGCAGGTCCAGCTGCCCGAACTTGCCTTCGCGGTAGCCGATACGTGCGATCCGCGCGGCTTCCATCGCCGCATCAAGCGCCGGCCCGCCGGTGATGCGGGCTGCCGTCTCGGCATTGGCGACTTCGGCATCGGCCGATGCAACCGCCTGCGAGATGCGGATCTTCGCTATCCGGCTCTCCGCGTCCGCCTTTTCTCGCTCTGCCCGGGCTTGAGCCAGTGCTGCCGATCCCCGGTCAAAGACCTGGAGCGGAATGGTGACACCAAACGTCAACGCCGTATCCCGCGTCGCCTCGAGGCGGCGTGGCCCTACGAAAATTTGAAGGTCAGGCGTTCGCTGCGTTGCGGCGAGCCGGATTTGCGCATCGGCCGTGGCGACGTCCAACTCCACCGCCCGAACGGCCAGCAAATTCTCGATCAGCGGGCGGTCGACCGGACCGGCAACTGCGAGCCGATCGAGCCAGTCGACGTCGAGCGGAGCATCCACCGGGGCGGCGATCTGGCGAGCCAGGTTTTCACGCGCGACTTGCGCAAGACGGCCCGCCTGCTCAGCCGCCGATCGGGCATTGACCAGCATCAGCGCCCCTCGCTGCTCCTCCAGCGGCGAAGCGCGCCCCGCCCGGACGCGCACCTGCGAGGCATGGTGCGCAGCAAGTGCGATCTCCACTTGCCGACCGGTAATTTGCGCGCGCCGTTCGGCCGCCAGCGCGGCCACGTAGGCCTGTGTGACCGACAAGGTCAGGTCGGCGGCGATCACCGAACGTTCGACCAGCGCACGTTCATGCCGGGCATCGGCGACGGCGATGCGCGCCGAGCGCTTTCCACCCATTTCGAGCGGTATGGTGATCTGCGCGGTCGTCTCCGCGCTGTGGAAGCTACGATAGGCACCACTGCCCGCAACGTTCTCGGTTTGAACAGTGACGGACGGGTTGGGGCGCAGCCCCGCGACGGAGCGGGCTGCCTCTGCCGCCCGCACCTGTGCCGCTCCGGCCTGTCCTAGGGGAGAACCCGCGCCGGCAAGTTCGAGCGCACGACTAAGGGTGAAGGCCGGCGCGCCCTCCTGTGCGTGGACGCCGACGGCGCCCAACGCAGCGACCACGCAGGCCGCGATGAAACGATACATGGATAAACACCTTCCGAAGACGTTAAGATTGGCCGGCGACGCAAGGTGCCGGGCCGAAAAGCGTCTTCAGGTAATAGGTGGCTCGATTTCGGGGGAGTTGGAGAAAGGAGACAACCGGGCGTGAGACGCCGCCGCGGGAGCGGCCGCGAGCGGCCACGGTGCAGTCATGGCCAGGTTGCGATGGGGAGTCCCGACGTGATGTCCATCGCATCCGCCATGATGGTGCGGAACAGGACTGTCCGCGTCGGGTGGTATATGGTCGGGGTCCCCGTCCGCATGCCAGATGGAAGAGCCCGCATCATGCCCCGCGCCTGCAACACCCTCAGTCGCGTGGGCCATCGCGCCCAGTCCCAACGAGAGGACGAGACCAAACGCTGCGACGAAGGCAAGCAGACGCTGCATGCCATGTCGGTAGCACCGCGCAACCGCCCTGTCATCTTCGTGGCCGCGAGCAAGGTAAAGATACTTCCTATCGCGGTCGCGCGTGACCGAAGTTTCAAGCTTCGGCCACGCGCCGTTCCTCCTGCCAATGGTTCGGCAGGGGCCTGCTGCGTCGGCCCGGGTCTTCGCCCACATCCTTTCTGGATAGCCAACACGTAACATCTTTCTTCGGAGCTCAGGCGAACATCTTGTATTCGGCGCGCACGGCGCCGACTAACCTGTCCAGATCTGCACCGGTATTGTAGAGGCCCGGCGTAACCCGCAAAACCGCACCGCCGGCAAGGCCGGCTTTGGCAACGATCATGAGCTTATACTTCGCCAGGAACAACGCCTGCGCCTTTTTGGTCTGCTCGACCGTACGCATGCCCGGAAGGCGGAAGGAGCTGATGGCTGCGTAGTTCGCTGGCTCATCGGGCAGTGTCATCTCCAGCCCGGGAAGCTCGCGCACGGGCTCGACCCAACGATTGCGCAGTGCTTTTAGGTGCTCGAACTTGCGATTAAGCCCGATATGGCCCTGCAGCTCGGCCGCATCCGTGACGGTGAGTTGCGCAGCGACATTGGCGGTCCCTGTCGGGAGGCGGGCGCGGATATCGTCGGCGTCATAGATGCGATTGCCCAGCCACGGAGAGATATCCTGCAGACGGTTCTTCCGGATATAAATGCCTCCCGTGCCTAGCGGCGCCGCGAGCCATTTGTGGAGAGAGAAGCCTACGAAATCTGCGCCTAATGCATTGACGTCGAGCGGCATTTGACCGACCGCCTGGGCACTGTCGAGGATCACATCAACACCGCGCGCCTTGGCCATGCGGATGATCTCGGCCACCGGAGGTATGAGGCCGTTGCGGTTCGAAACATGGGTCAGAAGGAGCAGCTTGGCCGACGGCGTTTCATTGAGCACCTTTTCGTAGGCGGCCAGGATGTTCGCCCGCGTCGAGGGCACCGGTAGCGAAAAGCGCACGACTTTCGCGCCTCGGTTCGCTTGGAGATAATCCATCGCGAACTGCATCTCGTCATAATCGACATCGGCATAGATCACCGAGTCACCCGCCTTGAGCGGGCGGTAGTTGGCGATCAGCGCGTAAAGGGCATCGGTGCCGCCCGCGCTGAACGCCACTTCTCCCGCCTGCGCGCCGATCAGCTTCTCGACGGCCGCCACCGGCGCGCCGAGAACAGCATCACGCGATACGCCTTCCACCCCGTTACGAAGGAAGGTTGAATTGTAGCGGTTCATCCAGTCGAGGTGACGCGTATAGGCCGCCTTCACGGGCTTCGTCATAGCCCCATAGTATGCTGCATCCAGATTCACGACCGACCGGTCAACATCGTAAAGTGCTGCAAACTGCCGCTCCAACTCTGGGAACGAACCGCCGAACCTGGCCACTTTTGCCGGTGTAGAGGCCGCTTGCGCCGCTCCCGGAAGAAACGCCGGTGCGATCGTCGCCGAGCCGGCCGCGATCAGAAAATTCCGCCTGCTAGTCATCGAAAAACTCCATCAGTTACCGGAACGCGACAGGCTACCGCTGCTTCGCCACGTCGGTGAGGATGTCGTAGATGAAATCCACACCCTGCCCGAGCGCTTCGACCGACACTCGTTCGTCGTCGCCGTGAACCGTGGCCCGCTCCGCCTTGAGGATCGGTGTGGACCCAATCCCGTAGACAGGGATGCGGTGTTCACGCCATGGAACAGCATCGGTCGTGCCCGTCAACAGCATGGGAGAGACGCGCGCACCAGGCCATTGCTTCGCCGCAGCGGACTGGATGGCGCGATAGAGGTCAGTGTCGATTGAGGATGCGGGCACCGTGGCTCGTCCGCGATAGTAGGCGACCGGGTCCTGCTCGCTCGCCGCGCTGATCACCTTGAGCTGAACACGTGGATCGGCGATAGTCCGGTTGATGTCCGCAATGAAGGCATCCACGTCGGCACCCGGAAACAGGCGGGCATTCATCACCGCGCTGGCGGTAGGGGGAATGACGTTCGCCTTCACACCCGAATCGATCATCGTGATGACCAGCGAGTCCCTGAGCAGCCCGGAGACGCCTACCTCGCCCGCCGGGTCGAGCGCCATGAGGCGATCTGCAGCCGCTTCCAGATCCGGCCCAGGTGGCAGGTCTAGCACGGACCGGATCGCGGCGCGCACCTCCGGCGTCGCGGAAACGGCAAGCGTCTCCAACTGCGCCCGTGTCGTCGGGCTCAGGCGCACCGGTTGCTTGAAGGCGAGGAGGCGCGTCATCGCGGCGATCAGTTGACCATTCGCCGTCTCATCGATTTTCAACGGGCGCGACGAATGGCCAGTCAGGCCGTTGGCGGTCATCCGAAAGGTCACCGTCAGCTTGTCTACGGTCGAGACGCCGACCTGGCGCACTTTGTGCGCGGCATCCCAGATCGTGTCACCGCCTTCGTTCAGCGCGAACTCGGCGTCCATCTGTGCCCAGTGCTCCTTCTCCAGCCAACTAGTATGGAAGGACCCCTGCTCCTCATCCGCTTCCGCCAATAGGATCACGTCACGCGCCAACGGAACCTTGTTGCGGACTAGTCGCGCCACGGCCAGGCTAAAGGTGGTCAGGTTCGCCTTGTTGTCGAGCGCACCGCGTCCCCACACATATCCATCCTTGACGATCCCGCCGAAGGCCGGGACGCTCCAGCGCGACTGGTCAACGGGGACGACGTCCGAATGGGCAGCGATCAGCACGGGCTTGCGCGAACCGTCGCCTTTGAGGCGCAGGATGAAATGCGCGGCCTTGCCGTTGGGGGCGAGGACGATCTCGCTTTTGACACCTAACTTTGCGAAATAATCCTGAAGGTACTTGGCGATCGCACGCGTGTCGCCGGGCGGATTTGTGCTGTCGAGCTTGACCAGATCCGAAAGCATCGTCGTCGCGGCTAAAGTATCGGCAGCGGTACGCGATTTGGCATGTGCCTGGCCCGTCGCTAGTGCTGCAACGCTGACCAGGAGTGCGGCGCCGACCTTCAAATTCTTCATCGTGGATGCATCCTTCATAGTGTTTCTCACGGCGGGTTCTGGTCCGACCGGGGCAATATTGGTCCGAAAGGTCATTGCAGTTCACCCGGTCGCCACAACCGCCCGCGCCGTACTGCTGCGAGACCAAGAACTGCCGAGATCGCACAGAAGAACGCAGCCCACGCCAGAGCGGGTTCGATCCGCTGGCGTGTCGTCTGGCCGGGCACACGGTAAGACGGCACGGCATGGTGCTCGGTGAAGGTTAGGCGGCCGGCGCACCCGGAGCATGAGTTGGCAGCGGGGTTAAGAACCTGCGCCTTGACGCGCGGATAGACAAAATCGCGTAACTCGTGCTGATATTCGCGGACCGAGGTGAGAAACCGGTCGTGCCGCCGGGCATCCGTTCCCGCGATTGTCGAAAGTGCGTCTTGCAACGCGGCAGGCGGCGAAAGCAGTTCCACCAGCAGCGTCCAGCGTCCGGCAGCTGCGTGCTCCGCCGCCATTCGGTCTGCAGTGGCGCGGAGCCGTCGTTCGCGCTCCGGGGCTACGAAAACGAGGTGAGCGGCATATGACAGGCTTGTCGGGTCTACTGTCTTCGCTTGCGGGAAACTAAGACCGTCAAGCCATTGGCGCACGGACCCGTCCCAGCCCTCGCCCCCGCGCATCACCGCGTCTTCGACGACGCGCCGCTGGTTGATGAAATCGACGTAGGAATTCTGCGGCACGAACAGCGCGGTCCCAAGCGTGGCAGCCTTGGGAACGACGATCGCGAAGAGAGCCCAGATTGCGATGAGAGCACTGGCGCTAGCCGCGGCGCCGCGCTGGAAGCTCAGGACCAACCAGGAAAGCGTAAACCAGAACAATGCATAGGCACTCATCGCCAGCAGCATCGCCCCGAGCCCGACCAAGTCGTGCAGAACAGGAGCACCCGCAACCACGAGCGCCAGGGTTGCAGCGATCAGTAGCAGCGGCACCAGCCAGGCGGCGAGCGCTAGGAGTTTGGTGCCCAGCAGCAGCCTGGGGCTCACGGCCTGCGAAGCGGCAAACCGTAGGATGCCGTGGTCGCGCTCGTAGGCACCCACCATGGTCACCAGTAGGATGACACCGATGGGAAGGAAAAACACGAGCGCGAACCCCATGTCGAACAGACCAAGCGCAAGCGCACGCGGATGCTCAAAATCGTAAGACGGGTCGATGCCGAACGGTGTATCCAGCTTGACGGGGAGGAAGAACGGCAGGAGATCACTCTGGCCTACGCTAAGGGCAGCAAGCGGCAGTGCCGGCTTGGCCGCGCTTTGGCGCAGGAAGTAATGGCTGAAGGCGTCGACGTCGGTCGGGTCCTGCCAGTACTGGATTGTAACGTTGGAAGGCGTTGAGTAGGCGCGAACCTTGGCATCTACGTCAGCACGCCAAGCGGCATCCGCCGCGAGGTTTTTCGCAACAGAGGCGGTTTGGCTGCGGCGCAAGGCCTCGGCATTAACCGCGCCCCAGGCGAAGGCGGCGAAAAGGATCGCCACGACAACCCAGAGGAAACCCCTGCGCGGCATCTGGCGCATCTCCCACCAGAACAGCTTGCGGAAAAGGGACGTCGTCATGGGTGAATCCTCCGGGTCGTCCAGGCCAGCAGTGCAAGGCCTCCTCCCAGCCAGACGAGCAGATAGGCCAACGCGGAACCAATCGACGCGAATGCGAGCGCGATCGACGGTCCGGCGTACGTGAATTCGGGCACCTTACGAAAATCATCATCACCGGCCGTGATGCCGTTAACCTTATAGGTCGACGATTTGCTCTGCGCGGTGAGCAGAAGCCCGTTCATCCGGTTGACGAGGTTGCGGCGATAGCGCTCCGCAGACGTGATAAAATCCAGCTGATGGGCAAAGTCCGATCCCGCCAGCGCACCCGAGAGGGCTTGAGCACCCACTGCCGGAGACATCCATGCCTGCGCCGCGAATGTGCGGTCCTGCTCGGCCACGCGCCTGTAGAAGCCGCCAAGGATCCGGTCGAATACACCGTGAGAGCGCCGCTCGTTGTAGTCGATCAGCGCACCGCGCAAATCAACAGGCAGATCCTCACGCCGGGCAACGCCGTAGCGCTTCATGATGATGCGGGTCTGGGCCTCTCCGGTTTGGGCAGACCAGTAGATGGGAGCTTCGCGCTCCATCTCCAGCTTGACTTCAGCATAGGATGGCAGCGGCGTGATCTGGTTGGCGGCGCTGCTGGCCGCACGAGGTGCTACGAAAGCAAGCACCGCCCACAACCCGAGCAAGACCGCAAAGCCGAGCCGTGCGGTGCGCGCGTTTAGACACACCACGACGCCGATCGCCGCCAGGGTGGCAAAGTAGACGCTGAAAGTCCCAAGCCAGGCCAACAGGCGCATGAGCCCATCAACACTGGGGGCGGTCGCCAGCGCTCCCAAACCTATTAGCAGGGACGGCAACAAGAGCGTCGCAGACGAAAAAAGAGTCACCGCGCCCCACTTGCCCCAGACGTAGGGCGCGGGCCGCCGCGCCGCGCCGAGTGCCAGGCGCATGATCCCCGTCTCGCGATCCGCCGCGGTTGCCCCAAAGGCTACGAGGAAGACCAGAAGTGGCCCAAACTCGACGAGGAAGCGGGCTGGGTCGGCAATTCCCATGCGCTGGAACGGCTCTGCCTCCTGCAGCGGCCGGTAGATCATATCGTTCTGCCAGTGCGGTTCGAGCCACACCGCCTGCCCCACGAAAGGAAGAATGCCCGGATCAAGCGTATGCATCGGAGCGCCGGGCCGGAATGCGTAAATCGAGTAGTGTGCCGCCTGATGGGCGTCCTTGCCACTTTGGTGGAGCCAGCGCTCGCGCTCGGCATGAGCCACTTGGTTCTTTTCGCGGTCCCCCTGGAGGTTGCCGTAGTAACTCGACACTCCCGACAAAACCATGACAAGCGCGAAGACGGCCGCTGCAGCGACGGTCCGGCCGCCCCGCAACATCATTTTCAATTCGAGGCCGAGCGTCTTCATGCTGCAAGCCTGTTGACGTAGATTCGCTCGAGGTCCGCGGGCGTGGTCGAACGCGGGTCGATTTCCTCCACGAGAACCCCGGCGCGCAGGATGCCGATGTGCGTGGCGGCTTCGTGCACACGCCAGATGTCGTGGGTGGTCTGAAGGATCGCCATTCCCTTCCCCGCGAGGTCGCGCAGCATCGCGTAAAATTCGGAGGAGGCGGACGGGTCGAGTCCCGACGTGGGCTCGTCGAAGAGCAGAAGCGAGGCATCCTTAGCCTTGGCGACCGCGACACCCACTTTCTGGCGCATTCCCTTGGAATAGTCGCCCGCGCGGCGGTCGTGGGCGTTGGTTTGCAGCCCCGCTTCGGCCAGCAGTTGGCGGCAAGTCGGCTCGTCGAGATCCTTTCCCGCCAACAGGGCGAAATAGTGCAGATTCTCGATACCCGTTAGCGTTGGATACAGCGCCACCATCTCGGGCAAGTATGCGATCCGTGAACGCGCCTTGATCGGATTCTCCGCGACGTTCAAACCATCCACGAGGATCGTACCTGAACTGGGCTCGATGAAACCCAGGACCATGTTGATCGTGGTCGTCTTGCCTGCGCCATTTGGGCCGAGCAGCGCATAAATCTCCCCGCTGCCAATGCGCAAGTCGAGAGTATCGACCGCCTTAGACTTTCGGAAGCTTTTGGTAACGCCTTGAATGTCGAGAATTGTTCGATCGTTCATGTTGCCCCCATGAGATTTAATCAGTTTCAATGTTAGTGACGAGACCGCTCTGGCCGAACGGCGATCGCTGAAATTTCTATGCGGCCATCGCGCGGTAGCCGCGCGACCTGTACGGTCGCGCGGGACGGCGCGCGCTTGAAATAGCCTGCGTAGATGTCGTTGACGGCCGCGAAGTCACCAAGGTCGAGAAGATATATTTGAGTCTGAACGACATCATTCATCGTCAGTCCCGCCGCGGCGAGAATTGCCTTGATGTTCTCAAGCGCCTGGCGGGATTGTCCTGCAGTATCGCCGGAAGCCATGGTACCCTGGGGCGACAGACCGAGTTGACCCGAAACGAACACCAGTGTGCCGGTATCGATCGCTTGGGAATAGGGCCCGATAGCCGCCGGAGCGGTAGGCGTCTCTACGATACCCGAGGCCGTTTTCGCCAGCGATGGGCCGGTAGCGCACAGCAGCAGCAGAGCAGCGGCGCAGGATAGTACTTTCATCCCTGATGACTCCTAGATCGCGGCGCCGGGCCGGCCGTCGGCACGCATGGAGCAGCCTCGTGACTTCCGGCAATCGCCATCTAACCGGCTACAATGAGGTGCCCTGCGTTCCGCAAGAGCCACTCAAACAGCCCTGTCTATACAGGTATGTCAAGCAAGAATTGCTGGTTTCGGGAGTTAGGTTGCAACTTTCTGACAACCTGCCTGCGTATCAGGCAATATGTGGAGGTCGGAGCACTGGATGCCTAATAAATACGCAAGCGATTACTAGCTGCTCAGACCGTGAAGCGACCCGCGAACTCATACCGCGACCCGGGATAAAGCAGCGTCGCGAACGAAGCGACGATCTCGTTCGTCCACGTTCGCCGGCGCAGAACCAAGCACGGCTCGCCGGGGGCCATGTCGAGCAATTGTGCCTGGTCCGGGTCAGGGTTTGCGGCGCGCACCACATGTTCCGCCCGTTGCAACGGCGCGACGCGCACCAAATGCTCGTTCGGGGTCTCGACGGTGAAGTCTGCCGACATATAGTCCGGCGCGACCACCGGATTTACATAGCGATCCTCAATCTGGATTGGGCGCTCGTTCTCATGGTGCAACACGATGCTGTGAAAAAGCGGCGCCTGGGGATGTACCCCGAACTCGCGAGCAAGGGCCTGGTCGGCACACGCCAACTCTAGCAGCAATACTTCTGCGTGATAGCGATGACCACGCCGGCGAATTTCCTCGGCGATGTTGTTGATCTGGAGCGGGTGCGCTCTCACCGACTGCTCAGCTACAAACGTCCCGACGCCGGCAGTGCGAGTAAGGACGCCTTCCGACGCCAAGTCATTGAGGGCCCGGTTGACGGTCATCCGCGAGACGTTGAGCAGGCGCACGAGTTCATTTTCGGATGGCACTCGACTGAATGCCTGCAGTTCACCTGAACCTATCATGCGCAGGACATGCGCCTTCACTTGCTCATAGAGCGGTACCATTGCAGCCGCGCCCGTTGCCGACATCCCAACTTCCTCCAGCGACGTGCCTGTCGTCGATCCGTTGGATTATCGTGCAGCCGGAAGCTTGTCTATACAGGTCAGCCAGATATCGTCGACGCGCCTGCCATCATCCGTGAGGCGCACCGGGTCCAAAGCGCGCCACCATATCGTAGGCATGGCCAAGGAAAAGCTGGCGTACGTACGTGATCCGTTCCTCTCCGCGCCAAGTGCGGCGCTCCACGCACAAGCAAGGCGTGCCGGCAGAGACCTCCAGCCAGCGCGCCTCATCGCCCGCGACGCCTACCGCGGAGATACGCGTCTCCGCTTCGGTCCATGGCACTTGTTGAAGGAGCCAGGAACCCGGTGGCAAGGTATCGAGGTCGGCATCGACGATCGCAGGGACCGCATCAGTGCTGACAAGACGGAACTCGGCGCCAAGCGGCGCGCCATCGGCGATGTGCAAGCCATCGATCTGCATTAGCATACCGGATGCGGCAAGCAGCCTTTCCTCCTCGTCCTCCCCCGGCGGCCGTACTAGTCGGCGAAGCGGACGATAGGCGTAGGCCTGACCCCGTTCGTGGACCTGCACGGCGATATCGGGAACGTCGAGCACCATCGAGTGGACCTTCGGCTTCGCGACGAAGGTTCCCGCCTTTTTGCGGCGTTCGATGAGCCCGGCAGAAAGGAGTTTCGAGAGCGCCTTGTTCACGGTCATGCGCGAACATCCATAGGTCTGCATTAGGGCCTGTTCGGTCGGCAGGCGATCGCCGGGCGCCAGGAACCCTCCGATGATCCGGGATTCGTAATCAGACCGGATCAGTTCGTGAAGCGACATGGTCATGCGATCAGTCTTTCGAGCACGCGGTGGTAATCCCGGATTGCTTGGTCGCGGATACGGTGCCGCCCGTCGCTAACCAGTTTGGCGCCATGACGCCAGACACAGTCGATAGCCGACCTGCCCGCCCCAAAGACGAAGCTGTCGGTTATGGCATCGCCCTGCCGGTGAGCGAGCGCTGGATGATCGAGGTCGAGGCTGACGATATCGGCCGGCAGACCCACTGCGATGCCGCCTCCGATGCCCAACGCCGCAGCGCCGCCCGCGAGCGCGCCGGCGTAAAGGTCCCCGCCGGTCGAGCGCCCGGCACCGCGCGCCATCACGTTGCGGGCGCGCCGCGTCAACCGCTGCCCATACTCCAGCAGCCGAAGTTCCTCGGCGCAGTCGATCAACACGTTGGAATCGCTACCAACGCCGTACCGACCGCCCGCATCGAGGAAAGTCTCGACGGGAAACAGCCCATCGCCGAGATTTGCCTCGGTGATCGGGCAAAGCCCTGCAACCGCGCCGCTATGGGCCAGCGCCCTCGTCTCCGCGTCGGTCATGTGCGTGGCATGGATGAGGCACCAGCGCGCATCGACCTCAGCGTGATCCAATAGCCACTCGACCGGACGTTGACCGCTCCAGGTAAGGCAGTCGTCCACTTCCTTCACTTGCTCGGCGATGTGGATGTGGATCGGGCGGCCTTTCACCAGCGCCTCGAGATCGCGCAACTGCTCTCGGGAGACGGCACGCAGGCTGTGCGGCGCAGCGCCGACCACCGCATCGGGAAGGCTTCGCGCATGGCCGTCAGCCGAATCGAGCAGGCGCGCGTAGCCGTCGACGTCCAGGATAAAGCGGGCTTGGGCTAGCTGTGGCGGCTGCCCGCCGAACCCTGAATGGCTGTAGAGGACGGGAAGCAAGGTCATGCCGATTCCGCTGGCGGACGCTGCCGCCATCAACGCACCGCTCATCTCACCGATGTCAGCGAAATGAAGTCCCCCACGGTCATGATGCAGATAGTGGAACTCACCAACGCGTGTGAAGCCGCTCTCCAGCATCTCTATATAAGCGAGCGCGGCAATGGCGCTCACATCGTCCGGCGTCATGCGATCGACGAAGCGGTACATGATCTCGCGCCAGGTCCAGAAACTATCGTTGGACGGGCCGCGCCGCTCTGCCAGCCCTGCCATTCCGCGCTGGAAGGCATGACTATGCAGGTTGGGCATTCCCGGCAAGCCACATGCGTGCCGTTCGTCCGAATTCGAAGGTTCCACGTTCATTTCGACAGCGGAGATCCGGCCGCCGGAAAGCGCAACGCGCACATCTCGGGCCCATCCATGCGGAAGTAGAAGATGTTGGAAAAACAATACTTTGCGCGTGACGCCCCAACTTTCCGTCATGAATCTGCTCCTCGCTTCACTTTTTGTCTATACATTAAATCCGAACGGTGCAATCACATTGGGACGGGCAAGCGAGGGGCTGATCATGCGGTGCGATACGATCTGGAAGGATGCCCGGCTTGCCACGATGGTCGGCGATGGCATCGGCGTGGTCGAGCGCGGCATAATCGCAGCGAGCGACGGCAAAATCGTCTACGCCGGTGCCGTCGACGATGCGCCCGGTCTCGATGCCCCACGCGTTGTCGATTGCGAGGGCCGCTGGATCACCCCCGGGCTGATCGACTGCCACACCCATCTGATCCACGGCGGCGACCGCGCGGCCGAGTTCGAGATGCGCCTCGACGGCGCTTCCTATGAACAGATAGCACGGACTGGCGGTGGTATCGTCTCCACCATGCGGGCCACCCGTGCCGCAAACGAGGCCGAACTGGTAGCCTCTGCCCTGCCCCGGCTCGACGCACTGATCGCCGAAGGTGTGACCACGGTGGAGGTCAAGTCCGGTTACGGCCTCGATCGTGAAACGGAGATCTGTATGCTGCGGGCCGCCCGGCGGCTAAGCAGCGAACGCCCGGTCAGCGTGGCCACCACGTTTCTGGGCGCCCATGCGCTGCCGCCGGAATATGCAGGCGATGCGGATGCCTACGTCACGATGCTGTGCGACGAGGTCCTGCCCGAAATTGCCGCCCTCGGGCTCGCCGATGCCGTTGACGCCTTTTGCGAGGGGATTGGCTTTACGCCCCCCCAGACCGAGCGCATGTTCAGCGCCGCCGCCCGCCACGGCCTCCCGGTAAAGCTCCATGCTGAGCAACTGTCAAATCTGCACGGAGCAGCGCTGGCAGCTCATCATGGCGCGCTGTCGGCCGACCATCTCGAATTTCTCGACGAGACCGGCATTGCGGCAATGGCCGCGTCGGGCACCGTCGCGACGTTACTGCCCGGCGCCTACTACTTCGTGCGCGAGACGAGGCTGCCGCCGATCGAGGCGCTGCGCGCCGCCGGGGTACCGATCGCGCTGGCGACCGATTGCAATCCCGGCACGTCGCCGCTCACTTCGCTGCTGCTGGTGATGAACATGGGCGCGACGCTGTTCCGCCTCACCGTTGCCGAATGCCTGGCAGGCGTCACCCGTAACGCGGCACGCGCGCTCGGCCTGGCCGACCGGGGCACCCTGGAAGCCGGCAAGCGCTGCGACCTTGCCATTTGGGACGTCGAGCGTCCCGCCGAACTCGTTTATCGCATGGGCTTCAATCCGCTCCATGCCCGAATCTGGAGTGGTCAATGAACACGATCCTGCTTGTCCCCGGAGAGGTTCCGCTTGGGGACTGGCGCAGCGTCTATCGCGGTGCCACCATCCGTCTGGATCCCGCCTGCGCCCCGCTCGTGGCCGAAAGCGCAGCTGCCGTGTCGCGCATTCTTGCCAAAGGTGAGCCCGTGTACGGCATCAACACCGGTTTCGGTAAGCTCGCCAGCGTGCGGATCGGCGGCAAGGATTTGGCGACGCTCCAGCGCAACATCGTGCTCAGCCACGCGGCGGGCACGGGCGCGCCTTCGCCGGCGCCGGTGATCCGGCTGATGATGGCGCTCAAGCTCGCAAGCCTGGCGCAAGGTGCTTCGGGGGTGCGGCCCGAGACGGTGGCGCTGCTCGAAGCGATGCTCGGAAAGGGCCTGACCCCGGTGGTGCCGTGCCAGGGCTCGGTCGGCGCGAGCGGCGACTTGGCGCCGCTTTCGCACATGGCCGCGACGATGATCGGCGTGGGCGAAATCTTTTACGAGGGCGAGCGCCTGACGGCGGCCGAAGCGTTGCGCAAGGCGGGCCTCCAGCCCACCGTACTCGGTCCTAAAGAAGGTCTAGCCCTGCTCAACGGCACTCAGTTCTCCACCGCCAACGCGCTGGCCGGCCTGTTCGAGACCGAGCTGCTGTTCCGCTCAGCGCTCGTCACCGGCGCGCTGTCGACCGAAGCAGCGAAGGGCTCGGACACGCCGTTCGATCCGCGCATTCACGCGCTGCGCCGACAGAAGGGGCAGATCGAAGTCGCCGACGCCTTGCGCGATCTGATGGCGGGCAGCGCTATCCGCGCCAGCCATCTCGAGAACGATGCGCGGGTGCAGGATCCCTACTGCCTGCGCTGCCAGCCCCAGGTGATGGGCGCGGTGCTCGACCTGCTGCGCCAGGCGGCGACGACGCTGGAGATCGAGGCCAACGGCGTCTCAGACAACCCGCTGATCTTCCCCGAGACCGACGAGGCGCTGTCGGGCGGCAACTTCCACGCCGAGCCGGTCGCCTTCGCCGCCGACATGATCGCGCTGGCGATCTGCGAGATCGGCTCGATCGCCGAGCGCCGCATCGCCATGCTGGTCGACCCCGCGCTCTCCGCCTTGCCCGCGTTCCTGACGCCGCGCCCCGGACTCAACTCCGGGTTCATGATCCCGCAAGTCACCGCCGCCGCGCTCGTCAGCGAGAACAAGCAGCGCGCTTATCCCGCAAGCGTCGATTCGATCCCGACTTCTGCAAACCAGGAAGACCACGTCTCGATGGCCGCCCACGGCGCGCGCCGCCTGCTGGAAATGGCCGAAAACGGCTTCGCGGTCATCGGCATCGAACTGCTCGCCTCGGTGCAGGGGATCGGCTTCCACGCCCCGCTCGCCTCCAGCGACGCGCTCGAAGCCGCCCGCGCGGCCTTGCGCGAAGTGGTGCCCGCGCTGGAGGACGACCGCCATTTCCACCCCGACATGGAAGCGGCGAATGCGCTGATCCGCACAGGCGCGCTCGTCGCGGCGGCCGGTGGTGCGCTGCCGGGTGTGGCATGAGCGACTGGCTCAAGGTCACTGAAGGCGACGCGCCGCTGATCGTCGCCTTCCCGCACATCGGTAGCGGGTTGGCGGACGTCGCAGGCGCCTTCCGCTCGCCCTGGCTGGCGCGGCGCGATGCCGACTGGTGGGTCGACGACCTCTACGCCTTCGCCGCCGACCTTGGCGCGACGCTGGTGGCGACGGGCATCTCGCGCAGCGTGATCGACGTGAACCGCGATCCCTCGGGCGCCTCGCTCTATCCGGGCCAGGCGACGACCGAACTGTGCCCGACGACGACGTTCGACGGCGAACCGCTCTACGCCGACGCCGTGCCGGACGAGGTCGAGATCGCTCGCCGCCGCGCGCTCTGGTTCGATCCGTACCACGCCGCCCTGCAGGCGCAGATCGACCGCCTTCGCGCCGCTCATCCGCGCGTCGTGCTGTACGACGCCCACTCGATCCGCAGCCACGTGCCGCGCCTGTTCGAGGGCGAACTGCCGCAGTTCAACATCGGCACCAACGGCGGCGCCACGTGTGATCCCGCGCTTGCCGCCGCCGTCGAGGCCGTCTGCAAGGCCAGCGGCGAAAGCCACGTCCTTGACGGGCGGTTCCGCGGTGGCTGGACCACGCGCCACTACGGCCGCCCCGAAAACGGCGTCCACGCGATCCAGATAGAACTCGCCATTCGCGGCTACATGGACGAGCCCGAAACGCCGAGCGAGGCCAACTGGCCCCCCGCCTTCGACGCCGCCCGCGCCGCCTTCCTCACCGCGACCCTTGTCCAGATCATCGAAGCCGCCCGCGCCTTCGCCTTTCAGGAAGCCTGACCTCCATGTCCCGTATCGACAACACTCGCGTCATCAAGCCCGCCACCGGCACCGAGCTTTCCGCCAAGTCCTGGCTCACCGAAGCGCCCCTGCGCATGCTGATGAACAATCTCCATCCCGACGTCGCCGAGCGGCCCGAGGAGCTGGTGGTCTACGGCGGCATCGGCCGCGCCGCGCGCGACTGGGCCAGCTACGACAAGATCGTCGAGACGCTGCGCCGCCTCGAAGCCGACGAGACGCTGCTGGTGCAATCGGGCAAGCCGGTCGGCGTGTTCCGCACCCATGCCGATGCGCCGCGCGTGCTGATCGCCAACTCCAACCTCGTGCCGCACTGGGCGAACTGGGAGCATTTCAACGAACTCGATAAGCGCGGCCTCGCCATGTACGGCCAGATGACCGCCGGTTCGTGGATCTACATCGGCACGCAAGGCATCGTTCAGGGCACCTATGAGACCTTCGTCGAGATGGGCCGCCAGCATTACGGCGGCGACTTGTCGGGCAAGTGGCTGCTGACCGCCGGCCTCGGCGGCATGGGCGGCGCACAACCGCTGGCGGCGGTGATGGCGGGGGCCTCGTGCCTTGCCATCGAATGCCAGGCGAGCCGCATCGAGATGCGTCTGCGCACCGGCTACCTCGACGTCGCCGCGAACTCGATCGACGAGGCGATGACGATCATAGAGAAGGCCAACGCCGACAAGGTGGCGCTTTCGGTCGGCCTGCTCGGCAATGCCGCGGAATTGCTGCCCGAGATCTATGCGCGCGGCATCCGCCCGGATCTGCTCACCGACCAGACCAGCGCGCACGATCCGGTCAACGGCTACCTGCCCGCCGGCTGGACGGTCGCCGAATGGATCGAGCGGCGCGAGCGCGAGCCCGAAGCAGTCGCCAAGGCCGCCAAGGCCTCGATGGCGCAGCACGTGCGTGCGATGCTCGATTTCCAGGCGGCGGGGGTTCCCACCACCGACTACGGCAACAACATCCGGCAGGTCGCGCTCGACGAGGGCGTCGAGAACGCGTTCGACTTCCCCGGCTTCGTCCCCGCCTATATCCGCCCGCTGTTCTGCCGCGGCGTCGGCCCGTTCCGTTGGGCCGCGCTTTCTGGCGATCCCGAGGACATCTACAAGACCGACGCCAAAGTGAAGGAGCTGCTGCCCGACAACGCGCACCTGCACAACTGGCTCGACATGGCGCGCGAGAAGATCCAGTTCCAAGGCCTGCCCGCACGCATCTGCTGGGTGGGCCTGGGCGATCGCCAACGCCTCGGCCTCGCCTTCAACGAGATGGTCGCGAGCGGCGAGCTGAAGGCCCCCGTCGTGATCGGCCGCGACCATCTCGACAGCGGCTCGGTCGCCTCGCCCAATCGCGAGACCGAGTCGATGAAGGACGGTTCGGACGCGGTGAGCGACTGGCCGCTGCTCAACGCCCTGCTCAACACCGCCAGCGGTGCGACATGGGTCTCGCTGCATCACGGCGGCGGCGTCGGCATGGGCTTCTCGCAGCACTCGGGCATGGTGATCGTGGCGGACGGTACGCCCGAAGCGGCGGCGCGGCTTGAGCGCGTGCTGTGGAACGACCCCGCCACCGGCGTCATGCGCCACGCCGACGCGGGCTACGACATCGCCAGGGATTGCGCCGAGGCGAAGGGCCTCGATCTGCCGGGCATTCTGGGGTGAGCACTGTAACCGTCATCCGGGCCGTCGATTGCCTCGCAGTGCCATGGAAGAACGGCGGCGGGACGACGCTAGAAATTGCCGTGTTCCCGCCAGGGGCAAGCATGGACGACTTTCTCTGGCGGCTAAGCATGGCCAAGGTGACTGCCCCGGGTTCATTCTCCTTATTTCCCGGCATCAATCGGACACTGGCGGTGCTGGAGGGGACACTGGCGCTTTCGGGTAAAGGGATTGACGCGCAACTTGACAGTCGAAGCGCACCTGCGGAGTTCGACGGTGGGATAGCGGTTTACGGCCAACCTGTCGGCAGGCCGGTGCTTGATCTGAATGCGATGGCTAGGCGCTCGCACCATGCGGTGCGGATGAGCAGGCTCACGCTTGGTATGCAGACCCCCTCAGCAGGGTTTTTGGTGGCCCTGGCCCCGCAGACGGTTTCGTCACACCAGCTTGATACACATGACTGCGTGAAATACGCCGAGCCTATCCTAGCTGGGGGACCTGCAATTATCGTGACCTTTACCGGTAGGATTTGATCTCCCTATTGATCAAACGGTGATTTTACCCCGCGCTGCCGCGACACTACCGTCTAAAATAGCCCGCGGCCAAAGATATCCCAGAGAGGCTTATAATGTCGCGTCATATCCCGTGGATCATCCTCG
>NZ_AKKE01000124.1 GCF_000281975.1 Novosphingobium sp. AP12 | reverse complement strand
AACGCCGGCTTCCGATCGGCCGCAGCCGACCTCGCCGCAGCCATTGCTGCCCTTCGCACCGAGTGCCCTCATGTCGACCGGATCGTAGGCCTGGGCAACTGCGATGCCGCCAGCGCGCTGATGCTGGCGGGAGGCGCCGGGCTCGATGCGCTAGTGCTGTCCAACCCCTGGACCATCGAGGACGAAACCGGGGAAGCCCCCGCCGAAGTCGTACGCGATCACTACCGCCGCCGCTTGGCAGACCCCGCCGCGATCAGGCGGCTACTGACAGGCAAGGTTTCCGTCTCGAAGCTGGCGCGCAGTTTGATCTCGGCGGTTCGTCCGGTCCCCGCCGCGCCGGATGGACTGGTGGCGCAGATGGCCGAGGGTATCGCAGGGTTCGACAGGTCAATACGCTTCCTCGTCGCAGGACGGGACCGTACCGGCCTCGCCTTTCTCGCGCGCTGGGACAAGGCCGGCGCGCGCATCCGCACCTGCCCCGAAGCGACGCATAGCTACGTCGAACCCGAGGCACAGGACTGGCTGGCGGAACAGGTACTGGAAGTCCTGCGAGGCTGACGCCGGACGCATCTTCCACGCGTGTCTGGAAGGGCGTGGAATAACCACGCCCCCCGGAGCCTTCAGCCCTGCACCGTCTCGGTGATGCCTGCGAATTCCTTGGCGGCCAGATAACGCTCGGCGTCGAGCGCGGCCATGCAGCCCATGCCGGCGGCGGTGATGGCCTGGCGGTAGACGTGGTCCGAAACGTCGCCCGCAGCGAACACGCCGGGAACGTCGGTCTTGGGCGTGCCCGGCTGGACCAGCAGGTAACCGGTCTCGTCCATGGCGAGCTTGCCCTTGAACAGCTCGGTCGCGGGCGCGTGGCCGATGGCGACGAAAGCGCCGTCGGTGAGGATCTCGCTCTGCTCGCCGGTCTGCGTGTCGATCAGCGCCAGCGCCCGCAGGCCGCCGTCCTCCCCGGCCATGAAGCGGTCGACGCGCTGATTCCATACCACCGAGATCTTCGGGTGCGCGAACAGGCGGTCCTGCAGGATTTTCTCGGCCCGCAGCGAATCGCGGCGATGGATCAGGGTCACGTCGTCGGAGTGGTTGGTGAGGTAGAGCGCTTCCTCGACCGCGGTGTTGCCGCCGCCTATCACCACCACCTTCTTGCCGCGGTAGAAGAACCCGTCGCAGGTCGCGCAGGCCGAGACGCCCTTGCCCGACAGCTCCTGCTCGCCAGGAACGCCCAGCCACTGGGCCTGTGCGCCCGTTGCGATGACGAGGGTCTCGCCTTCGTAGATGTCGCCGCCGTCGCCAGTCGCGATGAAAGTATCGCCCGAGAGGTCGACGTTGGTGATCGTGTCCCACATCATGCGCGTGCCGACGTGGACTGCCTGCGCTTCCATTTCCTGCATCAGCCAGGGGCCCTGGATGACCTCGCGGAAGCCCGGGTAGTTCTCGACGTCGGTGGTGATGGTCAGCTGGCCGCCCGGCTGAAGGCCCTGCACGACGATCGGCGCCATGCCCGCGCGGGCACCGTAGATGGCGGCGGACAGGCCCGCCGGGCCGGAACCGATGATGAGCATGCGGGTCTTGTGCGTGGTCGCCACTGGGCAGTCTCCGGAAACGTGGAAATCTTTCTGGCCCGCGAGATAGGCGTTCTACCGCTGCTTTGCCAAGGACAGGGCCAGGATAGCATTAATTCATCCCCACAAATGCAGCCTTCGGAACCTTTCACGCGTTCACGCGCGAAACAGTGAGAGGACCCGTATCATGGAAAAGTCACTGCCGCCCGCGAACGAACTGGCTGCCCTCCGCAAGCCGCGCTTTGCCGGCGAAACCTCCCAATATGCCGCCGCCCGCGAGGCGCTGCTGGCTCACGAGATCGAGGCGCGCCGCCAGCTCGGCCGCCTCGCCGCGCAGCTTCGCGAATTGCCTCCCGGCCCGGCGATCGACGCGGACTACCGGTTCATAGACACGAACGGCTCGGAGATCGGCCTCGCCGACATGTTCGGCGGGCACGATACGCTCGTCGTCTACCACTGGATGTACGGTCCCGACCGCGAGCGGCCCTGCCCGATGTGCACCAATCTCATCGGCCCCCTTGCCGCCAACGCCGCTGACTTGCTCCAGCGTGTCGGCCTAGCCGTGGTGGCGCGCTCCCCGGTCGAGCGGCAGATCGCCTTCGCCATCGAGCGCGGCTGGCGCGAAGTGCCGTTCTATCAGGCGGTGGGCGATGCGTTCTCGCTGGCGGTCGGCGGGCTCGATCCCGAAAAGGGCTGGGAAATGCCGGTTCTCATGGTGCTGGTGAAAGAGGGCGACAAGGTGCGCCTCCACTGGATGGGCGAGACCACGCAGGACATGGCCGACCCCGGCGAGGACCCGCGAGGCGCGACCGAAATCGCGCCCCTGTGGACCGTGCTCGACCTGACGCCCCGCGGACGCGGCAAGGACTGGTATCCCAAGCTGTCGTACCTGCCTTGATCGCTGCGGCGGCACAGGGCCGCCGTTGACGCCGCGAGCGGGACGTTCCACGTCATGCGGCATGACCCAGCTCGGCCCGACATCGAACCGCTTCATCTCGCAGCGCCTGCGCCTCAATTACGTCGACTGGGGCAACCCGGACGCGCCGCCGCTGATCCTCCAGCACGGCGGGCGTGACCATTGCCGCAGCTGGGACTGGGTGGCCGAGGAACTGCGCCGCGACTGGCACGTCATCTGCCCGGACCTGCGCGGCCACGGCGACAGCGAATGGAGCCCGGAGGGGCACTATGCGATGGACGCCTTCGTCTACGACTTCGCGCAGTTGGTCCACACGCTCGGGCACGAGCAGGTGACGATCATCGCTCACTCGCTCGGCGGCAACATCGCCACGCGCTTCACCGGGCTCTACCCGGACAAAGTGGCGAAGTTCATCAACATCGAGGGGCTTGGTCCGCCGATCGCCATGCGTCGCGAACAGGAGGCGAAGGGCGCCGGTGACCGCCTGCGCCAGTGGATCGAGGACAAGCGCAAGGCTTCCGGCCGCACCGTGCGCAAGTACGCCACGCTGCGCGACGCCTATCAGCGCATGAAGGAGGAGAACGCCTTCCTCACCGACGAACAGGCACGCCATCTGACCATCCACGGCGCCAGCCGCAACGAGGACGGCACCTGGACCTGGAAGTTCGACAATTATCTCAACGTCTGGTCGGCCACGGATTTGCCGACCGACCAGATCGTCGCGATGTGGGAGGCGATAACCTGCCCGATGCTGTTGCTGTGGGGCAAGAACAGCTTCGCCAGCAGCCCGGCGGGTGACGGCCGCCTCGACCATTTCCCCAGCGCCCGGCTGATCGAATACGAGGACGCCGGCCACTGGCTCCACCGCGATCAGTTCGACCGCTTCATGGGCGATGTCCGGGCGTTCCTCACGTAAAGCCGCTACGCCACGAGCGCCTTCCTGAGACGATCCCGCTTGGCGCCGTCTAGTCCAAATGCTTCCTCAAGGTAGGCATCCACAGTCCCGTGCCGCTCCT
This sequence comes from Novosphingobium sp. AP12, assembly GCF_000281975.1. Lineage (GTDB taxonomy): Bacteria > Pseudomonadota > Alphaproteobacteria > Sphingomonadales > Sphingomonadaceae > Novosphingobium. The sequence continues at coordinate 40,380 of NZ_AKKE01000124.1, read as the reverse complement.
CGATCGCCGCCCAGGCGGTGTCGAGATACTCGGGCTCAACGCCCATCAGCACCCGCAGCACCTCGTCGTCGAGCTGCCCGGTGATGACGCGCATGGTCTCGGCGCCCGACGCGATGCGTGCCTCGACGTCGCCGGCGGTGTTGGTGAGCAGGTAGTCTTCCATGATGTCGTCGCGGTGGACGCCCAAGCCTGCGTGAAGCATCGCGACCGCGATTCCGGTGCGGTCCTTCCCCGCCATGCAGTTCACCAACCCCGGCCCGGCCCCTTCCGCAAGCCGATCGATGTAGCCCCGGATCATCGCTTGAAGCTCCGGCCGGAAGCAGATCGCGGCGTAGTTGCGCACCAGGCTTTCCCAGGTGCCCTCGGCCGTGCGCTGCCGCGTGGTCTGCGCGGCGGCGATGTGCGGGGCATGGCGCACCTCCGGATCGGTGGAGAAAAACACCTCTGCGGCAAAGGCTTGCGGCCTGCGGCACGGGTGTTTGTCCCGCTCCTTCGAAGTCCGCAGATCGAACACCGAGGCCAGGCCCAATCCATCGATCCGGCTGAGGTCGTCGTCGGTGGCGCCGTGGTGCTGGCCCGAACGCCATACCATGCGGCGCTTCATGCGCCCGCCGCCCGCCACGGCGTAACCACCCGCGTCGCGGAAATTGTGCACCCCCTCCAGGGCGAGGACACGCTCGTCCATGTCATTCGCGTTCATGCGCTTTTCCGAGTCTCTCTATTGCCGATAGTAGCCATGCTTAGTATCTGCTGCGACAAGGTCGGGACACAGGATTTTTCATGAACGCTGAAACCACCATCGCGGCCCAGGCACCCGCCGATGGAGAGGCCATAACGGTGACGCCTGCCCGCAAACGCCCGCTCCGCACGGCGCTCATGATCGCCGGCCCGGTCGTGATCCTGGCCGTTGCCGCGTGGTTCTACCTTGCCGGCGGGCGTTACGAATCGACCGACAATGCCTCGCTCCAGACTGGCATGGTCGCGATCAGCCCGAGCATCGCGGGCACCGTCCTGGCGATCGAGGTCCACGAGAACCAGCGGGTGACCAAGGGCCAGGTCCTGTTTCGCATCAGGGCGAGCAGCTTCGAGGCCAACGTCGCACAGGCCGAGGCCGAGCTGGCCGATGCCCGCACCGACGTCGGCTCGCTGCGTGCCGACTACCGCGAGGCCCTCTCGCAGGTTAGCGCCGCCCGCGCCCGTTATGCCTACGCAACCGGCGAGGCCGCGCGCCAGAAGTCGCTCGAGGCCGAAGGCATTGCCTCGCGGGCGCAGTACGATCAGGCATCGACCGAGGCCCTCACCGCGCGTGACGCCATCGCGGCCGCGCAGGCCAAGGCGGACTCGCTGCGCGCCAGTCTCGCCGGAACCGTGGACGGGGCCGTCGATAGCCAGCCGCAGGTCCGCAAGGCCGCCTCGCAGCTTGCTCAAGCGCGCATCGGCCTGTCGGATACGGTGGTACGCGCGCCGCAGGACGGCGTCGTCACGCGCGTGAACCAATTGCAGGTCGGCAACTACGTGACGCCCGGCCGCCCGGTCTTCATCATGACAGGCCTCAAATTCTGGGTGCAGGCCAACTTCAAGGAAGACCAACTGCGCTACATGCGCGCAGGACAACCGGCGCGCATCACCGTCGACGCCTTTCCCGACCACGATATTCGGGGCCATGTCGAGAGTTTCAGCCCCGGCACCGGCTCCAGCTTCGCAGTGCTGCCGGCCGAGAATGCCACGGGCAACTGGGTCAAGGTGGTGCAGCGCGTGCCCGTGCAGGTTACCATAGACAAGATTCCGGCGGGCCTCCCGCTCAGCGCCGGCCTCAGCACCAACGTCGAGGTCGACACGGGCCACGAACGCCACCTCTTCGGAGCGGATACGCAAGCCCCCGCGGCGGCGCGCTGACGGCAATGCCATCCGCCGAACTTCCTCCTGAACCGACCGTCTACCCCAGCCCCGCGCGGCGCATGCTGATCACGATCCCCTCGATGATCGCCTCCACCATGGTCGCGGTCGACATCACCATCGCCAACGTAGCCCTGCCGCACATGCAGTCGAGCCTCTCGGCCTCGCAGGAGCAGGTGCTGTGGGTGCTGACCTCCTATCTCGTCGCCGGGGCCATCGCCACGCCGCTCAGTGGGTGGCTGGCCGGACGGCTGGGGCGCAAGCTGGTGATGCTCGTCTCGGTGGCGGGCTTCACCATCGCATCTGCGGGCTGCGGCCTCGCGACCGACCTCACCACCATCGTCCTCGCCCGCTTCCTCCAGGGCGCCTGCGGTGCGGCGCTGGTGCCGCTCAGCCAGGCGATCCTGCTCGACATCAACCCGCCCGAGGACCACGCCAAGGCCATGGCGATCTTTGCGCTCGGCTCGATGGCCGGGCCGATCATCGGACCGACGCTGGGCGGCTACCTCACCGATGCGCTGAGCTGGCGCTGGGTGTTCTTCATCAACGTGCCCTTCGGCATCCTGTCGTTCATCGGCATGTCGCTGTTCCTGGTCCGGCGCTCCAACCGCGAGCATCCGCGCTTCGACATGTTCGGCTTCGTCACTGTCTCGATCGCGCTGGCCTCGCTCCAGCTCATCCTCGACCGGGGCGAACATCTCGACTGGTGGGACTCGAACGAGATCCGCATCTATGCGCTGATCCTCATCATTGCCGGGTGGCTCACCGTGGTCCACATGGCGACCGCGAAGAACACCTTCATCCGGCCCGAACTGTTCCGCGACCGTAACTTCGCGGTCGGCTCGATCTTCAGCATCATGATCGGCATCGTCGCCTTCGCGACCATCCCGCTGATCGTGGTGATGACCCAGTCGCTGCTGGGCTATTCCGCGCTCGACGCGGGGATCGTCGGACTGCCGCGCGCGATCGGCACGCTGGCCTCGATGCTTCTGGTGACGCGCCTCATCGCCGTGATCGACGTGCGCGCCGTCATCATCGCCGGCCTGTCGATCATGGCCGCCAGCATGCTGATGTACTCGCACATCGACCTCTACGTGGACGAGCGCGCGCTACTCGCCATCGGCTTCGTCCAGGGCTTCGGCAGCGGGCTGATCTTCGTCCCGATCTCGGTCGTGGTGTTCTCCACCCTCCCCGCCGCCCTGCGCAACGAGGGCGCGGCGATGTACGCGCTGACCCGCAATGTCGGCAACGCCATCGGCATCTCGGTGCTCAACGTACAGTTCATCCGAGACATCGCCGCATCGCGTGACACGCTCTTGCAGGGCCTGCGCCCCGACAACCCGGCCCTGTTCTACGCCCGCCCCGACCTCGACTTCGGCTCAACCCAAGCGCTCGCCGGGTTGAGCGGAGAGGTCACGCGGCAGGCGACCATGGTGGGCAACGTCGCGAGCTACCACTTCGTCTTCGTGCTGACCTTGCTGCTGATACCGCTTGTGCTGCTCCTGCGCGCCAACCGGGGCCGGGTCGACACCGCATCGCTTCCGATTGGGGAATGACATGAAGCGCCTGTCCCTTGCCGCGCCGCTACTGCTGGTCGCGGGGTGTACGACCGTGGGGCCGAACTACCAGGCACCGGCGGCTCCGGCCGCGCACGCAGGCTATGGCGTTCCGGCCCAGCCTCCGGGGGCCGTGCTGGGACAAGGACCCGAGGGAGAGTGGTGGAGGGCGTTCGCCTCGCCCCGGCTCGACTCATTCGTCCACCGCGCGCTTGCAGGCAATCACAGCCTGGCCGCGAGCCGCGCGACCCTCGAGCGCGCGCGTGAGCGGATCGCAGCGGTGGCCGGACGGCAGTTGCCGCAGATCGACGTCGATGCACGCGCGGAGCACCAGAAGGTCAATCTCGCCGCCTTCGGCCTTTCCGACAGCTTCGGCGGCGGCGACATTCCCAATCCCGAATTCGACCTCTACACGCTGGGCGGCGGCGTTTCCTACGACCTCGACCTGTTCGGTCGCAACCGCCGCGCGCTCGAGCAGGCCGGCGCGGAGGCCGAGGCGCAGGCGCGCGCGGTACAGGCCGCGCACCTGCTCGTCGCCGGGCGCGTGGTGGCACAGGTGTTGGCCATCGCCTCGCTCAACGACACCATGGCCACCCAGCGTGCGCTGCTTGCGGAAGACGAGCGCAACGTCTCGTTGACGGAAGCGCGCCGAAAGGCCGGAGCGGGCACGCTGGTGGAAGTGCTGAGCGCGCAGGGCCAGTTGGCGGGCGACCGTGCCACCACGCCCGCACTGGATCGCCAGATGGCGGAGGGTCGCGCTATGCTCGCCGTGCTGCTGGGGATTTCGCCCACCGAACTGGAGCCGACCGACTTCGGTCTCGGCGAATTCGTGCTGCCCGCGCAGGTGCCCGTCGCCTTGCCTTCGGAACTCGTCCACAAGCGGCCGGACATCCTGGAAGCAGAGGCTCGCCTTCATTCCGCCGTCGCTGCGGTGGGCGTGGCGACCGCCGACCTCTATCCCGACGTGACGCTTGGCGGGAGCCTGACCCAATCGACCGCCGATCCCGACCGCATCACCAGCAGTCGCTTCAACGCGTTCGACCTTTTTGCAGGCATCTCGGCTCCGATCTTCCACGGGGGCACGCTCAAGGCCCAGAAACGCGGCGCCGAAGCGGAAGCGCGCGGTGCGGCAGCCCGCTACCAACAGGTCGTAACGGAGGCTTTCGGCCAGGTTTCCGGCCTGCTCTGGGCACTGGGCAGCGATCAACGGGAAATCGCGTCGCGGGAGGAGGCGGCCGAAGTCGCAGGCCGATCCCTGCGCCTGTCCCGCCGCAGCTTCGAGGTCGGCAACAGCGGCGTCCTTCAGGTGCTCGAAGCCAACCGCACTTATCAGCGCGCGCAGCTGACATTGCTGGAATCCCGCATCCGGCAGTACCAGAACATAGCGCGACTATACGTGGCTACCGCAGGCGGATGGGAGCAGCAGATCGCCCCGTCAGCCAGCTAGGATTGCGTCGATCGACGGCGGCGGCCGGAGGGCGCGACACGACTGCGCCTGGCGGCAAGCTGCGCACGATGGACTCGCCCAAGGCGAATATTGCACACCCATCCTCCGTCGCTTTTTGCCGGCACCGCTTCAAACGCCGCGACGTTACGTCGCGAACATTTCGGCGGACCGAGGTCAGGCGAGCAGGAAGTAACCGAGTGCAGCCCAGCAGGCCATGCAAAGCAGGATCGCGATGATCAGGCCACGCCCGTCATGCTCTTCCTCTGCATGCCCCATGCGCTGCGCGGCGTAGACCATGCCGGCCGGCAGCCGTGTGGAGAAGCTCTCGGAATCCGAGAAGCGTTCGAAGTGGATGATATTCTCGTCGGCGACCTTCATCATAAATCCTCAATTGCCGAGACGGTCTTGGTGGCGTTGCCGGCGCCTATACCGTCCTGATCAATCCCATTAGGGTGCGCCTGTTAGCGTCACGTCCCAGCTCGTTGCCTGCCAGACTTATAACCGAATCCGTAAGATTGTTCCAGAATATCCCGAATGACTCAGATGATTTTAATACCCGGAAAGAATGTGAAATTATCACCACTTTGAAGGTAATTTTATGCGCCTGTGGGGCAATATTAATTGACGATGTTAGGCGAGCATTTTGCACTGCAAAAACCACGATCCCCCTTGGTTTCCGCAACTTCGCAATCGGTGCTCATTAATCGGTGGTGAATCCTACTGCACGGCAGCAGTGAGCGTATTGATTGGCAGTGCACTGCAACAAACTGCCCCTCGATGCCCCTTCCGGTCGCGGATCGAAGGGATCGAGCCAAGGCGTTACGAAGCTACGTTGAACTGATTCGCGCGCAATGACGTGATGGAAATCCGGCGCAGGCTGCCGGTGACCTTGCCCCGGAACGGGAGCCATCCTACGCTTACTTCATGACTGCGAAGCCAAGCCTCAAGATCAAGATTCAGATCCATTGCGGTGCCGAAATCGCGATGGGCCCCGGCAAGGCGGACTTGCTCGATGCGATCCGGCAGCACGGCTCGATCTCCGCCGCCGGCCGCGCAATGGCCATGAGCTACCGCCGGGCCTGGCTGCTGGTCGATGCCATGAACCGGTGCTGGGACGGCCCGCTCGTCCATACCGCGCCTGGCCGCGCAGCCAGCAGCGGTGCGCGCCTTACCGAACTTGGCGAAAACGTACTCGACCACTACCGGGCGCTTCAGGATGGCATCGCCCTCGCCTCGCGCGGGCCGGATTACGACGCTTTGGCGATCCGGCTATTGCCCGAGCCCCGCGCCAGCCAGAAAGGCTGACCGTCCCTCCTTGGAGCGCCGTGGGCCTGGTGCGCCTTGCAATGCCGCGCGCTCGATATACTGTGCGATACAATATTCCCCCGGAGACCCTTGATGCCAAAGTCCCTCGCCCGTCCGCTGGCGACGTTCGTGGCCGCGCTGGCCACGCTGCTACTGCCCGCTGCGATCGAGGCTGCTCCGCCTCGGCAGGCCCCCATCGTGCTCGCCGCCGCCAGCCTTCAGGAATCGATGAATGCCGCGGCCAACGCGTGGAAGGCAAAAGGCCACCCACGGCCGCGCATCTCGTTCGCCGGCTCCTCGGCGCTGGCCCGTCAGATCCAGTCCGGCGCCCCCGCCGACATCTTCGTTTCCGCCGACGAGCCGTGGATGGACGCGGTCCAGTCCAAGGGGCTCGTCCGCAAGGGTACGCGCGTGTCGTTCCTGCGCAATTCGCTGGTGCTGATCGCGCCTCGCGCCAGCACCGTGCGTCTGCGCATTGCGCCGGCCATGCCCCTCGCGAAGGCACTGGGCAGCGGCCGGCTCGCCATTGCCGATCCCGCCGGGGTGCCCGCAGGCATCTACGCCAAGCAGGCGCTTTCCCGGCTGGGCGTCTGGAATACGGTGCAGGGGCAGCTCGCGCCGGGTGAAAGCGTGCGCGCGGCCCTCGCCCTCGTCAGCCGCGGCGCGGCGCCGCTCGGCGTGGTCTACGCGACGGACGCACGCGCCGATCCCGGCGTTCGCGTCGTCGGCGTGTTCCCGCCGTCGAGCCACGATCCGATCAGCTATCCCGTCGCGGTGATCGCCTCCTCACGCAACCCGGAATCCGACGCCTTCCGTCGCTACCTGGTTTCGGCCGAGGGGAAGGCGGTGTTCCGCCGCTTCGGGTTCGGGACGAAATAGCACGACCGTGAACCTTCTTTCGCCGACCGAATGGGAAATCCTGCTACTCTCGCTCAAGGTCAGCGGCGTTGCCATGCTGGCCGCGCTGCCGGTTGCCTTTGCGCTCGCGTGGGTGCTGGCGCGCTGGCGGTTTCCCGGCAAGGTCCTGCTCGACGCCGCGGTCCATCTTCCGCTGGTTTTGCCCCCGGTCGTGACGGGGTGGCTGCTGTTGATCGCCTTCAGCCCGAACGCCCCGCTCGGCCGTTTTCTCGAGCAGGCGTTAGGCCTCACTTTCCTGTTCCGCTGGACCGGCGCGGCGCTCGCGGCGGCGGTCATGGCGCTGCCGTTGATGGTGCGCGCGATGCGGCTGTCGCTCGAGGCAGTCGATCGGCGACTGGAAAGCGCGGCGCGCACCTTGGGCGCCGGGCCGTGGCGCACCTTTACCAGCGTCACGCTGCCGCTCTCCGCCAACGGCATCCTCGCCGCGCTCGTCCTCGGACTGGCCCGGTCGGTGGGCGAGTTCGGCGCGACGATCACGTTCGCCTCGAACATCCCCGGCGAAACCCAGACGCTGCCGCTGGCAATCTACAGCGCCTTGCAGATGCCGGGTTCGGACATCCAGGTCGCGCGGCTCGCGGGGCTTTCGGTGGCACTCTCGGTGGCGGCGCTGGTGCTGTCCGAGTGGCTGGCGCGGCGCAGCGGGCAGGAGAAGGGCCGCCATGTCCTTTGACGTCTCGGTGACCCTGCAGCGCGGATCGCTGCGATTGAACTACGAGTTCACCGCCGGTCCCGGGCTTACCGCATTGTTCGGCCCCTCCGGCGCGGGCAAGACCAGCCTGCTCGACGCGGTCGCCGGTCTCGCGCGGCCTATCGAGGGCCGTATCGCGGTATCGAGCACGGTCCTGTTCGACCGGCCGGCCAGGATCGATCTCAAACCCGAGCTGCGCCGCTGCGGCTACGTGTTCCAGGACCTGCGGCTGTTCCCGCATCGCACCGTGCGCGGCAATCTGCAATTCGGCATGAAGCGCCTCGCGGTCGACGAGGGGCATCGGCTGGACTGGGACCACACGCTTGACCTGCTGGGCATCACCGCCCTTCTCGACCGCATGCCCGCCACACTCTCCGGCGGCGAGGCGCAGCGCGTGGCGATCGGGCGCGCACTGCTTTCAGCTCCGCGGTTCCTGCTGATGGACGAACCGCTTGCCTCGCTAGACCTGGACCGGCGCGGCGAGATCCTCGGCCTGATCGAGCGCATCCGCGACGAACTGCGCCTGCCGATCCTCTATGTCAGCCACGACCGTGCGGAAGTGGAGCGGCTGGCGGACCGCGTCGTCCAGGTTCCGTCCCCCGCCTGACCGGAGGACGCTGGCCGAACCTTGCCCGAGGAGAGGCATGGTCCGACCAGCGGTCCCGGATCGCGTCCGGAACGGCGTCAACTCTGCGACGCGGGCGTGCGCACCAGCAAGCCTTCCAATTCGGGTGTCACCGTGATCTGGCACGACAGGCGGACGCCCGGGTCGGTATCGCCGCTGGCCTCGATCATCGGCTCCTCGATCTCGGTGATCTCGCCCGTCACCGCGCGCCACGCGGGATCGACGTGAACGCGGCATGTGCCGCAATAGGCATTGCCGCCGCAGATCGCCTCGATCGCGTCGATGCCGCCGGCCACCGCGTTTTCCATCAGCGACAAGCCATCGGTGGCGTCGATGCGCTGCTCAAGGCCATCGACAGCGACGAACGTGATGGCGACCATGCGCGAAATCAGCCCCGGTCGCAGGCGACGACGGCGCCGCGCAGTTCGTAGCCCTGGATCTGCGGGTTCCACAGGACTTCCGGCTCGGACACCAGCTTGACGCCCGGAAGGCGCAGCAGCCGATCGAGGAAGATGCGCGTTTCGTGCAGAGCGACTTGCGCGCCCGGGCAACGGTGCGGGCCGTCGCCGAAGCTCATGTAGGGGCCGGCGACCTTCATCCGCCTCGCGCGATCGGGGTCGAGCTGGAATGGACACGGGCCGGTGATGGCTTCGTCGACGTTGGCTTCGCGGATCGAGATGCAGGCCGTCTCGCCGTCAGCCAGGACCCCTTCCACCGGCTCGGCGGCGCGGCGGTGGAGCATTGAGGCGACGGGATCGAGCCGCAGAATTTCCTCGAGGATGGCGAACTGGTCGTCCTGGCCCCCGGTGAGATAGCGTTCGCGCAGGGCAGCCTTCTCGAACAAGTGCCACGCGGCCATGACGATGAATTCGCGCGTGGTCATCATGCCCGCCCCGCCGTAGCTGAGGCACTCCATGATCATGCCCTTCTTGGAGTAGTTCTCCTTGACCATGTGGGAGATCACGTCGTCCCTGGGCTGCTTGCGGCGGGCCTCGATGGCGGGCAGCAGGTCGTGCTTCCAGAAGGCGCCGACGTGGACGAGCATCTTCGCGTTGAACACCAGCGCGTTTAGCCGGCCGGGTTTGCGGGCGACCGACGCCTCGAGCACCTTCTTCACCCGCCTGGCTAGATTGGCGTTGGTGTCGCTGTCGGTCAGGCCGACGATGTCGGCGGCAACGTCGACCGCCATCTGCCAGCTCAGTTCATCGAGCGGAGCCGAGCCCCGCGCCTGCAGGTCGGCGACGATGGCGTCCATGGTGCGGTTCATCACCCGCTGATGGCGCGTGACGATGGTCTTGGGCGCGAACAGGCCGGCGACGGCGGCGCGCCGCTTGCGGTGCAGGTCTCCGTCGAGGAAGAAGAACGATATCTCGTCCGGGTGGCTGAGGTCGACCACATCGGCGCTGGCGCCGGCTTGCCGCACCTTCGGTGAGCGGAGGATGTCGCGCCCGGCGGCGAACGACCCGATCACGCGTGAGCCCGGTGCGGGAGCGAGGTTGGCCTCCGCCACTTTCGCACTCTTGCGATCGTCGCGGCCGGCGTGCGCTGGACAACCCGTAGTCTCGCCTGGTGCGTGGGTCGCCGTCGTCATGCTGGACTCTCCCTGCCGGATCCGCCTCAAGGGTGGCCTTGCTTATGTGATACACAGTAGATCGTTTCGATGATGGCGAAAAGCGAAAATTCGCCTCGGCGTTTGACCCGCATGGCAATGACAGAGGGCCTTGAACGGCGCCTAACGGGACTTGTCAGTACCCTCGCATGGGGATCATCATTACTCGTCCGCGCGATCATGGAGGGAAACGATGCGCATTCTGGTGGTGGGGCCCACGGGCCGGGCGGGTAGCCATGTAATCGACGCCTTGCGCGCTCGGGATCCCGACCTGTCGATACGCGGATTCTGCCGCTATCCCGAAACGCGGTCCCGTTCGATCGAGGTCATTCCCGGCAACGGAGACACCGGTGGACGCAGGGCAAGCGCGATCGAGGTCATTCCCGGTAACGGGGATACCGGTGGCCGCCGGGCAAGCGCGATCGAGGTCATCCCCGGCAACGGAGACACCGGCGGACGCAGGGCAAGCGCGATCGGCGTCATTCCCGGCAACGGAGACACCGGCGGACGCAGGGCAAGCGCGATCGGGGTCATCCCGGCCAACGGAGACACCGGTGGGCGCAGGGCAAGCGCGATAGGCGTCATTCCCGGCAACGGAGACACCGGCGGACGCCGTGAGCGTCCGATGGAAGTCGTGCCGGAGCTTCGCATGACCAGCCAGCAGTCGGATTTGATCGATTGCCTGTGTGGTGACCTGGAAAACCCCGCCGACCGCGCGCTTGCGGTCGAGGGCATCGACACGGTGATCCATTACGCCCCGGCCTTTCATCCGCGCGAGGCGGCCATGGGTACCGGGATGATCGACGCCGCCGTAGGCGCGGGGGTGCAGCGGTTCATCTACGTCTCGGCGCTCCATGCGCAGGCGAGCAGCGTCCCCGGCCACGCCGCGAAGCTGGAGGTCGAGGGCTACCTCGCCGAATCCGGCCTTGAATGGACCATCGTACGGCCGCAGAGCTTCATGCAGAACATCGACGTTGCCGCTGCCCTCGAGGCGGGAGCGCTCGACCTGCCCTTCCCACTGGGCACGCGGCAGGGCCACGTCGATCTGGCCGACCTCGGCGAAGTCCTGGCCAAAGTCACGACCGAGGACGGCCACGCCCTCGCCAGCTACGACATAGCAAGTGATGAGGCTCTGAGCACCGCCGAGATCGCCGCGCTGATCGCGACGGTCAGCGGCAAGCCGGTGGCTTCGGGCGAGATGCCCGCGGCGCATCTCGTGGCCGGGCTGGAAACGGCGGGCCCCGCCCATGCCTACGTCGTCGATGCGATCAGCAGGCTCAATGCCTGGCAGGTTCGCACCGGTGGGCGCGGCAACGCGAACACGCTGCGCTGGCTGCTGGGCCGCGAGCCGGCGAGATTCGAGGACTATGTCAGGCGCAGCCTGCCGGCTGGCTGAACCTGCCGCATGATCGGGGCGGCGTTCACGCGGCCCCGATCAATTCCCGGCCGATGAGCATGCGCCGGATCTCGTTGGTCCCGGCGCCGATGTCGAGCAGCTTGGCGTCGCGCAGGTAGCGTTCGACCGGCCAGTCCTTGGTGTAGCCCGCGCCGCCGAGCGCCTGAACCGCCTCGCCAGAGACGCGGAAGGCGTTCTCGCTCGCCAGCAGGATCGCGCCGGCCGCGTCGAAGCGGGTCGTCTGCCCGGCATCGCAGGCGCGGGCCACGGCATAGACGTAGGCGCGGGCGGACTGCAGCGCGACGTACATGTCGGCGACCTTGGCCTGCATGAGCTGGAAAGCGCCGATGGGCTTGCCGAACTGCTTACGCTCGCGAAGGTAGGGAATGACCGTGTCGAGGCAGGCCTGCATGATACCGAGTTGCAGTCCGGCCAGGACCACGCGCTCGTAGTCGAGCCCGCTCATCAGTACGCCGACGCCGCCGTGGAGCGGACCCATGACGTTCTCTTCCGGCACGATGCAGTCGTCGAACACCAGCTCGCAGGTGGGCGAGCCTCGCATGCCCATCTTGTCGATCTTCTGGCCGATGGAGAAGCCGGGCATGCCCTTCTCGATCAGGAACGCAGTGATGCCCTTGGAGCCCTCTCCCGTCTTGGCATAGACCACGAGCGTGTCGGCATAGGCGCCGTTGGTGATCCAGAACTTGGTGCCGTTGAGACGGAAGCCGCCGGGCACCGCCTCGGCGCGCAGCTTCATGGAAACCACGTCCGATCCCGCGCCGACTTCCGACATCGCGAGGCTACCAACATGCTCGCCGGAAATCAGTCCGGGCAGATACTTCGCCTTCTGCTCGTCGGTGCCCCAGCGGCGGATCTGGTTGACGCACAGGTTCGAGTGGGCGCCGTAGGAAAGCCCGACCGAAGCCGATGCGCGGCTCACTTCTTCCACCGCGATGACGTGCTCGAGGTAGCCGAGGCCGATGCCGCCCCATTCCTCTTCGACGGTGATGCCGTGGAGGCCAAGCTCTCCCATCTCGGGCCAAAGCTCGCGGGGGAACCAGTCCTCGGCATCCACTTTCGCTGCGAGGGGTGCGATACGTTCGTCGGCAAACCGGGCAACGGTATCGCGGATCATGTCCGCGCTTTCGCCCAGCGCGAAGTCGAAATCGGGGGTGGCGCGCATGTCTGTTGACCCTTTCTTGCCTCTCTCAGGGACATTCCCTTAAAGCAAGATCGATACGGCGCGAAGACGCATTGTTACTCCATGCAGCGCGATTATTTCTCCGGCCGCGCGAACTAAGCTAGCTTCAGGTGCAGAGCGACTTGCCGTTGCCGCCGGTCACGCCTGGCCCGAGGTTGCGGTCGTCGCGAATGATGAAGGCAGCTTCACGGCGAAAGTTCGGCTTGCCCACGAACATCGTCCCGAACAGAGGCTGGTAGGTGTAGTAGACCTCCACGAACATCACCGCCGACTTGGAGTTCGCGGTGATCGCCGGGTTGCCCATGCCATTGAGCTTGGTGCCGGTCAGCCCCGCGCCCGCCGCCCCGTACTTCGATACGACCTTCAGATTGCCGCGACAGCGCTGCCAATGGATGTACTGCCGCCCCGTGCTGTCATCTAATTCGAGGCTCGACAGGATGATGCGGCCGCTCGATTCGAACTTGATGCCCGCCCCTTCCACGAGCGCGCCGGTCATGACCGAATCCACCAGCGTCTCGCTGATCGTCGGCGTGACCGCGCTGTTGTCGGTCTGGCCGAGGCGCGAGGCATTGTCGGCGACGGACGAGGCAAGCTGGCCGATCTGCATGTTGACCGTCGCCATGAAGGCCAGTTCCGCGCCGTAGAAACCCAGCGTGATGATGATCGGCAGGATCAGCGCAAATTCAACGAACGAGACCGCGCGCGTATCGTCCCGCAGGCGGCCAGCGAATGCGGCGAGGTTGAGGAACCTGCCCATCAGGTGCACTTACCCGCCTCCGAGCCGTACTTCGCCTGCAGCGCGTAAGGCTGGTTCTTCTTGACCGCACTCGCGCTGATGGTCCGTGCGGCGTTCTTGCTGCCGCCGAAGGGATTGAAGAATATGGGAGTATAGGTCACCGTCACGGTGTAGAGCACGACGTCGTTGGCCCCGCCGTTGTTGCTGGAGCCGATATCGGCATCCCAACGGCCGTTCTTGTTCTCGTCGGTATAGCCTTCCGAGTTGTCGCAGATCCCGTTGCCGTTCTTGTCGTTCCACGCTTCCGCGCGCTTGATGTCGGCGAAGTCGTAGTAGCTGACGCGCTTGGAAACGACCGTGGCTCCCGGCGCCACGCCCTTGATGATACTGGAGACATAGGCATCGGCCTTGGCGGTATCGGCGGTTTCCAGCGCATCGCTGCGCCCCGCCTGGTTGACCGCACCGCGCAGGACCGCCGTCAGGTAAGCCCAGTGCCCCATATCGTAGATGCCCAGCAGCAGCGCGATGAGGATCGGCGCCGCGACCGCGAACTCGATCACGGTGGCCCCGCGCTCGTCATCGCGGCAACGTCGGTGTAGCGCGCTAAGGCCGGGGGTACGCACCGCGCCCCTCACTGGACGACCCGCAGTTCGCCCACCTGCTTGGCGATTTCCTGGAACGCAGTGTTCAGGTCGGTCGCACTGGTGGCGAGATAGGAACTGTTGTCCGACGCGCAGGACTTGAGATCGTCACTGAGGTCGGAGGTGAACGCCACCACCCATACCCGGATGCCCTTGTCCTTGATCGCCTCACACGTCGCCAGGAAGCGCGAGGTATGGCGCGCGGCGTCCTTCGACATGTCGGTGGTCACGCGGCGATCCCAGTATTCCATGCCCCAGGCCTGCGGGATGTAGGCGTTGGGCTCCATCTCGCCGTCGGTCATGAAGATGAGGTGCCGCGCGACTTCGCCGCCGTTGGAGGGATCGTCGGTGACCAGCCCCCGCCACATGCCCTGCGGCGAGGCCAGGCGGCCACCCCAGATCATGCCGACGTCGAGATACGTGCCGCCGCTGGGGTTCAGCGAGTCGACATATTCATCGTATTTGGTCTTGGTCATCTCGCCGAGCAGGCGCGCGGCGACGGGGCAGTAGGTTCCGCCCAGCTCGCCGTCGTACATCGGCTCGGAGGTCGTGTAGCTGCCGCGGCTGTTCCAGCGGCGGTAGGTGAGCTGCGGCCACATGGGCGCCCATTTCGTGTCATCGTTGGCCACGTCCGGAGCGGCGTCGAGATTGACGTCGAGCGCTGCCTTCGGCGTGATGCCGGTCGTGGACGAATAGCTGAAATTCGAGTCGGCGACGGTCGTGCGTTCCTCGATGCATCCCGCCCAGGTGCTGTTCTGGTTGGCGCCGTTGGTTCCGGTCGGCGTGCCCGTCGAGGCGAAAGTCTTGAACACGGACGTGGGCCAGGTGACCTGCCGGTATCGCATCTTGTAGGGACGGACCACGTCTCGCGAGTACACGTAGTATTTGGTACCGTACTTGCGGCATGAATACTCGACGCGGTTCTGCCTCTTGGACGAGCCGGAGCCCGAATCGCTGGTTGTGGTGGCAGGAACGTTGCCGCCGCACGTGTCGGAAGAATAGCTGGTGCTGGAGAACAGGTTCCAGCTGCCCGCGTCGTCGCTCGCTTCGTCGGGCTCGAATATCCGCGACTGATAGGCGCGAGTGTCGACGATGTAGCGAGTGTCGACGTCCATCAGCAGCCGACCCACGTTGACGGTGGAGCTGAACGGCACGAACCCGTAGCGGATGCGCGCATTCGAACTGGCTGTCGCATTGCTCATCGTCGTGTAGAAGTTCTTCATCGCGGTCCGCAGCGCCGCGATGCGCGTGCTCCCGGAAAGCGCGTTGGCCATCGATCCCGTGGTATCGAGCACCATCATCACGTCGGCATTCCCCACGCCCATCGAACTGGCGCAGCTGACGGTGATGTTGAAGCTGTCCCTCAGGAACACGCGCATCAGCAGCGTATCCAGCACGGTGCTCGCCGTTGCGGTGACGGTATTGCCGTCATCGGGCGATACGGGTTCGAACTTGGTCAGCCGGGTGGTCTGCGCGTTGTCGTTGTAATTGGTGTTGAAGAACGCCTTCGCGGCAGTCACGGAGGCGGCGTCGAAGCCGTTGTTGGTCACGGCCCGTCGGCCCGCGAGGACGCCCGCGTCGCATGCCGACTGCAATTGTTCCTTGGCGAGGTAGGAACGACCCATGTCGACGGCCGAGCCTATGATGAGCGCGCCTACCAATAGCCCGATCGCTGCGATCGGCAAGATGTTGCCACCGGCGTCCCGCGACAGCCGGGCAGCGAATTGAGATGCTTGGCGCATGTTGTAAACCAGGCTCGCTTCTTGAATAGGCTGGATAATCCGCCGGGGTTATCAGCAATGTCTTAAGGAAGTTTTTGCGGGGTATGCCGGGCCTGGCGCGGGCTTCCTCGTCGATGACCGTCAATTTTCTCGTCAGCCCGGGAACCGAATGCGTTGCCGCGCGTTTGCATGCCCGATCCGGGGATCGCGCAAGAGGGGGAGCGATCCGATAGGCCGTGGCATGCTCCCGCAAGACTAGAGATGGTGCGCTCGCAGCCGAACCCACGGGTCCTCGCCAACGCCGAGGCCGACATCGTCGAGATTAAGCGCGCCGGCAGCGCCGGGCGGCGGGGTTCGCTGGCCGACCATCAGTGTGCCGCCGACGCGGTATTCTTTGAGGTGCGGCTGGTATGCCGCCACAATGTCCTTATGGACCTCCACCACGCGACGCAGGACCCGGCGCCCGGCCTCTTCGCACAATCCTTGCCTCCCGGCGGTTTCCCAGGCCTCGGCTCGAAGGAAACGATCAGTTCCTTCGCGCAGAGCGCGCGCTGGCGCCGCAACACCCACGACGTGCAGGAGGCGGCCTTTGCCGAATGAACCCATCAAGATCCTCGCCGTCGACGACATCCGGGAGAACCTGATCGCGCTTGAAGCCGCGCTCGACCAGCCCGGCGTCGAACTGGTCACCGCGTCCTCAGGGCTCGAGGCGCTGGAACTGCTCTTGAGGCAGGACTTTGCCCTCGCGCTGCTCGACGTGCAGATGCCCGAGATGGACGGTTTCGAGCTCGCCGAACTGATGCGCGGGACCGAGCGCACGCGCGGCGTTCCCATCATCTTCCTTACCGCGGTCGCCACGGATGAACGTCGCAAGTTTCGCGGGTTCGAGACCGGCGCGGTCGACTACCTCCTGAAGCCCCTCGACATCACGGTGCTCAATTCCAAGGTCGCAGTGTTCGTCGAGCTCGCTCGTCAGCGCCGCGAGATTGCTGTCCAGCGCGACGAACTCGGCGCCGCGCTGGGCCGCCTGCGCGCGCATGGCGACAACTCGCCACTGGCCATGCTGGAAATCGATTCGACCCTGCGCATCGTCGGCTGGTATCGCAGCGCCGAGCGCATGGTGGGCTATCCCGCCTCCGAAATGCTCGGGCTGAGCCTCGCCGACGCACCGTTCATCCCGCTCAATGGCGGGCGCGAGGTGTTTCTCGCAGGAATGAACGCGCTGCTAGAAGGCGGCGATCGGCGCGCCATGCAGGAGCACCGTTTTTCCCGCGCCGACGGCGCCCTGCGCGAAGGCGAGTGGTACTGCTCCTCGCTCGCCGGCAATGGCCGCAGGCCCGGCAGCGTCATGATCGAACTGCTCGACGTGACCGAACGCCGCCGCGCCGAAGACACCCAGCGCCTTCTCATCGGCGAGCTGAACCACCGCGTGAAGAACACGCTGGCGACGGTCCAGGCGATCGCCTCGCAGGGCTTCCGCCACGCCCGCTCCGAAAAGGAATTCCAGGACGCCTTCACCGGCCGCCTCCAGGCCCTCTCCCGCGCCCACTCCATGCTGAGCGCCACGACATGGGAAAGCGCGGGCCTGCGCGCCCTCATCGCAGACCAGGTCGCCATCGGTGCGGTCAGCGAGGACCGGCTGCTGCTCAACGGACCCGAGGTGGACCTTCCGCCCGAACTCGCGCTGCGCTTCTCGCTGATCTTCCACGAACTCGCCACCAACGCGCATAAGTACGGCGCTCTTTCGAATGGGACCGGCACGGTGAGCCTGGGCTGGAAGCTCAAGGACGGCGTGCTCTCTCTCGAATGGGCGGAAAACGGCGGCCCGCCGGTCTCCCCGCCCGAGCGGCGCGGTTTCGGCTCCACCCTGATCCAGCACAGCATGGCCGGCGACGGCGCGCGCATCACCTCGGACTTCGCGCCGGAAGGTGTGCGCTGGGCGATGACCCTGCCGCTGGCGGCCAGCGCGGTCGCATCCCCGCCGGCGCCCGCCACGGTTGAGGTCGCACCGCCTTCGCCCGCCGCAGCTTCCGACAGCCTGCCCCCGATGCGCATCCTCGTGGTCGAGGACGAACCGCTGGTCGCGATGGAACTGATGATGGAGATCGAGGACGGCGGCGCCATCGCCATCGGCCCGGCTTCCTCGTGCGAGCAGGCGCTCGCGATGATCCGCAGCGAACGGCCCGACCTCGCCCTGCTGGACGGCAATCTCAACGGTGAGAAGATCGACCTCGTCGCTGACCTCCTCGCCGCCCGTGACACGCCCTTCGCTTTCGTCAGCGGCTACGACCGCGACCACCTCCCCCATGGCCACGCCGCCCGGCCCATGCTGGGCAAGCCCTTCCTCACCTCCGAAGTGCGGGAAATGATCCTGCGCCTCGCAGCCCAGGCAAACGCCGTGCTGAGGTAGATGCGTTTTCGAAAGACATTCCGCCCGACCCCCTGAAACCATAGCCGCGCTGACGCATTTGGCTCCCCGAACGGAACCCAACGCACGGAGCAAAGCCATGGCCTTGTCGAATGATCGCAACGATGGGGCCCGCCGTCTCTGGAGCGCCCGCACCCCACAGGACCCTCTGATGCGCCGCCGTATCCATGGCCCCATCCAGCCCATGGAAGCGCCTTCGATCCTGCGCCGGCTGCTCGGCCATCACTGAGTGACGCGCACGACGCGGCGCGCTATTGCCGGGTCATGTCGCAAGCTCCCTCGGTACTCTTCGTCTGCCTGGGCAACATCTGCCGCTCGCCCCTCGCCGAAGCCGCCCTGCGGCGCGAGGCCGAGGCGGTGGGCCTTGACGTGGTGGTCGATTCGGCCGGCACCGGCGCATGGCATATCGGCAAGGGCCCCGACCCGCGATCCTGTGACGAAGCGCAGCGGCACGGCATCGACATCCGCGCCTACCGCGCCCGGCAGGTGAGCCCCAGCGACTTCCACCGTTTCGACCGCATCCTCGCTTTGGACGCCGCGAATCTCGCCGATCTCGAACGCATCGCCCTTCCTGGCGCCCCGGCGCGACTGTCGCTGCTGCTCGACCACGTGCCGGGCCTGTCCGGGCAGGACGTAGCCGATCCTTACTACGGCGGCCCCGAGGGCTTCGAGGAAACCTGGCGGCAGGTCAGCGAGGCGGCCCGCCATCTCGTCGCCGAGTTGCAGCGCTAAACCGTCAGCTCAGATAGAGCGCTATCCACGTCGCGACGAGCGCCGGACGTGCCTGCCCCTCTATTTCCACGCTGGCCTCCACCGTCTCACGGTAGCGCCCCGGCTGCGTCTCGGCGATCTCCCGCGTCCGGAAATGGCCCCTGATCCGGTCTCCCGCATAGACGGGAGAAAGGAAGCGCACCGCGTCGAGCCCGTAGTTCATCGCCATGCGCATACCCGGGCAAGGCTCCATCCCCGCGTCCATGCGCATCGGCGACATCAGCGACAGCGTCAGAAAGCCATGCGCGATCGTGCGCTCCATGCCGACCTCCTGCGCCGCCTCCTCATCGGTGTGGAGGAAGTTCCAGTCCCGGGTGACGTCGGCGAATCCGGCGATCATGGCATCGTCCACAAGGACCCAGTCCGACACTTTCGGTCTTCCGACGACCTGCGCGACCCAGTCCGCGATCGATCCGGCGGTCTCTTCGTCCATGTCCCTGCTCCGCCGGTGTTATATCGCCGCCCATCCTGCCCAAGGCGGAGCCTGTCACCAAGTCTCCTTCGGGCAGTTTGCTTTTGACCCCGGTTGCACTATATGCGCGCTCGAATGCCCCGGCCGTGGAAGTCGCCAAAGCGGCTCGATCGCCGGGGTTTGCTCTTATGTCGTTTCAAGGACCATGCGCATGTCCCGTCGCCGCCAGATCTACGAAGGCAAGGCCAAGATCCTCTATGAAGGTCCCGAGCCCGGCACGCTGATCCAGTACTTCAAGGATGACGCCACTGCGTTCAACGCGCAGAAGAAGGGCACCATCCAGGGCAAGGGCGTGATCAACAACCGCATCAGCGAGTATGTGTTCACGCGCCTCAACCACATCGGCGTGCCCAACCACTTCATCCGCCGCCTCAACATGCGCGAGCAGCTTGTCCGCCAGGTCGAGATCATCCCGATCGAAGTCGTGGTGCGTAACGTGGCCGCCGGCTCGATCTCCAAGCGCCTCGGCATACCCGAGGGGGAGATGCTGCCGCACACGCTGATCGAATACTACTTCAAGGATGACGCACTCGGCGATCCGATGGTCGCCGAAGAACACATCGCGTGCTTCGGCTGGGCCAACAACGACGAGATGCAGGACATCGCCGCCATGGCGATCCGCGTGAACGACTTCATGGCGGGCATGTTCGCGGCGATCAATATCCGCCTCGTCGACTTCAAGCTCGAATTCGGACGCATCTGGGACGGCGACTACAGCCGCGTGATCCTCGCCGACGAGATCAGCCCCGACGGCTGCCGCCTGTGGGACATGACCACCGGCGAGAAGCTCGACAAGGACCGCTTCCGCCGCGACCTCGGCGGCGAAGAGGAAGCCTACCAGGAAGTCGCCCGCCGCCTTGGCCTGCTGCAGGACGATGCGAACCCGAGCGAAGTCCTCGACCTGACCAAGCACCGCAAGCTGCGCGGCAAGTAAGCGCTGCCAGAGGTCGAACGAAAAAGGCGGTGCCCGGCGGGCGCCGCCTTTTCTTTTGGGCGGGGTGAATGGCTCGCCCGAACCCGGCCGGACACATCGTGTGCCCTCAGTCCAGCAAGGCGATCGGCTCGCGCTCGGCCCCGCCTGCCCGAGCATCGCTGATCGCAAACTCCATGAGCCGCGCGCCGGGAACGAGGTAGCGGTCCTCGCTGACTTCCGGTCCCATCTCGACGAGTCGGCGCAGTTCGCGGTCGGTAACCAGAGTAACCGAGCGTTCGATGCCGATCATCAGCATGGTCGCCATCGAGGTATGCGGGCCCAGGCCGAGCGGCTCCGCGCCCATCTGGCTGACGAGAAGGCCGATGATCGGACGGCTGCTCTCGATGCGGTGGTGCATCATGCGCGCGTCCTGCTGGTCCGCCAGCGCGTTGCGCATGTGGAGTAGGCGCGAGTGGCGCAGCCAGAAGCCATGGTAGCGCCGCACGAAGCGGTAGCAGTGCTCGAACAGGGCCTCGTCAGGCCAACGCTCCTGTAGGACCGAGAGGTAGTCGTCCTCGGCCGTCGCCATGACCGGCTCAAGCGCGGCGAGCAGCAGTTCGGTCATGTCGGTGAAGTAGTTGTAGACCGAGGTCATCCCGAGCGAGGCGTGGACGGCGACGCGGCCCAGCGTCACCGGTTCCTCCGACGCCTCGATCAATTCGATCGCGGCCGCCAGGATGCGCTCTCGCGTCACCCTGCCCTTGCGGCCAAGCTTCTGCCCGTTGACGTTGTGGCTGACCGCCGCGCAGGCCCCCGTGACCGCCGCCGACAGCGACGGCGACAAGGCAGCGAGGTGGCCTGAATCAGCCACCTCGGGTTCGTCCCCCACCACAGATCCCCCCCTGAGCCGTGGTTCAGGCGGGCTCGACCTGCCCGACCGGCCAGGCCAGCATCTTGACGTCGGTGTATTCCTCGATGCCCTCGAGGCCCCATTCACGGCCCATGCCGCTGGCCTTGAAGCCGCCGAAGGGAATGTCGCCGGCGATGCACATGCCGTTGTTGACGCTCATCGAGCCGGTCTTGATCCGGCGGGCGATGTTCATGGCGCGGTCGTGGCTGCCCGAGACGCCGCCCGACAGGCCGTAGGCGTTGTCGTTCGAAATGCGGATCGCGTCCTCGTCGTCCTCGTAGGGGATGACCACCAGGACCGGGCCGAAGATCTCCTCCTGAGCAATGCGCATGTCGTTGGTGACATCGACGAAGCAGGTCGGCTCCACGAACCAGCCGCCGCCCTTGTCAGGACGGATGTTGCCGCCCGCCAGCAGAGTCGCGCCTTCCTCCTGGCCAAGGTCAATATAGCTTTTCACCCGCTCCATCTGGCGCCTGGAGACGACCGGGCCCATGATGTGCGCGGGGTTGGCGACATCGCCCCAGTTGTCGCCGAAGTTGCCATAGGCGCCCTTGAGGATGGCCTTGGCCTCCTCGTAGCGGCTCTTGGGCACTAGCAGGCGGGACTGGACGGCACAGCCTTGTCCGGCGTGGAAGACCAGCATGGTCATCGCCACGTCCATCGTGAAGTTCGGCGCATCGTCGAGCACGATCTTGGCCGACTTGCCGCCCAGTTCGAGGAACACGCGCTTCAGCGTCGGCGCGCCCTGTTCCATGATGCGCTTGCCGACGCCGGTGGAGCCGGTGAACGAAATCAGGTCGACGCGCGGGTCGGTGACGAGCATTTCACCCGCCAGTGCCGGATCGGCGCCGAACACGACGTTGATGACGCCGGCCGGGAAGCCGGCTTCCTCGGCCAGCTCACCGAAGATCGCGCCCATGCCCGGCGTGTTCGGCGCCGGCTTGAGGATAACGGTGCAGCCCGCCAGCAGCGCCGCCACGACCTTCCCGATGTTGACGTAGAGCGGCACGTTCCAGGGCGTGATAGCACCAACCACGCCGACCGCCTCGCGCAGGCCGACGCGCTTGTGAATGAAGCCGAACGCGGGCTTCTCGCCGTAGTCCTTTTCCCATTCCAGCTTGCCGAACACGTTCATGTATTCGTCCCATCCGTCGAGCGCCATGTCGACGTGGGCGCGGGTGACCGCACCCTGCGCGGCGCCGGCTTCGTGGATGGCCAGCTGGCCGACGCGGGCGCGCTCGCGCTCGAACAGTTCGCGGTATTTCGTCACCAGTGCGACGCGCTTTTCGACGTTGGTCGACCAATCGGTCTCGTCGAAAGCGCGGCGGGCGGCGGCGATCGCTTCTTCGACGTCGGCGGCGGTGGCGTCGGCCGCCTTGCCGACCGGCTCACCCGTCCAGGGGCTGATGATGTCGAACGTGGCGCCGCCGGTCGCGTCGCGCAGCTTGCCGTCGATATAGAGCTTTGCGTCGGGGAGAGTGGTCATGAGAGGATCCTTGGCGAGAAAATCTAGGACTGGAATGACGCTCAGGCCGTGCGGGCGCCGATAGAGACGTGGGACACCCGCACGTCAGGGGGAAGATCGATGACTGCGCGGAACACGCCAGTGACCGAATTGGAATGCGAGACCGCGCGGGTGCGCAGGTCGAGGCCGTTCTTCGCGCAGCCCATGTGGAAGCGCATCGCAGCATCACGGTCCCAGTTGGGAGAATCCTTGCCCTCGTCGTACATCGGCCCGGCGCGCAGCAGGGCGACCCGGATGCCCGATTCCTCCAGCTCCGCCTCGAGCGAGGTCGTGAACATTTCCAGTCCCGCCTTGCTGCACTGGTAGAGCGACAGCATCACGAAAGGCACGGTGACCGACTCGCTGCCGACGTTGATGATGAGGCCGCCCCGCTCCATCATCGGTATGGCTGAGCGGCAGCAGTAGATCGGGCCGCTGAGATTGGTCGCGATGATCGAGTCGATCTGCCGGTCGGTCGCCTCGGCGATCGTGAAGGGTTCGTAGATGCCGGCGTTGTTGATCAGCACGTCTATCTTCGGGTGCTTCTCGGCGATCGCGGCAAAGGCGGTGCGCACGGAATCGGCGCTGGCGACATCGCACTCCACCGCGAGCGCGGCGCCGCCCAGTTCCTCGGCGACGGCCTGGACCTTGGAAAGGGTGCGGCCGAGCAGGATAACAGTCTCGCCCTCGTCCGCGAAGCGCCGCGCGAGGGCCTTGCCGAGACCGGCTCCGGCGCCGGTGATGACGATCGTCTTACCCACAGTTCCTCCCAGGTGATCGGTTGCCCGTCATGCCGGGTCCGACTGCTTTCCAGCATCATAGCGAACAGGCAACGGCCAGCCTATCGCGGCCACGATGGTTCGATGCGGGTGGCTCGCGACGCGCCCCGGCGATAACTCAGCTGTCGAGCGGGTCGCTCGTCGCGGGCTTGCCCGTGAGGTTGCCGAGGATGGTCTCCAGCGTCGCGAGGAGCTGCGCCTTGTCGGCATCGCTGACGCCCGCCAGTGCCTCTTCCGAGGTCTCGATGGCGAGCGGCTGAAGGCGTTCGATCATCTCGTCCCCCCGCCTGGTGAGGTGGAGGTTCCAGGCGCGGCGGTCGGAAGGGTCCGCGCGGCGTTCGACGAGGCCGGCATCCTGCATGCGGTCGATCATACGCCCGGCAGTGATCGGCTCGACCTCGAGGATTTCGGCAAGGCCCGCCTGGCGGATACCTTCGTAACGGCGCAGCACGCCAAGCACCTGCCACTGCGGGCGCGTCACCCCGATCTCGCGCGCACGCTCATCGAAAGCGCGCCGCATGAGGCGCGAGACTTGTCCCAGGACCGTGCCCACCCTGCGTTCCATCGAGGAAGGACTAATGAGCCTGCTTAGGATTGACCAGACAATTCGGTTTCAGCCCTGGGGCTTGTCCATCTCGACGATCAGGCGGGTGAGCGTCTGCCGGGCGATCTTCCAACCCTCGGGCGTGCGTACGCAGGTCTCGTGGTAGTGGCCGTAGCCGGTGAGGGCGAAGTCGTCCTTGATGACGCGGTCCTGCATCGCCCAGACGACCTGCGCCGTGTCGCCCTCGACGGTGATCTGCGGCGCATGGATCTGGTGCGCGGTCTTCGCATCCGCCAGCGAGCGGCTGACCATCGCCACGAATTGTTCGCGCCCTTCCTCCACCGTCCCCCCGCTGGGGGTGGTGTCCACCACGCAGTCCTCCGTGAACAGGGCCTTCCAGCCCTCCCAATCCTTGGTGTCGAGCAGACGGCAGTAGGCGGCCTTGAGGTTGCAGATGGCGAGCCAGTCGGCGAAGTCGGGGGTCATGCCGCCGCGCCGTCCATCTCGGCCAGGCGTTCGGCTGCCAGCTTGCGCAGGTCGGCGGTCTTGATCTTAGCGCTGCCGGTGGTCTTGAGGTCTGTTTCGGCGACAAACAGCACGCGGCGCGGGAGCTTGTAGCTGGAGAGCTTGGCCTTGGCGAAATCGCGGATCGCCTCCGCGCTCGGGCTTGCGCCTTCGACCGGGACGATGCAGGTGACGACCACTTCGCCCAGCAGCTCGTCGTGCACGCCCACGGTCTGCGAGACCTTGACCTCAGGATGAGCGCGGATGACCTCGTCGATTTCAAGCGGCGAGACGTTGGCGCCGCCGGTCTTGATGATGTCGTTGAGGCGGCCTTCCCAGAACAGGCGGCCCTGCTCGTCCACATAGCCGCCGTCGGCCGTGCGCAGGAAACCTTCGCCGTCGAGGGATTCATCGAGCGGTATCCCGAGGTAGCCCAGCATCAGCGTGGGGCCCTTGACCGCGATCTCGCCGCGCTCGCCCAGCGGCATGATGACGCCGGTCATGGGCTCGACGATCTTGATCGTGGAGCCTGCCGTCGGGATGCCGTGCGACTTGCCGGCGATGTTTTCCGGAGTGCCCGCCGGATAGACCGAGATCAGCGTGAACGTCTCGGTGTTGCCGTAGGCCTGGCCAGGCTCCAGCCACTGGCTCGACACGGTGGGCTGGCGGGAAATGGGCTGGTTCTGGCAGACGTATACCAGCGACGACAGATCGACGTCGAGGTAGTTGGGCGCCGCTTCCAGCTGCGCCCATTGGTGCGGCCAGGCAAGCGCCATGTTGGCCTTTTCCTTCGCCATGAGGTCGAGCGCCTCAGCCGCGTCGAACCAGCGCTGGAGAACGAGGCTGCCGCCGCGCGACAGGGTGCCGCCCAGCGCCATGGTGAAGTTGCCCGACCAGAAGAAGCCGTTCGCCGACCACGTCCGCGCGGGCAGTTCATCCTGGATCGCGTACCACTGCGGCCAGCGCCAGAGCTGCAGGCAGACGGCGCGGTGGGCGCTGAGGATGCCCTTGGCCTTGCCGGTTGACCCTGAGGAGAACAGCAGGATGCCGGGGTCGGACGGCGCCACCGCGTCGCTTGCCGCGAGCACCAGATCCTCGAAAACGCTCTTACCTCGCGCGAGGAAGGCGCCCAAGCCCTCGATCATGCCAAGCGGCTGCTCGTCGTCGATCATGGCAGCGTAGCGCAGGAACGGGAACTTGCGCGATACCAGCTCGCCGGGCTCGCTGGTCAGCACTTCGGGCTCGAGGCCCGCCAGCATCTCGGCGAAGTCCTTCTTGAGCACCTTGCGCTCAAGCAGCAGGACCGAGACGCCCGAGGCCTTGAGAACGACTTCGAGTTCGGTCGGCGTGAAGAAGGTGCTGATCGGCGTCGCCACGCAGCCCGCCAGCGCGGCGCCGAAGGCGGCGGAGAGGAACTCCAGCCGGTTGGTCATGAGGATGCCGACGCGGGTGCCTTTGCCCGTCCCCAGCGCGATGAGCGACTTCGCGACCTCCATCGAGCGCGCGTAAAGCTCGTCGTAAGTCCAGCGCAGGACTTCGCCGTCCAAGTGGATCACCGCCGCCTCGTTCGGGCCGAAGCGCTCCGCGATCTCGCGCACGTAGCCACCCAGCGTCAACGCGCCGATGCCCTGCTCCTCGCCGAGCGGAATCCCGTGAACGATGGACAGTCCGTCCACAACCTCGACCGAACCCGTCATGCCATCCTCGTCGTTTATGTTGCAGTGCGGGCGGGCCGGATTCCCATGGGTCACCGGCCCACCCGACGGTCGATCAGGCGTTCACGTCGACGATGTAGCGGCCCTTGACCTCGCCAGACATGAACTTGGCCGCAGCCTCGATCGCTTCGCCGAGACCGATGGTCTGGCCGATGGTGTCGAGCGCAGCGGGGTCGAGGTCCTTGGCGAGGCGGCCCCACGCCTTGAGGCGCTTGGCCTTGGGCGCCATGACGCTGTCGATGCCCAGCAGCGCGACGCCGCGCAGGATGAAGGGCATGACGGTGGCGGGCAAGTCGAGGCCCTGCGCCAGGCCGCAGGCGGCGACGGCGCCGCCGTACTTCGTCTGCGCGCAGGCGTTGGCGAGGGTGAAGCTGCCGGCGGTGTCCACGACGCCCGCCCAGCGCTCCTTCTGCAGGGGCTTGCCCTTGGCAGACAGTTCGGCGCGGTCGATCACCGTCTCTGCGCCCAGCGACTTCAGGTAGTCGGCCTCGGCGGCCTTGCCGGTCAGCGCGGCGACCGAATAGCCCAGCTTCTTGAGGATCGCGATGGCGACCGAGCCGACGCCGCCGGTGGCGCCGGTCACGAGGATTTCGCCCTGCTCCGGCGTCACGCCCCAGTCCACCAGCGCATCGACGCAGAGCGCGGCGGTGTAGCCGGCCGTGCCGATCGCCATGGCCTGCGCCGGGGTGAAGGCGGCGGGCAGCGGCACCAGCCAGTCGCCCTTGAGGCGGGCCTTCTGCGCCAGGCCGCCCCAGTGGACTTCGCCCACGCCCCAGCCGTTGAGCACGACGGTGTCGCCGGCCTTCCAGTCGGCGTGGCTGCTGTCGGTCACGGTGCCGACGAGGTCGATCCCGGGCACCATCGGGAACTTGCGCACGACCGGCGAGCTGTTCGTGATGGCAAGGCCATCCTTGAAGTTGAGCGTCGAGTAGGCGACGTCGATGGTGACATCACCCTCGGGCAGCACGGCTTCGTCGAGCTGCTGCAGGGTGACGGTCTGGCCATCGTCGTTCTTGTCGATCACGATCGCGGAAAACATGGGCAATTCCCTCCTCGGCAGGCGCGGCGACCCCATCGCGGGATCACGCGCCGAAAATGTGCTTGTCCTGCTGACGGGATCGGAGGGCCGGCGTCAATGCCGCTGCAGCGCGGCATCGCCGAGGCGAAATAGAATGACCCAGAGGTGCAGATATCACCCGTCACCCCTTGGAAGGAACCTAACCCGCTGCCTTGCCGGCCTCCCCCGCCGCCAGCCGCGCCGCGACTTCCGGGAAGCGCTGGGCGTTCATCGAGCCGTACATCGACAAGCGCAGGATTTCGTGCGTGAAGCGGTGCGAGAGGTGGTTGCGCTCGTCCTCGTTCGCCGCGTGGGAGCGCGCGAAGATCGGCCAGAAGAACACGCCCGCAAGGTTCATGACCGCCAGCACCTCGCTGTCAACGCCCGGCATCGCCAGCTTCGTGTCTGCGAACCGCTGGAGCGAACCGGCATACTCTCGCCAGAACGGGTCCTGGCTCGGATCGGGCGAGGCCAGCACCTGCTGCAGCCAGACGCGGCAGATTTCCGGATTTTCCATAGCAAAACCACAGAGGCGCTCGGTAAGCGCGGCGGTATCGACTTCCTCGACACGGCGTTCGCCGATGGTCGCAGGGTCGCCGAAAACAGCGAGGAACAGCTTGTCCGAAACCCATTGAATGGTGGCCTCGATCAGCTTCTCGCGCGTCTCGAAATGCTGGTAGGCCGTGCCCCGGTTGACGGCGGCAAGGTGGGCAACGGCCGAGAGACTGACACCCTCGAGCCCATCCTTGGCAAGCAGGTTACTGGCCGCTTCGAGGATCGTCTCGCGCGTCGCCGCGGGGTCGCGCACCCTGCGCCTGGTCCTGACTTCCATTGCTGCCCCTTGAACCGGAAAGGGCGTGGCTATAGCCGGACGGTTACTGAACGACAATGTTGATGATCATCGCCGGAATGATCGTCGTCCCAGCCTCGACCGGGACCGCTGGCGAATCTTCAGGCGCGGCTCGCCGAGAGGTGAGTGCGGCTAGCCAAGCGGTCCCGGATCAAGTCCGGGACGACGGGACTATCAGAGGAACGCCTTGACCTCGCGCAAGACCATGTCGGCATGTTCCTTCCGGCAGATCAGCAGGTCGGGCATGTACACGTCCTCCCGGTTGTAGACCAGCGGCGAGCCGTCGATCCTCGACACGTGGAGACCCCAGCCGAGCGCGACGGCGGCAGGCGCGCAGCTATCCCATTCATACTGGCCGCCCGAGTGGAGGTAGATGTCCGCCTGCCCGAGCAGGATCGCCATGGCCTTGGCCCCGGCCGAGCCCATCGGCACCAGCTCGGCCCCGATCGCCTCGGCGACGCCGGTGGCCTCCTTGGCCGGACGGGTGCGGCTCACCACCATGCGCAGCACCTCGGGCGCGGCCGGGATGTCGCCCGGCTCATCCGAACGCAGCACGAGGTCCGCGCCCGGCAGAGCGACCGCGCCGAGCACCGGCACGCCGTCCACCGCCATGCCGACATGGACCGCCCAGTCGGCCCGCGCCTCGCCGTATTCGCGGGTGCCGTCGACCGGGTCGACGATCCACACCCGGCTCTTGGCGAGACGATCGGCGTTGTCCTTCTCCTCCTCGGACAGCAGGCCATCCTCGGGCCTCTGCTCACGCAGCGCGTGGCAGAGGAACTGGTTCGCGGTCTGGTCGCCGGCCTTGCCGAGGGCCTTGCCCCCGAAAAGGCCCGACTCGCGTACCGAGAGAAGGATCTTGCCCGCCTCGTCGGCCAGCTTCGCGGCGAGATCACCGTCGCTATACGACATCAGGCGTCACCCAGCAGGGTGTCGACGATGAGGTTGGCGGCGTCTTCCGGCGACAGCACGGTGGTGTCGATGCGAACCTCAGGGTTGCGCGGTGCCTCGTACGGGCTGTCGATGCCGGTGAAGTTCTTGAGCTCCCCGGAACGCGCCTTCTTGTAGAGGCCCTTGACGTCGCGCGCCTCGGCGACCTTCAGCGGGGTGTCGATGAACACCTCGATGAACTCGCCCTCGGGCAGCATCGAGCGCACCATCTCGCGGTCCGCCTGGAACGGTGAGATGAAGGCGGTTATCACGATGAGACCGCCGTCGGTCATCAGCTTGGCGACTTCGCCGACGCGGCGGATGTTCTCGATGCGGTCCGCCTCGGTGAAGCCGAGGTCCTTGTTGAGCCCGTGGCGCACGTTGTCGCCGTCGAGCAGGAAGGTGTGCCGGTTCATCCGGTGCAGCTTCTTCTCGACGAGGTTGGCGATGGTCGACTTGCCCGAGCCCGAGAGCCCGGTGAACCACAGCACGGCCGGCTTCTGGTTCTTGAGGTTGGCGTGCTGCCTGCGATCGATGTCGACGGCCTGCCAATGGACGTTCTGCGAACGGCGCAGCGAGAAGTTGATCATGCCCGCAGCGACGGTGGCATTGGTCATCTTGTCGATCAGGATGAACCCGCCAAGCGTGCGGTTGTCGGCATAGGCCTCGAACACGATCTGCTTGTCGGTGGTCAGCTCGGCCACGCCGATGGCGTTCAGTTCGAGCGTCTTGGCCGCCATGTGCTCCATGGTGTTCACGTTGACCGTGTACTTGGGCTCCTGGACGGTGGCCGAGACCATCTGCGTGCCGAGCTTGAGCCAGTAGGCCCGGCCCGGGATCAGGGCCTCGTCGGCCAGCCACACGAACGTCGCGTCGAACTGGTCGGCGGTCTGCGGCGGATTGTCCGCGACCGAGATGACCGACCCGCGCGAGCAGTCGATCTCGTCCTCGAAGCACACCGTGACGGACTGGCCGGCAACCGCTTCGTCAAGGTCGCCGTCGAAGGTGACGACGCGGGTGATCGTGCTGGTCTTGCCGGAGGGCAGGACGCGGATCTTGTCGCCGGCCTTGACTCCGCCCGTGGCGATGAGCCCCGAGAAGCCGCGGAAGTCGAGGTTCGGGCGGTTGACCCACTGCACCGGCATGCGGAACGGCTTGTCGGCATCGACCGAGGACAGGACCTCGACGGTTTCGAGGTGTTCGACCAGCGTGATGCCGGGGTACTTGGGGCCCTTGTACCAGGGCGTGTTCTCCGAGAGCGTCGTGATGTTGTCGCCCTTGAAGCCGGAGATCGGCATCGCGGTGAAGCTCTCGATCCCGATCGAGGACGCGAACTCGGTGTAGTCCTTGACGATGGCGTCGAACACGGCCTCGTCGTAGTCGACCAGGTCCATCTTGTTGACGGCCAGGACGATGTTCTTGATGCCGATCAGGTGGCACAGGTACGAGTGGCGGCGCGTCTGCACCAGCACGCCCTTGCGCGCGTCGATCAGGATCACGGCAAGGTCGGCGGTCGAGGCGCCGGTCACCATGTTGCGGGTGTACTGCTCGTGGCCGGGGCAGTCGGCGACGATGAACTTGCGCTTCTCGGTGTTGAAGAAGCGATAGGCCACGTCGATGGTGATGCCCTGCTCGCGCTCGGCGGCGAGACCGTCGACCAGCAGCGCGAAGTCGATTTCCTGGCCTTGGGTGCCGACCTTCTTGGAATCGGCAGAGAGCGCGTCGAGCTGATCCTCGAAGATCATCTTCGAATCGTAAAGCATCCGCCCGATCAGCGTGGACTTGCCGTCATCGACGCTGCCGCAGGTGATGAAGCGCAGCATCGTCTTGTGCTCGTGACTCACGAGGTACGCGTCGATGTCGTCGGCGATCAGCTGGTCAGTGACGTAGACGGCGTCCTTGGTTTCGATATCGGACATCAGAAGTACCCCTGCTGCTTCTTGACTTCCATGCCGGCGCCGCCGGCATCCTTGTCGATGGCGCGGCCCTGCCGCTCGGACGTGGTGGTGAGCAGGGTTTCCTGGATCACCTCGGGGAGCGTGCTGGCCGTGCTTTCGACGGCGCCGGTCAGCGGGTAGCAGCCGAGCGTGCGGAAGCGGATCGAACGCATCACGGGCTCTTCGCCGGGCTGCAGCGGGAAGCGGTCGTCGTCGACCATCAGCAGCATGCCGTCGCGCTCCACGGTGGGGCGCACGCCGGCGAAGTAGAGCGGTACGATCGGGATGTCGTTGAGGTGGATGTACTGCCAGATGTCGAGCTCGGTCCAGTTCGAGATCGGGAAGACGCGGATCGACTCGCCCTTGGCCTTGCGGGCATTGTAGAGGTTCCACAGCTCCGGGCGCTGGTTCTTCGGGTCCCAGCCGTGCGACGAGGTGCGGAACGAGAAGATGCGCTCCTTGGCGCGGCTCTTCTCCTCGTCGCGGCGGGCGCCGCCGAAGGCCGCGTCGAAGCCGTACTTGTCGAGCGCCTGCTTGAGGCCTTCGGTCTTCCACATGTCGGTGTGGAGCGCGCCGTGATCGAACGGGTTGATGCCCTTCTCGGCCGCTTCGGGGTTCTGGTAGACCAGCAGGTCCATGCCGGAATCCTGCGCCATCTTGTCGCGCAGTTCGTACATCGCCTTGAACTTCCAGGTCGTGTCGACGTGGAGCAGCGGAAACGGCGGCGGCGAGGGATAGAACGCCTTGCGCGCGAGGTGCAGCATCACGGCGCTGTCCTTGCCGACCGAGTAGAGCATCACCGGCTTGTCCGCCTCGGCGACGACTTCCCGAATGATGTGGATGGCCTCGGCCTCCAATCGGTCGAGGTGAGTCAGGGTCTTCATTTCAGGCTATCCCTTCCATGGGCCTTCGCGGGGTTGGCCCCTTCGTATCGTGGGCACGAATCGTCTTTTGCAGGGATGACACGACGGCAAACCTCCCATATGGGAGGGCATGGCACTGACTTCGAGGGACGAGACCGACCTGCTGCTTCCGCTGCTGCGCGGCGTGGGGGCGGACGGGCAGTTTTCAGAGTTCCTGGAACGGCTGAGGCGGCGCACCGATGCCGAATACGTCAGCATCGTCATGAAGCAGGGAGACGGCCCGCACGCCCAAGTCACCGACTTTCACGCCGGCCGTGATCTGCGCGCCGAGGTGCGGGAGGTAGATCCCTTCGAGATGCACGCGCTCGAACGCCTGCACTACGACCGGCTGCGGCCGGGGCGGGTCTATTCGGTCGCCGAGTTCGTCGACCACGACCCGGTGTTCCGCGCCGAACGCAGCGGCAAGATGCGGCGCCTCGGCATTGCCGACGAACGCGTGGTGCGCGTGCCTGACATCGAGGACACCAGCGCCTGGCTCATCATGGCCCGCGCCCGGCCCTGCACCGGCGCCGACAGCGCCCTGCTCTCCTCGCTCGCGCCCTATGTGGAAGCCGCGCTGCGCAGCTACGTCGCGCTGGAGCGGCACCGGATCCGCGCCAGCGTCAGCACGCAGGGCATGGCCCGCAGCGCCACCGCCTGGATGGTACTCGACCGCGAAGCGCGCCTGCTCTCGATCGACCCGCGCCTCGATACCTGGATGCGCGATAACCTGCGCTACACCCCACGCCTGGGCGAGCGCCTGCGCGACGTCGGCGTCCACGCCGAGCGCGAACTGGCGGCGGCGGCGGCACTGTTCGCCTCCGCCGATCCGCCGGCGCCGCGCCCCGTGCTGCTGCACGAGCATCCGAGGCTGGAAGCCCTGCTGACCGCCACGAGCGACATGCCACGCCCCTCGATGCTGGCGCTGTGCCGCCTTCCCAATGCGCGCACCGCCGAGAGCGTGGAGCGCCTCGCCCGCCTTTTCGACCTGCCCCCGCGCGAGGCCGCGCTGGCAATCGCCCTCAACGAAGGCCAATCGATCGCCGAGGCGGCCGAAGCCATGGGCCTGACCCTGGAAACCGCGCGCAACTATTCGAAACGGCTCTACGCCAAGCTGGGCGTGCGCGGGCAGGCCGAACTCGTCCGCCTCGTGTGCGACAGCGTGGCGGTGATGGCGTGAGGATTTGACGAAATCCGTCGTCCCCGGTCGAGCCGGGGACGACGTCGGTTTAGCCCGCCAGCTTCGCTTCCATCGCCGCGATCTCGGAGCGCAGCCACATCGTCTCGGACAGGTTCTTGCCGCCGCTCGCCGCCAGCAGCGCCTCGTGTGCGGCCTTGCGCACCTTGAGCGCCTCGACGCTGCCAGGCTCGGCGTTCAACGCGATGTCGGTCAGATGCACCGCCTCCAGCGCAGCGCCCGCGTCCAGCTTCGCCTGCGCCCGCTCGGCCAGCTTCGCTGCGCCGCCGGCCAGCTTGACCAGGTCCGCATCCACACTGGAACGCGGTACGCCATAGAGCGCGGTGGTGCCGTCCTCGTAGTGCA
This sequence comes from Novosphingobium sp. AP12, assembly GCF_000281975.1. Taxonomy (GTDB): domain Bacteria; phylum Pseudomonadota; class Alphaproteobacteria; order Sphingomonadales; family Sphingomonadaceae; genus Novosphingobium. Next base: position 6,882 of record NZ_AKKE01000124.1, on the reverse strand, counting down.
GCCAGCCCGAGTATTCGCGCCAGATCGACTTGACCGCCCAGCTCCCCTTGCCGTGGAATTCGCCGATCGCCAGCCCCTCGGGCCAGGCGAATTCGCGCATCAGGGTGTGGACGTCCTTGCCGGCGTTCATGCCCTCCAGCGTGTAGTCGCGCACATGGCTGACCGCAGCGTGGAGCTTGTCGAGGTCGGCGCGGATGCGGTCCTTGCCGCGGATCGCCTCGCCATGCCCGGTGACGACGATCTCGGCGCCAAGATCGCGCACGGTCTCCAGCGACTTCAGGTAATTCCTCACCAGTCGAGGCTTGTCGCCGCGCAGGGTGTTGAGGAACGGCATCGACAGCCACACCGGCCCGAACACGTTGCCGGTGAAGGCGATCTTCTCATTCGGCAGCCACACTGTCAGCGCGTCGATCGTCTCGCCCTCGGGGGTGGAGATCACCTCGAAGGTACGGCCACCCAGCTCGACCGTCAGGCGGCGGTCGACGAGGATGTCGGGCTCGACGTGCGGCGGCGCCTTGGGCGCGGAGCCGCGCTTGAGGGTGGAGCCCCAGAGCTTTCCGCTCCTCGGCCCGAAGAAGGGCTGGAGGCGGTTCATGTCGTCCAGCACTTGGTTGAAGCCGGGGCCGCCGACGACCTGCGTGCCCTCTTCGACGAACTCCGGCAGGCCGCCGTAGTGGTCTGCGTGGCTCTGCGTCAGGACGACGAAGGCGAGCGCTCCGGTGCGGTGCGGCGCCAGCAGGCGCTTCGTGCGCTCGGCGTTGTCCATGAAACCGGTGTTGATCATCACGTCACCCTCGGACGTGGTGACGAGATAGGCGTTCGAAATGTCGTTCGCCTGGAAGATGAAGTCGGTGACGGCAATGGCCTCGGCCTGCTCGTCGCCCGAGCGCACCAGATCGGCAAGCTTGGGTGCCGCGTCTTTCACATCGCTCATGTCAGGCGTCCTCGAACTGGATCATGACCTTGGCCGACTGCGGCGTCGCCGCGATCTCGAGGCCGTAGAGCACTTCGTCGAAAGGCAGCGTGTGGCTGATAATCGCCGCGATCTTGTCCTGGAGACGCGGCATCGCGGCGATCACCTCGGGCATTTCGGTAGGATAGCCGACCGCCGTGGTGATCGTCATCTCGCTTGTCAGCATGCGACCGGCTGGGAATTCCAGCGGCTTCATGTAGGCGGCGGTGATGACCAGCCGCGCGTGGAACTTGGCCATCATGATGACTTGGCTGAGGATATGCGGCGCCCCCGCCGCGTCGATATAGGCGTCGGTGCCGACACCCACGCGGCCGTAGCTCGGCACTTCCCCGTGGAGCCGCGCAAGTTCGGCGCGCAGGTCCACCTTGGTCGGGTCGAGCGCCGCCTGCACGCCGATGGCGCGGGCGCGTTCGAGGCGTTCCTCGGACAGGTCGAGCGCGACGACATCGGTGATGCCCCGGTCATTAAGCCACAGCAGCATGCCTAGCCCGATGGGGCCGCAGCCGAACACCACGACCTTGTCGCCGGGCTTCACCTCGGCGCGGTTGACGCCGTGCATGGCGACCGCCAGCGGCTCGCACATCGCGGCGACATCGAAGCTGACGCCCTCGGGGATCGGCAGGATCGAATCGCCCAGCCGTGCCTCGCGCACCAGCAGTTCCTCGGTGAAGGCGCCTTCGGGGCCGCCCGAGCCGATGTTGCTGGGGGTCATCATTGGATTGACGATGACCGCGTCGCCCACGGCGATGCCGCTGACTTCGGCGCCCACCTGCAGCACCTCGCCCGCGCCTTCGTGGCCGAGCGCGGTCTGGCCGCCGGGCTCGGCGGGCATGCCGCCGACCTTGATGTAGGTCAGGTCGCTGCCGCAGATGCCCACCGACTTCATGCGCACGACCACGTCCTTGGGGCCTGCCTCGGGCCGCTCGTAACTGTCGAGGCGGACATCGCCGACACCGTGGATGTTCAACCGCTTCATCGTCTCTCTCCCGTATGCCGCTGTTACGGCCTGACCATGTACCCGCCGTCGATCGTAATCGTCTCGCCGGTCATGAAGCTGCTGGCGTCCGAGCACAGGTAGGCGCCGATGCCCTCGAAGTCGGCCGGGAAACCGGTGCGCTTCATCGGGATCGTCGGCGCGAAGTGCTGCGCGACCGCGTCGGCGCGCGCGCCCTCGCCCATCATCGGCGTGATGATGAGGCCCGGCGCCACCACGTTGGCGCGGATGCCGAGCGGCGCCAGTTCGATCGCGAGACAGCGCACGGCGGCGGCGATGCCCGCCTTCGACGAGGCATATTCCATCTTGCCGGGAATGCCCTGGAACAGCGAGAGCGAGCCGCAGGCGACGAGGCTGCCGCCGCTTTCGTCACCCGCCTCGACGCGCGCCTTCATCAGACGCGCGCCTTCCCGCAGGGTAAAGAAGGCGCCGTGCAGCGCCGTCTTCTGAAAGTCGTGCCAGTGCTCGGTCGGCATGTCGAACACCGAGTTGTAGCGCGGCGAAGCGCCCGAGTTGGCGAAGACGCAGTCGACGCGGCCGAAGTCGGCCATGACCTGCGCATAGCCGTCGATGATGTTCTGCTCTTCGGAGACGTCGACCTGGTAGGCGATCACCTTGCCAGCGCCGGCCGCCTCGAGTTCGGCCTTGGCTTTGGCGCTCTTCTCCGCATTGCGCGCCCAGATCGCGAGGTCGCCGCCCATCTTGGCGACGCCCATCGCGAAGCCGAAGCCGATGCCGCCGTTACCGCCGGTCACCACCGTCACCTTGCCCGCGCAGTCGAAAAGGCCCTTAGCCATGTAACTTCCCTCTATCCCATTCGAGCCGCCTTCGAGCGGCGCTTTCGTGGGCGCGATGTTCTTCGCCCGCGCCTTGCCGGGCAAGGTCGCGGGATATAGAATTCGGGACCTAAGATGGCGTCCGGGACATATTGCGGATGAGGCGCCACGCGGAGACCCGAGGATGACCTTCAGCGATGTTCACCGCCCCACAGCCAGCGTCGACGCGCAGCTGGAGACAGCCGGCGTGCTCGCGCAGATCGTCCGCTACGACATCCCCGAGCCGACCGACGGGCGACACTCGGTGGGCGACGGCTACCACGTCAACATGTGCCTTACCCCTCGCCCGCTGCAGTCGCGCGGCGGGTATCGCCAACGCTGGGGCCCGCACCGGCTGGAGCGGCTGGGCGACATCTTCGCGCTGCCGCCGGGCGAGGAACTGTTCGTCAAGGGCGGCAGCGGGCGGCAGGCCTCGCTCATCTGCACGATCGACGCCGACCTCGTCCACGATCTCGTCGGGCGCGAGCTGACCTGGGACGACCCGCATCTCGCCGCCGCCCTCGACATCGGCAGCGCGCAGATGCGCGCGCTGCTGTTCCGCATCACTGCCGAAGTGCGTCACCCCGGCCTCTCGGCGCAGCGGATGCTGGGATTCCTCGGCGGCGAGCTGGCGATCGAGTTGGGCCGCCACTGCCTGGAAGTGGCCGAGCGACCGATGACCGGCGGGCTTTCCGGCTGGCGGCTTCGACTGATCGACGAGCGCCTCGCCGACGACCTCAGCGCGCCCTCGCTCGAGGAGCTGGCGGCGCTCTGCGCGCTGTCGGTGCGCCAGCTGACCCGGGGGTTCCGAGTCAGCCGCGCCTGCTCGATCGGCGACTATATCGAGCAGCGCCGCATGGAAGCGGCCAAGCGCCTGCTGATGGAGGGGGAAAGCGTGAAGACCATAGCTTTCTCGATGGGCTTCGCCTCCCCCTCCAGCTTCACCTTCGCGTTCCGGCGCGCCGTGGGGGCGAGCCCGAGCACGTTCCGCCAGCGGCAGGGGCGCGTGCTGGCGTGATACGATGCCTCGCCGTCGGGTCTTGACCGGAACTCGACACAAAGGCCCGATCTGACGGTCCACCCGCATTGCCAATCCCTCCCCCCGGCGGATTATCTCGCACCATGGACGGCCGCCCAAGCGGCCCGATGGGAAGAGGATCACCACACATGGCTACCACCGCCACCGACCAACTGGTCGCCGACGCCCTCATCGAACAGGCGATGACCGAAACCGGCATCGAAGCCTTCGACAGCGACACCTACCGCGAAGGACTCGACGTCTTCGCCGCCTCGTTCAACGACGGCATCGCCAAGGGCTGGATGAGCGAAGGCGGCATCGCCCGCGCCCGCAACGACACGCTCCATTACCTGCGCGGCCGTCTCAAGGTGTCGCAGTACATGCGCGACAACCCGGAAGTCCTGGAGCGCAAGATCGAGCGTCCGGTCTTCGTCATGGGCGTGCCGCGCACCGGCACCACGCTGATGTCGAATCTGCTGGCCGCCGACCCGACCCGGCGCTCGCCGCTGACCTGGGAGATCGACGATCCGGTGCCGCCGGTGACTTCGAACGAACTGCTCACTACCGATCCGCGCGCCGTCGGCCGCCTCGCGCAGGAGAAGGCCGCGCTCGAGGCCAATCCCGGCATGGCCAAGTACTACCGCGGCTCGGCGATCTATCCCAATGAGTGCGTGTTCTTCATGGCGCACGACTTCAAGACGCTGATGATCGAGTCCAAAGGCAAGCTGCCGGCCTACAAGGACTTCATCTTCTCGTGCGACATGACCAGCGCCTATGAATACCACAAGAAGTTCCTGCAGGTGCTGCAGCACCACACCACCGGCGTGTGGAACGTCAAGAAGCCCTCGCACTCGCTGTGGCTGGAGACGATCTTCCAGGTCTATCCCGACGCGCGCGTGATCTGGACCCACCGCGATCCCTTCACCGCCACCGGCTCGCTGTGCTCGGTGATCTCGCTCAGCCACCAGGCGCACATGGGCCGGATCGACGCCGAGTGGCTCAAGGAGGACTACCCCTGGCAGGCCGCCGAGCACGCCAACCGGATCATGGATTTCCGCGACAAGTTCGGCGAGGACAAGATCATCGACGTCCACTACGCCGACATCGTCGCCGACCCGGTCGCCGCCACGAAGAAGGTCTACGCCCAACTCGGCGACGCATGGACCGCAGAGGCCGAAGCCGGCGTCCAGAAGTGGGTGGACGACAACCCGCAGGACAAGTTCGGCCGCCACGAATACAAGCTGGCGCAGTACAGGCTCAGCAAGGCGGAGCTGGAGCCGCTCTTCGAACGCTACCTGTCGCGCTACGACGTCGCGCGGGAGGGCTGAGGCTCACTACATCCTCATACCGTCGTCCCCGCGAAGGCGGGGATGACGGTGCAGGATGAATGGCGGCGTGCGCGCCAAGGGAGAGAAAAATGCTCGAAGGCATCCACTACCAGAACGCCTATATGTGCGACAATCTCGAGGCGGGGATCGACCTGTTCCGCGGACGCGGGCTCGAAAAGGAGCCGGTGATCATCCCGATCGACCAGACCGTGCTCACCCCCGACGGCCCCAAACGCCAGAAGGGCCGTATCTGCTTCATCTGGATCGGCGAGCTCCAGTACGAGCTGATCGAGAACGAGATCGACGAGGTCGGCCTCTACGCCAACTGCCTGTCGAACGGCGGGCCGCTGCGCTTCCATCACATCTGCTTCCGTATTCCGGAGTGGGAGGACTTCCGCGCCCGCGTGGATGCGCAGGCGTTCCCGATCGCGATGGAGCGCGACCTGACCGGCGAGGCCGAGGGCGGGCTGAAGTTCCTCTACCTCGATGCGCGCAAGGTGTTCGGGCACTACATCGAGTATACTTGGATGCCCGAGCCGATGTGGCAGTACATTCGCGCGATGTGAGGCGGGGCGGATAACTCCGCCTACCCGTTCCCCCTCACACCCCGTCGCCCCCGCGAAGGCGGGGCCCCGCTTCCTTGGCGCCCTAGAAAGAACAAGCGGGGTCCCCGCCTGCGCGGGGACGACGGGATGTGGGTTTTCGGGAGGAGCGTGCGGTTGAGGGCGCGGCGTGCATCACGCCATCTCGTTGGCAACTACGTCCTTGTACAGCGTGGTCCGCTGCCGCAGCCGCCTCCCGACGCTTTCCGCCGCCGCGCGCATGTCGGCGACGTCGGCCAGCTGGCCATGCGAGGCGCCCGCTGCGCGGCTGATGCTTTCGTTCATCAGCACGCCGCCAAGATCGTTGGCACCTGCCGCGAGCACAGCCGCCGCGCCGTCCATGCCCAGCTTCACCCAGGAGACCTGGATTGAATTGATCGCCCCATTCAGCGCGAGGCGCGCCACCGCATGCATCATCACCGACTCGCGCCAGGTCGGCCCCTTGCGGCTCTGCCCCTTGCGGTAGAACGGCGCTTCCATGTGGACGAGGGGGAGCGGTACGAATTCGGTGATGCCGCCGGTGTCGAGCTGGAGATTGCGCAGTTCGAGCAGGTGCCTGGCCCAGTGGCGCGGGTTTTCGAGGTGGCCGAACATGATCGTCGAAGTCGTCGGCAGGCCCACGCGGTGCGCGGTGCCGACGATATCGAGCCATTCCTGAGTGGTCAGCTTGTCCGGGCAGATCTGCGCGCGGATATCGTCGCACAGGATCTCCGCCGCCGTGCCGGGGAGCGAGCCCAGCCCGGCGTCGCGCAGCATCGAGAGATAGTCCGACACCGGCATCCCCAGCGTGCGCGCGCCCTGGCTCACCTCGAGCGGGGAGAAGGCGTGGACGTGCAGGTCCGGGTAGGCATCCTTCACCGCGCGCAGGATCGAGAGGTAGGTGTCGCCGGTATAGCTGGGATGGATGCCGCCCTGCAGGCAGACCTCGGTGGCCCCGCGCTCCACCGCTTCGCGCGCACGGCCGGCGATTTCGGCGAGGTCGAGGTTGTAGGGCTTGTCGCGGAAACCACCCTTGCTGCTGGTCTTGCTGAACGCGCAGAACGAGCAGGTGTGGGTGCAGATGTTGGTGTAGTTGATGTTGCGGTTGATGACGTAGGTCACGTCGTTGCCGCTGACATGCGCGCGCAGGGCATCGGCGGCTTCGACGACCGC
>NZ_AKKE01000123.1 GCF_000281975.1 Novosphingobium sp. AP12 | reverse complement strand
CCCCGCCTCGTCTGCGGCGGCGAGCGGCTCGGAGGCGATCATGCCTCAGGCTTCTTCCTGCCGATCACCGTGCTCGCCGACGTTTCCCCGCAGAGCAATATCGCCCGCAACGAGGTGTTCGGCCCGGTCCTCGTCGTCACCCCCTTCGACAGCGAGGAGGAGGCCGTCGCGCTTGCCAACGACACCGATTACGGGCTCGGCGCCTATGTCCACACCACCAATCTCGCCCGCGCGCACCGCGTCGCCGGGCAGATGATGGCCGGGCAGGTGCAGGTCAACGGCTCGGGCGAGGCGATGACGCCCTGCGTGCCGTTCGGCGGCATGAAGCATTCCGGACACGGCCGCCTCGGCGGGATCGAGGCGCTGCGCGAGTTCCAGCAGGTGCGCAACGTCTGGGTCAACCTGCAGGACTGATGGCCATGACCCTGATCGACCCCCAGACCCGCATCGCCGCCGGCCTCGCCGCCGAGGCCACGGCCACCGGCCGCCCCCCGCGCGAGCCGGCAACCCTGTTCGAGCAGTCCTGGCGCGATTTCGTCTGGGCCGAGGTCTGGACGCGTCCCGGCCTCCCACCGCGCCCGCGCCACATCGTCGCCATCGCCAGCGCGGCGACCTGCGGGCTGGAGGAAAGCCAGCTCGACGACTTCGTGCGCGGCGCTTTGGTGAACGGACACCTGACCCTCGCCGAACTGCGCGAGGCGGCGCTGCACCTTGCCGTCTATGCGGGCTGGGGTAACGGAGGCAAGCTCGACCGCGCGGTCACGCGCGTGGCGACCGAGCTAGGCCTGCCGCCCGCAGAGGTTCCTCCGCTCGCGCCCGAGCCATGGGACCCGCAGGTCCGCAACGACCGTGGCCACGCCGCCTTCGCCAGAGTCATGACCTTCCCGCCCGGCCCGCCCAATTCGCCGTACCTGCAGGGCATCAACAACTTCGTCTTCGGCGAGATGTGGTGGCGTCCGGGCCTCGACGAGCCCTCGCGCCGCTGGATCACGCTGGTGGGCGTGTGCGAATCGGCGGCCGAAATCCCCATTCGCAGCCACGTCCACGCCGCCATGGCGAGCGGCAACTGCACGGGCGCGCAGATGCTCGAATTCGTCCTGCAATACGGCACCCACGCCGGCTGGCCCAAGGCCTCGCGCATTAACGGCGTGGTGATCGAGATGATCGACAAGGTGGCCAAGGGCCTGCCGTGGCACGCTTGAGGAGGATGGCATCATGAACACCGACATGACCGGCAAGGTCGCCCTCGTCACCGGCGCCGCCTCGGGGCTGGGGCGGGCGAGCGCCCTGAAGCTCGCCGAGGCGGGCGCCGACCTCTGGCTCGTCGACGTGAATGCCGAAGCGCTGGCCGAGACCGCCGAACTGCTGGCGAAAAGCGGCCGGGCCGTCGCCACGCAGGTCGCCGACCTGTCGGACCCGGCGGCCTGCGCGGGCGTCGTACCCGAGGCGGTGCAGCGGTTCGGCCGGCTCGACGCGCTGTGCAACGTGGCGGGGCTGATCTACCTCGCCAATACGCCCGACATGCCGCTCGAGCAGTACCGCCGCACGATGGCGGTCAACCTCGACGCGCCGTTCATCCTTTCGCAGGGCGCGATCCCGCACCTGCTCGAGACGGACGGTGCCATCGTCAACGTCGCCTCCTGCGCGTCGTACATCGGCGAGGCCTATGCGGCCGCCTACTGCTCCAGCAAGTGGGGCATCCTGGGCATGACCAAGGCGATGGCGATGGAATTCCAGAAGTCCCCCATCCGCATCAACGCGGTGGCGCCCGGCGGCATGATCACCAACATCGCCATCAACTTCCGCCCGCCCGAGAACTGCGACTTCGACCTGCTCAAGCGCTACTCGGGCCTGCGCGGGCAGGTCGAGGTGGACGACGTGGCCGACATGGTCCTGCTGCTAGCCTCCGAGGCCGGGCGCGGGTTCCACGGCGCCTGCATCAACATCGACAAGGGTATCACGGCGGGCTGAGCCGCCGTCAGGGAGAGTTCCAATGACCTTCACGCTCGATCAGTTCCGCCTCGACGGCAAGGTGGCGGTGGTGACCGGCGCCGGCGGGCGCGGCAATTCCATCGGCCGGGCCTATGCGCTGGGCCTCGCCGGGGCAGGCGCCAGCGTCGTCGTGGCGGACCTCAATCTCGAGGGCGCTAAGGCGGTGGCGGAGGAGATCGTTGCCGCGGGCGGCAAGGCCGTGGCGGTCGAGGTGAACGTCGCCGACGAAGCCTCCACCCTCGCCATGGGCCGGGCGGCTGCCGAGGCGTTCGGCGGGGTCGACATCCTCGTCAACAATGCCGCGCTGATGGTCGATATCAGCTACGACAACTGCGAGACGGTCAGCCTGGAGGCGTGGAACCGCGCATTCTCGGTGAACCTCAACGGCGCGCTGCTTTGCGCCCGCGCGGTCATCCCCTCGATGCGCGCGCGCGGAGGCGGGCGGATCGTCAACCAGACCAGCGGCGGCGCGTTTCCGGCGATCGGCCTCTACGGCATCTCCAAGCTGGCACTCGTCGGGCTGACCACCACGCTCGCGAAGCAGCTCGGCAAGGACGGCATCACCTGCAACGCCATCGCGCCGGGCAACGTCACTTCGGACGCGGGCAAGCTGCTGGTGCCGGACGATTCGCCGTTCATCAAGTTCCTCGAGATGACCTGCGCCACCAAGCCGCGCGGCGAGCCGGACGAGCTGGTCGGCGCGCTGATGCTGCTGTGCTCTCCGGCGGGGCAGTGGATCACCGGGCAGACCGTGCATGTCGACGGCGGCTGGGTGATGCGGCCGTAATCCGCGTCGTCCCCGGTCGAGCGGGGGGACGGCGGTGAAGCATCCACACCCCGCTGCCGCCGCTTCCTTGCGAAACGCCCTCGTTTCTGCGACCAAATCCGGCATGACACCGGCGATCTTCGGCCTTTCCGGCCTGACCCTCACCGACGACGAACGCGCCTTCTTCCGCGATGCCGATCCGGCGGGCTACGTGCTGTTCGGCCGCAATGCGCAAAGCCGCGAGCAGCTGCGCGCGCTCACCGACGAACTGCGCGCCATCCATGGGCGCGAGCAGTTGTTCGTTTGCGTCGACCAGGAAGGCGGCCGCGTCGCCCGGATGAAGCCGCCGGCCTGGCCCAAGTATCCGCCCGGAGAGGCGTTCGACCGGCTCTACGACCTCGCCCCCGCCAGCGCCATCGAGGCGGCGCGGGCCAACGCCCATGCGCTCGGACTGGACCTCGCCGAAGCGGGCGTGACGGTCGACCTGCACCCGATGCTCGACGTGCGCCAGCCCGGCGCCCACGACGTCGTCGGCGACCGTGCGCTGGGCTCGGAGCCGATGCGCGTCGCCGCGCTGGGCCGCGCGATCCTCGACGGTTTCGCGCGCGCCGGGGTTGCGGGCTGCATCAAGCACATGCCCGGCCATGGCCGCGCCCTGGCCGACAGCCACAAGGAACTGCCCACCGTCACCGCCTCGGCGGAGGAACTGGAACTGGACCTCGCGCCGTTCCGCGCGCTGGCCTCCGCCCCGATCGGCATGACCGCGCACGTCCGCTACACCGCCTGGGACGACGAGAACCCGGCCACGCTCTCGCCTTACGTGGTGAACGAGGTCATCCGCCGGAACATCGGCTTCGACGGCCTGCTGATGAGCGACGACCTCGACATGGAGGCGCTGTCCGGCTCGGTCCCGGAGCGCGCGGCGCGTGCGATCGCGGCGGGCTGCGATCTCGCGCTCAACTGCTGGGCGAAGATGGACGACATGGTCGGCATCGCGAACCTGCTGCCGGTAATGGGCGATGCGGCCGCCGCCCGCCTCGACCGCGCGCTGGCGACGGTCGGAGGCGCGGCGACCGGCGACCACGCCCAGCTCATCGCCCAGCGCGACGCCCTGCTAGCACTGCGGACCGCCTGACCGTGGCAGACGCGCCCGACCTTTTCGACGGCGACTGGGACGGCGAGGACCGGACCGGGGGGCAGGACGACAAGCTCTACCTTGAGATCGACGGCTGGGAAGGCCCGCTCGACCTGCTGCTCGACCTCGCGCGGCGGCAGAAGGTGGACCTGCGCGGCATCTCGATCCTCGAACTGGTCGATGCCTACCTCACCTACATCGAGCAGGCCGAGGCGCTGCGGCTGGAACTGGCGGCGGACTATCTGGTGATGGCCGCCTGGCTCGCCTACCTCAAGTCCGCGCTGCTGCTGCCGCGGGGCGAGGCTGAGGACCCGAGCCCCGAGGAACTGGCGCTGCGCCTGCAGATGCGGCTCCAGCGGCTCGGCGCCATGCGCGAGGCGGCGGCGCGGCTGATGGGGCGCGACCGGCTGGGCCGCGACGTCTTCGTGCGCGGCGCGCCGGAGGGACTGCGCGTCGATCGCAAGTCGCTCTGGCAGTGCAACTGGTTCGACCTCGTGCGCGCCTACGGCGACGTGAAGATCCGCTCCGAGCCGGTCGTCCACATGGTGCGCGAGCGCATGGTCATGACGCTCGACAGCGCTATCCAGCGCGTCGCCTCGATGCTGGGCGTCGCGATCGACTGGATGGACCTGCGCGAATTCCTGCCGCCCGCGCACGACACCTGGGCCGACCCGCGCCTGCGCCGTTCCGCGCTCGCCTCCAGCTTCGTCGCCGCGCTGGAACTGGCGCGCACCGGGCGGGCGGAGATCGCGCAGGACGAGACGTTCGGGCCGCTCAGGCTGCGGGCGATGAAGCCGTGAGCGACCTCGAAATCACACCTCCCGACGACCTCGTCCGCGCGGTGGAGGCCACCCTGTTCGCCGCCGAGGAACCGCTGAGCGCCGAACAGCTCGCCCTCCACCTCGGCTTCGGGGACAAGGGCGCGGTGCAGGTCCGTCCCGCGCTGGCCGAACTGAAGGGCCACTACGAAGGCCGGGGCGTGCAGCTCGTAGAGCGCGGCGGGCGCTGGCATTTCGAGACCGCGCCCGACCTCGCCCACCTGCTCCGCCGCGAGAAGGAGGAGCTGCGCCGCCTCAGCCGCGCCGCGACCGAAGTGCTGGCGATCGTCGCCTACCACGAACCCGTCAGCCGCGCCGAGATCGAGGCGATTCGCGGGGTACAGACGGCCAAGGGCACGCTCGACGTGCTGCTGGAGGCCGGCTGGGTGCGCGTCGCCGGCCGGCGCGAGGTGCCGGGGCGCCCGGTGATCTACGCGACGACGGCGGTTTTCCTCGACCACTTCGGGCTCGCCTCGCTTCGTGAACTGCCCGGAATCGACGAACTGCGCGCGGCGGGCTTGCTCGATCCGGTCGACGAGGACATGATCGAGGCGGTTCTCGGACCGCCGAAAACCGGCAGGCCGGACACGGCGGAAGCCGATCCTGACTGAGCCGTGACGGGCGAAAGACAGAACCATGACAGGCTTTCAACTTGGCGGCAAAGCGCCTAGATGGGCCCGATGACGGTCGGAATCGGCCGTGGCTTTTGGAGTTGAGGTTATGGGTAGCTTCTCGATCTGGCACTGGATGATCGTTCTCGTGATCGTGCTCGTGCTGTTCGGACGCGGCCGCGTGTCGGAAATCATGGGTGACTTCGGCAAGGGCATCAAGAGCTTCAAGGAAGGCATGAACGAGGAGGAGGCCAAGAAGGCCGCCGCCGCGACCACGCCGACCCCGACCCCTGCGCAGATCGCCTCGCAGCAGGTCGAGCCGGCCCCGACCGTGGCGCCTGCTCCGGTGGCGACGCCGGTCGAAACCAAGAACGAGCAGGTCTGAGCGAGCGGGACTGACGCACGATGTTCGACGTCGGCGCATCCGAACTCCTGATGATCGTCATCGTGGCGGTCGTCGTCATCGGCCCCAAGGACATGCCGATGGCGCTGCGCACGGCTGGCCGCTGGATTGGCAAGATGCGCAAGGTTTCCAACCACTTCCGGTCCGGTCTCGACGCCATGGTGCGCGAAGCCGAGCTGGAGGACATGGAGCGCAAGTGGCGCGAGCAGAACGAGGCGATCATGAAGGCCAGCCCGCAGCTGCCCTCCATGCACCCCACCGCCGAGGACATGCAGGCGCCCTCTAGTTCTCCGGTCGCCGCCGAACCCGTTCCGCAGGGCGACAAGGCCGAAGACTACACCGAAACCCGGCAGGCCGAGCTGCACCTGCCGCCTCCACCGCCTTGAGGCCCCCGCCATGCAGCCGTTCCGCATAGCCGACATCGACGATTCGCAGGCTCCGCTGATGGAGCACCTGATCGAACTGCGCGGGCGCCTGCTGCGCGCGTTCCTCGCCTTCGCGGTGGCCTTCGCGGTGTGCTTCTACTTCTCGGGCGACATCTTCTCGTTCCTGGTCCGGCCCCTGACCGCCGCGTTCCCGCCCGGCGAAGGCAAGCTGATCTACACCAAGCTCTACGAGGCGTTCTTCGTCGAAGTGAAGATCGCGATGTTCGCGGCCTTCTTCGTCAGCTTCCCGGTGATCGCCAACCAGATCTGGGCCTTCATCGCGCCGGGCCTCTACGCCAAGGAAAAGAAGGCGTTCCTGCCCTTCCTCGTGGCGACCCCGGTGCTGTTCACGATGGGCGCGGCGCTCGCCTACTACGTGGTGATGCCGACCGCGTTCCACTTCTTCCTCAGCTTCGAGGGCCAGAAGGGCGGCCTCAAGCTCGAGGCGCTGCCCGGCACCGGCGACTATCTCGGGCTGGTGATGCAGTTCATCCTGGCCTTCGGGATCAGCTTCCTGCTGCCGGTCCTGCTGATGCTGCTCAACCGCGCCGGCATCGTCACCCGCGCGCAATGCGTGGCGGCGCGCCGCTATGCGATCGTCGGCATCTTCATCATCGCCGCCGTGGCCACCCCGCCCGACGTGATCTCGCAGCTGCTGCTGGCGATCCCGCTGCTCATGCTGTTCGAGGGCACGCTGCTGCTGATGTGGTTCACCGAACGCCGCGACGCCAAGGAGCGCGCGGCCGAGGAGAAGGCGATCGAGAAGGAAGCCGAAGCCGCCGGCAAAGCGGTGGCGGACGTGCTGCCTTAGGAAAGCAACGTCGTCCCGGACCTGATCCGGGATCGCGGGCCGCCCAGGCAACCGTTTCCTCTACTGAAAAACCCCTCATTCGTTCGACACGAACGGATGTGGGGCGGGGTAGACCTCGGTGCACGCCCGCGGTCCCTGGCTGAGCGGGCCCCGCTTTACCGCGCGCCCTTCTCGCGCCGAACCCCGGCCTTGCCGCCGTCCTGCGCCGCAGACCACGCCAGTTTGCCGCCGATCCAGGTTTCCAGCACGCGCGTCGCGCGAAGCTGCTCGGGCGTGGCGGTCATCGGGTCGTTGTCGACGAACAGGAAGTCGGCGCGGTAGCCCTTGGCGATGCGGCCGAGGCGGCTTTCCGCGAACAGCGAGTACGCCGCGCCGGTGGTGTAGGCGGCCAGAGCGGCCTCGCGGGTAAGCGTTTCCTGCGGCTGCCAGCCGCCTGCGGGCTGCCCGTCCGCGCCCTGCCGGGTGATCGCCACGGCGAGCCCTTCGAAGGGATGCGCAGGCTCGACCGGGGTGTCCGACCCGAAGGCGAGCGTCGCCCCGGCGGCCGAGATCGACTTCCACGCATAGGCCCCCGCCAGCCGCGCGGTGCCCAGCCGCGCCTCGGCCATCAGGCGGTCGGAGGCTTCGTGCTGCGGCTGCATCGAGGCGATCACACCGTTGCGGCCGAAACGCGGGATGTCGGCCGGATCGACGATCTGGGCATGCTCGATCCGCCAGCGCCGGTCGCCCTTGTAGGTGGCCGACAGTTCCTCGATCGAATCGAGCACGGTGGCGTTGGCCTCGTCGCCGATGGCGTGGACGGCGACCTGGAAGTTGTCCATCGCCGCCCGGCTCATCAGGTTGCCGAGCTGCGTCTGGTTCATCTGCGGCAGGCCCTTCGCCTTGGCATCGTCCGCATAAGGTGCCTTGAGCCACGCCCCGCGCGAACCCAATGCGCCGTCGAGGTAGAGCTTGACCCCGTTCATCTTGAGCCGGTCGTCGTAGAGCCAGGGCGTCGGCCCGGGCCCGCCGATCAGGGTCATGGCGTCGATGCCGGCGGCGTAGGACACCACGCGCACGCGCAGAGCGCCGGTATCGGCGGCGCGGCGGAAGGTCTGCCAGTCCTCGATCGTGGAACCCATGTCGGCCACGGTGGTCACGCCCGAGGCGAGGAACGCCAGCTGCGCCTCGCCCAGCGCGGTGTCGCGGTCCTCGGGACGCACACGGGGGAGCTTTGCCTCCACCAGCCGGGTCGCGGCATCCACGAACACGCCCGCAGGCGCTTTCGAGCCGCCCACGCGCAGGATCTGGCCGCCCGCCGGGTCGGCGGTAGCGGCGGTGATCCCGGCGGCCGAGAGCGCGGCGGAGTTGGCCCAGCCGGCATGGCCGTCGACGCGGGTGAGCCAGGCGGGCTTGCCGCCGGTCACTTCGTCGAGTTCGGCGGCGGTGGGCATGCGATCCAGCCCCCCCCCGCTTTTGAACCAGTCCGCCTGGTTCCAGCCGCTGCCCAGGATCCACGGCGCGTCGGGGTGCGCGGCGGCCCATGCAGCCACGCGCGAAAGCGCCTCATCCAGCGTCCTTACGGTGGAGAGGTCCAGTGTCATCTTCGCGAAGCCGGTGCCCATGACGTGTGCGTGGGCGTCGATCAGGCCGGGCATGACCACGCGGCCCTTGCCGTCGACCTGGTAGTCGACCTTCTTCGGCCGCTTCTCGCCCTTGTGGAACACCTGGAGGACGTGGCCGTCGGGGCTGATGAGGAAGCCTTCGAAATGCTCGACGCCGCCCCGGCCGTCAGGGGTCACACCTTCGACGTTGTCGACGAGGACGTCGGCGTGGGCCACGGACGCAGGGAAGGGCGCCGTCATCGCGGTCCCGGCGAGCAGCGCGGCGGCTGCCCCGATCGAATGCTTCACTTCTTGCCCTTCTTCGGGAGCCGCTTGATGATGGCGCTGGTGTCGAGCCGGCCGCCGCCCTGGGCCTGGATGTCCGAGAAGAACTGGTCGACCAGCGCCGCCACCGGCAGCGATACGCCGAGCCCGCGTCCTTCCTCCAGGCTGAGGCCAAGGTCTTTGCGCATCCAGTCGATCGCGAGGCCGAAGTCGAACTCGTCCGCGTCCATCGAGGTCCAGCGGTTGTCCATCTGCCACGACTGCGCGGCGCCGCCCGAGATCGCCTCGTAGACCTTGCCCATGTCGAGGTGAGAGGCCTGCGCGAAGCGCACCGCCTCGGCCAGCGCGGCGACGTTGCCCGCGATGCATATCTGGTTCGCCATCTTGGCGATCTGGCCCGAGCCGGGCTTGCCGACGTGGACGATGCGGCTGGAATAGGCCTCCATGATCGGGCGCGCGGCCTCGATCGCATCGTCGCGCCCGCCGCACATCAGAGTGAGCGTGCCGTTCTCCGCGCCGATCTGCGAGCCGGTCATCGGCGCGTCGACGCAGTGGATCTTGAGGTCGCGGGCCTCGACCGAGATCTGCCGCGCGATGCGCGCCGAGACCGTGGTATGGTCGATGAAGGTGCCGCCCTTCTTGAGCATGCGGAACACGCCGTTGGGACCCAGCACGACGTCGGCAAGGTCGTCGTCGTTGCCCACGCAGGTGATCACCACGTCGGCGTCCTGCGCCGCATGAGCCGGGTTCGCGGCGATGCGGTGGGCGAGGCCGGGGTTGTCCTCGTTCCATTTGCGCGCACGTTCGGGCGTGCGGTTGTAGATCGTCAGTTCGTGGCCGGCCTCGCCGATGTGCCGCGCGATCGCGCCGCCCATCGTGCCGAGACCGATCATGGACACCTTGCGGCGTTGTATCGTGCTTTCGCTCATGAGCGCGTTCTAGCGCGTTTTGGCCAAAAGCAAACCGTGGAGGTACGTGCAACGGGCCCGACTCCGCTTTCAATTCGTCGCGGTTTCCTTTAGTCGCGGCCCCATGGACCAAACTCTGCTCAACACCGCTCCCGGGGCCGCCACCGGCGACGCCCCGCTGACCGCAGCCGACGTTCGCGCGGCGGCGGAGCGAATTTCGGGCAAGGTCGTGCGTACGCCGACCGAGTACAGCGCCACGCTGAGCGCGATCACCGGCGCCGACATCTACCTCAAGTTCGAGAACCTGCAGTTCACCGCCGCCTACAAGGAGCGCGGCGCGCTCAACGCGCTCCTCCAGTTGCCGGAGGACCGCAAGGCGCGCGGCGTCATCGCCGCCTCGGCCGGCAACCACGCGCAGGGCCTGAGCTATCACGGCACGCGGCTTGGCGTTCCCGTCACGATCGTGATGCCCAAGACGACGCCGACCGTGAAGATCATGCAGACCGAGAGCGTGGGCGGCAAGGTCGTGCTCGAGGGCGAGAGCTTCGACGAGGCGAATGCCCACGCGCGCAAGCTCGAGACCGAGCTGGGCCTGACCTTCGTCCATCCCTTCGACGACCCCCACGTCGCCGCCGGGCAGGGCACCGTCGCGCTCGAGATGCTCGAGGACGTGCCGGATATCGACACGCTGGTGCTGCCGGTGGGCGGCGGCGGCTTGTCCTCTGGCATGGGCACCGTGGCGCGCGACATGAACCCGGCGATCCGCCTGGTCGGCGTCGAGGCGCAGCTTTATCCGTCCATGTACAACCTGCTCAAGGGCACCAACCTGCCGATCGGCGGCGACACGCTCGCCGAGGGCATCGCCGTGATCCAGCCGGGGCTGTTCACGTCCAAGGTCCTGCGCAACCTGCTCGACGAGTTCCTGCTGGTGAGCGAACCGGCGATCGAGAGCGCGCTGTGCCTGCTCCTGCAGATCGAGAAGACGCTGGTGGAGGGCGCCGGCGCTACCGGCCTCGCCGCAGTGCTGGGCAACCGCGAGCTGTTCGTCGGCCGCAAGGTCGGCATGGTGCTTTCGGGCGGCAACATCGACACGCGCCTGCTCGCCAACGTGCTGCTGCGCGACCTTGCGCGCTCTGGCCGCCTCGCGCGGCTGCGCATCGGCCTCCAGGACCGCGCCGGCGCCCTGTTCAAGGTCGCCAAGGTGTTCCACGAGCACAACGTGAACATCATCGAGGTCTTCCACCAGCGCATCTTCACGCACCTTCCCGCCAAGGGCCTCGTCACCGAGATCGAGTGCGAGGCGCGCGACAAGCAGCAGCTCGAGACCCTCGTTTCCGCCTTGCGCCGCGAGGGTTACGAAGTGAAGCTGGTCGAGACCGAGTAGACAGGTCCCTCGATTAGGTCTTGCGCGGGACAGGCGGTTACGTAAGGTTCCGCTTATTCGGCGCCCCGTACCGGGACAGTCGCGCGCCGTTGCCACCGGTACGGCGCGATTTCGCTGCAGGCCGATCGGTTCCTGTGGTTAAAAGACTCGCAACACGCTGTCGCACTATGCATATTTCGGGAAAGGGGCGGACGCAGCGCCGGCCACCATGCAAGAGGAAGACCTAGTTCGGTGACGGCTCCGGTTCGATTTCCCCGCTTCTTCGTGACGAGCCCGGCGCCGTGTCCGTATCTTCCGGGCCGCAGCGAACGCAAGGTATTCACCGAGCTGAAGGGCCCCCACGCCGATTCGCTGAACGACGCGCTGGGCCGCATCGGCTTCCGCCGTAGCCAGACCGTCGCCTACCGCCCCTCCTGCATCGACTGCAACGCCTGCGTGTCGGTGCGCGTGGTCACCGGCGAATTCGTGCCTTCGGGGACGCAGAAGCGCACGATGAAAGCGCACGGGGACCTCGTCGCCACCGTCTGCCGGCCCTGGTCCACAAGCGAGCAGTTCGACCTGCTCCAGCGCTACCTTTCGGTCCGCCATCCCGAAGGCGGGATGACCACCATGGACGAAGTCGATTTCGCCGACATGGTGGAGCACACGCCGGTCACCAGCTACGTCGTCGAATACCGTGAACCCTCGGCGGACGGCGTCAAGCCCGGCCGCCTCGTCGGCGCCTGCCTCACCGATCGCCAGTGCGATGGGCTGTCGATGATCTACTCCTTCTACGACCCGCACCACGAAGGTCGGCAGGGTCTGGGCAACTACATCATCCTCGATCACATCCGCCGCGCGAACGAGATGGGCCTCGCCTACGTCTACCTCGGCTACTGGGTCGAAGGTTCGCCGCGCATGCAGTACAAGGTGCGCTACCGGCCGATGGAAAAGCTCGGCCGCGCCGGGTGGGAGCGTATCGACCCCGCAGACCAGGACCGCCTGATCGCCGCCGCCGTCTCGAACCCCCGCAGCCGCGACGACGCGGCCGGGCCCAAGGACGGCATGGCCGCGATCTCGAAGGGCTGAGCGGAACGGCACGAGTTTTCTTGCCCAGGCGAGGTATCCTCCGCTAACACCGCCGCACTCGCAAGGACCCGGTGCAATTCCGGGTGGCTATTCCGGCCGCCGATCCGCCGGACAACATCACACATCATCCGATCCCGGCGCCTATTTCTGCGCCCAGTGTGCCTTGTTGTGGAAACTCCATGTCCCATTCGCTTACCCGCTACCGCCGGGAGTGGTTCACCGATGGCGCGTCCGCGCGCCGTGACGTGCTCGCCGGTATCGTCGTCGCGCTCGCGCTGATCCCGGAGGCGATCGGCTTTTCGATCATTGCCGGGGTGGACCCGCGCGTCGGCCTCTATGCCTCCGTCGCCATCGCCGTGGTCATCGCCCTGATCGGCGGGCGTCCCGGCATGATCTCGGCCGCCACTGCCTCCGTCGCGGTGCTGGTGACGCCGCTGGTGCGCGAGCACGGCGTCGAATACCTCTTCGCCGCGACGATCCTGATGGGCGTGGTCCAGGGGATCGCCGGGCTGCTGCGGCTGGACCTGCTGATGCAGTTCGTCTCGCGCTCGGTCATCACCGGCTTCGTCAACGCGCTCGCCATCCTGATCTTCATGGCGCAGTTGCCGCAGCTTACCGGAGTGGGCTGGGAGACTTACGCGATGATCGCGGGCGGCCTCGCCGTCATCTACCTGTTCCCGCGCGTCACGAAGGCCGTGCCCTCGCCGCTGGTGGCGATCCTGCTGCTGACCGCGATCAGCATCGGCCTTGGCCTCCCCGTCCACACCGTCGGCGACATGGGCAAGCTGCCCGAAGGCCTGCCCAGCTTCGCGCTGCCGCAGGTGCCGCTGACGCTCGATACCCTGCGGATCATCCTCCCTTATTCGCTGACGATGGCGGCGGTCGGCCTGCTCGAATCGATGCTGACCGCGCAGATCGTCGACGACATGACCGACACCGACAGCGACAAGAAGCGTGAGTGCATGGGGCAGGGCGGCGCCAACGTGGTTTCCGCGCTGCTCGGCGGCATGGGCGGCTGCGCGATGATCGGCCAGTCTGTCATCAACGTGACCTCGGGCGGGCGCGGCCGGCTCTCGACTTTCGTCGGCGGCGCGTTCCTGCTGTTCCTGCTGGCGGTTCTTGGTCCCTACGTGGGCCGGGTGCCGATGCCGGCGCTGGTGGCGGTGATGATCATGGTCTCGATCGGCACCTTCAGCTGGAGTTCGATTTCCAACCTGCGCCGCCATCCGCCGACCTCATCGGTGGTCATGCTGGTGACGGTGGTGGTGGTCGTCGCCACGCAGGACCTGTCGCTGGGAGTGCTATCGGGCGTGCTGCTCTCGGGGATCTTCTTCGCCGGCAAGGTGCAGCGCATGTTCGCGGTGGAGGGCGAAGTGACGGGCGAGGGCGCGACCTACCGTGTCTCGGGCCAGATATTCTTCGCCTCGGTCGACCGCTTCACCCGTGCCTTCCAGGGCGAGGCGGAGGCGCACCGCGTCATCATCGACGTCTCGAAGGCGCACTTCTGGGACATTTCCGCCGTTGGCGCGCTCGACAAGGTCGTCGAGCGCCTGCGCCGCGAGGGCCGCACCGTCGAGGTCATCGGCTACAACGAAGCCAGCGCCCAGATCGTCGACCGCTTCGCCCTCCACGACAAGACCGGCGTCGAGATCGGCGCGGCGCCGCACTGACGCAACGTCAGCGCTTCTTCTTCGCCGTGTTGAGAGCAGCAGCTTCCTGGCACAGCACCTTGAGCGCCGCCTCGTCGATCGCATCGCCTTCGTGGAGGTCGATCGCGCGGCGGACGTTGCCTTCGAGGCTGGCGTTGAACAGTCCTGTCGGATCGGCGAGCGCGGCGCCCTTGGCGAAAGTCAGCTTGACTGCGGCCTTGTAGGTCTCGCCGGTGCAGACGATGCCGCCGCCGTGATACCATGTCGGCACGCCGCGCCACTTCCACTCCTCGACCACGTCCGGGAGCGCCTCGTGGATGAGCGCGCGCACTTTCGCCAGCGTCTCGCCGCGCCAGTCGCCCAGACTTGCGATGCGCTCGTCGATGAGCCGGGATGGAGTTTTTGGGTCCTCAACCTGTGTCATGGTGTCCCGTAAAGCTGCGCCTCGTCGGCCCGGCGTGATTTCAGGCCGTTCATCGGCTTTCCGTCGTTGAAGATCCACTTGCCGAACTCGGCCTGCGCGGCGGCAAAAAGGCCCTGCCGGTGCAGCTTGCCAAGCGTGGCGGAGCGAATCCTGCCGGTATTGTAGTGAAACGACACCAGCGCGTCGAACTGGTTCTGGCTGGTAGCGGCCGTGCCCAGAAAGTCGGCGACCTCTCTGACGTAAGCCACGATATCCGCCTCGAAGCGCTCGTCGCACTGCGCCTGCGTCCAGATGGTGCCTTTCCGGAGATCTGGGCCGGTAGAGCCCCAGCCGATGGTCCAGGGGTTGCCATCGGCGCTGCCGGGGTCGGGATAGGCGGCGAAACTGCCGTCGGCCTGGCGTCTGGCGCAGCCCTCCCACTTCTTGATGAGCGCGGCGCCGGCGGGGCCCAGCGATCGCGCGGCGGGCGCGGCCCCGGCGGCAAGGTCCATCGCCTGGTCGAGCGTGGCGACTTCGGCTTGTGTGAAACCCCGGTCCAGCATCCGGCGGACGGCGTCGAAGATCGGCTTCCTGTTCATGGCCTTGCTCCTTGAGGAAAGCTGGAACGATAATGCGACAAAGCTATGTAGGAAACCGATATGGTTACACCGTTTCGCCGTCCATGAGAAAGGGCGCCCGGATTGCTCCGGACGCCCCTCTCGGCGAACTGGTCGCCAGTCTCTTACCCGCGAGGGATCAGAGGCTGTAGTACATGTCGAACTCGACGGCCGACGGCGTGGTTTCCCAGCGCAGCACTTCGGGCCACTTGAGTTCGAGGTAGGCTTCGATCTGGTCCTCGGTGAACACGCCGCCTTCGAGAAGGAAGGCGTGGTCGGCCTGGAGGCTGTCCAGAGCTTCACGCAGCGAACCGCAGACGGTCGGCACTTCGGCGAGTTCGGCCGGGGGCAGATCGTACAGGTTCTTGTCCATCGCTTCGCCCGGATGGATCTTGTTCTTGATGCCGTCGAGGCCGGCCATCAGGAGCGATGCGTAGCAGAGGTACGGGTTGGCCATCGCGTCGGGGAAGCGGAATTCGACGCGCTTCGCCTTGGTGCCGGCACCGTAGGGGATGCGGCACGAGGCCGAACGGTTGCGGGCCGAGTAGGCCAGCAGAACCGGGGCTTCGTAACCCGGGACCAGGCGCTTGTAGCTGTTGGTGGTCGGGTTGGTGAAGGCGTTGAGGGCCTTGGCGTGCTTGATGACGCCGCCGATGAAGTACAGGCAGTTCTCGGACAGGCCGGCGTAGCCGTTGCCCGCGAAGGTGTTGTTGCCGTCGTTCCAGATCGAGATATGCGTGTGCATACCCGAACCGTTGTCCTTCATGATCGGCTTGGGCATGAACGTAGCGGTCTTGCCGTAGGCCTGTGCGACCATCCACACGACGTACTTGTAGATCTGCATGCGGTCGGCGGTGGTGACCAGCGTGCCGTAAGTCAGACCCAGCTCATGCTGGGCAGCGGCCACTTCGTGGTGGTGCTTGTCGCAGGGCAGGCCCATTTCGATCATGGTCGAGACCATCTCGGCGCGGATGTCGGTGGCCGAATCGACCGGAGCGACGGGGAAGTAGCCGCCCTTGGCGCGCGGGCGGTGGCCCAGGTTGCCGGTGTCGTACGACTTGTCGGTGTTGCCCGGCAGTTCGATGTCGTCGATCTTGAAGCCGTTGCCGTCGTAGCCGTCGTAGAACTTCACGTCGTCGAACATGAAGAACTCGGCCTCGGGGCCGACGAACACGGTGTCGCCGAAGCCGGCCGACTTGACGAACGATTCGGCGCGCTTGGCGCACGAGCGCGGGTCGCGGGCGTACAGTTCACCGGTCGAAGGCTCGACGATGTCGCAGAACAGGATCAGCATCGGGGTGGCCGAGAACGGATCGACGTAGACGGCGTCGAGGTCGGGCTTGAGGATCATGTCCGACTCGTTGATGGCCTTCCAGCCCTCGATCGACGAACCGTCGAACATGAGGCCGTCTTCCAGCTCATCTTCGCCCAGGACCGTCGAAACCATGGTCAGGTGCTGCCACTTGCCCTTGGGGTCGGTGAAACGGAGATCGACCCACTCGATCTCTTCGTCCTTGATCCTCTTCAGGACGTCCTTTGCAGTTGCCATGGTCTTGGTTCTCCAGTGTTACTCTTCCGATCCCGAAAGAGGATAGGGGTGGATTGGGAACTCGGGACATGTGCCGGCCCCCCAGCCGGTTTGTCCCCCAGTCCGGCATGAGCCGGAAAATTACACCCGGCGTGAGCCGGAAAACTAAACCCGGCATGAGCCGGAAGATGCGCCCAGCCGGAGCCGGAAATCAGGTGCGGTGCGCTTAGAGTGCGTCGTCGTCCCGCTCGCCGGTGCGGATGCGCACGGCGGTTTCGACGGGAACGACGAAGATCTTGCCGTCGCCGATGCGGCCGGTCTGCGCAGCGTCGGCGATCGCTTCGACCACGCGGTCGGCGAGCGCGTCGGGAACGACGACCTCGAGCTTAACCTTGGGCAGGAAATCGACGACGTATTCGGCGCCGCGATAGAGTTCGGTGTGTCCCTTCTGGCGCCCGAAGCCTTTGGCTTCGGTGACGGTGATGCCCGAGACTCCCACTTCGTGAAGCGCTTCCTTCACTTCGTCGAGCTTGAACGGCTTGATGATGGCTTCGATCTTCTTCACGCCTGCCTGGACCCCTGCACTTGCACCCGGACTGTCTTGTAGGAGGAACCGGTCCGGGAACCAGATGCCTCGCGCGCGAATCCCATCAAGAATCGTGCCAATGCGGCGGGGTCAGTGGTAGGCCAAGTGTGCAACCGCGAAAAGACCGCATTTGCACCATTTACTCCGTCAACTGACCCACTGTGGCAATGCCGCACCCCTTGGTGGGCCAAGTTCTGTTCAAGTTTCAGGCACGACGTGCCCGTAAATTGTGCAGTGCGGGTGTTGAAGCCCGCCGCGCTGGGTCAGAGCCGGAGTCCCGCCGTCTCGTCGAGGCCAGCCATGATGTTGAGGTTCTGCACCGCAGCGCCGCTGGCACCCTTGCCGAGGTTGTCGAGCATGGCGACCAGGCGGGCCTGTTTGCCGTCCTTCGCGCCCAGCACGCGCAGGATCAGGCTGTCGACCGGGGGCATCGAGCCGCGCAGCAGCAGTTCGTCGGGCTGGTCGTCCACGACCTTCACCACCGGGCTGCCGGCGTAGAACTCGGTAAGCGCGGCGCGCAGGCTTTCGGGCGAGCCGGCAGACGGCATCATCGAGAGGTGCAGCGGCACTTCGACCAGCATGCCGCGGTGCGCGGGCACCACGGCGGGCGCGAAGATCGGCTCGTGGGCCAAGCCGGCGTGGGCCTGCATTTCCGGCACATGCTTGTGGCCCAGCGCGAGGCCGTAGGCGCGAAAGGCGATGTCGGTGTCGGCCTCGAAACGGGCGATCAGCGCCTTGCCGCCGCCCGAATAGCCCGAGACGGCGTGGCAGACGTAGGGCCAGTCGGCCGGCAGCAGCCCAGCGCGCACGAGCGGCGCGACGAGGGCGATGAAGCCGGTGGGATAGCAGCCCGGATTGCTGACGCGCATGGCGGAGGCGACCGCGTCGCGGCCGGTGACTTCGGGGAAGCCGTAGGCCCAGCCCGGCGCGGTGCGGTAGGCGGACGAGGCGTCGATCACCCGGGTGCGATCGTTGGCGATCATGCCCACGGCGGCCTTGGCAGCGTCGTCCGGCAGGCACAGGATCACGAAATCGGCGTCGTTCAGAGCCTCGGCGCGGGCGGCGTCGTCCTTGCGGCGCTCGTCGCTGAGGGTCACGAGGTCGAATTCGGGGCGGCCGGCGAGCCGCTGGGCGATCTCGAGGCCGGTGGTGCCGGCGGCGCCGTCGATGAAGACGCTGCGGGTCATCAGGCCTGGGCCTCAAGCTGGCCGAGCGCGACATAGCCCACCGGGCCATCCTCGCCGAGCTGCCCCCACGCCCACTTGCCGGAAATGTCGAGCACGTTGAAGGTCGCGGCGGAGGGCAGGTCCATCACGACCTCGCCGTCAGCGCGCCCGGTCGCGCGCAGCACTGCGTTCGCGATCACCTTGCGCGGCATCGGCGCGGCGTAGTGGGGGACGAAGTAAAGCCCGGCGAGCTTGATGTGCGCCAGGTCGCCGCGAACCGGAAGGCAGCCGGGATCCGCGCGCACGCTCGGCCCGGTCATGGCAAGCATGCCTTCGGTCCGGGGAGGGCGGGTATACGAATCCACAGGTGCCAACGTCGGTGCGTCTCCAAAAGCAAAGATGGGCGCGCTTAGCCGGGTCATGGGCGCTTCGCAAGTTAGGTATAGCGCGCCCTGAGCATGTGCCATGCCGCGCGAAGGCCCAGCGCGTCGCCGCCCTTGGGGCGGCCGGGCTTGGCGGCGGGACGCCAGGCGAAGGTGTCGAAGTGCGCCCAGTCGAGGCCCTTGGGCACGAACCGGTCGAGGAACAGTGCCGCCGTGCTTGCCCCCGCAAACCCGCTGGAGCCGGCATTGTTGATGTCGGCGATGTCGGACTTGAGGTATTCGCGGTAACCCTCGTGCAGCGGCAGGCGCCAGCACGGGTCGTCGACCGCCTTGCCCGACGCCAACAGCGCCTCGGCCGTCGCGTCCTCGCGAGTGAACAGCGCGGGGAGGTCGGGGCCGACGGCGACGCGCGCGGCGCCGGTGAGGGTGGCGAAGTCGATGATCAGCTCGGGCTTGTCCTCACCCGCGCGGGTCAGCGCATCGCCCAGGATCAGACGGCCTTCGGCGTCGGTATTACCGATCTCGACCGAGATGCCGGCGCGGCTGCGCAGCACGTCGCCGGGGCGGAAGGCATTGCCGGCGATCGCGTTCTCGACCGCCGGGACCAGCACGTGCAGGCGCACGGGCAGGTTCGCGCCCATGACGAGGCGGGCAAGGGCCAGTGCATGGGCCGCGCCGCCCATGTCCTTTTTCATGAGCAGCATGCCCGAGCCCGGCTTGATGTCGAGCCCGCCCGAATCGAAGCACACGCCCTTGCCGACGATGGCGACGCGTGGGTGCTTGGGGTCGCCCCACTCAAGCTCGATCATGCGCGGGGCGTGAGAGCGGGCGGCGGCCCGGCCGACCGCGTGGACCATCGGGAACTCGCGCTCCAGCATGTCGCCGCGCGTCACGCGGATCTCGGCGCGGAAGGCCTTGTGCAGGTTCTCCGCCTCGGCCTCGAGCTGGGCGGGGCCCATGTCCTCGGCGGGCGTGTTGACGAGGTCGCGCACCAGCATGACCGCATCGGCCTCTGCAGTGGCGGCGTCGATCCCCTTGGGCTCGCCGGTCAGCAGCACGCGGGGGCCTTCGTCCTCGGGATCGGAGAGGTAGCGATCGAAGCTGTACTGGCCGAGAATCCAGCCGAGCATCGCCGCACCCGGCTCTCCGCCGACGCGGCGGTAGGTGCCCGCCGGCAGCTTCTCCGCCAGCTTGGCCATGCACCAGCTCGTCAGCGAACCCGTGTTCGCAACCCCAAGCACTGCCGCCCAGCCGTCACCATCCGGGATCACGGCGTAGTCGCCAGCGGCGCCGGTGAATCGGTTCGCCTCGATCGCGGCGCGCTGGGGAACGCTCAGGCCCTTGACGAATTTCTCCAGTCCGTCCTTCTCGACGAGGTGGATGGAAACGGCCTTCTGGCCGCGATCGGGCTGGATCAATGCGTTCTTGTCGCTCATGCGCTGATTCTCTAGCCTTCCCGCTAACCCGAGTGCGAGAGGAATTTTGATGCGGTACGGCGGTTGGGTGGCGATCATGGCCCTGGCGGCGGCAGGTTGCAACGGTTGGGGCGGGCCCCAGCCGGGCGCTTCCGAGACGGCGAGCGAGGAAGCGGCGGCTCCCTCGGAAGCGCCTACCGAAACGCCGCCCGCTGCGATGGGGCGATCCGAGAAGGTCGAGAACGAAGCCTACACCTTCGCCTATTCCTATCCCGACCAGGCGGCGGCGATCCCCGGCCTTCGTGAAATGCTCGACCAGCGCCTCGATGCCGCCAAGACCGACGTCGATGCCTCCGCGCGGAGCGGCAAGGCGGACGCGGCGAAGGCCGGCTTCCCCTTCCACGCCTACGAACGGCAGGCCGAGTGGAAGGTGGTGACCGACCTGCCCGGCTGGCTCTCGCTCTCCTCCAAGCTCTACGAATTTTCGGGCGGCGCACACGGCATGACCAACTACGACGCGCTGTTGTGGGACCGCGAAGCCGACACCGCGCGCAAGCCCGGCGACCTTTTCGCCAGCCAGGACGCGCTTCGCGATGCGATCCAGGCGCCGTTCTGCGACATGCTCGACCAGCAGCGCTCGAAGAAGCGAGGGGAGCCGGTGCAGCGCAGCGGGCAGATGTTCACCGAATGCATCGACCCCACCGCGCAAACGGTGATCCTGGGCTCCACCAACCGCCGCACCTTCGACCGCATCGGCGTGCTGGTGGCCCCCTACGAGGCCGGGCCCTATGCCGAGGGCAGCTACGAGGTGACGGTGCCGGTGACCGCCAAGGTCATTGCCGCGCTGAAGCCGCAGTACCGCGCGGCGTTTTCCGTGAGGCCCTAGCCTCGCAATTTCCGGGCAGGCGTGCTATCTGGGACACATGACCGAATACCAGATCGTAGAGCCCGGCCAGGAGGAAGCCCTCCTGCGTGACGGCACCATCAAGCTGCACGGCCCCGAAGGCTTCGAAGGCATGCGCCGCGCCGGCCAGCTCGCCGCGCGCATCCTCGACGAGATCGCGCCGCTGGTGCAGCCCGGCGTCACCACCGCGTCGATCGACGACAAGGTGCGCGAACTCACGCTCGACGGCGGCGCCGTGCCCGCCACGCTGGGCTACCGGGGCTATGCGCATTCGTGCTGCATCTCGATCAACCATGTCGTCTGCCATGGCATCCCGTCCGAGAAGACCTTCAAGGACGGCGACATCGTCAACATCGACGTGACCCCGCTCTTGGACGGCTGGCACGGCGACACCAGCCGCATGTACCTCGTCGGCGACGTGCCGCTGAAGGCCCGCCGCCTCGTCGACGTGACCTACGAGTGCCTGATGATCGGCATCGCGGAGGCCAAGCCGGGCAACCGCGTGGGCGACATCGGCGCCGCCATCCAGGCTTATGCCGAAGCCAACCGCTACGGCGTGGTGCGCGAATTCTGCGGGCATGGCCTCGGCCGCCTGTTCCACGATGCCCCCGAGGTGGTCCACGCCGGCCGCCCCGGCACCGGGCCGCTGCTCAAGCCGGGCATGTTCATGACCATCGAGCCGATGATCAATCTCGGCAAGCCGCCGGTGAAGCTGCTGTCCGACGGCTGGACGGCAGTCACCCGCGACAAGTCGCTCTCGGCGCAGTTCGAGCACTCGATCGGCATCACCGAGGACGGCTGCGAGATCTTCACTACCAGCCCGACCGGCCGCGACAAGCCGCCTTACGTCTGAGCCCCGGCTCCGAATATCGCCGAGGCGCGCCGCTGGGGGCGTGACCTTGCCGCAGCGGCGTGACAGCCTCCCCTCTGTAATAAGAGGAGGGAAGTGCCATGGCGACCCAAGCGACCGACCTGTCGGGCGGCCTGCCCGAAACCCGTGAGTACGTCGTGGCCGAGCGGCCCGAGGACGGCATCCGCGACGCCGTGAACGTCTGGTTGGAGGAGGAAAACGGCCTCTTCGCCATGCGGGTCGGCGTCGAAGCCGTCGGCGCGCAGTGGGACCGCCACGAACTCTGGCTCGACATAGCCTTCGCCGATGGCCGCCTCTATTCGCGGCGCGGCGACGGGGAAACGCAGAGCGCCTACGGGGCTGACGGCAGGCCCACGGTGCGCGCCACCGGCCCGATCCGTTTCGATTGCGTCGAGCCGTTTCGCCGCTGGACCGTGACCTTCGAAGGCCCGGTCGCTATCACCAGCGCGCAGGAAATCCTCGAGAACCCCGACTTCGAGGAGAAGGAATGGGCCGCAATTTCCTTCGACATCGACATGCGCATGGCCGCGATCCCGTGGGAACCCGGCTCGATCCTGCCCGAAGCGGCCGAGGCGCTCGGCGGCAAGCAGGGCGACTACATGAGCCCGCGCTACGAGCAATTGTTCCGGGCCTCCGGCACCCTCACCGTCGACGGTGAGACGCAGGCTTTCAACGCCAATGGCCTGCGCATCCGCCGCACCGGTTTCCGCGCCTTCGCCGGGTTCTGGGGCCACTGCTGGCAGTCCGCCGTGTTCCCCAGCGGCCGGGCCTTCGGCTTCAACTCCTACCCCCCGCGCGAGGGTGAGCCGCCGAGCTATTCCGAAGGCTGGATCATCGAAGACGGCGTTCGCACGGGCGCGCGCCCGGTCGGCATCCCCTGGCTGCGCAAGCTGGTAACCGGCGGCGAGGACGTGTCCTGCGTGCTGGAAACAGTGGACGGCCGCCGCGTCGAGATCGGCGGGCTGACGTTCGCCAACACCCGCTCGCGCGGCGGCCACGTTCTCCCGCCCGACTGGCCCAAGGACTGGCCGATCGTCCAGCAGAGCCACGCCTTTTACACCTGGGACGGGGAGCGCACG
The DNA here is from genome assembly GCF_000281975.1 of Novosphingobium sp. AP12. Lineage (GTDB taxonomy): Bacteria > Pseudomonadota > Alphaproteobacteria > Sphingomonadales > Sphingomonadaceae > Novosphingobium. The sequence continues at coordinate 17,158 of NZ_AKKE01000123.1, read as the reverse complement.
ACCGGGATGATCGAGCGCTCCAGCAAGCCCAGCGTCATGGAGTTGTGAGGGTAGGGGGCCTTGGAGCCTGCCCTCAGAACGAGATAACGGCCTCGCCTATGGCGTTCCACACGTCGTCGAGCTGGTCGTCGGTGATGCAATAGGGCGGCATCACGTAGACGGTGTTGCCGAGCGGGCGCAGCAGAACGTCCCGCTCGCGGAAGAAGGCCATGAGTTCGGGGGCGAGGCTGTCCATGTAGCCGCCGGACTCCAGCGTCCTGAGGTCCAGCGCGGCGATGGTGCCCAGCGTACGCGGGTTCTCGAAATGGCAGAAGCGACCGAGCTTCTCCAGCCAGGCGGACTGGCGCGCGGCGAGGTCGGTCACGCATTCCATCACCGGCTCCTCGCGCCAGATGGCGAGGTTGGCGGCCGCTGCCGCGCAGGCGATCGGGTTGGCGGTGTAGCTGGACGAGTGGAAGAACATCCGGGCCCGGTCGGTGGACCAGTGCGCCTCGAAGATCGGCTCGGTCGCCATGGTCACCGCCAGCGGCAGCGAGCCGCCGGTCAGGCCCTTGGAAAGACACAGAATATCGGGGACGATCCCGGCCTGCTCGCAGGCGAGCAGCGTGCCGGTGCGGCCCCAGCCGGTCATCACCTCGTCAGCGATGAACAGGACGCCGTGCGCCGCGCAGATTTCGCGCATCGCCTTCAGCGTTTCCCGCCCGTAGACGAGCATCCCACCGGCACCGAGGATCAGCGGTTCCACGATCAGCGCGGCGGTCTGGCCTTCGCGGCAGAGGGCTTCGAGGGCATCGAGCGTATCATGTTCGCGGCCTGCCGCCGGGAAGGGAATGCGGCCGACGTCGAACAGCAGCGGCTCGTAGGGGCGGTTGAACACGCCGCGCGCGCCCACCGACATCGCGCCGATGGTGTCGCCGTGGTAGGAATGCTCCATCACCACGATGCGGTGGCGGGCCTCTCCGCGAGCGTGCCAGTACCCGAGCGCCATCTTGAGCGCGACCTCGACGCTGGTGGAGCCCGAATCGGAGAAGAACACCCGCGTCAGTTCGGGCGGCATGATCGCGGTGAGCCCGGCGGCGACGGCCTCGGCAGGCTCGTGCGTCCAGCCGGCGAAGATGAGCTGGTCGAGCTTCTGCGCCTGCTCGGCCACGGCAGCCATGATGCGCGGGTGGCAATGGCCATGCGTGGTCACCCACCAGGACGAGACCGCGTCGATCACCGTGCGCCCGTCCGCCGTGTGCAGGAGCGCGCCTTCGGCATGGGTGACGAGCGGGATGGGCTCGCAGAGGCCGTGCTGGGTGAAGGGGTGCCAGATCGCCGAGCCGGTCATGCGAAGTCCTCCACCCGGAAGGCGGCGGCGAACGCGGCGCGCAGGTTTTCGGGCGTCAGCGGATCGAGCCGGGGCAGACGGCCGAGACGCCTTACGCCGGCCATGGCGCAGATCGTCGCCTCGCTGTCCTCGACGGGCTCGCCGACGAAGGCCACGCCCAGGATCGGCACGCCGCGCGCACGCAGCGCCTCGACCGAAAGCAGGGCGTGGTTGATCGTGCCGAGCTGGGTGCGGGCGACCAGTACGACCGGCGCGCCCCAGCGGGCGAACTGGTCGGCATAGGTTTCGCTGCGCGAGATCGGCACCAGCACGCCGCCCGCGCCCTCGACCACCAGCGGGCCATCGAGCTTCGGCAGCGCGAGCCGGGCGGGGTCGATCGCAACGCCGTCGATCTCGGCTGCGAGATGGGGCGAACAGGGCGTGGCGAGGCGGTAGGCCTCGTCCAGCACCTGCGCGCGCGGCAGGCCCGAGAGGTGCGCGACGCGCTGGGCATCGGTGCCTTCGTCCTCGATACCCGCCTGCACCGGCTTCCAGTAATGTGCGCCCAGCGCTCCAGCGAGGGCGGCGGCGAACACGGTCTTGCCGATGCCGGTGTCGGTGCCGGTGACGATGATCGGGCGTGTGGTCATGGGCGTGTCACCTAGCGCGGTGGAGGTGGCAGGTCACGACCTCGTACGTCACTTCGCATCCGCTTTGGGCGAATCTGGCCATGACGCGGCGCAACTGGGGGGGGCTCAGTGGGCGGTGCGCGGGATGCGAAGTGCCCGCGCCGATCGCCTTCACCGCGCGCAGGAAAGCGCGGGGGTCGGCGTGGCTTTCGAGATGGCGCTCCACCGTCAGCGACGTGAGGGAGAGGGCGGCGAAATTCTCGACTGGAGCGAAGGCGGGGGTGCCGGGCGCGATCCCTTCCACCTCGTGGGCGGCGCGCCACTCGCCGAAACTGCCGGGTGCGAGCGTGGTGACCATGAGGTGCCCGCCGGGCGCGAGCCATCCCGCCATGCGGGCGAGAGCGGCGGGAGCATCGTCGAACCACTGCACCGCGAGGCTGGAGCAGATGAGGTCGAAGGGGCCGCCTGCGGGCGTGCCGCGTTCGCCGTCGAGCACGGCGAAGTCGAGCGCGCGGCCATGCTGCGGCGCGCCAAGGCGGGCCCGGCAACGCTCGACCATTTCGGGGGCGATGTCGGTGACGAGCCACTCGCCGCCGAGCCCCGTCTCGGCCAGTGCTCCGGTGAGGAAGCCGGTGCCGCAGCCGATCTCCAGCACGCGCGGAGCGCGCGGCAGGGCCAGCGCGGCGATGCGCGCGGCGAGGCGGTTCGCCACCTCCCGCTGGACGCGGGCGTGGTCGTCGTAATCGGGCGCGGCGGCGAAGGCGTCGCGGATGCGCTCGCGCCGTGTCATAGGCTCTCGACCATGCCGCGCACGGCGGCGGCGCAGAGCTGCGGCGCTTCGAGGGGGAGCAGGTGCCCGCCCGCCCCGTGGTCCAGCCGCCGCACGTCGGCGCCAGCGAAGGCGCCCTCGCGCATGGCTTCGGGCAGCAGCGGATCGCGCCCGCCCTGGATCGTCAGCACCGGCACGCGCGGCAGCGGCGGGGCGGCGTCGCGCAGGCGCAGGAGGTCAGCCTGGAGCAGGGCGGCGTCGATCTCTGCGAACGGCGCCTCGCTCCCGCAGGTGCGGCGGAATTCCGTCAGGACGGCGCGCGGCTCGGTCTCGAAGCGGCGCAGCATGCGGTCGAGCACGCGCACCGGCACGCCCGCGCGGCCGGGGACGGCGGTGAAGCGCTCGAACCCGTTGATCGCGACGATCCCGGAGAGGCCGGGCGGCGGCGCGGCAAGCACGCGCATGGTGCCGAACGAATGGGTCACCGCCACGCAGGGACCATCGACAGGCGCCGTCTCGGGCGCGCCGAAGTAGCCGCGGTCGTCGATGGCGTGCGCCCACTCGGGCAGCAGCGCGGCAAGCGGCTCCCAGAAATGCCGGTCGAAACCCCAGCCGTGCGCAAACAGCAGCTTCACCGGTGCGCCTCTATCGCAGCCAGGAGCGCGTCGATATCGGCCTCGGAGTGCGTGGCGCGCAGGGCGATGCGCAGGCGGCTGGTGCCCGGCGGCACCGTCGGCGGCCGGATCGCGGAGGCGAGGAAGCCGGCCTCCTCCAGCCGCGCGGAGAGAGCCATGGCCTCGTCTTCCGGCCCGATCATGGCCGGGACGATCTGCGTCGAGGATTCGCCGTGGTCGAGCCCGAGGCGCGTGAGGCCCGTGCGCAGCCGGTCGCCCAGTGTGGCCAGATGCGCGCGCTCGGCGTCCATCTGGGGCACGAGGTCGAGCGCGGCGTCGATCGCGCCCAGCACGGCGGGCGGCGGGGCGGTGGTGAAGACGAAGCCGCTCGCCGCGTTGACGAGGTAGTCGATCAGCGCCTGCGAGCCCGCGACATAGGCGCCGAAACCGCCCAGCGCCTTGCTGAAGGTGCCCATGACCACGTCGACGCGGCCCGGAACCAGCGCCGTGAGGCCGCGTCCGCCGGGGCCGAGCACGCCGGTGGCATGGGCCTCGTCGATGAACAACGCGGCGTCGTGGCGCTCGGCGATGTCGGCGAGGCGGGCGACGTCAGCGAGGTCGCCGTCCATCGAGAAGACCGATTCGGTGAGGATCAGGCGCGCCGGGGCCTCGGCGCCCTTTTCGGCGAGCAGGGCTTCGAGGTGGTCGAGGTCGTTGTGGCGAAAGCGGTGCTGGCGACTGCCGGCCATGGCGAGCCCGGCGTGCATGCTGGCGTGGACCAGCCGGTCGGTGAATACCGCCGTACCCGGAGCCGCCGCCAGCAGCGCCGGGATCACCGCCGCGTTGGCCTGCCAGCCGCTCGCGAAGATCAGCGCCGCCTCGCAGTGCTTGAACGCGGCGATCCGGGCCTCGAGCGCGAGATGCGCCTCGCTCGTCCCGGTCACCAGCCGCGAGGCGCCCGAGCCCGCGCCGTATGCCGCCGCCCACTCTCCCGCGCGCGCGGTCAGCAGGGGGTGGCGGGCGAGGCCGAGGTAGTCGTTGCTGGAGAAGTCGAGCAGCGCGGCGCCGCCGCGCTCCACCCGGCCACGGGGCAGCAGGGCCGTCGTGCGCAGGATGCGGCGCTGCCCGGCGCGCCCGATCCGCGCCAGCGCCGCCTCGAGATGGGAATCGAGCTTGCTCATGTCGCGCTCCGGTATGGCAAGCGGGCGCGCAGCACAATCACAAGGGTTCAGCGCGAGGGTTTGGGCGCCGAGTTGCAACCGTGCATCCCGGGGCGATCTGGCGCGTTGAGACGGCATAGAACAATAACACCGGGTGTCCGCTTGAAACGCTTCCTTCCGCTCTGCCTGCCCGCGCTCGTGCTGATCTCCGCCTGCGGATCGCGCGACGAACCCGCACCCCAGCCGTCCAAAGTCGGGGGCGCCGATACGCTCGCCTTCGCCGATGCGCCGGGCGGGGGTGAGACCGAATCGGCGGACAGCCTCATCATGCGCGCGCAGGTGGTGCTCGACCGCCTCGGCTTCTCGCCCGGGGTGATCGACGGCAAGGAGGGGCAGTTGTACAAGCTGGCCCTCGGCGCCCTGCAGGAATCGCGCGGACTGCCGGCGACCGGCCAGCTCGACGCCGCGACGCAGCAGGCATTGTTCAAGGGGCAGGGCACCACCGCGACGCGGCTGGTGGTGATCCCGGCAGCCTTCGCGCGCGGCCCGTTCGTGCGCGACCTGCCGCACAGGACGGCGGACCTCGCCCGCTTCGACCACCTCGGCTACCGCTCGATGACCGAGGCACTGGCCGAGCGGTTCCACACCACGCCGGACACGCTCATGACGCTGAACGGTCCGAACACGGCGCTGGCGGGCGGGCGCACCATTCGCGTGCCAGGCGTCGCCAACGTGCCGCTCGCCACGATCGATGGCGACGAGCGCGGCTGGGCGGACACGCTCCAGCGTCTCGGCGTGGCGGCCGACCAGCCCGAGGCGGAGCGGATCGTGGTCAGCAAGTCGCAAGGCACTCTGCGGGTCTACGACAAGGCGGACAAGCTCATCGCGCAGTTCCCGGTGACCACCGGCAGTGCCCATGATCCGCTGCCGATCGGCAACTGGACGATCAAGGGCGAATCGCGCAACCCCGATTACCAGTACGACCCGGACCTGTTCTGGGACGCGAACAAGAACGACAAGGCCAAGCGCCTCGCTCCGGGTCCGAACGGGCCGGTCGGCGTCGTGTGGATCGATCTTTCCAAGGACCACTACGGCATCCATGGCACGCCCGAGCCGCAGAATATCGGCCGCACCGAAAGCCACGGCTGCGTGCGCCTGACCAACTGGGACGCCGCGCGCCTCGCGCAGATGGTTCACACCGGCACAGAGGTGGTGTTCCAGGCGTAAAGCGCCGGAAACCGACAGGGCGAGTCCTTGCCGGGACGGACCGAATCCACCTGCCTTGCCCCTGCTCCGCACTGAAACTAGCCCCGCGAAAGCAAACGGTTTCAAGGAGCAGGGACCCATCATGAAGTACCTTCTCGCAGGCTCGCTGGGGGCCTGCGCCCTCGCCGTGGCCGTGCCCGCCACCGCCGCGACCGTCACCGCCGAGGCCAATGTCGCGCGCTCGGAAGGCGACTGGGGCGGCGAACTCGCGGTGGGCGTGCCGATCATCCAGGACGGCGGCTTTTCGATCACTCCGGGCGTCGGCGCGTTCTTCCACAAGCGCGACCACGACGGCTACGACAACCAGGATTCGCAGTGCATCCGCACGTCCGACGGCGAGCAGGTCTCGGACGGCAAGTGCGACAATTCGGGCACCAAGATCTTCGGCAAGGTCGAGGCGATGTACAAGCTGCCGATGTCGCTGTCCTTCGGCCTCGGCGCGCGCTTCATCGGCAACGACCTGCGCGGCTACGGCATCGTCGCGATGCCGCTGGCCCCGTTCATCGACGTGAAGGGCAACATCGGCGACCACTACGTCGCGGCAGGCGTGCAGGCGAAGTTCTGAGGCTCCGGTCTGACTGATCGGATGTGGGCGTGAGTAAGCGGGACGGCAGGCAAGTCGGCTTGCCGCCGCCTGAGGCTCAGCTCTCGAGCAGGTCGAGGTAAGCCACCACGTCGTTGTCGGTGGCGATGAACAGGCCGTCCTGCACTTCTTCCGGCTGCTGTTCGGCGATGAGCATGGCCTGGGACAGCGGGCCGTAGAACAGCGTGTTCGCCGCGCCGCCCTCGGCGCCGCCGTCGAGGTGGTAGAGGCGCACGCTGGCTTCCTCGTAAGTCGAGCGCATCAGTCTTCCCTGTTCTCGCGTTTCGCGCCGTCGACCAAGCGGTCGATCCGGGCGACCTCGGCTTCGGAGGCCAGGCGCTCGCCCTTGGTGCGGCCGTGGCGGGCGCGGGCGGCGTCCGCTTCCAGCTTGCCGGCGGCGCGGGCCTTCGCCTTGCGGGCCATGCGGAGGTTGACGATTTCGGCCATGGACGGGCTTTACAGCGGATCGGCGCGGGCGTGAAGCCCGGGGGGCGTCACGCCTCGACCGGGCTCGTCGTCACGCCGAGGTCGGGCAGGCCGACCGATCGCTTGCCCGAAAAATCGGTACGCACCACGATCAGCCCGTCCTTCTCCAGATAATCGAGCAGACGCTGCACGCGGCGGGGCGAGCTGGTGCCGTAGATCCGTGCGAGGTCCATGTCGTCGGGGCAGGGCTGGCCGTCTATGGCGGCGCGGGCGATGACGTAGAACGTCGCCAGCGCATCGTCGGGGACGTGCTTGGACAGGTTGATGAGGTCCGTCCAGCGCTCGTCGTCAGGGTCCTCGATACCCGCCAGTGCGGCGGCGAAGCCCCGGCGGAACATCGTCGCGTCGAGCCCGCGCACCGAGATGCCCTTCATGCGGCAGCGGATCGAGAAGTCCTGGAACAGCGTGGTCGAGGACTGGAACGTGCAGTCGTCCTCCTGCGCCATGGCGTTCATGATCTCGGTAATGGCGGCCCGGCTTTCCTCGGCGCCGGGCTCGGCGCGTTCCCTCTCGCGCTCGCGTTCGCGGGCCTGCGAGCTGGTCGGCTCCAGCACTTCGTTGGCGGCGATCCGGCGGGCGAGCGATTCGGCGTCCTCGGTGCGTGGCGCGGGCCGGGGGAATTCGGGGCGCTCCAGCTCGACGTGAAGGTTCTCGTGGAGCAGCTCGCGCAGTTCCGCCGTGGTCGCGGTGGGCAGCGGGGTGAGGCCGGGCGTCACCGACTTGGCACCCGTGCGCACGGAGCCGACGTTCACCGAAACCGGTCGCCGCGCGATCGCGGGGCCTAGGCCGAGGAACTGCCCCCGCGCGAGGTCGCGGATCGATTCGGCCTGGCGCCGCTCCATGCCGAGCAGGTCGGCGGCGCGGATCATGTCGATGTCGAGGAAGGTGCGGCCCATCAGGAAGTTGCTGGCCTCGGCCGCGACGTTCTTGGCGAGCTTGGCGAGGCGCTGCGTGGCGATCACGCCTGCGAGGCCGCGCTTGCGCCCGCGGCACATCAGGTTGGTCATCGCCGCGAGGCTGACCCGGCGCGCTTCCTCGGAAACTTCGCCGGCGGCGGCAGGGGCGAACATCTGCGCTTCGTCGACCACCACGAGCGCGGGATACCATTGCTCGCGCGGGGCATCGAACAGGGCGTTGAGGAACTGCGCAGCGCACTTCATCTGCTGGTCGATTTCCAGCTCGTCGAGCGCGAGGATGACCGATGCGCGGTGCTGGCGGATACGCGCCGCGAGCCGGGCGATCTCGGCCTCGCCATAGGCGGAACCGTCGATGACCACGTGCCCGAACTGCTCGGCGAGGGATACGAAGTCGCCCTCGGGGTCGATCACGACCTGCTGGACGATGGTGGCGCTCTCTTCCAGGATCCGGCGCAGCAGGTGCGACTTTCCGGACCCGGAATTGCCCTGCACCAGCAGGCGGGTCGCCAGAAGTTCCTTGATGTCGATCTCGATCGGCTGGCCTTGCGGCGTCTGGCCGATCACGATGTTCGCGCTCACGCCTCGCTCCTGCCAAAGCGGGGTAGTGGGGCGCAAGGCCGGGGAAGCGCTTTATCCAGAACTTGCGAAATGCGCGGGGCTCGGACGGTGATCGATCGCGCATTATCGGGGAGAGCCAGCGCCAATCTCGCGGAAATCGACGCTTTTCCGGGGTTCTCGTGCGGGCCGGGGCAAGAAAGTTCATCAAAGTGAAAATAAACGGCGCAAGCCGCTTGCAGGGTATGGAACCCTTTGCTAATGGCCCGCTCCTGCCGGGGGCGGATGATTATCCAGCCCCGAAAATATGCGGTCGTGGCGGAATTGGTAGACGCGCAACGTTGAGGTCGTTGTGGGCGAAAGCCCGTGGAAGTTCGAGTCTTCTCGACCGCACCAGGCAGTATCTGAAATGGAATGAACTTTGCCTTCGGGCTCCCCCAGCGGCGCATGCCGCGTGGGGTGTTCCTGCGTCCGGACCCGGAGCGCCCCGGAGAAACCCAACCTTCCCTGCCACGTTACATCCATGACCCGCGTGTCGAAAGGACCACGAGCATGGATGCCCAAACCTCGACCTGTACGGTGCGCGCCTGCGCCACGGCGGATGCCCACATGACCAACCTCCACGACCGGTCCGCACGGACCGAGATCGTGCGGCGCCTCGCGCAGCTGTGCGGGGGCGAGGTGGTGGCCGCCGAGGGCACGCCCCGGCCGGGCCAGTTCCTCGTGCCCGACGACACGATGCTGGCAGGCGCGGCGGCGCTGCTCGGCATCCGGCGGGAGGAACAGCTCTACGGCGGCGTCGTGCCCGAGCGTTTCGTCGCCACCAAGGTCATCAGCCACGGCCTGCCCTTCGCCGACGCGCGGGCTCCGGCGGGCTGGGCGCACGGCCTCGCCGCCGATCTCGGCGATGCGGTGCTGCGCGGGTTCTCGGTCTTCACGCAGGCCGATGCGCAGGCCGCCGGGCGCCTGCTGCTGGAGCACGGGCCGATCCGCCTCAAGGACGTCGAGGCCACCTCGGGCCGGGGGCAGACGGTGGTGCGCGACATCGCGCAGTTGGACGCAGCCGTCCTCGCCCTCGACACGCACGAACTGGCGACGAGCGGCCTCGTGATCGAGGAGAACCTGGAGGACGTGCGCACCTACAGCGTCGGCCTCGTGCGGCTGTTCGGGCGCTCGGTCGCCTATTGGGGCACCCAGGCGCTGACCGTCAGCAACTTCGGTGAGGAGGTCTACGGCGGCTCGCAATTGCACTGCGTGCGCGGCGGCTGGGACGAGCTTCTGGCGATGGACCTCGATCCTGAGCTGGCCGAAGTCATCGACAAGGCCCGTCGTTACGACGCTGCCGTGTTCGCGGCCTATCCCGCCATGTTCGCCTCGCGCCGCAACTACGACGTCGCCGCCGGGCGCGACCTTCACGGCCGCCCGCGCCTCGGCGTGCTCGAACAGAGCTGGCGTGCAGGAGGGGCGAGCGGCGCGGAGATCGCCGCCTTCGAAGCCTTCGCCGCCGACCCGTCGCTCGGCCAGGTCGACGCCGCCACGGTCGAGATCTACGGCGAGGTGGACGCCGCCCCGCCCGGCGCCGCGATCTATTTCAGCGGCATGGACCCGGTCGTCGGCCCGCTCACCAAGTACGCGGCGGTGCAGTGATGGACGGACGCAATCCGGTCACCATCGCGGTCGGCGACGAGCAGCTCGACGGCACGCTGCTCTCGCCTGCCAAGCTCATCCCTGGCGTGCTGTTCATCCACGGCTGGGGCGGGTCGCAGGAGCAGGACCTGCAGCGGGCCGAGGAAATCGCGCAGATGGGCTGCATCTGCTTCACCTTCGACTTGCGCGGCCATGCCCGGCACGACGGCAAGCGTGACCTCGTCACCCGCGAGGACGGGCTGGCGGACGTGCTGGCCGCTTACGATTTCCTCGCCTCGCAGCCGCAGGTCGACCCGACGGCGATCGCCGTGGTCGGCACCAGCTACGGCGGCTATCTGGCCGCGCTGCTGACGGCGCGGCGGGCGGTCTCGTGGCTGGCGCTGCGGGTACCCGCGCTCTACCCCGACGACCACTGGGACGTGCCCAAGGCCCTGCTGCCGCGCGACGAGCTGATGACTTACCGTAGCCACTTCCGCACCGGCTACAGCGACAAGGCGCTGGCGGCGTGCGAGATGTTCGGCGGCGACGTGCTCATCGTCGAATCCGAGCATGACGACTACGTGCCCCACGCCGCGATCAGCTCTTTCATGGCCGCATTCCAGCGCAGCAATTCGGTGAGCTACCGCATTCTCAAGGGCGCCGACCATGCGATGCGCGACGAGACCTGCCGCAACGCCTACGGCAAGCTGCTGCTCTCGTGGATCGAGGAAATGGTGCGCGGCGGCCGCCGCTCGTCGTGACAAGGGGCGCTGCCGGCGAACGGGAGACGGGCAATGGATGACGTGAAGCGCAAGGCGAGCGGGATCGCCGGCGAGGTGATCGGCATCGCCAAGCGGGCGCTGGGCGAACTGACGGCGCGTCCGGACTTCGTGCTGGAAGGCGAGAAGCAGCAGGCCGAGTGCCGTGCGCAGGTCGCGGCCGCCAAACAGGATGAAAAGATCGTTATCGGTTGGCTGCTCGATCCTGAGCGGCGCCGCCAGCTCCTGGCGGTGTTCCCGCCCCGCTACGAAAACGTCGTCGCCCATCACGTGACGCTCGCCTCCGGCCAGACCGGGGACACCCCGCTACCCGCTGACCGTGCAGGCCATGTCGTGGGCCACGTGGACGACGGCGAAAGCGTGGAGGCGCTGGTGGTCGCCGTCGAGGGGGCGACCGATCGACCCGATGGCAGCACGTATCATGTCACTTGGTCGCTCGCGCCCGGTCGCCGCGCGGTCGAGAGCAACGACGTCATCGCCAAGCTGGGCTGGGACCCGCTCGTCGCGCCGCAGTCCCTGCAACTTACCGCCGCCCGCCTCCGCTGAGGCTCAGTCCTTAGGCTTCTGCTTGCCCTTGCCGACGTCGTCGCGCGGCTTGCCCTTGGAGGTGCGCTGGGCGGTGGCCCTGGCACCCGAGAGGACCGGGCCGCAAGCGGCGGACTTGGCATCGCCCACATCCACGAAGGCGAGCAGCCCGGCGACCGGGGTCGCCACCACCGCCAGCCCGAGGCCCGCACCCGCGCGGCCGAGCAATTCGGGGCTCACGACGTTGAGCGAGGGCGAGGCGAAGTGGCCGCCTATTCCGACCGGGGACTGGCCGGAGAACAGGCTGAACTTCTTGCCGTCGGCCCGGAAAGCTATGTCGACCGCCTCGGTGCCGAAACTGAAGGCGCCGCGCCCGGTGATGACGTTCTTCTTCGTATCTATCAGGATCGGGTCGGTCGAGGCGATGCCGCCGCGCACGGTGAAGGCGACGACGCCGCAGTTGATCTGGACGGGCTCCTTCAGCTTGTCCTGGAACATCTTCTGGACGAACGTGCCGAGGTCGAGTTCCGCGAGCTGGATGTTGCGAGTCCACAGCGCGCCCTGTGGCATGACGAAGGCGATGCGGCCCGATGAACTGGCGAGCGAATCGTGAATCGTATCGCCCCGGCCGTCCAGCTTGATGCGGCCCTTGATGGTCCCGGTCGTTCCCGCCTCGGCGAGGCCGTAGCCCGCCAGCAGTCGGCCCATCGGGGTAGGGGAGAGGCGGATGTCGTAGCTGATCGCCGAGGGACGCTGGCGGGTGTCGAAGATCAGGTCGGAGGCCACGTCTCCGCGCGCCATCGAGAAGGTCAGGGGCGAAAGCGCCAGCCGGCCGTGGTCGAGGGTGAGCTTCATCGCGATCTTCTCGATCGGCACGTTGCGCGAGCGCACGACACCGATCTTCCAGTCGAGGGTCGCATCGAAGCGCTGCATCGAGGCGACCGGCAGCGCCGCGTCGGGGAGCACGCGCTGGGCTCCCGCGCCGGTAGCGGCAGCGGCGGCGACGGCGCCCTTGGAGGCGACGATGTCGGGGTTGTAGCCGATGAACGGCGCGGCATCGACGATGTCGAGACGGCGGGTTGTGAGGTCCGCGTTCAGGCGCAGGCGCTCGCCGTTGGTCGCGGTGAAGCTGCCGGCGAGGTCGGACTGGCCGAAGGTGCCCGCCAGCTTCGTGAAGCGGTAGGCATTGTCGTCCTTCACCATCTGCGCCTTGAGGTCGTAGCGGCGGGTTTGCGGGATCACCACGTCGATCACCCCGAGCAGGTCGGAAAGGTCGCGGCCCTGCGCGCGGACCTGGAGCGGTACGCCCTCCACGTCGGCGATCGAGGGGAGGGTGCCCGCGACGTCGATCACGCTGTTCGCCGCCCAGGCCCTGAGTTCCAGCTTGTTCTCGCCGCGATTGACCGTCGCGTCGGGGGAGAGCAGGCGGGCGGTCAGGCGGAACGGCGTGCTGCGCAGCTTGCCGTCGCCGCTCACCGACACGGCCTTGCCGATGCGGGCGTCGGTGGAGACGATGGGATCGACCTTGAGGTTCGCCAGCAGCTGCATCTGCGGGTCAAGGTAGCGGATCGTCGTGCCCCTGACGGTGGCGCGGTCGATGCGCGGGAACTCGAAGGGCTTGCCGCCACCCTCAGCGCCGAAGGTCCAAGTGTTGTTCCGGTGCGGCTTGTCCCATTCAAGGTCGGCGCGGCCCTGGTCGAGGTCGAGCGTGTAGATATGGCGGCGCCCGAACAGCAGCGACAGCGGGGCGATGCGCGCTTCGATGCGCTTCGCGGCGAACAGGCTCGGCTCGCCTGCCCACTGCGGGTTGGCGACGTCCAGTCCCTCGGCGAGGAACTTGATGCGCAGGGGTGCGAAGTAGAGCTGGAAGTCGCCCGCGACGCTCACCTTGCGGTCGGTGAGGGAGGAGGCGACGCTCTCGAACGGATGCTTGAGGAAGCGGCCCTTGGTGATGAACAGGATCAGCCAGACCGCAAAAATCAGCCCGACGAAGGTCAGGACGACGTTGCGCACGATGCGCATGCGGCGCTGCCTGCGGACCGGGTCCGCGGTGTGGCCGGTGTCGGCATCGAGCTGTGTCGTTCCGTCCATGATGCGCAGTAGCGCGCGGACAGGGCATTTAGTTTCCGCCGCCCGGCGGATTGTGACCAAGGCGGCGGAATTAGAGGCGAAATCGCCCGTCAGAAGCGGTAATTGGACATCACGCCGAAATAGTTGCCCTTCTTGCCGCCCGCCGCCTCAAACGCGGAGCCGGGATCGAAGTATGTTTCGAACAGCCGGAAGCTCAGCCGCTTCGTGGTCTGCCACGAGGCTTCGAGGTTGAACGCGGTGCCGATGTAACGGGTATCGCCATAGGGCGCGAAGGAGGAGCCGGCCGGGCCGATGTAGACGCCGTCCGCCTTGCTCTGGCGCCACAGGAAGTCGGGGCCGGCCATGACCGTCACGTTGTCCAGCGGCTTCACCGTCACGGAAGGGTAGAGGTCCATCAGGTTCGAGAAGTTGAAGAACGCCGCCTCGCTGAACAGCGGCAGGCGCGGCGCGGCGGCGACGAAGGTGCCGGCCTTGCCGTCGGTCAGGTCGTCATCGCCGCTGAAGGCATTGGCGCGCAGGCCCAGGCGCGGCTTCATCGGCAGCGCCGGCCAAGTGTAGCCGGCCTCGAACAGGACGCCCCAGGCCTTGATGTCCTGCTGCGTGAAGGTGCCGCGCTGGAGCGTGCCTTCGAAGTCGAAGTCCAGGGTCGCATTGCGCCGCCACAGGCGCGCACCGTAGCTGTTGCGGTCGTCCGCGCCGGTGCCTTCGCGCAGGTTCGCGCTCTCGCGGTTCATCTCGTACCAGTAGAGGTCGGCGCCGAACCCGGCGATCGCCCCCGGCGCGCTGACGTAGACGCCGTGGAAGCTGCGCGCGGGGTCGCCGCGGTCGTCGAAGGTGCCCGGCCTGATCTCGATCGGGCGCGCCGCGAAAGCATCGACCGAGACCTTGCCCGGCAGGATGTAGGTCGCGCGCACGCCCTGGTAGGTGAACCGCATGTTGAGCCCTTCGCGCACGCCCACCAGCTTGCCGTTGCCGAGCGGCATTTCGAAGCGGCCCGGGCGCACGGTGATCCTCCCCGCATCGCCGAGCGGCACGGTGACGTCGACGAACGCCTGGTAGACGTCCAGCTTGTCGCGGTTGGGGGTGGTGGCGAATTCCTCGCCGTATTCCCGGTTGTCTCCCAGCTCCACGTAGGCGCGCAGGTTCGGGCCGAGGTGGAGGTCGCCGATCAGGCGCAGCCGGCTCTGGACGAGGTCATTGTTGTCGCCCGTCCGCAGTCCCAGCGCCGAGTGGTGCCAGTCGGTGTAGTAGACCCGCGCCTCGCCGCCGATGGAGAGGTAGAAGTCGTCGTCGGTATCGACCGGGATGTGGCGGATTTTCTCGATAAAGGGGGCATCGGGCGCGGGGACCTTCGACCAGTCCTCGGTCCAACGGATCGCCTGCGGGACGCCGGGCGGACCCTTGCGGCCGCCGGGGATCGCCTCGGCGGGCACGGGCTGAGAGCGGGCCGGGCGGATGCCCGGCGGCGAGGCGGAGGCCTGCGGTCCGCCCGGGGCATCGCGCGCGTCGTCGTCGGGGGCGACCGACTGCGCCAGCGCGGGGGGCGCCGCCAGCATCAGGGAAAGAAGGGTCGTGGCAAGGAGGCCGGTGCGACCCGGAATTCTATTCGACATTCTGGCTGTTCCTCTCGACGCCGCGGCCGATCTCGGGCCGGCCACGGCGGTGGCCTTTACTCAGGCGATCGTGTTTTCGCGGTAGCGGACGAGGCCGAGCGCGATGGCGCCGACCAGCGTCCCGCAGCCCATGACGAGCGCGACGAACTGGAGCGACGAGCCGCCCGCGAACATCAGTCCGGCGACGATCGGGCCGGACGCCGCGCCTGCCCGGCCGATGCCGATGACGAGGCCGGTGCCCCCGGCGCGCAGCGAGGCGGGGAAGGACTGCGCGATCACCGCGTAGAGCCCGGCGGTGGCCGCATTGGTGAAGAAGCCGCCGATGCAGGCGATGATCGAAAGGCTGGCCAAGGTGGTGAAGCCCTGTCCGAAGACGGTCACCGCCACCGCGCCGCAGGTCATCGCGCCGATCACCAGCGGGCGCACGCCGAACTTCTGGGTCAGCAGGCTCAGCACGATCGAGCCGCTGGCGCCGCCGACATTGGCCCAGACCAGCACCCCGCCCGCCGATGCCGGCGGGAAACCCATGTCGACGACGATCTTGGGGATCCACTTCACGAGGAAGTAGAAGGTCATCATGTGGGCGAAATAGGCGAGGATCAGCAGCGTGGTGACGCCCGCGATGCCGGGCGCGAAGAACTGGCCGATGCTGAAGCGGCGCGGCTGTTCGTCACGCGGGGGCAGCGCGGTCAGCGGCGCGCGGCCTTGGCGCACCATGGTGCGGTTGATCTTCTCGAGCGCGCCGGCGGGGCGCTTGTGGAGCAGGAAGGCGATCGTCTCGGGCACGAGCCAGAGGACGAGCGGGATGAACAGCGCCGTCATCAGCGCCCCGAACTCGAACACCGACTGCCAGCGCCCGGTCGTCCCCAGCAGTACCGCTGCGATCGAGCCGCCGACGATGGCGCCCATCGGATAGCCGCCCGCCATGATCGCGACCGACAGGTTGCGGCGGCGCGCGTTGGCGCATTCCGCGACGATCGCGTTGGTCGCCGCCAGCATGCCGCCGATGCCCAGCCCGGTGAACAGGCGGTAGGCGGAGAGGATCGGCAGGGTCTGCGCGGTCGAGGCTAGGAACATCCCGCTCGCCATGATGACGAGGCAGCCCAGGATCGTCGGGCGGCGGCCGACGCGGTCGGCCATCGCGCCCAGCACGAGTGCGCCGATGCCCATGCCGATCAGCTCCATCGACAGCACGAGGCCAAGCGCCGCGCGGTCGATGCCCCATTCCTTGGAGATGCCCGGCGCGGCGAAGCTGATCGACAGCACGTCGAAGCCGTCGAGCGCGTTGAGCGCGGTGGCGACGGCGATCGCGATCACCTGCCGGTAATGCATGGGTTCGCGGGCGATGACCGCGCGCGGATCTAGTTCGTTCATATCCTCTCGACCTGCTTTCATATGGGCTTCAGCCGCCGGGGGTGGGCTGGCCACGTCGGGGTCCTGTGCAAGCGTTCCCGCACGGCGGCGCGCTACGAGGAACCGGGGCAGGGGGCATCCGCGCACGGCCGGCCGCGTGGCCGACAGAACTGGGGCACGGTCAATCCTCTCCCGGGGATCGCATCGCGCAGCCTGGCTTCCCTTGTCGCGAGAGGGCCGCTGCGGATGGCGGGCTTGTCCGGCAGGGGGTGCCCGGAGTCCATGCGGGCTTGTGAAAATCCGCTCGACATTTCGCTAAACTTATTGCCGGAATGTAACGGTGCGCTGGTCACAGACCTCGACTTTCCGGCAGTTTCGGGGGTCCTGGCGGCGTTTCCGCCCTCATCGTGCGCGCACGCTAGCGGGCCGCGATCAAGCCTCAGGTAATCGGCAGGGCCGGCCTTGGCGCGAGGCGGCGCCAAACGGCTTGTCGCAAATGGCCGAGGTCACTGCGCGAAGGCCGGAACCGATTGTTGCCCAAGGAATTATCCAGCCGAAAGCGTGGCTGCACCCGAGGGTTTTGAATGAGCGTTGCGAATGCCCCAGGGCCCTATTGCGATGGGCTGGCGGAAGAAGTGGTGTCGATTGTACTGGCGGGCGGCAAGGGAAGCCGTCTCCACGACCTTACGCAGGAAGAGGCCAAGCCCGCCTTGCCGATCGGCCCCGGCGCCCGTCTGGTCGACTACACGCTCGCCAACGTCGCCAACTCCGGCTTCCGCCAGGCGATGGTTCTGACGCAGTACGCGCCGGACACCCTGCGCGATCACGTCGAGCGGTGCTGGGGCTCGTTCACAGTGCTCGACGGCGAGGACCATGGGCCGTT
>NZ_AKKE01000122.1 GCF_000281975.1 Novosphingobium sp. AP12 | reverse complement strand
CGCTCAAGGCTGAGCGGCCGGTTCCGGCTTCCGCCTGCGCATGACGATCTGGTAGACCGTCAGCACCACCATTCCCACCAACAGGAACAACAGGACCGCGGCGGTGACCGGCTTGGCGGCGTGATTGGCGCCCGCCAGCGCCAGCGCGATGCCCGGGTGGCGCAGCGATGCGGCAACGCCGAGCGTCGGGCGGTCGGCTGCGTCGGGGCCGCCCAGCAGGTGGCCTCCCGCCAGCGCTATCAGGATGACGACCGCCATCGCCACGACCGTGCCGTCTCCGATCAGCGCGCCGACGTCGCGGGCCGCGCCGATCATCAGCGGGATGAACACGATCACCAGGAGGATGTCGGCCACGATGATGGGGTAGCGCGGCAGGGCGGGAGAGGCCTTGGGGAACAGCCAGCGCCCGATGGCGAGCCCCACCGCGAGCGGCACCACCAGCCCGGCGAAGATGTTGCGTGCGACGATCTCGAGGGGGAAATGCGCATCGACGTCGTAAAGGCGCGATCCCATCATGCCGAGCAGCGGCACCGTGAACAGCGCCATCAGCGCCGCAGCGCCTTGGAGCCCGTAGACGTACCCCGCGCTTCCGCCGAACTTCAGCGCCTTGCCCGGCATCAGCGGGGGAACGGGGGAGATCGCCATCAGGAATATGCCCGCCTTAGCCGCGTTCGATGCGGGGAACACCGAGATGACGGCGATTGCGGCGATCACCGGGATGACGACGATCGCGAGGAAAGCCCGGAACAGCAGGGAGGGGCGGCCCACGACATAGGCGAAATCCCCGCGCGAGGAGGCTATCCCCGCCGCGACGACGAGCAGGGCCAGGCTGATGGTCAGCAGGATCGGCAGAACATGCTTGAGAATTTCCATGGGCGGCTCCCGTTCGGCAGAGCCCCATCATCGCCGTTTCTGAAGCGGGTTTTCATCGGGAAAACCCCGCAGCATGGCCGCTGAATTCCTGCATGCCCAACCCGCTGCGAACGCGCGAGGCAGACACACGAAAACGCCCGCTGGCGAGCGCGGGCCTAACGCCTGGGAAATACGCGAGCACCGGATGAAACATCGGGTCGGCGTCAAGGAGCGCCCATGCGGTGGGCTGCGAGTTGTATGCCTTGCGAGCGAGCGCCGGGTAGAGGCACGTTTCAGCCCGGCTTGACCTGTAGTTCCATAGATCGGTGCTTCGCTGCGATGGGGTCCGCGTCGAGCACAGGCGAGGGGACTTCCGGGAGACTATTCCGCAACTGATGGGAATAGCGGGCCAGAGCCACGATGACCGATCCGTCCGGACGCATGGACTGCGCTGGTAGCGACTTGAGAGCTCGCAACCCGTTGCCCATGATACCGACCCGATACACCGTTTCGCCGTGTACCTCGACTAGCGGATGTCGCGTCATATAACCTAAATGGTTCGCATTGTCAAGTGCCGACAACGCACAGAGCCGCCCCAAGCCGTCATCCCAGCGGGCAGGCGTCTGGCCTGGCAGCGGCTTCTTGGCGTGCGATCTCGGCCTCTTCGCCAGCGCCGCGTCGGGCCCTGAGGCGCTCATGGTCAACGGCGGGCGCTCGCTGGAGCCGACGTCTCGCCCGCGCCATCGTGCTTGTGGTGCGCCAGCATTTCGCGATGGCGGTGCTCTACAACTCCGCCGTGCCGCTTGCGATCATGGGCTTCGTGACGCCGCTCGTGGCTGCTATGGCGATATAGGGCAGTTCGCTGCTGGTCGCCGGCAATCCGCTGCGACTGGCCGGCGCGGCCGGGAAGGAGATGGCGGCATGACGATCCTGGGTTTCCTGATCCCGCTGGCGCTGGTCGGCGGCCTTGCCGGGCTGTTCTTCTTCCGGGTCCTGCGCAGCGGCCGGTTCGAGGACCTCGACGGCGCCGCCAACCGCATCCTCATCGATGACCCCGCCGGGGGGGAACCATGAAGCCCTCGCTTGCCCTGTTCGGAGCGCTGGCGCTGATGCCGGCGATGGTCGGCCCGCTGGAGGCGGAGGCGCGCACTCTGCTTGCCCCGTTGTGCGGCGGTTCCGCGATGATGCTGCAAATCCCCCAGCGCGAGGCCCCGCCGGGACCGCCGCAAGGGCCGTGCTGCGCCAAGGGCTGCCATTCGGACAACAAGCGCAAGCGGCCTGATCTAAGGCAATGAATCCGGGCACGGCTTGATCCATTCAACCGGCAGGTGAACCTGTCACCCCGCTCTCCTCGTCATTCCCGTACCGCGCTGGACCAGCTTCCCCACGGCGGCGAAGTTCGGCGCGAGTGCGGGCGCCGTCCAGTTCGGCGCCGCGCTGGCGGCGCATACCGGCGACGTCTCGCTCCACCTCCACATCCCGTTCTGGCAGCGCGGCCGCAAG
The DNA here is from genome assembly GCF_000281975.1 of Novosphingobium sp. AP12. Lineage (GTDB taxonomy): Bacteria > Pseudomonadota > Alphaproteobacteria > Sphingomonadales > Sphingomonadaceae > Novosphingobium. Next base: position 73,170 of record NZ_AKKE01000122.1, on the reverse strand, counting down.
AAATCCATCGACCGCCCGCCGGACCGTGCGGCAATCGTCCTATAAGTCTCTTGATGCCCCGGCTTTCGTTCCCGACTCTGTTCGCTGTCCTGGCACTTGCGCTGCTGGCACCCGTGCGGGCGCTGGCCGGGCCGCAGCCGCGCATCAAGGACATCGTCGACGTCGAGAACGTGCGGACCAACCAGCTCGTCGGCTACGGCCTCGTGGTCGGCCTGCAGGGTACGGGTGACCGCATCCGCAACGTCCCCTTCACCGAGGAGACGCTGCAGGCCATGCTCGAGCGCATGGGCGTCAACATCCGGGGCACCCAGATGCTCACCCAGAACGTCGCGGCAGTGACGGTGACGGCGACGATGCCGCCCTTCGCCCGCGCCGGATCGACGGTGGACGTGCAGGTTTCCGCGCTGGGCGACGCGACCAGTTTGCAGGGGGGCATCCTGCTCGTCTCCTCGCTGCGCGCGCTCGACGGCGAGATCTACGCGGTGGCGCAAGGGCCGGTCGCGGTCTCGGGCTTCAAGGCGCAGGGCGCGGCGGCGAAGCTGAGCCGGGGCGTCATGACCACCGCGCGGATCGCAGGCGGAGCCATCATCGAGCGCGAGGTAGCCTACGACCTGCGTTCGGCGCAGTCGCTCAAGCTGGCGCTCAAGAACCCCGACTTCACCACCGCGCGCCAGATTGCCGCCGTCATCAACCGCGAGGCGCCGGGGTCCGCCGAGGTGCTCGATCCCGGCACGGTACAGCTGCGTCCGTATGGCAGTGCGTCGATCATCGATCTCGTCAGCCGGATCGAGAACCTGCCGGTGCAGGTCGACCAGCCCGCGCGGATCGTCATCAACGAGGCGGCGGGCACCGTCGTCATGGGCGCCGACGTGCGCGTCAGCCCGGTCGCCATCGCGCAGGGCGGGCTGACCATCAGCGTCACCGAGACGCCTGTGGTGTCGCAGCCCTCGGCGCTGTCCGGTGGGCAGACCACCGTCGTCCCGCGGACCTCCATCCAGGCCGACGACGGCAGCGGCGCCTCGCTTGCGGTGCTCAATAGCGGCACCTCGCTGCAGACGCTCGTCGCCGGGCTCAACTCGCTGGGCGTGAGCCCGCGTGACCTCATCACCATCCTCCAGGCGCTGCGCACGGCAGGCGCGCTGCAGGCTGAAATAGCGGTGCAATAGTGGCCGATCCCGTAGTTCCCCCCATCCCCGCCCGGCCCGTGGTCCCGGCCCCGAACCGCAGCCCGGCTGCCGTCGCGCGTCAGTTCGAGGGCGTCTTCGCGGGACAGATCACCAAGATCATGATGGAGACGGCCGGGCAGGGCGACGAGTTCTCGGGCGGCCATGGCGAGGCAATGTTCCGCGGCATCCTCGCCGAGCAGATCGGCAACCAGATCGCGCAAGGCAAGGGGCTGGGCATCGCCTCGGCCGTCGAGGCGCAGATCATCCGCCTGCAGGGAGGTTCGGCCGATGGCCAGTGAGGTGATCGCGATCATGACCTCGCTCTCGGCGGTCATGCGCGAGGAGACCGGGCGGCTCCAGTCGAACGAGCGAGCGCTCGACCTTGCCGAGCTGGCCGCCGCCAAGGCGCGCCTCGTCGGCTCGCTGGAGGAGCGGCTGGCGCGCCTCGGCCGGCAGGAGTCCGAGTGGGCGGCGCAGATGGACGAGCCCACGCGCGAGGCCTTCGCCGAGGCGCTGGGCGAACTGCGCGCCGCCTCGATGGTCAATGCGGCACTGCTGGAACGCCAGATCGAGCTTTCGGCCGACCTGATGTCCGCCATCTCCGCCGAAGCCAAGCGCCTCACCGGCAACCGCGCCTATGCCTACGGCGCGTCCGGGGCGCTGGCGCGCACCGACCTCACCACCCCGATCTCGCTCAACGGCGAGTTCTAGCCGCAGGTGGCAGCGGTGCCCGCTTGACACGCACGCCTGTTGCTAACAACCTGACGAACGATCCGGGAGAGATCGGCGGCGGGGGATATCCATGCGGTTCGCAGACCATACGCAGGCACAGATAAAAGCGCGGCACGACGATGTTCTGGGCTCGCCACCGAGGTTTTCCCCGGTCGATCGGCCAGCGGCGGAAGCGGAGGTGCGGGCGGTCACCGACGGGCTGCTGCGCGGGATTTCCCACCCATCGGCAAAGAGTGTCGTCGTCCCGCTCGAGGGCATCCCCGAAATCATGTTCACGCTCTGCCGGTTTCCGGCGCTGTGGCAGTCGATCATCGACGTTACCGTGGAAATCCAGGGGCCGAATGCGACGCTGCCGGTGCGGGACCGGAAGCTCGCCATCCTGCGGGTCGGCTGGCTCTGCCAGGCCCCTTACGAATTCGGCGAGCATGTGGAGCAGGCTCGCCGCCTCGGCTTCAGCGGCGAGAAGATCGAGCGGATCGTCACCGGTTCCACCGACGCCGGTTGGGACGATCACGAGCGGGCGGTGCTGCGCGCCGCCGAAGAGCTGCACGAGGAGGCGATGGTGAGCGACGCGACGTGGTCGCAGCTGGCGGCCCAGCTGGATGAGCAGCAATTGTTCGAACTGCTGGTGGTCATCGGCCAGTTCACGGCGACGGCCTACTTCCAGAACGCGCTTCGTCTCAGGTTGCAGCCGGGTAATCGGGGGCTGGCGACCCGCTGATCCCGAGGTCTACTCGAATACCGCCGAGAGTACGGCAGCGACGTCGGCCGGGTCCAGCGTATCGATCGCCACTTCGAGGTCGGGGTTCTCGCTGTAGCCGAGCATCTTGCCGTGCCGGTCGGCGGTGACGGAGAGAACCCGCAGGGCGCCCTGGTCACGAACCACGGCGAGGCCGCCGGTGGAGGGGTAGCGGTCGGGGTCCACCACCAGGGTTGCCCGACCGGGAAGACCGGCGCCGAGCGTAGGGCGGCCGAGGCGCAGGCCGTAGGCGCGGGGACCCGCTCCGCGCGGCGCTTCGACGAGGGCGCCTGTCGGCGTCTGTGCGATCAGACCGCCGGGCAGGGGCGTGCCGAAGACCGGGAGCAAGCCCACGGTGGCAGTGTCACCCTCGGCGGGTTTTTCGATGTGCGGGGCGGGTCTTTGCGGGGGCGGGACGACTGCTTGCGTATCGCCTGCCGGAACGGCCAGTTCCTTGCGCAGCGCGGCGATGCGGGTGCGCGACTTGGCAAGGCGGATTTCGGGGTTCGCGACCAGCGGCAGCACCGCATCGAGCCCGCCGTGCGCGTGCATCGATTCGATCCGGGCGAGGAGCGCGGCGTCGTCCTCCACGCCGAACAGGCGCCGCAGGGCAGTGCGCACGTCGTCGTTCCACCGGTCGAGCGGCTTCAGCGCGTTCTCGATGCGCGAGAGGATGACCGGGGCGATGCCGTAGTGCTGCTCGATGGCGGCGATCGTCAGCGCCGGGTCACCGGCGCGGCGAGCCCGCAGGGCGGCGGCGAGCAGGACGGCGCCGCGTTCACCCTCGGGATCGGCGGGCGAGGGTCCGTGCAGCGGCTCGGCCCAGGCGGCGATGTCGAAGGCGGGATCGTCCACGTCCACGAGCAGGTTTTCGGGCTCGATCCCCAGCGCCCCGGCCAGCGCACGCAGTTCATCGGCACGGGCGAAGATCTCTCCCCGCTCGATCTTGGAGAGACGGATATACGTGATTGCCGGAAGCCGTTCCGATAATTCGAGCAGCGATCCGATATTGAGTTGCTTGCGGAATTTCCGGACGTGGTTCGGGAACACCAGCGCGCGATGAAAATCGATTTCAGTCAGGGCCGACTCCGTTACTTGGTCCTGTCCGGGTTGCAGCTGTAACCTTGGCGATTTCTTGCTCATCGCAGTTCTTGTCCGTTCATGGGGTAAGGCAGGCTTTTCATGTCCGGGTATCGCGGTCAATGCGTCGATTCGGATGTCGTGCCAAATCGGGTCTTTTGACGCCGGTGATCCTAGATCGTTTAACTTGGGGAAGGTTGCCGCTATCCTGTCCCGATATCGTTAAAATTTCCGTTTCTTTGCGCAAAGCGTACCTGTTCATCCGCAAAACCAGCATCTGCGCACGCAAATCAGCGGAAATCCGGTAGTTTGAATGTCCTTCCCCGGCCATCGATCGCACTGCATCCATCTCCGAAATGGAGACGAAATGTGGGATCAAGCGCAAGACATGGAAAATCTCCCCGCATTTTCGCGGATTGATCCTGTAACGTTGAACGGCCCTTGGAGTTCCCGAGGCTGACCGACCTTAGCCCTTGCCGATCGCCGACTTCAGCAGGCCGATCTGCTTGCGGTAGAGGCTGGTCATCGCCGCGTAATCCGCCTGGACCTGGCCGAGCGAGAGGAGCTGGTCTTCCAGCGTCACGTTGTTGCCGTCGGGCTTGGTCTCGCTGGTCGCACCGTCGAGCACGACGCGGCCGCCGGCCTGAGGGGGCCGGGCGCCGAGCGCGGCCATGCCGCCCGACAGCTCGACGCGGGGCCGGGCGACGTGTGGAGCGCCGCCCGCGCCGACCTGGCTTTCCACCAGCGCGGAGAAGTCGGGCGCCTCCACCGTGCGCGCCTTGTATCCGGGGGTCTCGCTGTTGGCGACGTTCTCGGCGATCACGCGCTGGTGCTCGGCCATCGCCTTCATGGCGCGGCCCATGCCGTCGAAGATGGGAGGCAGGGAAGAGGACATCGCGGTTCCTTACGAGCCGGTGAGCCGCGACAGGGCGGCCTGGTAGTTGGCGAGCTGCGCCTTCTGGTAGGCCGAGCCGCCGCCGGAGGAGATCGTCCCGTCCGCCAGCGCCGCTTTGGCGGAATCCCAGTAGAGCGAGCGATAGGCGGACTGCGTCATCGAGACGGCGGACTTGATCTGCTTGAGCGCGGTGGCGGCCGTCTTGGCGTCGAGCAGGGTGAGCGCGTCGCTCAGTCCCAGGTTGTAGCGGCCGCCGGGGGTGACCTTGGGGTCGTTCTTCGCGGCAGGCGCCTTGGGCGGCACCAGGCGCACCGGGTCGAGTCCGAGCTTGCCCAGCGCGTCGCGCCCGTCCGGCCCGGCGACGAGTTCGAGCGTATGACCCGACTTCACCTCGATCTTCAGGCTGGAGGCGCCGTCGGAGAACGGCGTGGTGATGGTCGCGTCGGCGCCGGTGATCTTGCGGATCTTCTGGGCGAGACTGGCCATCGTCTCGCCGTTCTCGATCGTGACGGAGCGCGCCGTCCCGCCATCGACGTTGATCCTGAAGCTGTCGCCCACGCGCAGCGAGGTCTCGTCTACGAGGTCGCCGGTGGTCTGCTGGTTGAGCGTGCCGCGGTGGAGGCCGAGCGCGCCCAGCCCCGTCGCGCCGCCGGTAACGGCGGTAAGGCGCACGGGCTCGACGGTGCTGCCCTTGCGGCCCCACTGCGAGACGGTCTGCACCGAGCCGCTGGCCGGATCGATGCGCGCCACGAAGCCATCGACCTTGCCCTGCTTCTCGCCGCCGAGCGTGCCTGCGGTGCGTCCGCCGACATAGAGCGCGCCGTTCAGGAAGGCGACGCTGTCCGCCTGGTCGCTCGCCCCGGTGCCGATGTAGCTGGTGGCGGTGAGGGTCAGGTCGGGGTCGATCAGAGTGACGAAGGCGTCCTGCCCGCCGGCGGGGGCATTGACCTGCGGGCCGTTCAGAGCGCCGCTGGTGGCACCGATCACGGCGATCTGGCCGCTCTGCGACACCGCGACGGCGCGTGCCGACGCACTGCCGAGCGCCACCGAGCCGAGGTCCTGCGTCAGAGCCCCCGCGCCGATCCGGCGCAGCGTGGCGGTGCCGCTCTCGTTGGTGAGGGCGAGGAGGTTGCCGTCCTGGTCGATGGCGAGAGCGGTGATCGAGTCCGACCCGCCGCTGTCGATGGTGCGCCGCTCGGCAAGCTTGCCCGAGGCGTCGAGCCGGAGGATCACTGCATCGCCGCCGCCCGAGGAGGCACGCCCGGCGACATAGATCGAACCGTCGTTGCCTACTGTCAGGGCGCTGGCGGTCTCGTTCCCGACCTGCCGGATCGCGGTGGAGGAGAGTTCCTCGCCCGTCCCGCTGAAACGGGTGACGACGAGGTCTGTCTGCGTGTCGTCGCTGCCGTTGAAGGCGCCGCTGACGGTCCCGGCGACGACGATCTCGCCGTTGGGCGCGATGCCGACCGCCGCACCCTTCGCGCTGCCCGCCGCGCCCAGGCTGCGCTGCCAGACGACCTTGCCCTCGCTGTCGACCTTGGTGAGAAACAGGTCGTCCGCCCCGTCGCCCACCTGCGCGCCGAGGTCGCCGTCGGTGGTGCCGACGATGTAGCTGTAGCCCTGCGCGTCGGTGACGATGCCATTGGCCGCGCTGTCGGCGAAGACGGTGTAGTCGGGCTGGGTGCCGTCGTCGGGCGGAGTGGCCGCCTTTTCCGCACGGGCGGTGGCGGCGGTATCGACGCCGTTGATCCGGCTGAGCCGCTCCCAGGTGAGCGAGCCTTCGAGGTCCTCGATGCGATAGACGTCGGCGGACGTGGGCGCGGACGGCCCGGTCACGCCGCTGGCGACCATCAGCGCGTCGCCGGCACCGGCCTGGTCGAGCGAGACTTTCTCCACGCCCGATGGGTTGAAGACGAGGCCCCACTTGCCGTCGTTCTTCTCTACCGTGAAGTTCGACTTCCACTGCGAGGTCGGCTCGCCGTCCTTGCCGAGCACCGGGTTGCCCTGGGCGTCGAGCGCAGGGCGCGCCCCGATCGCGGCATTGAGCGCGGCGGCGACCGAATCGAGCGTCGGCGGCTGGGTGGTCTGGCCCAGATCGACGGTGACGACCTCGCTGGTGGCGCCGCGCGTCAATGTCACCTGAAGCACTTCGCCGCCGGTCAGGCCCTCGATCGGCGCAGCGCGGGTCTTGGAAACGCCCGCGCCGACCATCGCGCTGGTCGCATAGCGCGCCTCGACGCCGAGCGTGCGGGTGCTGCTGGTGGTGTTGCCGAAGGCGAGGGTGAGGAGGTCGGTGTCGGCGGTGCCGAGCCAGGATTGCAGCTGCGCCAGCCCCTTGGCGAACGACTTCTGGAGCGAGCCGCGCTCGGTGTCGGAGATCGTCTTGGACGTTCCGGCTTCCGCCAGGATACGCAGGTTTTCCAGGGCCTTGTACGCAGTGAAGGCGGTCTGCACGTCGGGCAGGTCCTCCAGCGTGCTGTCGCTGCTGGCCTCGATGATCGTGGCGAGGCGTTTGATCGCGGCGACCTGCGCGCTGGTCGCCCCGGGCGTCTCGGCCGCGTCCTGCCAGGGCGGGGTGGTTGCAGGAGTGGTGAATGCCTTTTTCGCCGCGATCACCGCCGGGCTCTCGGTGGAGGCTGCAGTGCTCAGATAGGAGGAGTACGCCGTGCTTCCTCCTAAAACCGACAGTCCGATCAACCCATTGTTCAGACTTATCGTCAATTGTGCCTCCTGAGCCGCTTGCGCGGGGGTCCCTCCTATAAATAGAAGGAACTCTCCCGGATCGGTATGGAACAGGGCATTTTTCGAAGGGTCTCGCAGTGAACATGATGACCGCGGTGGGCGAACCGCCGGAGCTCAAGAAGTACTCGGGGCTTCAGCGGGCGGCCGCGCTCCTGCTGGCGCTGGGTCAGGAGCACGGCATCCCGATCTGGCAGCAGCTCAATGACGACGAGATCAAGGAGCTGTCGGGCAGCATCTCGACGCTCGGCCGCGTGCCCGCCGTGGTGGTGGAATACCTGCTCGGCCAGTTCTCGGGTGAAGTGTCCTCGATCACCACGCTGCACGGTTCCTACGAGACCACCGAGCGCCTGCTGGAAGGCGTGCTGGCGCCCGACCGGGTCAAGGACATCATGGAGGACATCCGCGGTCCTTCCGGCCGGACGATGTGGGACAAGCTCTCGAACGTCAGCGAGGGCGTGCTGGCGGGCTACCTCAAGAGCGAGCACCCGCAGACCGTCGCGGTGATCCTCCAGAAGCTGAAGCCCGACCATGCCGCCCGCGTGCTCGCCGCCCTGCCGCGCGATTTCGGCACCGAGGTCGTGATGCGCATGCTCAAGACCGAGACGGTGCAGAAGGACGTGATCGTCCAGGTCGAGCAGACGCTCAAGACCGAGTTCATGACCAACCTGTCGCGCAGCTCGCGCCGCGATCCGCACGAGAGCATGGCCGAGCTGTTCAACGCGCTCGACCGCTCGACCGAGGAAGCGATGCTCGGCGCGCTCGACGAACGCGCGCCCGACGCGGCGGAGCGCATCCGCGCGCTGATGTTCACTTTCGAGGACCTCGGCAACCTGCTGCCCACCGCGATCCAAGTCATCGTGCGCAACTGCAACAAGCGCGAACTGGCGCTGGCGCTGAAGGGCGCGCCAGAGGAGATGAAGAAGCTGTTCTTCGGCGCCATGACCGAGCGCGCCGCCAAGCTCATGCGCGACGACATGCAGGCCATGGGCCCGGTCCGCGCGCGCGAGTGCGAGACCGCGCAGGGCAACCTCGTGCGCCTCGCCAAGGAACTGGGCGACCGCGGGGAAATCCTGCTCGCGGACCCCAAGAGCGACGATGCGATGATCTACTGAGGAGGATCGGGTGACGGCGGCGATGGACGGTTCCCAGACGATACAGCCCTTCGGTTTCGACCGGGTGTTCCACCTCGTCGACGCGCCGGCCGACACGCCCGGACCGGCACCCGAACTGCCGCCGGTGGACCTGCGCGAGCAGATCGAGGAACTGGAGGCGCGGATCGAGCGCCTGCACGCCGACCACCGCGCCGAACTTGCGCGCGCCCGGGCCGATGGCTTCGAGGCGGGCACTACGCAGGCGCGCACCGAGCGGGCGGAGGCGCTGCTCGCGGCGACCGACGCGCTCCACGCCGGGCTCGAGCACATCGACGCGCGCTTCGACGCGGCGGCGCAGGCGATGGTCCGCGATGCCGGGGCGGTCGCGCTCCATGCCGCCGAGATGCTGGCCGGGCACGCGATCGAGACGCAGCCCGCACGCGCCGTCGAAGAGGCGCTGGGCCGCGCGCTCGAACAGGTGGCGCAGGACACCGCGCTTGTCGTGCGCGCCCATCCGGAAATGCGCGAGGATATCGCGGCGATGGTGGAGGCGCGGGCTGCCCGCGCCGGCCATCCGCTCTTGGTGACGGTGGTGGAGGACGCCGCCGTATCCCCCGGCGACGCGCGGATCGAATGGCGTGCGGGCGGGCTGGGCGTCGAGGCCGGCGCGCGCCGCGCCGCCGTCATGGCCGAGCTGAGTGACGTGCTGTTCGGCCGCGAGCGGGCGGTCGTGCAACTGGCCGAGGCCGCAGAGTAAGTTTTTCCGCCGCCCGGCAAGTCTTGCCTAGCTCTCATCCTATAATGTTCGTGGCGACGCAGGGGAGCGACGCCGCTGAACTTAGAGGGCGGGCTTGGACGCGTTGCGCAACTTCATCGGGCAGATCGGCATGCGCCGGGCCATGGCCATGGGCGCGGTCGCGCTCGCGCTGCTGCTCGGCCTGGGCTGGATGGCGACGCGCACCCCGCAGAGCGCGATGGGCTACCTCTATACCGACCTTGACCCGGCCGCCGCCGCGACCATCACCGAGAAGCTGAAGGCGCAAAGCATCCCGTTCCAGCTTTCGGCGGACGGCTCGGCGATCATGGCCCCGGTCGACAAGCTGCCCGAACTGCGCATGTCGATGGCCTCCGAGCAGCTCGGCGGCAAGATCGGCTACGAAGTCCTCGACGAGGAGGAACCGTTCGGCATCTCGTCCTCGCGCGCCAAGCTCAACGAGACGCGCGCGATCGAGGGCGAACTGGTCCGCTCGATCGAAAGCCTCGACCGGGTGAGCCGCGCGCGGGTCCACGTCGTCATGCCCGAGCGCGCGATGTTCGAGACCGAACCGCGCAAGGCCACCGCCTCCGTGACCGTCAAGACCAACGGCCGCCTCCCCGCCGAAGCGGTCCAGGCGATCCGCTACCTCGTTGCCTCCGCCGTGCCCGACCTCTCGCCCGAGGCGGTGTCGGTGGTCGACCAGACCGGCGCGCTGCTGGCCCGTGCCGGCGACGGCGGGCAGGGCGGGGCGAGCGACCTCGAGGACCGGCAGGCCGCCGTCGAGGCCCGCCTGCGCGACCAGATCGAGACGATGGTCGAGCCGATCGTCGGGCACGGCAAGGTCCGCGCCGAAGTCTCCGCCGTGCTCGAACGCGACCAGGTTCGCGAGGAATCCGAAACCTTCGACCCCGACGCGCAGGTCATCCAGCACCAGGTCACCGTCGAATCGAGCAACCAGAACGACGAGAACGCCCCCGGCGCGCAGGGCGCCAGCGTGGCGACACAGCTGCCCGACAACCAGACGGCGCCCGGCGGCACCCCCGGCGACACCCGCCGCTCGGCACAGAACGAGACCTCCGAGGACGTCACCTACCAGAACAGCCGCACCCAGAAGGTCGCGACGCGCAATCCCGGGCAGGTCAAGCGCCTGACCGTGGCGGTGATGGTCGACGGCGGCGAGAAGGGCCTTCCCGCGCCGCAGCTCGAGCGGCTGCAGCGGCTGGTCGAGAACGCGGTCGGCTACGACGGCCAGCGCGGCGACAGCGTGGTGGTGGAGAACATGCCCTTCGCCGCGCCGGGCGACCTCGACGGCCTTGAGGGCGGGCTGCCCTTCGGGCTCACCGTGGACCGCATCCTCGACGTGCTGAAGATCCTGCTGGTCGGCGGCATCGTCCTCTTCGCCATCCGCATGCTGCGCGGCACGAATGGGCCCAAGCGCCTGCCGCCGCCAAGCGGCGCGGTGGACGACGAGGAGGCGGGCGACCGCCGCGAACCGGGGCGCGAACTCGCCAATTCGGTCACTTACGCGCAGCTGGAGGCCGACGGCGAAGCCGATGCGCTGCTCGACCAGGACGTCGCCCTCGCGCATGTCGACGGGCGCGTGAAACTCTCCGCGCTGCGGCGCATCGGCGACACGATCTCGGCCAATCCGGCGGAATCCGCCTCCGTAATCCGCCAGTGGATGAACACGTGAAAGGTATCCGATGAGCGACGAGATCGAGCCCCGGCAGCTCGCCCCCGCGCACCTGCCCGAGGAAATGCCCGCCGATGGCGGGCCGGGCGGTGGGTCCACCTCGCTGCCGCCGCGCCCGCCCGGTGCGCCCTCGCCCGACGACCTTCAGGCCGTGTTCGACGTGCCGGTGAAGGTGCAGGCGGTGCTCGGCCGCTCGCGCATGGATATCGGCGACCTGATGCGCCTCAAGCCCGGCATGGTGGTGGAACTGGACCGCCGCGTCGGCGAGCCGGTCGACATCTTCGTCAACAACCGCCTCATCGCGCGCGGCGAGGTCGTGCTGATCGACGCCACGCTCGGCATCACGCTCACCGAAATCGTCCGCAAGGAGGGGTGACGGTGGCCCGCGAACCCGATGCCACGCGCCTCGTGCTGGTCGGCGAACTGGGCGACGCGGTGGGCCTCGCGACCGAGATGGTGCGCGGCTCGGCCGCGCGCATCGGCGTGGACACCGCCGGGCCCGGCGCGCTGGAGGCATGGTCCGGCCCCGAGGGGGACGTGGTGGTCGTGGACCTCGCCGTGAACCTCAAGGACGTGCTCGCGCGGCTGCGCGGCGAGCGGCAGGGATCGGTTACCGCGTCTGTCTCCGGCCTCGTCGGGCAGGCCATCGCCGATGTCGAGCGCGAGCTGATCCTCCAGACCCTGCGCCACTGCCGCGGCAACCGCAGCGCGGCGGCGGTCATGCTGGGCATCTCGGTGCGCACCATGCGCAACAAGCTGCGCTCGTTCCTGGCGGACGGGATGGCGGTGCCGCCCTCGCTCGCGGGCGGGACGATGCGGCACGAGCTGGCGGCGGGGGCCTGAGCTTGCCGCTCGTGATCTTGATTTCATCGGCCCGGGCTGCGCGTTAGCCCATGGCCTCGACCCCCAACGCCTCCACGAAAGACCTGCTCGCCGGCAGGATCGCGCCGATCCTCGCCCGCCTCGGGCCGGGGCGCGACCTGGCGCTGGCGCTGGGCGTGGGGGGCATCATCGCGATGCTCATCCTGCCGATGCCGGGCTGGCTGCTCGACATGGGGCTGGCGCTGTCGATCACCGCATCGGTGCTGATCCTGATGACGGCGCTGTTCATCGAGAAGCCGCTGCAGCTGTCCAGCTTCCCGACGATCCTGCTGATCGTGACGATGCTGCGCCTCGGCCTCAACCTCGCCTCGACCCGGCTGATCCTGGGGCACGGGCACGAGGGGCACACGGCGGCGGGCGGCGTGATCGCGGCCTTCGGCGAATTCCTGATGGGCGGCGAGACCGTGATCGGCCTCACCATCTTCGCGATCCTGGTGGTCATCAACTTCGTGGTCATCACCAAGGGCGCGGGCCGCATCGCCGAAGTGGCGGCGCGCTTCAGCCTCGATGCCATGCCCGGCAAGCAGATGGCGATCGACGCCGACCTCAACGCGGGCACGATCACCGAGGCGCAGGCGCGCGAGCGCCGCGCCGAGATCGAGGCGGAAAGCGGCTTCTACGGCGCCATGGACGGTGCCTCCAAGTTCGTGAAGGGCGATGCCGTCGCGGCGCTGCTCATCACCGCGATCAACATCGTCGTCGGCCTGATCGTCGGCGTGGCGATCCACGGCGTGCCGTTCGGGCAGGCGTTCACGACCTACACGATCCTCACCGTGGGCGACGGCCTCGTCAGCCAGATCCCGGCGCTGATCGTCTCGACGGCGGCGGGCCTGCTGGTGTCGAAGGGCGGCGTCGTCGGCAAGACCGGCGCGGCGCTGGGCGAGCAGCTGGGCCGCTATCCCAAGGCGTTCGGCATCGCCGGCGCGCTGATGGGCACGCTGGCGCTGGTGCCCGGCCTGCCCTTCCTGCCCTTCGCGGTGTTCGGCGGCCTCTGCGGCTGGCTCGCCTGGACGATGGCGAAGAAGGCGGAAGGCGAAGCCGCCGCGATCCGGGTGGAGCAGGCGGCTGAGCAGGCGCGGCAGGCCACCGCCCAGGCGGAGGAGCCGATTGCGCGCACGCTGCAGATGGACGCGCTGCGCATCGAGCTGGGCTACGGCCTGCTCCCGCTCATCAACGACGCCAGCGCCGAACCGCGCCTCGACGACCAGGTGCGGGCGCTGCGCCGCCAGATGGCGATCGACTACGGTTTCGTGCTGCCGTCTGTCCGCATCCTCGACAACATGGCGCTCCAGGCCAACGAATACGTCGTCTTCGTCAAGGAGACCGAGATCGCGCGAGGCGAGCTGCGCATCGGCAAGCTGCTGGTGATCAACGCGGCGGGCGGCGAGACCGGCCTTCGCGGCGAGCCCACGCAGGAGCCCGTGTTCAAGCTGCCGGCGATGTGGATCGAGCGGGAGATGCGGCAGGAGGCGGGCTTCCGGGGCCTCACCGTGGTCGACTGCGGCACCGTCGTCACCACCCACCTGACCGAGATCGTCAAGGACAACATCGCCGACCTGCTCTCGTACGCCGAGACGCAGAAGCTGCTGGACGAGGTCCACAAGGAATCGGCCAAGCTGATCGCCGACGTGATCCCCTCGCGCATCTCGATCTCGGGCGTCCAGCGCGTGCTGCAGAACCTGCTCTCGGAAGGCGTGTCGATCCGCGACGTGCCGACGATCCTCGAAGGCGTGGCCGAGGCCTGCGCGATCACCGCCAACCTCACGCAAGTGAGCGAGCACGTCCGCGCCCGGCTCGCCCGGCAGATTTCGGCGCAGCATACGTTCGAAGGCACGATCCCGATCGTCGCGCTCGGCCTCGCGTGGGACGAGGCGTTCGCCGACGCGATCATCGGGCAGGGCGACGACCGCCACCTCGCCATGGCGCCCTCGCAGCTCCAGGCCTTCATCGCCGCCGTGCGCGAGACGTACGACCGGCTGGCCGGGCAGGGGGAAATTCCCTGCCTGCTGACCAGCCCGGCACTGCGGCCCTTCGTGCGCTCGATCATCGAGCGGGTGCGGCCCGCCACCGTCGTGCTCTCGCAGAACGAGATCCACCCCCGCGCGCGCCTGCGCAGCCTCGGCGCGATCGGCTGATCGCCGCCCCCGCGACCGCATGGCCCGCGCGTCCTCTATGATAGGAGCGATGGCCCTCCCTGCGATGACACCCTTTGCGATGACCGCCGCGCCCGCGGGTGATGCGGCGGCGCGCGGGGCCATCGCCGCGCCGGAGCCGGGCGCGTTCCTCGCCGCGCTGGAAAACGCGCGGGGCGCGCCGCCGGACGTTGCGGGCAAGGCCAGGCTGGCGATGCCGGCTCCCGTCGAAACGCCGCCGCCCGCAGGCATGATGGTCACATCGCCCGCCGCCCGGCCTGCGGTTCTCACGGCCGAATCCGCGACCCCCGTGCTCGATGCTGCGCCTGTCGTGGCTGGCCCGGCCCGTCCTGGACCTGACGCGCCAGCTTTGGCGGCGCCTGAGACAGCGCTTCCGGAGCCGGTCTTTTCAGCGCCTGCCGAGCCTGTCTCCGCTGAGACCGTACCACCCGAACCTGCCGCGCCTGCCATGCCCGGCCCTGAGGCTTTGACGAAGGACGCGGTCTCCCCCGAAGTATCCGCGTCGCCTGCCCCGGCCGCCCCGCCAGCCTTGCCTGCTCCCCCCGTGCCGCCGTCACAGGCGGCAGGGACGCCGGACGCCGAACCTGTCCAGTCGGAGGAGGAGAAGCTTGCCCAGCGCGATGCAAAGGCGCCGGACGATGGCGACCGCCGTGAGCCGGTGAAGCGCAAGGCCCCGCCTTCCCCGGCCCCCCTTGCTGGCCCGCTGCAGGACGGAGTCCAGGAGTTGAAAGCTCAGGCTTCCACGCCGCCCATTGCGGTGGCCGTCGCAGTGAACACCGAAGCCGCGCCGGGGCCCGCTGCCCAGGATTCCGCCCCGGAAGGCGCCGGCAAGCCCGCACCGCCGGCCACCGCCGAGCCGATCCGCCATGCCCATGCGGCGGTCGCCGCGCCTGCCGGAACCGAAGCACCGGTCGACCCGCTCTCCGGCGGCACCCCGGCGCTCCCCGAACCACGCCTCTCCGCGCCGGTCTTCACCCAGACGCTGGAAGCCGCCACCGCGCGCCATGCCGCATCGCCTTACGGCAATCCGCCCGCCGAAACGGCAGTCACCGTGCGTGAGGGCAGGTTCGGGGCCGACATCGGCGTCACCATCGCCCGCGCCCTCGACGCGGGCACGGACGGCAAGCGCGAGGACCTGCTGATCCGACTCGACCCGCGCCACATGGGGCGGGTCGAGGTGCGCATGTCGTTCGAGCACGACGGCGTGCTGCGCGCGGTCGTTTCGGCCGACAGTCCCGCCGCGCTCGACATGCTGCGCCGGGAAAGCGCCGACCTTGGCCGCGCCTTGGCCGATGCCGGAGTGCGCTCCGACGGGCAGTCGCTGCGCTTCGACGGCGGCGGCGCGGGCGGCGGGCAGCGGCAGGGCGCACGGCCTCAAGGCGGCCCCTCGCCGGGCAGCGATTTCGCCGGCAGCGGCAGCGAAGACCCCATCCACAGGCCGCTCAGGAGCAGCGGCCATGTCGATCTCATGGCATAAGGCAGCAGGACAATGACGACGGTTACCGATACCGCCTCGACCACCAAGAGCACCGCCACGGCGGCCTCGTCGGCGGGCCTGCTGACGGATTATAACCTGTTCCTCAAGCTGCTGACCACGCAGATGACGAACCAGGACCCGCTCGATCCGATGGACACATCGGAATATACCGCGCAGCTGGTGCAGTATTCGCAGGTGGAGCAGTCGATCCAGCAGACCGGCGCGCTGGGCGACATCCTGGGCCAGATGCTCTCGCAGCAGATGGCGCAGGCATCGAGCTACATCGGCCGCGAGGCGCGCTTCGATTCGCCGGTTTCGGGCCTCGGGGATGGCCCGGCCAGCTGGACCTACTACGTCAACGGCACTCCGGGCACGATCACGGCAACGGTGAAGGACGCACTGGGCGGCACCGTCGCGACCGTGCAGCTCGAACCCGACGCGCAGGGGGCCTACCAGTGGGACGGCACCCAGTCCGACGGCAGCAAGGCTCCGGCGGGGGCCTACACCCTTTCGATCGCCGCGAAGGATGCCAGCGGGGCGAGCCTCGACACCACGATCAACTCGATCGGCGTGGTCGACGACGTCGTGACCGACGGCACCGGCATCCTGCTCGGCGTGAACGGCATCCGCCTGTCCGCCTCGGGCCTCGTCGGTTTGAAGGCAGCGGCGGCGGACTGAGCTGCTGCCCTATCGCTGGACGAAGGCGTCGTCCTGTTCGCAGGCCGGCTGAGCGGCGCTTCCCGGCGTGCCTGCCGGGACCAGCGCGGTATCGAGGCGGGTGCAGCCGGGCAGCCGCTCGGGCAGGGCCAGCAGCATCAGGCAGTCGGCGATGGAAGGGTCGTCGGCGGGGCCGATGAGGTCCTCGACCTCGTCCTGGCTCAATTCGGTCTGGCTGAGGCAGCGCAAGGCGGCAGCCTGCCAGAGCTGGGCCGGGGAATCGACCCGCAGCTTCAGCGAAAACCAATAGTCCTGCTGCGTCCCCGGAGCCTGGACAGTGCCGCTGCCCAAGCCCCAACCTGAATTGCTCGCCATCGCGCTCTCAAAGTACTTCAGACCGTTGTACAGTCCGTGCCCCCGGACCCGAGAGGCTTGTGGCCCCCGTACCGTCAATGATGACCTGAAAATTCACCAGTCGACGATGCGGATGTCTCTATACGACACCGACGCTCAGAAAAGCGGGCAGCCGAAACAATGCGTTGATAACAGGAGCATGCGATCCGGCGAGGGCCCGAATGCGCCGACCGGCGAGCGGCCCCTTGCCAAAATTTAATCGATGGATGCCGCGCGCGGAGGCTCCGGCAAAAAAGAAAGGCCGGGACGAACCTGCCGTCCCGGCCTTTCCGAAATCCCCCTTCCGGCATACCGGAAAGGGCCTTCGATCCCCCGCTTAGCGGAAGAGCGAAAGAAGCGTCTGCGGTGCCTGGTTGGCGATCGACAGGGCCTGCACGCCCAGCTGCTGCTGGACCTGAAGGGCCTGAAGGCTCGCGGATTCCTTGGCGAGGTCGGCATCGACGAGATTGCCGATACCGCTCGTCACCACGTCGGTCAGGTTGCTGTTGAAGGTCAGCTGGCCATCGATCTGACGCGAAGCCGCGCCGAGATCGCTGAGGCTGGTCTTCACGGCATCGAAGAAGGTGTCGAGCTCGTCGGACAAGTCCGAGGCGGCCGTCGCACCCGCTGCCGGATCGGCATCTTCGAGAGCTGTGATCGTGGTGTCCGTAGCCGAATCGCCGAAGGCTGCGGTGGCAAGCGTGGTGAAGCCCTGGTTGGCGATCGAAAGCGTATCGTCGCTCGAGATCGACTGCAGGGCGCTCACTGCGCCGTCGGTGGTGCCACCATCCTTCAGCAGGTTGACGCCGTTGAAGTCCGAACCATCGATGATCGTGTTGATCTGCTTTTTGAGGGCGACCAGATCCTTCGAGATTGCAGTGCGGCTTTCAACGTCGAGACCGGCGTCCGATGCCTCGAGGGTCTTCGACTTCATCTGGTTGACGAGGTCGGAGATCTGCTCGGCACCGGCAACGGCCACGTCCGAAACGCTCTTGGCGTTGTTGAGCGAGCTGGTGACAGCGTTCAACTGGCCGAGGTCGCCGCGGAGCGTCTGGGCGACGGTGTACTTCGCCGAGTCGTCCTTCGTGGACGCCACGTTCAGACCCGTGGTGATACGGCTCTGGGTGGTTTCCATCGAACGGTTGGTGCTGTTCAGGCTCTGAAGAGCGGCCATGGCACCAGCATTGGTGTTTACCGAAAACGCCATTTCAATTTTCCCTTCTAGGTCACAGGCCGATTCTGCGGCCTGACGGCAAGAAACGCTGCCGCCCGTGCGGTCCCGAAATAGACGGGTGCAGGATTATTCTAGGAGGATAATGAAGGGCTTGGACTCATCCTCTAAAACTTTCATCCGGTCCGATAGAGAGGAGTCGGGAGGACTGCGCACGGACCGGCTGTTCGCGTCAGCTCCGCGGCTGCGCATGTCGGTCCCATGTCAGCTTAGGTGCGTCTTGGGTCGCGGCGCTCGGAAAGCCGAAAAGCGCTCCCATGGCGCCCTTGGCAAGCCTCAGAACGGGAACAGGGCGTCGTAGATCTGCTGGCCCCAGCGTGCCTGCTGCGCGTCGGTGAGCTGGCCGCGCCCGCCGTAGCTGATGCGCGCCTCGGCGATCTGGCTGTGGCGGATCGAGTTGTCGCGGGCGATGTCCTCGGGGCGGATGACGCCCGAGACGACCAGTTCGCGCAGTTCGAAGTTGACGCGCACTTCCTGCTTGCCGCGGATCGCCAGGTTGCCGTTGGGCAGCACGCCCGTCACCGTGGCGGCGACGGTCATGTTGATCTGTTCCGAGCGCGAGGTGTTGCCCGCGCCCGTCGCGCTCGACTTGGAACTGGTGCTGGCGAGATTGGCGGGATCGGGGTTGCCCGGCAGGACCTTGCCGAGCTGGCTCTCCAGCCCGAGCAGCGAGGCGATGCCGGCGTTCTCGCTGCCGTTGCGGGTACGGGTGGTGGTATTGTCGACCCGGGCGTTGTCGGCGATGTTGATGCGGATCGTCACGATGTCGCCCACGCGCGAGGCGCGCTGGTCGCGGAAGAAGGCGCCGCCGCCGGTGCGGAACAGCGAGGCGCCGCGCGTTGCGTCCTCGACCTTGGGGTCGCCGCCCTCGGGCGCGACGTGGTTACCGAGCGAGGATTCGATGCGCGGCGCCACGGGCTCGCCCGCCTCGGTCAGCTTCGGCGCCTTGCCCACGTTTTGGAGGCGGCCGACCGATCCGCAGCCCGCCAGCAGCGAGGCCGAGGCGAGGAGGCACGATAACGGGGCGAAACGGGAGGTCATGACGCGGGTCTTCCTTACTGCGCGGCGATGCGGACTTCGCCGCTGGCCAGCGCCACGCCCTCGAGCGTGCGATTGGTGGCGAGGCTGAGCACGCGGACCGGCTCGCCCCGCCCGGCATCGGCCAGCGCGCGGCCGGTCGAGGTGATCCGCAGGTTCCCGGCTACGAGCGCGATCGTCACCGTCTCCCCCCGCCGCACGAGGCGCGGGGCGGCAAGATCGGCCGCGCGCACCGGGGCGCCCGCATTGAGCCGCCGCGTGGCTTCCTGCCCCGCCGCCTCGGCCGGGCTCAGCGCGTTGCGGGCGACGGTCGGCAGCACGCGGCCGGTCTCGAAATCGGCCTTCGACAGCACTTCGCCGCGCTCGACCGTGCGGGCGAGCACCGGCGCAGCCTCGGTGGCGGGCGCGCCGACCGGGGTGACGGCAAGGAGGAGAGCGGCGGCAAGCATCGCCGTCAGACCGTCTGGGTGGAGGTCTGCAACATCTCGTCGGCGGTCTTGAGCACGCGGCTGTTCATCTCATAGGCGCGCTGCGCGGTGATGAGCGAGGTGATCTCGGACACCGGGTTGACGTTCGATGCTTCGATGAAGCCCTGGCTGAGCGTACCGAATGCGGGCTGGCCCGGCGTCGAGACGGAAGGCTGGCCCGAGGCGCCGGTCTCGATGAACAGGCTTAAGCCGATGGCTTCGAGGCCCGCCTCGTTGATGAAGGTCGCGAGTTCGAGCTGGCCGACCGTCTGCATCTCGGCCTGTCCGGCCAGCTTCACCTGCACTTCGCCGGTCTTCGACACGGTGACGCTGAGCGCGCCCTGCGGGATCGTGATGTCGGGCTGGACGCGGTAGCCGTCGGTGGTGACGAGCTCGCCCTGGTCGGAAAGCTGGAACGAGCCCGCACGGGTGTAGCCGATCTCGCCCGAGGGGAGCGCGACCTGGAAGTAACCGGGGCCGTCGATCGCCATGTCGTAGGCGTTGCCCGTGCTGGTCAGCGCGCCCTGCTCGGTGATGCGGTAGACGCCGCCGGTCTTCACGCCCGCGCCGATCTGGATGCCCGAGGGGACCTTGGTGCCGTCCGGGCTGGTCGCCGCGCCGGGGCGCTCGACCTGCTGGTAGAGCAGGTCCTGGAACTCGGCACGCTGGCGCTTGAATCCCGTGGTGTTCATGTTGGCGATGTTGTTCGAGATGACGTCGACGTTGGTCTGCTGGGCGAGCATCCCGGTCGAGGCGATGGAGAGCGAACGCATGATGGCTCCTTCGTGAAGTTGGGGGTGCGGGGGGTCAGCCC
Organism: Novosphingobium sp. AP12; assembly: GCF_000281975.1. GTDB lineage: Bacteria > Pseudomonadota > Alphaproteobacteria > Sphingomonadales > Sphingomonadaceae > Novosphingobium. The sequence continues at coordinate 53,163 of NZ_AKKE01000122.1, read as the reverse complement.
AGCTTGCTGAGGCGGTCGATGGCGCGGCGGCGCATGTCGGCGAGGTCTGACGAGAGGCGCTGGCTGGTCTGGTAGGAGCGCAGGATCTCGACCATGTGAGTGGTCTCCGAAATCGCCTCGACGTTGGACGCCTCGACGCCGCCGGAGCGCAGTTTGGTCTGCGCGGCGGTCATCAGCTGGCCGCCGGTGCCGGTCAGCATGCCGTCTCCGCGCGCCTCCAGCATGTTCTCGTCCGCGAAGCTGGTGACGGCGAGCCGGCCCACCGGCTCCTCGCCCGCCATGACCGAGCCGTCTGCGGTGATCGTCACGTTGCCCATCTGCTCGGCGGGGACGGTGATCGGCCGGCCGTTCTCGTCGAGCAGGCGCTGGCCGCCGGAGGTCGCAAGCTCGCCGGTTTCGAGCACCTTGACGAAGCCCGCGCGGGTGTAGCCGGTGGAGCCGTCCGCCAGCTGGACGTTGAGATAGCCCGGCCCCTCGATCATGACGTCGAGCGGGTTGCCGGTGGCCTGGAAAGCACCCTGCGCGATGTCGTGGACGGCGCCGTAGTCGAGCACGAACGAGGTCTTCCTCGCATCCTGGACGGGGGCATCCTGCGTATTCTCGACGTATTCGTGGAACAGCGCCTGCTCGCGCTTGTATCCGGTGGTGGAGACGTTCGCCATGTTGTTCGCTGCCACGTCGAGCTGGCGGCGCAGCGCCTGCTCATGGCTCAGCAGCACGAAGGAGGAGACGTCCATTGCCGGCACCTTCAGGAAAAAGTTCGGTATAAACCGGCGGGAAGGGGCTCCGACCGGACAACAATCCTATATATAGGAATGAAACCGCGCGCGCGGACTTCGTGGCGTGATTTTAGGGGTGACAGGTGGCCAGCGACGAAGTGATCGACGTCGTGCCGGTGGAAGACGCCGGTACGAAGAAGAAGGGCGGTAAAGCCCGCCTGATCGCGATCGCCGTCGTCGTGGCCGGCATGCTCGCGGGCGCCGGCGGTGTCTGGTGGTACATGCAGACGAGCGGCCGCGCGGAGCACGCGGAGGAAGGGAAGCACGCCGAGGCTCCCGCCGAAGGAGCGGCCGAGGCTGACCCTTCCGCTTCCTACATCGAAGTGCCGCCGATGATGGTGAATCTGCGCGGCGGCGGGGCGCAGGCGAAGTTTCTCAAGCTGCGCTTCATCATCGTCGCCGCCGACGGCAAGACCGAGGCCGTCAAGGCGCGGCTGCCGGTGGTGCTAGACGCACTGCAGCCGTTCCTGCGTGAGCTGCGCCCCGACGATCTCAATGGCGCCGCCGCCGTCTTCCGTATCAAGGAGGAGATGATGCGCCGCTCCGCCTCGGCGCTGGGCGAGGGCATGGTCCGCGACGTGCTGATCCAGGACCTGATCCAGCAATGACCGTGGACCGGGAGGCCCCCGAGAAGCCCGAAGTGATCCGGCTGGCGGCGGTGGACGGCGAGCCCGTCGCATCGCCGGGCACCGGGCACGGCCTCAAGGCGGTGCTCGAATCCAACGTCATCAGCCACGAACGGCTGCCTATGCTGGAGGTCGTATGCGAGCGCATGGTGCGCACTTTCGCGACCTCGATGCGCAACCTCACGTCCGACGCCATCGACGTCAATCTCGAGGCGATCACGTCGGTGCGCTTCGGCGACTTCATGGGGCACATGTCGCTCCCGGCGCTGTTCGGAGTGTTCCAGGTCAAGCCCTGGGAGAGCTACGGTGTGGTCACGGTCGATGCCGGGCTGATCTACGCCATCGTCGATGCCCTGCTTGGCGGACGCGGCGGCACGCGCACGCCGCCGCCGGAGGGCCGCACGTTCACGACCATCGAGATGGGTCTGGTCAGCCGCGTGGTGCAGATGGCGCTCGACGACCTGGCGCTGGCCTTCGAAGAGATCGCGGCGGTCACCATGGGGCTGGAGCGCATGGAATCGAGCCCGCGCTTCGCCGCCATCGCCGAGCCGAGCAATGCCGCCGCCGTCGCCAGCTACCGGGTGTCGATGGAAGGGCGCGGCGGGGTGTTCTCGATCCTGCTGCCCTATGCCACGATCGAGCCTGTGCGCGACAAGCTGCTCCAGCGCTTCATGGGCGAGAAGCTGGGCCGGGATCACATATGGGCCGCCCACATGGCCAGCGAACTCTACAATACCGAGGTCACCGTTGACGTCGTGCTGGGCGAAAAGATGATGTCCCTGCGCGAGGTCCGCGACCTGAAGGTCGGGCAGACGATCGCGCTGAGCCACAGCCCTGACGACGCGCTGCAGGTCCACTGCGGCGGCGTGCCGCTGGGCCGCGCGCACATCGGCCAGCGTTCGAGCAACATCGCCATCCGCATGGCCACCGACATCGCCAAGGGGTATCCGAAATGATCGCTGGAATGACTTTCGCGACCGTGATCAATCTCGTTCTCGTCCTCCTGTGCCTCTGCGTACTGGTGCAGAGTGTGCGGATCGACCGGCGCATCCGCGCGCTTCGCCGCAGCGGCCTCGACGAAGCGGTGGCCAAGCTCGACGCGGCCACGCAGCACGCGCGGCTGGTGCTGACCGACCTTCGGCACGTCCTCTCCACCGACGTGGCGGCGCGCTCCAACGGTTCGGCCTCGGCCGAGGCGATGCGCGACGAACTGGCCGACATGGTCGATATCGGCAACGCCGTCGCCGACCGCATCATGGACGCCGCGCGGCAGGCACAGGCCGTGGAGGCGGGCATCCGCCGTCGCCCGGCCCGCAGCGACGACATCTTCATCGACGATGCCCCGGAGGCAGGCGGCAAGGTGCTGGGCCTCTCGGCCGGGCACTTCTCGCGCGGCAGCGCGGTGGCATGATCGGCCTCGGGGCGCTGACCCGGCCGACGCGGCTCATGGTGGGCTTCGCGGTGACGGCGGGCGTCGCCAACGCGATTGCGTTCGCAGCCGCGCCCGATATCACCGAGACCGGCGCGGGAGCCTCGAGCCGCCTCGGCACCTCGCTGCAGGACGCGGCAACACGGCGCGACCGCACCGCCGCCGATGAGCGCCGCAAGCTGGAGATGCGCGAACAGGCGGTGCGGGCGAGCGAGGCGCGCCTCGCCGGGCAGGTCAAGCAACAGCAGGCCGAAGCCGCCGCAGCGCCCGCCGGGGGGGCCCAGGGGAGTGCCGGTGCGCCGGGGGCGCAGGTGCCCTACGACAATCTCGCGCGCATCTACCAGACGATGAAACCGAACCGCGCCGGGCCGATCTTCGAAAAGCTCGACATCGAGGTGCAGAAGCAGGTCGCTACCCGCATGCGTGAGCGGGCGACGGCGCAGATCATGGCCAACATGTCGCCGGGCGCGGCGGTCGAGCTGTCGATGGCGCTGGCCGGGCGCAACGTCGTCAAGCGCGTGCCGACGCCGGCCGGCGGCGCTAACGCTCGCTCGCCGAAACCCTGACGATCAGCACTTTGTCGATGGCGGGGTCGACCGCCTTGACCGGCGGGGCGATCGTCGCGGCGAGGTGCGTCACGTCCACCGGCGCGAAGCGCGAGGCACGCAGGCGGGCGAACTCGATCGCCGCAGGCAGTGCGGCGGCGCGCAGTTCCGGCATGCGCTTCGCCAGCGCGGCGGCAGCCTCTTCCGACTTGGCCTGCACGACCAGGGTGACGTGCAGCACCCCATCGACCCGGCCGCCATCGACGATCGGCGCGTCGATCGGCTCCAGCGCGAGGAACGAGGAATCGACGGGCAGCAGTTCGGCGGCGTTGCGCGGATCGGTGTTTGCCGCCTGCGCAGGAATGGTCGCCGCCAGCAGGAGCGCCGCAAGCAGGCGGCAGTAGGGGACGGCAAAGGGCATCGAGGACTCCGGCAGCGGCTCGGCCCGTCCGCAGGGCAGGCTGTCCTTCTATAATAGAACGAAACTTGAGGAGTCCCGTGCAGATGAGCAGCGATCGGCGTCCGGCGAAAGTCCGGGTCGTGTCCTCCGGCGCGATCCGTTCCGCCGACGGGGCGGCCGCGCCGACTCCCGCGCGGCGCCGCTCCGACGAGCCGCAGGGGGAGGTTGGCGCTGCATCGGTCGCTGCGCCAAAGGCGGTGGAGGGCACGAGCCTGCTGTGGATCGCGGGCGCGTTGAGCCTGTTCCTGGTCGGCTGCGCGATCGGCGGCGCGCTGTTCGTCGTCTCAGGTCTCGCCGCGGAACCGCCGCTGTGAACCGCGCCCGCCTGCTGGCCTGCGCCGCGCTGGTCTGGACGACCTCGATGGCGCCGCCGACGGTTTCGGACAGCCCACGAGACGCGCGCCTGGCCGGCTTCGCCGCCGAACTGGCTCAGCGTCCACCGCTCGCGGGCGCTTCGGCATGGACGGCGATGGCCGAGAAGGACGCATGGCACCGCCTGTCCACCGCCCCCTCCGCCGACCGGCAGGGTGTGCGCTGGGACTACGCCCGCAGCCTGATCGCGGGCGAACGCGGGGCCGAGGCGCTCGGCGTGCTGGACGTCATGCATCTGGACGACCCCGACCTCGGCATGGTCGATGCCTACCGTCTCGCGCGCGGGGCCGCGCTGACCCAGCTTGGCCGCGCCGACGAGGCGCTGGCCGCGCTCGACATGCCGGGCCTGCGCACCAACCCCGAGGCATGCCTCTGGCGGATGCGCGCGCTGTCGCAGGGGCAGCTTGCCGAGCAGGCGCTGCAACAGCTGGGCTGCGCTGCCTCCGCACTGGGGCGCCCCCGCGGCGCCCCCTTCGTGCTCGCCGCCGCGCGCGCCGGGGTGGAGGGCGGCGCGCCTGACAAGGCGCTGCACTGGCTGTCGTGGCTGCCCGACCGCGATCCCGCCGCAAATCTCCTGCGTGGCCGGGCCCAGTTGGCGCTCGGCCGCCCCGACGAGGCCCGCCTGCGCTTCGCCCGCGTCGCCCAGTCCGGCACGCCCGAGCAGCGCATGGATGCGCGGCTGAGCGAGATCGAGGGGCAGGTCGCGGCCAAGGCGATCAAGCCGGACGTGACCCGCAAACAGCTCGACGAAATCCGCTACGCCTGGCGCGGCGATGCGATCGAGGAGCGGGCCCTGCGTCTGAGCTATCGCCTTGCGGACGAGGGTGGCGATCTGACCGGGGCGCTCGCTGCGGGAGCGGCGATGGTGAGGTATCACGACCCGGCGCGGCAGGCGGCGGACTTCCTGCCCTCCCTGCGCGCCAAGTTGGCGGCCGCGCTCGACCCTGCGCGAAAGCTGCCGCTGGACCGGGCCGCCGGGCTCTACTGGGACTACCGCGATCTCGCGCCCGTCGGAGCCGAGGGCGACCTGATGGCGAGCCGCCTTGCCGGGCGGTTGCAGCAGGCGGGGCTCTACGAGCGGGCGGCGGACCTGCTCTCTTACCAGCTCATGCAGCGCGCCGGCGACCTCGCGCGCGGCCCCCTCTCGGCGCGGGTGGCCAGCCTTTACATTCTCGCCGGGCGGCCGGAACGTGCCCTGAAGACATTGCGCGAGACCGACGATCCGGGTTTGCCGGACGCGATGCTGGGTGAACGCAAGCGCGTTGAGGCGGCCGCGCTCACCCAGGTCGGCCGCGTCGACGAGGCGCTGGCGGTGCTGCAGGACATGCCCGACGCCGGCGCGCTGCAGAGCGAAATCCTGTGGCAGCGCCGCGAATGGTCGCGCTACGCCGAGGTCTCCGCCGCAGCGCTGCCGCGCGGCGGTCGCCTTGATCCGGTGGCACAGGCGAAGGTCCTTCGCCATGCGATCTCACAGGCAATGCTCGGGCGGGAGGATGCCCTGGCCGGGCTCCACGCGCGCTACGGCGCGGCGTTCAGGGGCCTGCCCTCCGCGCCGGTGTTCGAGATGCTGACCGGGTCGGCAGGCGCGGTCGACCCCGGCAAGCTGGCGCAGGCCATGGCGGCGATCCCCTCGGCCAGTCCGGTGGGGGATTTCGCGGATTTGCTCGAGAGCGCGCCGGTCAGCGGCAAGAAGGGTTGATGCCCGGCGCCTTCCTCACTTCAGGAAGTTCACCAGCGACATCGAATTGAGCTGCGCGAAGACCGAGTAGCTGGCCTGCAGGACCGTCTGGCGCTGGGTGATGTCGATGGCGACCTGCCCGAGGTCCGCGTCCTCCACCGAGCCGATCACCTTTGTCAGAAGGTCCACGCGGTCCTGTGCGCGGTCGCTGAGCGTTTCCACCTGCGCCTGCTTGCGGCCATTGCCCGCGTTGGCAGAGCGGACCTGGGTGATGCCGGTGTCGAGCAGATCGAGCGCGTCGGCGATGGCCTGTTTCTGGTCGTCGGTCAGCGTCTCGCCGAAGGGTCCTGCCTCGGCCAGCGCGCGGAAGGCGGGCATGAGGCCGGACGCCACTTCGCTGGCGCCGATGCCGTATTCGACGTTGACGCCGTCGCCCGCGCGCGTGGACTGGCGCACGCTGTCGTTGGCGAAGGCGTCCGCCGGGTCGAGGCCGATGGTGTCCTCGAGGCTCTCGGGAAGGAAAGGCGTGGCCGAGGTCTGCGATCCCGCGAATAGGGGGATGCCCGCCTCCTTGGCATTCAGCGAGGCGCGCAGGTCGGCAAAGGCGTCCTTGATCATGCCTTGGAGGCCCGGAGAATTGCCCGTGCCCATCGCGGTGTAGAGCTCTTCGCGCAGGTCCGAGACAGAACTGTCGATCTGCTCGAGGTTCGCCTGGTAGAGCGAAAGCGTGGTCGAGACGCGGCCGATGTTGGTCTTGTAGGTCTCCTGCGTCGCCAGCATCGAGCGCGCCGACAGCGTGCGCACGGCATCGAGTCCGAGCCCGGCGTAGTCGGTCACCTTTTTCTCGGTGGCGAGCTGGAGCTGGCTGGCGGCGAGGTTCTGCTGCGAGCGCTGGATCGCGCCCGAAAGCGTCGCCTGGAGGGGAATGGTGGCCACGCGGGTCATGGGTGTGTCCTCACAGCATGTTCAGCAGGGTGTCGTACATCTGCGAAGCGGTGGTCATCACCCGCGCGGAAGCGGAGTAGCTGTTCTGCAGCACGACCATCTGCGCCAGTTCTTCGTCGATGTTGACGCCGGAATAGGAATCGCGCCGGTTGACCGTGTCGCTCAGACGCGCGGCAGCGTCGGCGGCTGCGGTCTTGGCCAGCGATGCCTGCGATCCCGCGCTGCCGAGCAGGCGGTTGGCGAACATCGAGACGGTCGCCTTGCCATCCTTCCCGAAGTCCGCGGTGGCGGCAAGTGCATCGACGAAGGCGTTGGCGCCGCGGATGTCGCCCGCGCCGATCGCCTTTTGGCCCACGGCCGCGTCAAGCTGGAGGCGGGCGAGCGGCAGGCGGGTGGTGTCGGTGAGGATCGCGGCGGGCACCTCGGCCGTGCGCAGGCCGCTTGCCGCTCCGGTCAGGCCCGACAGCGCCGAGAACGAGAGCCCGGTGCCGTAGCGGTCGGTCGAATCCGAGGGAATGGAGACGGTCGCTCCCGCGCCGGCGGCATTGGCCGTGAAGGCCACACGCCCGCGGTCGTCGAGCGCGAATGTGCCGTAGTCGCCCAGCGAGCCCGCGTTCAGGTCGGCGACGAGGTCGCCCCAGGTCGAGCCGGTGTCGCCGCTCAGGGTCTGGCTGGCGAGGACTTTGCCCGAGGCATCGCGCAGCACGACCTGTACGGTCTCGCCTGCGCCGAAGCCGTGCGGATCGTCGGCCGTGAAGCCGGACGGCGCCAGTGCGCTGTCGTTCGAGCGGATCAGGTTGTTGAGCCCGAAGAACTGCGAGAAGCCCACTCCGGCGCGGTCGCTGGGGGCATCGGTGTCCTGCGCGACGGCGACGCCGTAGGAGGACGAGGCCGCGCCGATCGACAGCACACCGTCGGTGAAGCTCGCGCTGGCTGTGGGAGCGAGGCCGGCGTTGATCGCCGCAACCGCGTCGTCCACCGTCGCACCGGCGCCGAGCGCATCGAAATCGACGGTGGTCTTCGCCACCAGCGTCCCGTCCTTCGCCAGCACCGCGAACGTCGCCTTGCCGGTGAAGCCGAGCCGGTCGCTGCCGACGAGGCCGTTGGCCTGCCCGGTCAACACCTGCGGCGGGGGCAGGGTGGTGCCCTCGTTGGCGACCTTGTTGAGCGTTTCGGCAAGGCCGCTGAACAGCTGGCCAAGCTGCTCGGAGAAATTGGGCAGCGCGCGGTCGCGCATGTCGATGAGGCCGCCGAGCTTGCCGCCCACCGCCGTGGAATCGATCTTCTCGCCGGTCGACGCCTTCATCGTCCCGTCCGCATCGGCGAAGCGGATATCGATCGGGGCGTAGCTGGCCTGCGATGCCGAGACGCCGGTGGGATAGCTCAGCTGGCGCAGGCGCTTGTCGAGGAGCACCTGGCCCGAGCCGGTGTCGATGGTGACGCGCCCGTCCGGCTGTTCGCGCACGCTGACATCGACGAGGCCGCTCAGTTCCTCCAGCGCCGACATGCGCTCGTCCGAAGGCCCGGAGGTGGTGAGGCCGAGGCCCTGCAGGCGCGAGACCTCCCCGTTGAGGTCATGGATCTTGCGCAGCAGCACGTTGACCCGGTCGACCGTGTCCGAGACTTCGCCCTCGACGTCGGCCTGCAGGTTGGCAACGTCGCCCTGCAGGCCGCTCAGCGTGTCGAGCGTGTCGGAGACGGTGCCGGTGAACATCGCGACCGCTTCCGGCGAGCCCTGGAGCCCGGCGATGGCCGAGACCGAGCTGGAGATCGCGGTCAGCCTTGCCGACAACCCAGACGCAGAATCGGGGGCGCCGAGCAGCGCCTGCAGGCGGTCGAGATAGGTAGACGCCGCGTCCGTCCGGCCGGCGTTCCCGGCGCGTTGGTAGACTGCGTTCTCAAGGAACTTGTCCGCCACCCGCGCGGGCTCGCCGACCACGACGCCGTTGACGTTGCCGCCCGCGACCGACGCGCTTTGCGAAACCTTTTGCCGCGCATAGCCGGGGGTGGAGACGTTCGCGATGTTGGTCGAGACCGTCTGCATCCCGGCCTGCGAGGCCGCGAGGCCCGACATGGCGGAACTGAGGATGGAGTTGATGGACACGCGTCAGGGCGCCGTTGAAGGGGCTGGCGTCAACGCTTCAGGTTGCTGACTTCCTGCAGCATGTCGTCGACCGTGGTGATGATCTTCGACGAAGCGCTGTAGGCGCGCTGGAACAGGATCATGTTCGAGAATTCGGCAGCGAGGTCCACGTTCGAGGCTTCGAGCATGCTGGCCGAGATCTTGCCCCCGCCGACCGTGCCGGGCTCGTTGATGGCGACGTTGCCCGACTGCTCCGAGACCAGGTAGGCATTGCCGCTGATGCGGGTCAGGCCGTCCGGGTTCTGGAAGGTCGCCAGCGGCAGCTGGTAGATCGCGCGCGAGGTGCCGTCGTCGAACACGGCGCTGACGACGCCGGTGTCGGAGATCTTCACCGAGGCCACCGTGCCCAGCATGCCGCCATCGATGGTCGAGGAAAGCAGCGCCGACGAGCTGCCGAACTGGGTCAGCCCGTTGAACTGTCCGCTGGCGCCGAGGTCGAGAGTGATCGGCTCGGCCTGGGCCTGGTTTGACCATGCGACCTGAAGATCGCCGAACAGCGAGGTGTCGGTGCCGAGGTCGAGGCTGCCGTCGGGCTTGAAGCTGACGGTCTTGCTGGCGATCATCACCGGCTTTGTCGCGGCGGGATCGACGGTCACGGCATTGCCGCTCGCATCGTTGAAGCTCGTGATGTCGGCGGGGTCGCCCGTGATCTCGGCCTGCCAGGTGTTTGCGCCGGTCTTGACGAAGTTGAACGTCAGCGTGTGGGCGGACCCCTGCGCGTCGTAGACTTCGACCGAGCGGGCGAACTGCGGGGTCACGTCGCCGCTCGCCATGTCCCCGGCGGTGTAGCCGGTGACCGGCTCGGCGGTGGCGTCGAGGTTGGCACGCAGCTGGATCGCGGTGGTCGGCGTCGCCGCGCCGGTCAGCGCGTTGGGACGGATCGGCTGCATCGCGCTTTCGCTGCCGTTGTTGACGTACTTGCCCTGCGCGTCGAGCGGCCAGCCCATCAGGTAGTAGCCCGCCGTGTTGCGCAGGTAGCCCGAGGAGTCCGTCGTGAACGATCCGGCGCGGGTATAGGCGGTCGCGCCGTCGGCGCCGGCGCTGGTGCGCACGACGAAGAATCCCGCGCCGTCGATGCCGATGTCCGTCAGGCTGCTCGATGCCTGCAGGAGCCCCTGCTTCGAGATCAGTGCCTTGGGCGTGGCGGAAACGCCGCCCGCCGAGTAGTTGCCGGTCAAGCTGCCGCCGGTGACGAGCGTTTCGAACTGCGCTGAGACGCCCTTGTAGCCGATCGTGTTCACGTTGGTGATGTTGTCCGCGACAGTGGCCATGGCGCTCGACTGCGCGCTGAGACCGGAAACGCCGGCATAGAGAGCGGAATAGAGGCTCATGTATATTCTCCTGTGCGTGCGGCCGGGCGGCAGCCTGCGGACCGGACACAGGTATTGTAGGAAGGAATGGGCCAGGGCGGACTTTGCGTGCCCAGGAAAAATGATGCGGCAAAAATTGCCCACCTGCGACGCAACGCGCTTCGTGGCTCCTATAATGAAGCGGTCTTCATGGGGCTTTTCTGACAATGACGCTTCGCATTTCGCTTCGTAACGGCGAGCCGGTGATCGTGAACGGCGCGGTACTGCGCGCCGTGGGCCGCACTGATCTCGTCCTGGAGAACGGCGCGACGATCCTGCGCGGGCGCGAGGTGATGAAGCCGCAGGACGCCGATACCCCGGCCAAGCAGCTCTATTTCGCCTGCATGATGGCCTACATCGACCCCGCCGACATCACGCGCCACCAGCAGACACTGCTCGAGCGGCTGGAGGCGCTGATGTCGGCGCTGCAATCGGCTGAGGCCAAGGCGGTGTGCGTCCGGTTCGCGGAGAAGGTAGCGACGGGGCAGTTCTACCAGGCGCTAGCCGAATGCCGCTGGCTGATCGGGTACGAGGCCGATGCGCTGGCCCGCGTTTCCATTGCCGGGCAACCCGAAGCGGCCTATCCCGCCGCCTGACATGACCAGTCTCGCCGCCGCCGCTGCTGGCTTGCGCATGCTGGCGCCGGATCAGCGCTATGGCCGCGTGGTTTCGGTGCGCGGCGCCCTGATCGAGGTGGACGGACTGGCAGGCGCCGCGCGCATCGGGTCGCGCGTGACGCTGCGCTCGCCCGGGGGGACGGTCGAGGCGGAAGTGATCGGTCTGGATCACGGCATCGCCCATTGCATGCCCTTCAACGAACCGGAGGGCATTGCCTCGGGTTCGCGCGCGGACCTTGCGGCCGGGCAGGGCGGCATTCGCCCCTGCGCCGGTTGGCTCGGGCGGGTGGTCGACGGGCTCGGACGGCCGGTCGACGGCAAGGGGCCGCTGCCGCAGGGCCCTGTCCAGCGCCGCATCAAGGCGCCCCCCCCGCCCGCCTCGGCGCGTGCCAGGGTAGGCTCTCGGATCGAGACCGGCGTGCGTGCGCTCGACCTGTTCGCGCCGCTGTGCCGGGGCCAGCGGCTTGGCCTGTTCGCGGGGTCAGGCGTGGGCAAGTCCACGCTGCTGTCGATGCTGGCGCGCTGGACCGAGTGCGACGTCGCCGTGATCGGCCTGATCGGCGAGCGCGGGCGCGAAGTGCAGGAATTCATCCAGGACGACCTCGGCGAAGAGGGTCTTGCCCGCAGTGTCGTCGTCGTCGCCACCTCGGACGAGCCGGCGCTGCTGCGGCGGCAGGCGGCGTGGACGACGCTCGCGGTGGCCGAGCATTTCCGCGACGCGGGCTCCGAAGTGCTGTGCCTGATGGACTCGGTCACCCGCTTCGCCATGGCCCAGCGCGAGATCGGCCTGGCCGCCGGTGAACCGCCCGCGACCAAGGGCTACACGCCCACCGTCTTCGCCGAACTGCCGCGGCTGCTCGAGCGTGCCGGGCCGGGGCTGCCGGGGCAGGGCACGATCACAGGCCTGTTCACGGTGCTCGTCGATGGAGACGATCACAACGAACCGGTCGCCGACGCGGTCCGCGGGATTCTAGACGGCCATGTCGTCATTACCCGTCAGATCGCCGAGCGGGGGCGCTATCCCGCGATCGACGTGCTGCGCTCCATCTCACGCACGCTTCCGCATTGCCTCAGCGAGGAGGACAACGTCATCCGCCTCGCCGCCCGGCGCGAGCTGGCGACGTGGAAGGACATGGAGGAGCTGGTGCGGCTCGGCGCCTACCGTGTGGGGGCAAGCGCCGAAGTGGACCGCGCCGTCGCCCTCGCCCCGCGCATCGAAGATCTGCTGTGGCAGGACCGGCGGACCCGCAGCTTCGCCGCGCCGGACTTTGAAGCGCTGTCGGCCATACTGGCCCCCGACCCGGAGATCGCCGCATGAAGACGCCTTATGACGCCGCGCTGCGCGTGCGGCAGCGTGAACTCGACGAGGTAAGCACTGCCATACGCGCAGAGGCCGGGACGCTCGGCGAACTCGAACGCGAGAGGGCCCGCGTACAGGCGGCACTTCGAGCGGAGGCGCAAGTCGCCGGGACCGACCTCGCGCTCGCCTCCCCGGCATGGCAGGGACGGATGCGCGGGCAAGGGCGCGAACTCGGCTCATTGCAGGCGCAGGTCCAGGCGCGGGTCGACCGGCTGCGCGATGCGGCGGTGGATGCCTACGGTACCCTGCGCGGGATCGAAACGGCGGCCGAGGACTACCGCCGCGACACCGCGCGGGCCGAGGCGGCGGCCGAGCAATCGACCAGCGATGATCTCAGCGCCGCAGCCTTCCTCAAGACCCTTCGCATCGTCCGCCGCGAGAGTCCGCGATGATCGACGGCGCACAGCCCACGGGCCTCGCAGCCACGAACCTCACGCCGGAGCAGAAGGCGCGGCTCATCTACAGCGAGGCGCGCAGCGAGCTTTCGGGCCGGTTGTGGCGTGCCGCGCTGGGTGACGCGGATGGCGACGCGCGCGAGCAGCCGGCTCAGTCGGGCGCGACCGGCAAGGCCGCGCCGCTCGGACTGGACGCGCTGCTGGCATTGCTGGACCCCAAGGCTCACGCCGCTGCCACGGACACCACCGTCGCGGCGACCTCCGAGCTTCCCGTGTCCGTTCCTGTCGCCAATGACGCGGCCGCCGTGCAGGCGATGCAAGACGGGCCGAACGCGCGCTATGCCGGGATGCTCGGCTCTGCCGCCGCGCGCACCGGGGTGCCGGCTGCAGCGCTCGCCGCGATCGTCGATGCCGAGGCGGCCAAGGGCGCCGGAGGAAGCTGGCAACCCTATTCGCGCAATCCCCGGTCGAGCGCCGCCGGGCTTGGCCAATTCCTGAACCGAAGCTGGGAAGGCGAGGCCGAGCGGGCCGGAACCTGGCTCAATACGCAGGCGCAGGCGAACGGCTGGCTCGACGGCAAGGGGCGGGTGAAGTCCGAGAGCCGGGGCGCCCTGCTGGCGCTTCGCTATGATCCGCGCGCGTCGATCGAGACCGTCGCCGACTACGCCAGCGCCAACCTGGAGGCTCTGCGCGGGTCCGGGGTGCGGATCAGCGGTGAGGTTTCGGAGGTGGCGCGCGCGGCCTACCTCGGCCACCACCTCGGTCTCGGCGATGCCCGGCGCTTCCTTGCGGGGGGGCTGGAGCCGGACCGTGCCCGCCGGTTGCTAGGCGCGCAAGTGGGCGGCGCTAATGCCGAGCGCCGGATCACTCAGGCGGGAGGTGCGGTGGCCGCGCATCGGACCTGGCTGCTCGATTATGTGGGACGCCATGTACGACCGGATCGCTTCGCCTGATCCTATAACGTCGCCGTGTAGCCGGGGTTTTCGCCAAGACTGCGACTGCCGGGCATTAAGGAGACCCGCAACGTGCGGACGCACGTCGGTGGATAACTCACATATAGGATTGTTGGTTCCCGAATTATAGGAATAGATTCTGGGTCAGTGGGTGCGGCGCAAGGGGCTTCGCGTGCCACGGGGGTTCGCCATGTCGAAAATCACTGCTGCCCTGGAGTCCGCGGTCGCTACGGTCCGGGCCAATACGCCGCCGGATGGCGAGCCGCAGACGCGGCGCCAGCGGGTCGAGGTCGACCGCGCCTTCTTCCGCATCACCAAGCTGATCGCGCCGCGCATCCGCCATTTCATCCGCCAGTACGGCCTCGCCGGGCACTGGGATGACGCCGAACAGGTCTGCGCCATCGCCATCCACCGCGCGATCCAGGGCTACGACCCGGATAAGGCGCAGTTCACGACTTTCGTGAACTGGCAGATCCGCGGTGAGCTGCAGAGCCTGCGCTTCCGAGTGATGACCGACCAGCGTCCCTCGGCGCGCAAGGTCGAGGCGACCACGGTCTCGCTCGACGCGATCACCGGCGGCGACGACGGCGAGGGACTTTCCATCCTGTCCGCGATCGCCGACGAGGATGCTCTCGATCGTACCGAGGCGGGGGCGTCCGAGTACCTTGCCCGCGCGGCGATGAAGGCGCTGACCGAAAGCTATGTCGACCACTTGCGCAATTCCGGCCTCGAACGCATCCGCCGCCGCGCCCAGCCCCGCAAGGCGACGCGCGCGGAGCGGGTTGCACCCGAACCGCTGCCCGCGCGGCGAAGTGGCCGTCCGCCGCTCGACCCGGCTGAAGTGGCCGAACTGGAGCAGCGGCTCGAGCACAACCGGCAGGTCGTGGAGGGCAGGCTGTTCGAGATCGCCCCGCTCGACCTCGGCGAGGACGACAACGGACAGCTGCGCGAGCGCGTCCGGCAGGTCGCCAAGCGTGCGGCCAAGGCCATGGGCGACCTGGCCGTGGTCGATCCGCGCTTCGCGCTCATGGCCGAGTACCGGGACGCGATGCTGGCCCACTGACGTCAGGCCGCAGCGCCGCCGTTCTCGTTCGCCAGTCCGTCTATGACGGCCCGGTTGACGGCGATCAGCTCGTCGATGGTGTCGCGGCCGGTGATGACCAGCGAGGTGTACCTGTCTACCCAAAGGCCGAGCGAGACGATCCCGGCGCGCAGTTCCGCAGGCAGTCCGTTGTCGGGCGCTTGGCACAGGTTGCGAAAGATGCCCCAGGCCTGCCGGTTGCGGTGGAGCGCGGGGGCAAGGCCGACGCCGCTGAGGCCCGCGTCGCGCGCGGCGATCATCTCGCCGGTGATCTCGCTCATCAGCCGGTACTCGGTGCTGCGGGGCGTGGCGGCGACCTTCTGGGCGCGGACGTAGGCATTGACGGACATTGGGGCTCCGGCATCGATGGGACGCCTCCACCATATAGGACGAAAGCGGAGCAAGCGGACGCAGCCTGCGCAGCGGCGCCGGAAAATGCGGCGGCCGGCACCGTAAGCGGCCCGAGTGTCCTATAACTAAGCCAGAGGGCCGGGATGCGCGGCCGAATTTGCGGACCCCCTTCCATGCTCAACATCGTCGGCCTCGTCGTCATCCTGCTGTGCGTCTTCGGCAGCTTCCTGATGTCGGGCGGCAGCATGGGGGTCATCCTCCACGCACTGCCGCACGAACTGCTGGCGATCGGCGGCGCGGCGCTGGGGGCCTTTGTGCTCGGCAATTCCGTGACGACGCTGAAGAAGGCCTGGGCCGGCGTGCTGCGCGTGTTCAAGGGCAACCGGTGGAAGGAAGCGGACTTCCGCGACCTTCTCGCGCTGCTCTACACACTGCTTGCGACGTTCCGCAAAGGCGGCGCCAACGCGATCGAGCCGCACCTCGACGCGCCCACCGAAAGCCCGATCTTCTCGCGTTACTCAAACCTGCTCAAGGACCATGAGCTGATCGAGTTCACCTGCGACTACCTGCGCATGATGACCGTCAATTTCGAGGACCCGCACCAGCTTGCCGAGGCCATGGAGGGCGACATCGAGCGCCACCACGAGGAGGAACTGGCGCCGCAGCACGCCATCCAGATGATGGCGGACGGCCTGCCCGCGATCGGCATCGTCGCGGCCGTTCTGGGCGTCATCAAGACGATGAGTTCGATCGACCAGCCCACCGAAGTTCTGGGCGCGATGATCGGCGGCGCGCTGGTCGGTACGTTCCTCGGGGTGCTGCTGGCCTACTGCCTCGTCGGCCCGATCGCGCAGAAGCTGCAGCAGATCATCGACGCCGACTTCAAGCCCTACCTGATCGTCAAGACCGCCATCGTCGGCCACGCGCAGGAGCAGCCCACCGAAGTCGCGATCGAACTGGCCCGCCGCATGACGCCCTCGCCTCACGCGCCCTCGTTCCAGCAGATGGAAGCCGCGCTCGAGGTGGTGAAAGAGCAGCTCAATGCCGCTCCGGCCTGACCTGCGGCGCTGACGGAGGCGAGCGAACATGGCCGCAAAGGGCTCCGATCACCGCCCCATCGTGATCCGCAAGGTGAAGAAGAAAGGCCACGCCGCCCACCACGGCGGCGCGTGGAAAGTCGCCTATGCGGACTTCGTGACCGCGATGATGGCCTTCTTCATGCTGCTCTGGCTGCTTGCCAACCCCGACGAGGTCCAGCTGAAGGGCCTCGCGGAATACTTCACGCCCGAGACCCAGAAGTCCAACCCCTCGACCACGCTGACCGACCGGCCCGGCGCCCAGCCCGGATCGGGCGGGCACGGCCGCAACGACCAGTCCTCCGACGAGGAATCGCGCGGCGAGCCGGCCTCCGAAGCAGGCACCAAGGGGGTCGCGCGCGGGGGCACGGCGGAGGTGCCCGAAGCGGCGCTGCGGGTCATGGCCGAGGAGATGCGCATCGCTCTCGAACCGCCGCTGGAGTCCGACCAGGGCAAGCGCAACATCGACGTCCGCCCTAGCCGTGAAGGGCTGCGCATCCACCTCGTCGACAGCCCGCAGCGCTCGATGTTCAAGGGCAGCACCGCGCAGCTCAACGACTTCGCACGCGGCATGCTCGCCCGTGCCGCGCACAAGCTCGCCGGGATCGACGCGCGCATCGCGATCGAGGGCCACACCGACGGCAGCGGCGGCGACAGCGAGGCGAACTGGAACCTCTCCGCCCAGCGCGCGCTGGCGGCACGCTCGGCGATGGTCGCGGCGGGTCTCCCCGCGGACCATTTCTCCGAAGTCGTCGCCAAGGCGGGGACCGAGCCGGTCTATCCCGACCAGCCCGACCGGCCGGAAAACCGGCGCATCACCATCGTCGTCATGGCCGAGCCCGGTGCTCTGCCCCACGACGCCAGCTTCAAGTTCTGAGGGCCCGATGAAGCGCATCTTGATCGGCCTTGTGGCGGTCTTGGCGGGTCTCGGCGTCGGCGGCGTCGGGGCATGGGGGGCGGGACGCTTCCTGCCGCAACTCGTCGGCGGGCATCCGAAAGCGGCCGGAAAGGTCGCGACCGAATTCGTGCCCGCGGGCGAAATCCTAGCGCCTCTGGTCTTCGCCGATGGCCGCCTGTCCGGCTACGCGAGCTTCGAATGCCAGCTCGAAGTGACCGAGGGTAAGGCCGAGGACGTCGGCGCGAAGCTGCCTTTGCTGCTCAACGCGGTGAACCTGCGCACCTACCGCGCGCCGCTCGCCAGCGGGCCGGACGGGCTGGTCCCGGGGCTAGAC
The DNA here is from genome assembly GCF_000281975.1 of Novosphingobium sp. AP12. Lineage (GTDB taxonomy): Bacteria > Pseudomonadota > Alphaproteobacteria > Sphingomonadales > Sphingomonadaceae > Novosphingobium. The sequence goes on along the minus strand of NZ_AKKE01000122.1, from coordinate 35,772 downwards.
GCCTTCCGCCGCGTGGTGATGGAGGCGGCGGCCGAAGTCTACGGCAAGGATGTGGTGCGCAGCGTCGCGGTCACGCGGGCCTCGCCGGCCTGACGCGGGCGCCTATTGCGCTGCGGCCTTCATCTGGAGGTACGCCGCTTCACGCGCCTCCGGGGGCAGCGACTGAAGGTATCTGCTGGCGTCCCTGAACGTCAGGAACGGCCTTCCATCCGCGATGATAGGGACGGTCCGGCCGTTGTAGATGCGGCGCAGAAGGCGCCTTTCGGGCCTGCCGGGCCAGGGAGTGTCTTCGTCGTCCATGGCGGTTCCCTGCTCCCGAACGACGGGACAAGCAAGCCGCCCGAAGACGGGGCGGATTCAGCCCGGCCCGCCGAAACTCTTCACCAGCGATCCTGCGACGAGGGCCCATCCGTCCACCAGCACGAAGAAGATGATCTTCATCGGCAGCGAGATCGTGGCGGGGGGCAGCATCATCATGCCCATCGCCATGAGCACGGCGGCGACGGCAAGGTCGATCACCAGGAACGGCAGCAACAGCAGGAAGCCGATCTCGAAGGCCCGGCGCAGTTCCGAGATCATGAAGGCGGGCATCAGCGTCGTCATCGGCAGTTCCGCGCGGCTGCGTGGGACCTTGCCGGAGAGGCTGACGAACAGCTTCACGTCGTCGTCGCGCACCTGCTTGAGCATGAAGGCGTGGAACGGCCGGCTGGCCTGGTCGAGCGCCTGCGTCTCGGTGATCTGCCCAGCGTTGTAGGGCACCATGCCCTGCTTCCAGGCGGCGTCGAAAGTCGGCGCCATGACGAAGAAGCTGAGGAAAAGCGCCAGTGAGATGACGATCGGGTTGGGCGGAACGCCCTGCACGCCCAGTCCCGAGCGCAGCAGCGAGAGCGCGACGACGATGCGGGTGAACGAGGTGATCGTCATCAGAATGCCCGGCGCGAGGCTGAGCACCGTCAGGATCATGACGAGCTGGAGGACCCGGCTGGTCATTCCTCCGCCGCCAGCCGCGCCGGCGAGGGCGGCGGCGTCCTGCGCCATGGCCGCGGCGGGCAGGGCGAGGATCAGGGCGGCGCCGAGGAGCGCGGTGCAGCGGCGGATAGCGCGCATCAGTGGACGCCCCCTATGTCCTGCTTGATGTCCTGCGCGAACCAAACCTCTGGAAGTATGGGGATTTTCGAGGCGAAGGTCTCGGGCGCCGGGGCTGCTGCTGCAGGGGCCTGCGCCGCCGCCGGGGCGAGGGCCGAGTCCAGGACGACCACGCCTTCTGGCCCGATCATCACGCTGAATTCCCGGTCGTCGCGGCGCAGGAGGACGACCGAGCGGCGCTGGTCGATGGCGAGGCGCTCGACCACCCGCAGGCGTTTTTCAGGACCGGTATTTCCAAGTCTTTCCAGCCACTTGCGCGGCAGAGTCAGGTCGTAGCGGCGCACGCACCATAACGCGCCCATAAGTCCACCTAGGACGACGCTAAGCGCACCTAGCATGCGCAGGAGCGACCATGCGTCCACCCCTCAGCGCTCCCGCTCGACGACGCGGGTGATCTCCAGCGACATCGCCTCGCCGTTGACGAGGATACGGCCCTCGGCGACCAGCTGGTCGTTGACGTAGACGCGCGTCGGATCGTCCTGCCCGCAGTCGAGCGGGATCATCGCGCCGCGGCTCATCTTGAGGACCTGGCGGATCGGGATGCTCGTCGAACCGAGCACGATCTGCAGGTCGATGGGGATGCCTTCGAGGACGGACAAGCGCGTCTCCTTTCAAGGCGGATTATAGGAAAATAATTATAGGATGGATACGCCACTAGGAAAAAGTTGCCTATAAGGAAGCGGTAAGACCCCGCCGCATGGAGGGCGGGTACGGCGGGCAGGAGCGACCCTTGGCGGAACTGGGCAATGCAATCGACGTCTCGGCCTCGGGCCTGCGCGCGCAGGCGCTGCGGATGCGCGTCATCGCCGAGAACCTTGCCAACTCGGACTCGGTCGCGGCCACGCCGGAAGGCGATCCCTACCGCCGCCGCGTCGCCACATTCGCCGCCGAAGTGGACCGCGCCAGCGGCGCCACGCAAGTCGCCGTCAAGTCGATCGACGCGGACAAGAGCGCTTTCGGCCGCATCTACCAGCCCGGTAACCCGGCAGCGGACGGCGCAGGCTACGTCGAGCAGCCCAACGTCAACCCGCTGATCGAGGCGGCCGACATGAAGGCGGCGCAGCGCTCCTACGAAGCCAATCTCAACGCCATCGAATCGGCGCGCGGCATGACCATGCGCACGATCGACCTGCTGAAGTAAGGACGCCGGCATGTCGATCGGAGCACTCGATGCAGCCTCGGCCTATGGCCGCGCGATGCGGGCCGCCTCGCCGCTGTCGGGCACAGGCCAGCCGGCGTCCGCATCGGCGACGAGCGGCGCAGGCGGGATCGGCGCCGGGCTTGGCGTCGGCGGCGGGCTCGGCGGTCTGGGCGGCATCGGCGGTTCGGTCGGTGGCGGCACCAGCTTCGGCGGCATGGTTGAATCGATGGTTTCCGAGACCGCCGGTTCGCTCCGCAATGCCGAGACCCAGAGCGTGAAGCAGATCGGCGGCAAGGGCGACCTCATCGACGTCGTCACCGCGATCGGCGCCGCCGAGACCGCGCTCGACACCATCGTCGCCGTGCGCGACCGGGTCGTTTCAGCCTACTCCGAAATCATGCGGATGCAGATCTAGGGCGGGTGCGTTTCACGTGAAAAGCACCTCTCTTTCCGTTCGTGTCTCGACTTCGCTCGATACGAACGGACGTGGGTCATGACCTCGCGAACAGCGGTGACCGCCAAACCATGACCCCCGACCAGGCCATCGAGATCGCGCGCGCCGCGCTGATGCTGATGCTGACCATCGCCGGTCCCATGCTGATCGCCGCGCTCATCGTCGGCGTCGCCATCGGCCTGCTCCAGGCGCTGACGCAGGTTCAGGAAATGACGCTGACCTTCGTGCCCAAGCTGCTGGTGCTCGGCGTCGTCATGCTGCTGAGCCTGCCGATGATCGGCCATGCGCTGGGCGCCTTCATGGACCGCATCGCCGACGCCATCGTCTCGGGCTGAGGGCTTGGACGCGCTCGATCTCGCGACGCTGCTGCGCCTGCCGATCGACACGGCGGCGTTCCTCATCCTGTTCTGCCGCGTCGGCGCGGTCATCATGCTGCTGCCGGCCTTTTCCGAGGACGCCGTGCCGCCGCAGATCCGGCTGGTCATGGCGCTGGGCTTCACCTTCGGCATGTACGGCATGCTGGAGCCGCGCGTGACGCCCGCGCTCCATTCCGGCATTTTGCTGCCGCTGCTGGTCATCGGCGAAGTCATGGTCGGCCTTGCCATCGGGATGGTCGTGCGCATCCTGTTCAGCGCCGCCGCCATCGCCGGGGCCATCGCGGCGCAGCAGGTGGGGCTGTCCTCGGCACTGGTGGTCGACCCTTCGATGGGCGGGCAGGCGCCGCTGCTCTCGCGCCTGATTGGGCTGGCCGCCGTCGTGGTGTGCATGGGCGCGGGCGTCCATCACCTGTGGATCGCCTCGATCTTCGGCTCCTATGCGACGTTCCCCGTCGGCGGGATGCCGAACGCGGCCGACTTCGCGCACCTTGCCGTCTCGGTCACCGGGCAGGCGCTGGCGCTGGGGGTGAGCCTGGCCGCACCGCTGATCCTCTACGGAATGCTGTTCAACCTCGGCCTCGGGCTGGCGGCGCGGGTGGCGCCCTCGATCCAGGTGTTCTTCATCGCCCAGCCCCTCAACCTGCTGCTTGGCATGTCGGTGCTGGCGATGTCGATCGGCGCGATGCTGACCGCCTTCGCCGCCGCCATGACGACGTTCATGCAAAGCGGCTGGAAGCTCTGACATGGCCGAAGGCGGCGACGACAAGGACCAGCGGACCCACGAGGCGACGCCCAAGAAGCTCGACGATGCGAGGCGGCGCGGCGAAGTGCCGATGGCCGCCGAGGTACGCCACGCGACGATGATGGCGGGCGCGCTGGCGGTCACCGGCTGGCTCGGCCTCACCGCGATGCAGCGGCTCACCGCCATGCTCAAGCGGCTGTGGGGCAGCGCCGAGGACTTCACGCTCGACCCGGACGGCGCGCAGAACCTCGCCACCGGGGTCGCCGGGCATACGGCGTTGTCGCTGCTGCCGGTCTTCGCGGTGCTGATGGCGACCGCGCTGGCCACGGTGTTCCTGCAAGGGCGGGTGACGCTGAGCTGGTCGCGGGTGAGCCCCAAGTGGTCCAAGCTCTCGCCCGCCGGGGGGCTCAAGCGCCTGTTCGGCACGCGCGCGCTGGTCGAGTTCGGCAAGACGCTGGCCAAGATCGGTGCGATCGGGCTGGTCGTCTGGATGGTGCTCGCGCCCAGCCTCGACGGGGTGGACGGTCTGGTCGGGCGCTCGCCCGGTGCGATCGGCGCGGCGGCCGCGGGGCTGGCCTTCGAGGCGCTGCGCGCGGTGGTGCTGCTGGTCGCGGCGCTGGCGCTGTTCGACTTCCTCTACCAGCGCCGCGCCTTTCTGACGCGGATGCGCATGACGCTGCAGGAGCTGAAGGACGAGCACAAGCAGAGCGACGGCGATCCCAAGATCAAGGCGAAGATCCGCCAGATCCAGGCGCAGCGCGCGCGGGGGCGGATGATGGCGGCGGTGCCGGGCGCCAGCGTCATCGTCACCAACCCGACGCACTATGCGGTCGCGCTCAAGTACGAGCACGGCGTCACCGCCGCGCCGACCGTGGTCGCCAAGGGCATGGACGCGGTGGCCCTGCGCATCCGCGAGGTCGCCGCCGAGGCGGGCGTGCCGATCCTCGAGAACCCGCCGCTGGCCCGCGCGCTGCACGCCTCGGTGGAGATCGACCACCCGATCCCGATCGAGCACTACGCCGCGGTGGCCGAGATCATCGGCTACGTCATGCGCCTTGCGCGCGAGGGGCGGAAGTAAGCCGCTTCCCCCGGCGCCCGCCGGCCCATAAGGCGACACAGGTTTACACGGTTTACATGGTCCAGGGGAAAAGGTGTCTCCTGGAGGCCCGGAAGTGTCGCCTTGCACGCGAAACGTGTCGCCTTGCGCGTGAAAAGGTGTCGCCTTGCAGCAGCTGCAAGTGCCGCCTTGTGACGCGCGAGCCCGGCCGGGAACGGGTGCATGTCGCGAGGGGAGTTCGGCAGCGGGGAGCATGCGCAGAACCTACCCCGGCCCGGTGCCTGTAGGAAAGTCAGCCGCGCTTCGCCGCACTCACTCTTGGGTGTCGAACTCGACGCCGAACAGGTTGTCGTCCTGCCAGCGCACGAGGCCCCACAGCACGCGGCCATCCGCCAGCCGGGCGCGGACCACTTCGTTGAGGGCGGGCGGAGTGCCCATCGCGGCGGCGCTGAGGCCGCGCGTCGAGATGTCGCGCACGATCACCGCGATCTCCACGCCCGCCGAATCGGTGAGCGCGAAGCGCATGCAGCGCCGTCGGCGGCGTTCTCGCCAGTGGGGCGTGGGGCGGAAGCGAGGCTCGTCCATCCGGACAAGGACGGCGGCGCGGCGGCGAATTTCAGGGCGGCGGGCCCACGGGAAGCAAGCGCCCAAACAAGAAAAGGCGGCCCTAAGACCGCCTCTTCCCTCCTCTCCAAACCTGACGTTGACCGGACCGTCTCTCGCGGTCCTGGTCGGGGGTTTGAAACTCTTAGTGGTCCGCTGCCGATGCGACGGCGATGCCCGTCTGCATGTAGGGGATCGGGTTGACCGCTTCGCCGCTCATCCGCACTTCGTAGTGCAGGTGCGGGCCGGTCGAGTTGCCGGTGCTGCCGACGAAACCGATGACGTCACCCTTGTGGACGCGCTGGCCCTCGGCGACGTTGAGGCGCGACATGTGGCCGTAGCGGGTCTGCATGTCGCCGCCATGCTCGAGCGCGATGTAAAGGCCGTAGCCGCTGAACCAGGAGGCGCGGCTGACGGTGCCGTCTGCGGTGGCGTAGATCGGGGTGCCGACGGGGGCGGCGAGGTCGACGCCCTTGTGCGCGCGGCGACCGCCGAGAATGGGGTGTTCGCGCATGCCGAAGGTGCTGGTCATGCGTTCCTGGGCCAGGGGGTTGCGCGAGGGGATGGCGACCGAGGCGAAGCTGCCGGCGATGGCGGGCTTGGGCTTGGCCGAGGCGAGGCCGGTTTCCTCGAAGTTCTGCCAGGAACTGAAGAGCTGGCGGAACTGTTCGTCCTCGCCGCCCGTTACAGACTGGTTGGCGGCCTGGGCGGCGCGCAGCGGAGCGGAAATGTCGGCAGAGGCGGCGCTGCTGTTTGCCATCGCGGGATGGGCGGCGACCGTAAGTCCGGCAACGACGAAGAGACCTGTCACTGCGCGGAACTTGGCGAAGAATTTCGTTACGACCACTCGCAATACCTTGCTTTCCGCCTTCATCCGCCCGGTTTCCCGAATGCATGCGACGTTGTTTTCGCACGGCCAGCTTCAGCGGAAGCAGGCCGCACTTCAGGTTTGGAGATGGTCGGAACCCCCCGCCGTCTCGCAGGACATGACTTATGCCGTCATGTTTGACCTAGGCAAGCGCGGTATACAAATCGCGCGACAGACCGGCAGAGAGGCGCGCTGAGTCGTTGAACGGCGGTTTCAGGTTGCTGCGAAAGTAACGAAAAATCAAGGATTTCCACAGGTTTCCCGGCTCTTCGGCCAACCGTTGCGCTACGTCGTTGAAATGGTTTGCACCGAACCGGACATGCCGAATCTCGTCGTCAAGGATTCGTTCCAGGATTCGCGCGCCGCGCTGGTCTCCGGCTGCGCGCACCCGCTCGATGGCGCCCGGCGTGACGTCGAGGCCGCGCGCTTCGAGCACCATCGGCACTACCGCGAGCCGCGCGGCGACGTCGTGGCTGGTCTCCGCGGCGGCGCCCCAGAGACCGTCATGTGCGGGCAGGGCGCCGTAGCGGCTGCCAAATGTATGCAAGTGGCGGTCGAGCAGCGCGAAATGCATGGCCTCGTCGGCGGCCACGGACAGGAAATCGCCGACGAAGGCCGGACCCATCTCCGCTCCGAAGCGCCCCGCCATGTCGAGCGCGAGGTCGATCGCCACGAACTCGATATGCGCGAGCGCATGCCATAGCGCGATGCGGCCGTGCGCGGATCCGCTCTTGCGCTTGGGCATCTTCGCGGGCGGCAGCAGTTCGGGTTCGTGCGGGCGGCCAGGGGTGTCGGGCATGGCCACGTCGAACACGAAGGCGAGCCGCCCCAGGCGCCAGTCGCGTGCGACCTTGCGCGCCGCCATCGCCTTGGCGCGCACGTCACGCTCGCACAGCGCCGCATGGATGGCGGCGGCTACGGTAGGGGGTGCGCTGGGGCGGGGCATGATTTTCTCGTCTTGGAGGTTGTCGGGTTTCACGCGGAGGCGCGGAGGAAAAGAAGTGTGGATTCGCGCAAAGGCGCAAAGGCGCGAAGATGTCGCTCTGGCGGCAGTGCCGCTTCCAATTCCAGCGCTGAGTTTGCCGGGGCGTTGAAAGGCGAGGAAGCCTGCGGCGTAGCAAGACACCTTTGCGGCTCCGCGCCTCCGCGTGAACCCTCTAATTCACAGCGCCTTTGCGGCTTCCAGCACCTTGGCGGCGTGGTCCTTGACCTTCACCTTGTCCCAGACCTGCGCGATCTTCCCGTCCGGCCCGACAAGATAGGTGGTGCGGACCATGCCCATGTAGGTGCGGCCGTAATTCACCTTCTCGGTCCAGATGCCGAGCGCGTCGGAAAGGCCATTCTCTTCCGCATCGGTGGCGAGCGGGGCCTTGAGGTCGTGCTTGGCGATGAAGTTCTGGTGCTTCTTCGCCGAATCCTTGCTGACGCCGAGCAGCGCGGTGCCGGCGGCCTCGAACTCGGGCGCCAGGGCGGAGAACTCGATGTTCTCGGTGGTGCAGCCCGGCGTCGCGTCCTTGGGGTAGAAGAACACCACCAGCTTGCGCCCGGCGAAGTCCGAGACCTTCACGCTGCCGCCCTCGGGCGTTTCGAGGGCGATGTCGGGGAACGGGTCGCCGACGTGGGGGCGCGTTGTCGTCATGGGTCGATCTCCAAGGTTTCGCCGAAGGCCGCGTGCCAGGCCGCAGCGACATGCGCGCGCGCCTCGGCCAGCCCCCGTTCGAGCGTCTGCCAGTCCCCATAGCCACAAGCGCGCACGAGCGCCATGCAGGCGGCGTGGCCGGGCTCCTGCGCATCGGGTGCGAGCAGCCGCCCGGCGACGAGCAGGCGGGTAAGCGCGTCATGCGCCTCCACCAGCGGGGCGGGTGCCAGTCCGGCGGCGGCCAGTGCGCGCACCGCTTCGCCGAGATCGGGGTCGAGGCCGGGGCCGCGTTCGCGCAGCTGGATGAAGTGGACGATGAATTCGAGATCGACCAGCCCGCCGCGTGCCAGCTTGACGTCCAGCGGGCCTCTCGCCGGCTTGTGCTTCGCCATCTTGGCGCGCATTTCGAGTACGTCGGTGCGCAGCTTTTCAGTTTCGCGCGGTTCGGTCAGCACCGCGCGGACGATCGCGTCCAGCGCCCCGCGACCCTCGGCCGAGCCGTAGAGCGCGCGCGCGCGGCACAGCGCCATGTGCTCCCAGGTCCAGGCCTGTTCGCGCTGGTAGCGCTCGAAGCTGTCGAGGCTGGCGGCGGGCGGACCCTGCGCGCCCGAGGGACGCAGGCGGGTGTCGACCTCGAACAGCGCGCCCTGCGCGGTCGCGACCGACAGGGCCGAGATCGCGCGCTGCGACAGGCGGTTGTAGTAATGCGTCGCCCCCAGTGGACGGCGGCCGCCGGATTCGGCCTGGAAGTCGCCGCTGAACAGGTAGATGAGGTCGAGGTCGGAGGCGTGGGTCAGTACCCCGCCGCCCATTCGGCCGAGGCCGAGCACCAGCATCTCGCTGCCGGGCACCTCGCCGTGCACGGCGCGGAATTCCTCTACCGCCGCATCGGTCAGAACCACCAGCGCGGCTTCGGCAATGCGGGCGAGGGCGTGGCCGATGGCGATCGGGTCGTTGGCACCCTCGATCAGCTGGACGCCCAGCTTGAAACGCATCTCGCCCACCTTGCGGCGCACCGCATCGAGCTTGCGTTCGTAGTCGTCGCCCGGCTCGAAGCGGGCCAGTTCGGCGGTGAGGTCGGCGACGGTGCCGGGCAGGTCGAAGGCGGATGCATCGATCAGCGGGTCGAGCAGGTCGGCGCGGCGGGCCAGCGCATCGGCCAGTGGCGGGGCGAGGCCGAGGATGCGGGCGAGCAGGTCGATGAGAGCGGGGCGCGCTTCCAGCAGGTTGAACAGATTGATCGCGCTCGGCAGGTTGCCCAGCAGTTCCTCCCAGCGCGCCAGCAGGCGCTCGGGGTCGGGAGCGGCGGCGAAGGCGGCGAGGAGGTCGGGGCGGATCGCCTGGAAGGCGCGGCGCGCAGCCTCCGAGCGCAATGCGCGAACCTTGCCGCCGAGCCAGCCACGGATGCGCTCGGCCAGCGCGCCGGGATCGGCGAAGCCCAGCGTCTCCAGTTCCTCCACCAGCGTGGACTGGTCGGGCGCGGCCACCGGGACACCGCCGGCGGGCGTGTTGGCCATGATGAGCGCGTCGTAGCGGGCGCCCACGGCCTCGGTGATCTGCGTCAGCTCGTCCAGCAGCGCCCTTCCATGCGGCAATCCGTCGAGCCGGGCGACGGCCTCGATCGCCTCTTCGGTCTTCGGCAGGCTGTGGGTCTGCTGGTCCTGGATCATCTGCAGCCGGTGTTCGACCACGCGCAGACGGTCGTAGCTTTCGCCGAGCAGCCGCGCCTCGTCCGCCGGAACCAGTCCGGCATCGGCGAGCGCGTCGAGCGTGGCGCGGGTGCCGCGCAGGCGCAGCGCCGGGTGGCGACCGCCGTGGATCAGCTGGTGGGTCTGCGCGTAGAACTCCACCTCGCGGATGCCGCCGCGCCCTTTCTTGAGGTCGAACCCCGGGCCGACCACCGCCGAACCGCGGGTGCTGGCGCGGATCTGCGCGGTGAGGCGCCCGATCTCGGCGATCGCCCCGAAGTCGAGGCTGCGGCGCCAGACGAAGGGGCGGATCGCGGCGAGGAACGCCTCGCCCGCCGCGATGTCGCCGGCGCAGGCGCGGGCGCGGATGAAGGCGGCGCGCTCCCAGGTGAGCGCCGACGATTCGTAGTGGGTCAGCGCGGCGCCGACCGGGATCGCCAGCGGGCTGACCTCCGAGGCGGGGCGCAGTCGCAGATCGACGCGGAAGACGTAGCCCTCGTGATCGACGCGCGAGAGCGTCTCCACCACCGTGCGCGCCACGCGCTGCGCCGCCTCGCCGGGCTCGTCCCGCTCGCGGCGGGGGAGGGCGAGGGGATCGAACAGCAGGATCGGGTCGATGTCCGAGCTGTAGTTGAGTTCGCCCGCGCCGTGCTTGCCCAGGGCGAGCGCGATGAAGCCGGTGGAAGTGGTTCCGGGGTCGAAATCGGCCGCGCGGCGGCGGATGCCCTCGACGATGGCGGCATCCAGCGCCCGGTCGGCGAAGGCGGAGAGAGCGCCGGTCACCTCGAGCAGCGGGAAGGCTCCGGCAAGATCGCCGATGGCGAGGGTGAGCGCCAGCGCCTGCTTCTCGCGCCGCAGCGCGGATGCGGTGTCGGGCGCGCCGTCGCCGGCAGCGCGGGCGAAGGCCAGCGCACCGGTTCCGTCTCCGGCGGCGAGCAACTCGGCCAGGGCCGGGCGGCGCTCCAGCAGCCCCGCGAGGTACGGCGCATTAGCGCGGGCGCGGGCGATGGCGGCGGTCCAGTCGGCACTCATGGGGCATGAGTGCCCGGCCAGCGGTTTGGGAGCAAGAGGGCGATCGCCGCGCCCCGTCTTCGCGGGGATGACGATGATAAGGCTGAGTTGTGAAATGAGCGGTTGAGCCCCGGCATGTCCCGTAGGCCCACCCTTGCCCCGCGCCGCCTGCTCTGGCACCTGTGCGCCCGTCCCAGCGAGGTCCTGCCCATGAAACATATCCTGCCGCTAGCTGCCGCCATGACGCTTGGTCTGTGTACTGCCGCATCCGCGCAGGACGGTCCGCTGCCCAAGGGCACCGCACTCAGGCCGCCCAAGGACGCCGGCGCGCAGCCTGACGTCCCGGTGCCGCTGATGCAGGCGATCACCAAGCGCCTCTCCGCCGACGACTTCGAGGGCCGCGCGCCCTCCACCGCGATCGAGCCCAAGGTGCTCGACTACATCATCGCGCAGTTCAAGGCGGCGGGGCTGCAGCCCGGTAACAAGGGCCAGTGGCTCCAGCCGGTGCCGACCGTCGAGCTGACCGGCGGCAACTATACGCCGCTGACGGTCTCCGGCCCGGGCAAACTCTCGTTCAAGCCGGGCGACGATTTCGTAGCCGCCAGTTACCGCGTGACACCGAAGACGCAGGTCAAGGACAGCGAGCTGGTCTTCGTCGGCTACGGCATCAACGCGCCGGAGCTGGGCTGGAACGACTACGCCGGGCTCGACATGAAGGGGAAGACGGCCGTCATCCTCGTCAACGACCCCGACTATGCGATGGAAAGCGAGGCCGGCCTCTTCAAGGGCCGCCGCATGACCTACTACGGGCGCTGGACCTACAAGTTCGAGGAAGCCGCGCGCCAGGGCGCCACCGCCGCGCTGATCGTGCACGACACCTTCTCCGCCGCCTATGGCTGGAAGGTCGTCAACTCGAGCTGGACCGGCGCGCAATATTCGGTTCAGAAGGCCAATGATGGCATGGACCAGACCGTCGCCAACGGCTGGGTGCAGAAGGGCGTCGCCGAGGCGATCCTCAAGGCCGCCGGCAAGGACCTTGCCAGTCTCACTGCCGCCGCCCAGAAAAAGGGCTTCAAGGCGGTCCCGCTCGGCCTCAAGGTCAGCTTCGGGTTCGACAATGCCATCCGCAAGTCGACCTCGAACAACGTCGTCGGCGTGCTGCCCGGCAAGACCCGGCCCGACGAAGTCGTGCTCTACAGTGCACATTGGGACCACCTGGGCCGCTGCACGCCGGACGCGACGGGCGACGACATCTGCAACGGCGCTGTCGATAACGCGGACGGCGTCGCGGTGCTGACCGGGATCGCCAAGATGAACGCCGAGGCCGGCCCCGCCGCGCGCAGTCAGGTCTTCGTGGCGCTGACGCTGGAGGAATCCGGGCTGCTCGGCTCGGAATACTACGGCGCCAACCCGATCTATCCGCTCGACCACACCGTCGGCGGCGTCAACATGGACGCGCTGCTGCCGACCGGGCCGTCGAAATCCTATACCTCGACCGGCGGCGACAAGTCGGAGCTGGGCGACCTCTACCTCGCCGCCCTCAAGGCACGGGGTCTCACCGACGTGCCCGAGGACCATCCCGAGCGGGGCGGCTACTACCGCTCGGACCACTTCAGCCTCGCCAAGCGCGGCGTGCCGATGTTCAACATCGAGCGCAGCGCCGACCTGGTGAACGGCGGCACGGAAGCGGGCGAAAAGGCCGCGCAGGACTATACCGACAACCGCTACCACGCCCCGGCCGACGAATATTCCGACGACTGGGACTGGACCGGCATCGCGCAGGACGCCGCGCTCTACTATGACCTCGGCCGCGAACTGGCGGAGGGCTCGATGTGGCCCAACTGGCGCCCGACCGACGAATTCCGCGCGATACGCGACAAGGCCTGCGCGGCTGCAACCAAGGGATGCAACTCCAAGTGACTTTCGCGCTCGCCGGCTTTTCACTGCCGCCCGAATGGCATCCGCAGGACTGGATCTGGATCGGCTTCCCGCACGATCCGGTCGAATGGCCGGGCTTCCTAGACATGGCGCAGGAGCAGATGGCGGCCTTCGCCAGCGCCGTTGCCGAAAGCGGGCAGGAAGTGCGCCTCCTCGTGCGCGACGAGGCGAACCGGGCGCGGGCATCCGAGCTGGTCTCGGACAAGGTCACGCTGGAGACGCGGCGCTACGGCGACGTCTGGCTGCGCGATACCGGGCCGCTCGTGACGATGGACCAGCACGGCGCGCGCAAGGCGATGCGCTTCGGCTTCAACGGCTGGGGCGGCAAGTACCTGATGGACGGCGACCAGGAGATCGGTGAGGAACTGGCCCGCGAGGCCGGGCTCGAGGTGGAACTGGCCGACTGGATCCTCGAGGGCGGCGCCCTTGACGGGGACGGCACGGGGCTGGTCGCGACGACCGGGCAGTGCCTGCTCAACCCCAATCGCAACCCGCACCTGACCCAGGCCGATCTCGAGATGCGCCTCGAGCGCGACCTCGGCTACGACCGCGTGCTGTGGCTGGGCGACGGCCTGATCAACGACCACACCGACGGCCATGTCGACAATCTCGCTCGCTTCGTGGCGCCGAACGTGTTGGCCTTGCCGCGCGCCACCGGCCACGACGACCCCAACGCCGCGATCTATGCCGACGCCAAGGCGCGGGCCGAGGCGATGGGCGTGACCGTCGCCGAAGTCCCTTCGCCGGGGCGCGTCGAAAGCGAGGGCGGGCGGATCGAGCCGGCCAGCTACATGAACTTCGCGATCACCTCGAAACTGGTCGTGGTGCCGACCTACGGCACCGCGCACGACGCGGAGGGCGTCGCCGCCATCGCCGCGCTGTTCCCGGACCGCGACACTGTGGGCGTCAGGGCAGATGCGGTGCTGGCGGGCGGCGGCTCGTTCCACTGCTCCAGCCAGCAGATGCCGTCGGTGGTCTGAGCCGGCGGGCTGTCCATTCCGCGAGAAATTTTCGATGGGCGCATTTACTCGCTCCCGCCTCCTTAACGCTTTGGAAACCAGCGGCGCCGCATGGTCGCTGCCATGGCTCGTATCGTCGCTCTTGCGAAGGCTCCGCTCAACCACCCCGCCGCAACGCTGCTGCGTCCGGTCATCGTGGGCGGCTGCGCTTTGGCGCTGATCCTGGCGCGCACCTCGCTCTCGTTCTGAGCGCATGCCCGTTCACCGGGCCGCAATATTTCCCCGTCATTTCAACGCGACAAGGTGCAGCATGGCCGCATCTTGTCTCCTTTGTTGCACTGCACACCGACACGCCGCATCGCAGCAAAGATTCGTCGCAAAGTGCTGATGCAATCGAAATCTGGTCACACCAATCTAGGGGCGACACCTGATTTTGGAGATCGACCATGCGCAGAATGACCGAAGTGGACCGCACCCGGCTTCGAGAATCGCTTACCGGCAACCTGCTGCTGCTGCTGTTCGGCTGCGGCGTCCTCGCGTTCCTGGTGGCGGCCGACCGCGTGAACTGGTTCTCGATCCGCCCCGCGACCGGAACTTCGATCGCAATGGCCCGTTCGACCGAAAAGCCCACTGAGAAGCCCGCGCACAGCTTCCAGGAAAAGCGCACGACCACCCTCGCGCAGCACCCCCGGCCGGAGACCGCGCTTCACCAATGATCGTCAGCAAGATACCAAGTCCCGCCCGGATCGTCCGGGAAATCTGGAAGCCGCTCACCGTCCTGTTCGTCTGGGACGTGATCGTGACCATCACGTACTACGTGCTGCCCTTCAAGGCGCCCGAACTGCCGGTGACGCTGTTCGGCACGGTGCTGGGCCTGTTTCTCGGCTTCCGCAGCAACTCGGCCTACCAGCGCTGGTGGGAAGGACGGGGCCTGTGGGGCCTGATGATCAACGCCAGCCGCAACATCGCCCGCTCGGCGCGCAACTTCATGCCCGATCCCGAGGCTTCGGACTACAAGCGGCGGATCGTCATGCGCCAGATCGCCTACGTCAACGCGCTGCGCTGCCAGCTGCGCCGCCTGCCGCCCGACGAAGAGGTGATCCGCCTGCTCCCGCAGCATGAGGCGGACCTCGCGCTCGAGCGCACCAACGTCGCCAACGGCATCCTCGACGGTACCGGCCGCCGCATCGACGAAGCGCGGCGCAACGGCTGGATCGACACCATCCAGCAGGCGCAGATGGAGGCCGTGCTGGTTGACATCGCCAACGCGCAGGGCGGCATGGAGCGGCTCAAGAACACGCCCTTGCCGTTCCAGTACCGCTTCCTGCCGATGCTGTTCACGCACCTGTTCTGCGTGCTGCTGCCGATCGGCCTCGTCGAGACGCTGCAGTTCGCGACGCCGCTGGGCTCGACCATCGCCGGGCTCATGTTCCTCGCGGTGCTGACCATCGGCGACGATCTGGTGGACCCCTTCGCCAACGACATCCACGACCTGCCGCTCAACGCGATGTGCCGCACGATCGAGATCGACCTGCTGCAGTCGATCGGCGAAAAAGCTCCCGAGCCGCTGGGGCCGGACAAGCACGGCGTGCTGTGGTAGGCTGACGGCTTCCAGCCCCACAGGAACTCAGCCGATGCGCTTTTCGAAAAAAGATCGCCAGGTCACCAGCACCGTCGTGCGCGTCGGCAAGAGCTTCAGCGCCGAGGTCCGCACCGACTTCAGCCCGGCGGGATTCGTCGGAGTGGGGATCATGGTGTCGACCATGCTGCTGAGCAGCGCGGTGATCGTGGCAGCCGCGCGGTGGCGTCGGCGGCGGGTGCCGGTGAAGCAGATCGAAGGGTAAGAGGCAGGGGAGCACAGCCCCCCGCGGTTCCAGGAGACACGTCGTTCCCGCCCTCGCGGGGCTGATGGAACAAGGGGCGTCTGAGATCGCTGTGCGCGCGGCGCCGGCTTAACTCAGGGTTTGGTTTCAGGCCTGCTCGGTCTTCGACGAGAACCAGATGACGTGCTTGGGCCCCTTGCCGTTGCTGCGGGCGTGGACCTTCACTTCGTCCACCGCGAGCCCGGCCTTCTCCAGCCGCCGCTTGAACGCCGGGTCCGCCCCGGCCGACCAGATCGCCAATACCCCGTCGGGCGTCAGCGCGCGTTTGGCGGCACGCAGGCCGACCTTGGAGTAGATGACGTTGTTGTCCTCGCGCACGAGTCCGTCCGGGCCGTTGTCGACGTCGAGCAGGATCGCGTCATAGTCGCCGTGGCCCTCGGCGATGACGTGGGCGACGTCGCCCATCACCAGCGTGACGCGCGGGTCTTCGAGGCAGCCCTGCATGACGTGCGCCATCGGGCCGCGCGCCCATTCGATGATCTCCGGCACCAGTTCGACCACGGTGACCTGCGCATCCTTCGGCAGAACCTTGAGCGCAGCGCGCAGGGTGAAGCCCATGCCGTAGCCGCCGATCAGGAAGTGCGGTCGCTTGGAGTTCCTGACGCGGTCGAACGACATCGTCGCCAGCGCCTCTTCCGAACCCCACTTGCGCGTGCTCATCAGTTCGTTGTGGCCGAGCACGATCATGAAGTCCTGGTCGTGCCGGAACAGCTCGAGCTTCCCGCCGTCGGGGATCCAGGCGGTGTCGAGGAGTTCGCGCTGGATCATGACCTGAGGTCCGGTGCGGTGGCTTCGGACTTCAGCAGCGCGATCGCCTCGTCCAGCGTCATCACCTTCTGGTGCTCGGCTCCCAGCGTGCGCAGCGCGACGGTGCCTTCCTCGGCCTCGCGCTTGCCGACGACCAGAAGGTGCGGGACCTTCTGGACCGAGTGCTCGCGCACCTTGTAGTTGATCTTCTCGTTGCGCACGTCGGTCTCGACGCGCACGCCGGCGGCGCGCAGCTTCGCGGTGACTTCGTGGGCATAGGCGTCGGCGTCGGAGACGATCGTCGCGACCACCGCCTGCACCGGGGCGAGCCAGACCGGCAGCTTGCCGGCGAAGTGCTCGATCAGGATACCGATGAAGCGCTCGTACGAACCAAAGATCGCGCGGTGCAGCATGACCGGGCGGTGCTTCTCGCCGTCCTCGCCGATGTAGCTGGCGTCGAGGCGCTCGGGCAGCACGCGGTCGGACTGGATCGTGCCGACCTGCCAGGTGCGGCCGATCGCGTCGGTCAGGTGCCATTCCAGCTTCGGCGCATAGAACGCGCCTTCGCCGGGGAGTTCCTCCCAGCCGTACTGCTCGGTGGCGAGCCCGGCCTTGACCACGGCGGCGCGCAGCTCGGATTCCGCCTTGTCCCACATCTCCTCGCTGCCGAAGCGCTTTTCGGGGCGCAGCGCGAGCTTGATCGAGTAGGTGAAGCCGAAGTCCTTGTAGACCCGGTCGGCCAGCGCGCAGAAGTCCTGCACTTCGGCGACGATCTGGTCCTCGCGGCAGAAGATATGCGCGTCGTCCTGGGTGAACTGGCGCACGCGCATCAGCCCGTGCAGCGCGCCGTGCGGCTCGTTGCGGTGGCAGCAGCCGTTCTCGTAGAGCCGCAGCGGCAGCTCGCGGTACGACTTCATGCCCTGGCGGAAGATCAGGACGTGCGCCGGACAGTTCATCGGCTTGAGCGCCATCCACTCGGCATCGTCCGAGATGATCGCGCCTTCGTCCTCGACGTTGGGCACTTCGTCGGGGATGACGAACATGTTCTCGCGGTACTTGCCCCAGTGGCCGGACTGCTCCCACTGGCGCGCGTCCATGACCTGCGGGGTCTTGACCTCGCGGTAGCCGGCGCCGTCGATGGCGCGGCGCATGTAGGCTTCCAGCTCGCGCCAGATCACGTAGCCCTTGGGGTGCCAGAACACCGAGCCGTGCGCTTCGGCCTGGAGGTGGAACAGGTCCATCTCGTTGCCGAGCTTGCGGTGGTCGCGCTTGGCGGCTTCCTCGAGGCGCGTCATGTGCGCGGCGAGCTGCTTCTTGTTGAGCCAGCCGGTGCCGTAGATGCGGCTGAGCATCGCGTTCTTCTGGTCGCCGCGCCAGTAAGCGCCCGAGACGCGCGTCAGCTTGAAGGCGGCAGGGTCCAGCTTGCCGGTCGAGGGCAGGTGGGGCCCGCGGCACATGTCGAGCCAGTCCTCGCCCGACCAGTAGACCGTCAGCGGTTCGTCGCCGGGGAGTTCGGCGGCCCATTCGGCCTTGAAGCTCTCGCCCTGCTGCTTCCAGCGGCTGATCAGCGTCTCGCGGTCCCAGACCTCACGGCGCAGCGGCTTGTCGGCGGCGATGATCCTGCGCATCTCCGCTTCGATCGCCGGCAGGTCGTCGTCGGTGAAGGGGCGGTCCTTCGGCGCGAAGTCGTAGTAGAAACCGTCGTCCGTCGAGGGACCGAAGGTGATCTGCGTGCCGGGGAACAGCGCCTGCACCGCTTCGGCGAGGATGTGCGCGAAGTCGTGGCGGGCGAGTTCGAGCGCCTCGGCCTCGTCGCGGCTGGTGACGAGGGCCAGCTGCGCATCGCCGGTGAAGGGCAGGTTCAGGTCGACCAGTTCGCCGTCGATGCGGGCTGCGAGCGCGGCCTTGGCGAGGCCGGGGCCGATCGCGGCGGCGACGTCTGCCGGGGTGGATCCCTCGGGCATCTCGCGGACCGAACCGTC
Organism: Novosphingobium sp. AP12; assembly: GCF_000281975.1. Lineage (GTDB taxonomy): Bacteria > Pseudomonadota > Alphaproteobacteria > Sphingomonadales > Sphingomonadaceae > Novosphingobium. The sequence continues at coordinate 17,537 of NZ_AKKE01000122.1, read as the reverse complement.
GGGCAGGCTGATCTTGAACATCTCGGACATTCGGATTCTCTCGTTTTCCCGCGCCGTCGAACTTGGCAGGGCTTTGAGCGCGCCATGGCACAGGCGCGCCTCCGGGTGAAGCGTCGGCGTCGGGTGAAACGTTCGTTTCGGGAGAGTGACGCCGCCTCGCCCGAAGCCGGGCGACGGTGGCTCGCGCCTTCAGCGCGCGACCGACCGTGCCCGGACACGCCGGGTAGTCTCGGTTGTGGTCGGGGTGCGCAGGTGCATCATCGCCGGGTTATGTAGCGATTGCGGTGGCATGAGTCATCCCCTGTATGCAACCGTCGTCCCCGCGCAGGCGGGGACGACGGGCGATGTCAATGACGCTTGACTTATGGCACTCCGAATGACAATGGTACTTTACATCTTATCAAGGGAGCTTGATGCAATGGATAGTACACTTGTCTCACGACGCCCGGTCTGGCTCTGGGGTGCCGCCTTCTTCATCGGCATGTTCGGCACGGGCTTTCTGGCGCGCTGGTTCGACCTGCCGTCGATTCCCTCGGCGCTGGTGATGATCCCGCCGATGCTGCTCCTGATCCCCTTCGTGCGGGCGACCGAGCGGGCGCAGGCCGCGTGCGGGGCGCTATCGCCGGCCACGCAGCGGTACAACCGGCGCGGCTTGGCGTGGTCGTTCGCCTATGTGCTGCTGCTGTTCGTGGCCGTCGCGGGGAGCAGGGCGCTCGACGCCCATGGCCCGCTGCTGTGGCTGCTGGCGGTGTTGCCCGCCTTGCCGATCCTCTATCTGGTCTGGGCCATGGCGCGCTACCTCATCGAGGAGCAGGACGAATACCTGCGCATGAAGGTGGTGAACGCGGCGCTGTCGGCGACCGGGCTGCTGCTCGCCGTCGCGACGGTCTGGGGCTTCCTCGAGACGTTCGAACTCGTGCCACACGTGCCCAGCTGGGCGGCGGTGCCCGTCTGGGCGATCGGGCTAGCGCTCGGCACCTTCGTCAATCGCTGGAGCGAGAAGTGAAGAACCGCCTCAAGGTGCTGCGCGCCGAGCGAGGCTGGAGCCAGCAGGACCTTGCCGAGCGGCTGGAGGTCTCGCGCCAGAGCGTCAACGCGATCGAGACCGGGCGCTACGACCCGTCGCTGCCGCTCGCCTTCCGTATCGCCGACCTTTTTGGTATGGCGATCGAGGATATCTTCCAGAGGGGCGAGTGATGACGGCCGGACCCGATCGGCGCAGGACGGCAGTGGCAATCGGCACCTCCATCGCGATCGCGGTGGGCGTGGCCGTCGCGCTCGGTGTTTTCGCCGGCGCGCGCCATGACCGCGAGCCCCGCGTCGAGACGAGCCTGGGCGAGTTCCCGGTCGAGGGCAGGATCGTCCTGCGGGTGCTGGGTCCGACCCTCTACTGAAGGTTCAGTGCAGCGTCGGGCGCACCGTGCCGCGATCGCCTAGCCGGCCCAGCGCGGTCATCGCCAGCCAGCCCGCGGTCATGCAGACCCACGGCATCACCGGGTAGTGGAAGCGCGACTGGCCCGAGAACACCACGCAGATCAGCGTTGGATAAAGCGCGATCCCGTAGGGCAACAGCCACCAGCCTATCCAGCGCTGTCCGTCGCGCCGCCGCCGCGCGATCATCACGAAGAAGGCGGCGGCGAAAGCCAGCATCAGCAGCGCGTAATAGCCCTGGTTGAGCACGCGCACGGCGCGGTAGACCAGCTCGAAGCGTTCGTAGCCGGGCGCGCCGCCCTGGTAGGCCCACTCCGCCTCGCCGTCTGGCAGCCACAGCCGCATCAGCTTCCTGGGCGCGAGCTTCAGGAAGCGGTCGGGATGTTCAGTGATCCACGCCATCCCGAGCCGCCGCGCCTCGGCGTCGCGCGTCACTTCGTCGAGGCCGGGGCGGGCCATCAGTTCCTTCACCACCGGGGCGTCGGGGGTGTAGTCACCCGTCGCGGTGTCGTGGTTGCCGGTCAGCAGCGTGTAGCCGCCATTGGTCGACACCGCGACCCAGTGGCCGAGCTGCATGTGGTTGCGGATCGTCCACGGAGCGACCGTCAGCGCGGCGATGGCGAGGACCAGCAGCCCGTCACCCACGAGGCGCGGCAGGCGCTTCCAGACCTGACCCATGCGCAGCCAGTCGATCGCGAACAGCAGCGGCACCACCACCAGCGTCTGCGCCTTGACCAGAGTCGCGATGCCGAAAAGCACGCCCGCGCTGACCAGTTGCCAGCGGTTGGTGCGGGTCACCACCACCCAGCACCCGGCCATCAGCACGGCGGTGTAGAACACCTCGGTCAGCGCGAGGGGCAGGTAGCCGATCGCGTTGGGATAGACCGCCAGCAACAGCAGCCCGGCGCGAGCGGCGCCCTCCGAGCCGAACAGCCGCCGCCCCAGCGCCAGCGTCGCCACCCCGATCAGCATCGAACTCACGAGGTTGAACAGGCCGAGCGCCACCAGCGAGGTGCCGAACTGCGCGAAGACGAGGCTGAGCGCAATCGGCCAGCCCGCTGGCCAGAACGCTGTCGGCTCGCCGAAATTGTCGAGGTAGCCCTGTCCCGCCGCAAGGCTCGCCGCGCGCAGGTAATACCATTCGGCGTCCGAGGTCGGCGCGACGTCGATCAGCAGCACCGCGGCGCGCAGGGCGAAGTAGAGCGCCCAGATGCCCAGCAGCACCGACTTGTCGGTCGCGAACCACTCGAGCCGCAACGCGAGGCGCGAGGGACGGGACGGGAAATGGATGACCTTGGCGCTCATGGGTGTCCTTTAGGCGAGCAGGCTTAAGATCGCATTATCTGCGGATGGTCCAGCGACTTGTGCCGCCCGCACTTGCAGCACGACAAGCAAGTCTTTGCCTCTCCGCGCTTGCCTTGGGCTCTGCGCGTTCCCACTAACGGGGCATGACATCGACGCGCTTCCTCGACCTCTCGGACGGTCGCTCCATCGCCTATCGCTTCACGCCGGGGACCGGCCCGGTGATCGTGTTCCTGCCCGGTTACATGTCCGACATGACCGGCTCCAAGGCCACCGCGCTGTTCGAGATGGCCCGTGCCAGCGGCTTGCCCTGCCTGCTGTTCGACTACTCCGGCTGCGGCGAGAGCCCCGGCTCCTTCGGCGAAGGCACCCTGACGCGCTGGACGCAGGAAGTCCTTGCCCTCGTCGCCGCGCTGGAGACCGACGAGAAGGTCGTGCTGGTCGGCTCGTCGATGGGCGGCTGGGTCATGTTGCTCGCCGGCCTCGCGCTGGGCGAGCGGCTCGCCGGCCTCGTCGGCGTGGCCCCCGCGCCGGACTTCACCGACTGGGGCATCCCGCAGATGGACAAGGCCCTGCTCGCGGACGGTGAGACGCTGCTGGAGGACAACCCCTACGGGCCCGAGCCGACCCCCACCCACCCCGGCTTCTGGGCCGACGGACAGGCCAACCTCCTGCTCGAAGGCCCGATCGCGATCGACGCGCCGGTGCGCCTGCTCCACGGCCAGCGCGATGCGGACGTGCCGTTCGACATCTCCCTGCAACTGGCAGAGCGCCTGCGTTCAGCCGATGTGCAGGTAACGCTGATCAAGGACGGTGACCACCGCCTCTCGCGCGAAGGCGACATCCAGCTGCTCCTCCGCACGGTTGCCGAACTCGTCCTCCCCCGCGCGACGCAGGTCCCCTCGGAGTCCTGACAATGTCCCTGCTGCCTCTCCTGCTTCCGATCATGGCCCAGGTCGGCCCGGCTTCCACCCTGCCGAGCAACGCCAGCCCCTATGCGTCCTCGCTGCCGATCGAGATCATCGAGAAGAAGCAGACCGAGGCCGCGCGCCGTGCCCGCGAAGCGCAGGTCGTTGCGCTGCCAAGCGGCAAGGGCGGGGCGAGCGGCAGCGGCTGCATGAGCGCCGTCGAGGCAAATCCGGAGCGCTCGGCCGAACTGGCCCGCAGTGCGCTGGACGATGCGATCGGGCGCGAGCGCGTGCGGGCCGGGCTATGCCTGGGCGCCGCCCTCAGCACCCTCGACCGCTGTGACGAGGCGCGCGCCGCCTTCGTGACCGCCCGCGATGCCGCCGACGTCACCGATCACGCCAGCCGCGCCCGCCTCGGCGCGATGGCGGGCAATGCCGCGCTCGCCGCCGGGCAGCCGGGACAGGCGCTCGGCCTGCTCGGACCAGCGGCGACCGACGCCAAGATCCTCGCCGACGCCGACCTCACCGCCTTGATCGCGCTCGACCGCGCCCGCGCGCTGGTCGCCGTGAAGCAACCCGGGGAGGCCGCCTCCGCCCTCGCTGAAGCGCGCGCCGTGCAGCCCGGCAATGCGCAGGCCTGGCTGCTCTCGGCCACGCTCTCGCGCCGCGAGAACAACCTGGCACAGGCCCAGACCCAGATCGAGAAAGCCGCAAGCCTTGCCCCGCAGGACGCCGAGATCGGCCTGGAGGCGGGCGTCATAGCCATGCTCGCAGGCAACGAGGATGCGGCGCGGCGCAGCTGGAACTCGGTCCTCGCGGCCGGTGTCGGCAGCGATGCGGCGGTCACCGCCAAGCAATATCTTTCCCAGCTCGGGCCGGAGTCCCCCCAGACCCCGGCCAAGGCAAAATAAGGCCACGCCATGATCCCGCTTTCCGTCCTCGATCTCGTCACCGTCCGCGAAGGCGGCACCGTCGCCCAGGCGCTCGACATCTCCGTCGCCACCGCGCAGGCGGCCGAGCGCGCCGGCTACAAGCGCTACTGGGTGGCTGAGCACCACGGCATGGACGGGATCGCGGGCGGCGCCACTTCGGTGGTCCTCGCGCACCTCGGCAACCAGACTTCGACGATCCGCATCGGCTCGGGCGGGATCATGCTGCCCAACCACACACCCTACGTGATCGCCGAGCAGTTCGGCACGCTCGCGGCGCTGTTCCCGGGGCGCGTCGACCTCGGTCTCGGCCGGGCGCCGGGCGCGGACGGACGGCTGGCACAGGCGCTGCGCAAGGACATCCACGCCGCCGCCGAGCGCTTCCCCAACGATGTCGTCGAACTCCAGGCGCGCTTCGCCGGGCAGGCGGCGGGCGGCGTGCCTTCGCCGCAGGCGGCGGGCGCCGACGTCGAGATGTGGATCCTGGGCTCCAGCCTGTTCGGCGCGCAGCTCGCGGCGATGCTGGGCATGCCCTACGCCTTCGCCTCGCACTTCGCCCCCGCCGCGCTGGACGAGGCCGCCAAGGTCTACCGCGAGCGGTTCCAGCCTTCCGAAACGCTGAAGCAGCCGCACTTCATGGCCGCTATCAACGTCGTCGCCGCTCCGACCGACGAGGAGGCGCTCTACCTCGCCTCGTCCACCGACCAGAGCTTCGTGGCGCTGCGCACCGGGAACCCGGGCCGGCTGCTGCCGCCGGTCCGCAACTATCGCGAGACGCTGCCCGGCTCGGCGCGGGCGATGCTGGAGCAGGTCCGCTCGGTCAGCGCCGTCGGCAGTCCCGAGACGGTCCGCGCGGGAATCGAGGAATTCGTGGCCCGCACGCAGGCGGACGAACTCATCGTCAGCATCGCCACTTATGACCCGGCGGCGCAGGTCCGCTCGATCGAACTGACGATGGAAGCGCTGGGACAGGCACCGGCGTTGACTTAAGACGATCCCGGCAGCCGTCGTCTTCGCCTTCGCAGGGACGACGGCTGCATCGGCCTAGTCTTTCCGCCAGCGTCACGCGACGCTGCCTCGATTATCGCAACATCCTGTCCTCTGGCCCATTGACCGCGCGGCGAAATTGCGGAACTCACCCCGGCCATGGAAACATCAGACGTCGTCATCGTGGGAGCGGGGCATGGCGGAGCGCAGTGCGCGATCGCCCTTCGCCAGAACGGGTTCACCGGAACCATCACCGTTATCGGCCGTGAGGCGGAATATCCCTATGAGCGGCCGCCGCTCTCCAAGGAATACTTCGCGCGCGAGAAGACCTTCGACCGCCTCTACATCCGCCCGCCGACGTTCTGGGCCGAGAAGGAGGTCACCTTCAAGCTGAGCACCGAGGTGACGAAAGTCGACGCCAAGGCGAAGGAACTGACGCTCTCGAACGGCGCGACGCTCGCCTATGGCAAGCTCGTCTGGGCCACCGGCGGCGATCCGCGCCGGTTGTCGTGCGGCGGCGCGGACCTCGCCGGTGTCCACGCCGTGCGCACCCGCGAGGACTGCGACACGCTGATGGCCGAGGTCGATGCGGGGACGAAGAACATCGTCGTCATCGGCGGCGGCTATATCGGGCTCGAGGCAGCGGCTGTGCTGTCCAAGCTCAAGCTCAACGTCACCCTGCTCGAAGCGCTGCCCCGCGTGCTGGCGCGCGTCGCGGGCGAGGAGCTCTCGGCGTTCTACCAGAAGGAACACCGCGACCACGGCGTCGACCTGCGCACCGGCGTCGCGGTCGATTGCCTGGTCGGCGACAGCCACCGCGTCACCGGCGTCAAGCTGGCGGACGGCGAGGTCATCCCGGCCGAGGCGGTGATCGTCGGCATCGGCATCGTGCCCGCCGTCGGCCCGCTGATCCTGGCCGGCGCGAGCTGCGCCAACGGGGTCGACGTGGATGAGTTCTGCCGTACCTCGCTGCCCGACATCTACGCCATCGGCGACTGCGCCGCCTTCGCCTGCGACTATGCCGGCGGCACCGTGATGCGCGTCGAATCGGTGCAGAACGCCAACGACATGGCCACCTGCGTCGCCAAGGCCATCTGCGGCGACGAGAAGCCGTACAAGGCGTTCCCGTGGTTCTGGTCGAACCAGTATGACCTGCGCCTCCAGACCGCAGGCATCAACATGGGCTTCGACAGGACCATCGTCCGCGGCGATGTCGATGGCCGCAGCTTCTCGGTGATCTACCTCAAGGAAGGCCGCGTCGTGGCGCTCGACTGCGTCAACGCGGTCAAGGACTACGTGCAGGGCCGAAAGCTGGTGGAAGCGGGCATCTCGCCTGACCCGGCGGTGCTGGCCGATGCCGGGACTCCGCTCAAGGAGCTGATGTAAGGATCAAGCCTCCCTGTCGGCAAGCGACGGGGAGGATTTGAGTTTTGCCTTCGCCCACTCGGCCGCTTCGGCGACTACAGGGTCGTCGTCCCTCAGCAGCGGTTCGACCTGCGCCATCAGCGCGATCCTGCCGCTGTTGCCCGCCGCATAGAGACAGTTGCGCACGAACCGATTGCGCCCGATCCGCTTGATCGGACTGCCCGAGAACAGCGCCCGGAACCCCGCATCGTCCAGCGTCAGCAGGTCCGCCAGATCGGGCGCCGTCAGCTCGGCGCGCGGGAGGAAAGCCTTGATGGTGTGCGCGGCCTCGGCGAACTTGTTCCATGGACACACCGCCAGGCAGTCGTCGCAGCCGTAGATGCGATTGCCCAGCCCTTCGCGCAGGTCGTCCGGCACCGGGCCCTTGTGCTCGATGGTGAGGTAGCTGACGCAGCGCCGCGCATCGAGGCGATAGGGCGCCGGGAAGGCGTTCGTCGGGCAGGCGTCCTGGCAGGCGGTGCAGGACCCGCACGAATCGCGCCCCGCCGCCGAGGGCTCGAACGCCAGCGTCGTGTAGATTTCGCCGAGGAACAGCCACGATCCATGCTCGCGGCTGACGACGTTGGTGTGCTTGCCCTGCCAGCCGAGCCCGGCGGCGGCGGCGAGGGGCTTTTCCATGACCGGCGCGGTATCGGTGAAGACTTTGACGCCGACATCCTCGAGCCCGCGCTTCGGCCCCTGCTCGACGATCCAGCGGGCAAGGTGCTTGAGCGCCTTCTTGACGACGTCGTGGTAGTCCGCCCCCTGCGCATAAGTCGAAATGCGACCTATCTCCGGTTCGCCCGCGAGTCGCAGCGGATCGGCGGTTGGGGCATAGCTCATGCCCAGCGCGATCACGCTGCGCGCCTCGGGCCACAGCCCCTGCGGACTGCGGCGGTGGTGCGCGCGCTCCTCCATCCAGCCCATGGTCCCGTGCATCCCCGCCGCGAGCCAGGCATCGAGCCGTGCGGCGCGGTCGTCGTCACCGGCGGCAGACGCGATTCCGAATGCGCAGAAGCCCAACCCGCGCGCTTCTGCCTCCAGATCCGTCGCAAATGCCCTTAGCTCGCCCTTAACCGGACCCAAGCTATGGTCTACGCTGGTGTATGAGCCGGGGGACGTCATGGATGCGCAAGTAGGAGATCCGAGGTTGACCGGCAATGCGCATGAGGGCGCGCGGTTCGATGGGCCCTGGGCAATCGAGGCGCGTGGACTGGTCAAGCGGTTCGAGGGCGTCACCGCCGTGGGCGGCGTCGACCTGTCGGTTCCGACGGGTTCGGTCTACGGCATCCTCGGCCCCAACGGCGCGGGCAAGACCACGACGCTGCGCATGATGCTGGGCATCATCGACCCCGATTCGGGCTATCGCCGGATCCTCGGCGCCGAACGCCCGCACGACGTTGCCCACGCCATCGGCTACCTGCCGGAGGAGCGCGGCCTCTACCCCTCCATGAAGGCGACAGAGGCGATCGCCTTCCTCGGCGCGCTGCGCGGGCTGCCGCTCAAGGAAGGACGGCGCCGCGCGCACGAACTGCTCGAACGGCACGGCCTCGGCTATGCCGCCGACCGCCAGATACGTCAGCTTTCCAAGGGCATGGCGCAGCAGGTGCAGATCCTCGGCACCCTCGTCCACCGTCCGCGCCTCGTGGTGTTCGACGAGCCGTTCTCCGGCCTCGACGCGCTCAACCAGGGCAAGCTGGAAGCGATGATGCGCGGCTTGGCGGCAGACGGCACCACGGTCATCTTCTCCACCCACGTCATCGCCCATGCCGAGCGGCTGTGCGACGAAGTGGCGATCATTGCCGGAGGCAAAGTGCCCTTCGCCGGCCCGGTCGACGTCGCGCGGGATCGCATTCCCCCGCAGGTCCGCCTCGAAACCCGCGCGATCGATGGCCCCTGGCGCGCCGCGCTGCCTGCCGATGCGTGCCATGAAGGTCGGTTCTGGCACTTCCCGCTGCCTGCCACCGGGATCGAGCCGCTGCTGCGCGCCTTGATAGAGGGTGAGGCGGGCATCCTCTCGCTCTCGATCGAACGGGCGGGCCTGCACGACGCCTTCGTCGCCATCGCCGGGGAAGCCGCCGCACGCGCCCTCGAAGAGGAAAAGCCCGAGGAGCTGCGCCGATGATCTCCGATTCGCATGGGGCGCCCCACGGCGGCCGCCTCTCGACCCTCGCCGCCGCCTGGGTCGTCGCCCGGCGCGACTTCACCGCGATCCTGTTTTCGCGCACGTTCTTCTTCTTCCTGCTCGGCCCGCTGTTTCCGGTGATCGTCGGCGCGCTGGCGGGCAGCGTGGGGGGCAGCGTGGAGCGCAGCTCCGACAGGGCCGAGGTTGGGGTGCTCATGGCGGGCGCCGATGCCGACGCCGTGCTGCGCGCCCGCGACGCGCTGGCCGACCGGCTGGGACAGGACCTGCCCGGCCTTGTCGTACTGCAGCGCCTCGCGCCGGGCGAGCGCGCCGACCCGGCGGCGGCAATGGCCGGGAAGCAGGCCAACATCGCCGCCGTGCTCTCGGGAACCCCCTCCGCGCCCGTCCTCACCGGTCCGCGGGGCCAGATCGAGGCGTGGCGCGGCGACATCGCGATGATCGCCGCACAGGCCGAGCAAGGCGCGCTGCGGCCCTGGCCGCAAGTCCATCTCGAAACGACGGCGAGCAGCCAGGTGAGCGAGCGAAAGAGCCGCCGGGGAACGGCGCAAGCGGCGCAGACGCTGCTGTTCCTGCTCACGATGATGCTGGCCGGCATGGTGCTGTCCAACCTCGTCGAGGAGAAGGGCAACAAGATCATCGAGGTCCTCGCCGCAGCGATCCCGATGGAGGCGGTATTCTATGGCAAGCTCTTCGCGATGCTCGGTGTCTCGCTCGTCGGCATCGCCGTCTGGGCTGGGGTTGGCACGGGGTTTTACCTCGTCGCGGGATCAGCCCTTCCGCTGCCGAGCCCGGCCGTCGGCTGGCCGCTGCTGATCGGGCTGGGCGTGCTCTACTTCTCGATGGCCTACCTGCTGCTGGGTTCGGTGTTCCTTTCCATCGGTTCGCTCGCGGCGACCGTGCGCGAGGTGCAGACGCTCTCGATGCCGGTGACCATGATGCAGCTGCTGCTGTTCTTCTTCGCGACTTACGCCATGACCCAGCCGGGCAGTGCGATCGAAGTGGCGGCGGCGCTGTTCCCGTTCAGCTCGCCCTTCACGATGCTGGCGCGCGCGGCGCAGGATGCCTCGATCCTGCCCCACGTCGCGGCGCTGGCGTGGCAGGCGCTTTGGGTCGTGCTTCTGGTTCGGCTGGGCTCGGGCCTGTTCCGTAGCCGGGTGATGAAGTCGGGCGCGCAGGGACGCGGCGGCAAACGCCGGTTCACGCGGCGCGCTCGGGAGGGCGCCTAGCCGGCGATCTGCGTCCATGCGACCGATTCGTCGCATGCGATTGAAACGCCGCACGAAATCGCCACCTAGGATTCGGCGAGAGGCCAAGGAGGCGACTGACCCATGATACCATCGACCACCCGCCGGAACGTGCTGGCATGGCTCGGTGCGGGCGCGGCGCTGCCGGTGCTGGCAGCGTGCGGCGGCATTGCCGAGGCGAAAGTCTATCCCGTGACCTATTCCGATGAGGAATGGCGCCGCCGCCTCACCGCCGATCAGTACCGGATACTTCGCCAGCAGAGCACCGAGCGGCCCTATTCCTCGCCGCTCAACGCCGAGCATCGCGCCGGGACCTTCCTCTGCGCGGCGGACGGCAATCCGCTTTATGCCTCGAAGACCAAGTTCGAGAGCGGCACTGGCTGGCCCAGTTTCTGGAAGCCGCTGCCCGGCGCCATCGGCACCTCGCGCGACACCAGCCTCGGCATGGGGCGTACCGAAGTGCACTGTGCGCGTTGCGGCGGTCACCTCGGCCACGTCTTCGACGACGGCCCGCCGCCCACCGGCAAGCGCTATTGCATGAACGGCGCGGCGATGAAGTTCCGCCCGGCCTGAGCGGGGGCGTTCAGGCGATCGCGCTGGCCGTGACGGCCAGCGTCTGCTGCATCCGGAACGTGCGGACGGCCAGTTCCTCAAGCCCCATCAGCTGGCGGAAGACGAGGCCGTAGGAGGGCTGCCGGCGCCAGCACACGGTCGCTTCGAACTGCGGCAGTTCCTCCGCCTCGATCCGCAGCTGCTGGCCGAGCGCGAGATGGCGCTCGCTCTCGATGCACGCTCCTTGGCGTGAAAGGTCGCGCACCCGCACGGTCGAGGTTTCTCCGGCCACCGTGATGCGCGCGGGGTAATCGATGGCGATGCGGATCGGCCGCTTGGGATAGGGGCCAGCTTCGGCGATGAAACGCTGTACGTCGATGGGCCGGATGAAGCGGAAGCCCGCTTCGCCTTCGTGTTCCCATACCTGGTCGAGGGGAATGCGCTCTCCGGTCGCGCCTTCGAGGGCCAGCCCGTCGATCCCCGCGAGCGAATGGAACAGGCGCAGTTTGGCGCCGGTCTCGGACACGTCGCGCACGATGCACAAGTATTCGCCCTGCGGCCCGACGAGCTTTGCGGCGCGTAACAGCAGCGCGAAGCGCGGCGTGGCGCGCAGGTCTTCCGGATTGTGGCTGCCCAAGGTCTGGACGTTACCGGCGGACCGGCGGTCCGGAAAAGTCATCGCTACCCCCTCGATACGCGCCCTTGGCAATGACCGGAGAGGCCAGGCACGATCGTGCGGCGCGCGCACGGGCGGGTACCGGCTTATTAATACCGATTCGCAAGTTACCTATTTGTAAACGCAATCGTTTGAGCCGGCCCGATACTGCAAATAAATATGCAATATTGGGCGCTGAGGACTTTGGTGCGGGCGGCGGGACTCGAACCCGCACTGGAATCCCAAGCGGATTTTAAGTCCGCAGCGTCTACCATTCCGCCACGCCCGCACATGGCCGGGGCCTAAGGTCAGGGCTCCTAGCCTTGGGCCCCCGGCAAAGCAATCCGGCCGCGCCTGCATGGCGCTAGTCTCCGCCGCCGTCCCCCCCGCCATCGGAGCAGTCCCCGCCGGAAGACCAGCCGTCGTCCGAGTCGCCCCACGAGCTATCGCCCCCGTCGCCGGGCGAGGATCCGCCACTGCGGCGCGGCGCGGCGCGCGACTGTGCCATGGCCGAAATGACGACACCGAACAGGCACGCGCAGGCTGCGGCAGGCAGAACGCTGCCGAACAGCAGGTGGCCGAGCATGGCCCCCGCCGCCCCGCCGAAAAGAAAGGCCAGCACGGCCGTCCGCGCCTTTACTCGACGTTGAGGCGGGCGCGCATTTCCTTGCCGGGCTTGAAGTAGGGCACGCGCTTTTCCGGCACGTCGACGCTTTCGCCGGTGCGCGGGTTACGGCCCTTGCGGCCGTCGCGGTGGCGGGTGGAGAAGGCGCCGAAGCCGCGCAGTTCGACGCGGCCCCCGTCGGCGAGGCGCTGGGCGATCTCGTCGAAGAAGGTGTCTACCGCGCGCTCCACGTCCTCGGCGCGCAGCTCCGGATTGTCCTTGGCGAGCACCTGCAGCAACTCGGACCTGATCATCGCGCCAATTCCCCCAGAAAAAATCCACAAACCGTGGCGGAACATAAAATTACGCGCCGCCGGGCTTCCGCCGCGCGAGAAAATGCCATCGCCGGCGGCTTCGCGCAATGGGCCGTATTACGAGCCAGAAATGATGCGACTGCGAAGACCGTTCCGGTGCCTTCGATCCGGTGCGCCCCATTTACAGCGGCAAATTGCCCGCTAACCTCGCCCCTTTCGCCCGCAAGCCGAATTTCGCGGCGGCGGCGGGCGCGGGTCGAATAACAGGGCGCCAGGACAGGAGCGGCATGAAGGACATCGCACTTTGGAACGAGGGTGACTGGATCGCGGCCATCGGCGCCGTAGTCCTCTTCGCCGTGCTCGCGATCGGCGGCTTCATCGCCACGCGCAAGAGCGAAGAATTCGTCGGCCACCCGCGCGGCCTGTTCGTGCTGTTCTACGCCGAGATGTGGGAGCGTTTCTCCTACTACGGCATGCGCGCGCTGCTGATCCTGTACCTGACCAAGTTCTGGCTGTTCTCCGACGGGCCGTCCAACCTGATCTACGGGGCCTATACCAGCCTCGTCTACATTACCCCGGTGCTCGGCGGCTATCTCGCCGACCGCTGGCTGGGGCAGCGCAAGGCGGTGCTGTTCGGGGGCATCGTGCTCGCGCTCGGCCACCTGTTCATGGCCTACGAGGGCATGCAGGGGCTCACCGACCCGGCGCTAAAGCAGGCGGACCCGGCGATAAACGTGTTCTGGTTCGCACTGGCGCTCATCATCGTCGGCTCGGGCTTCCTCAAGGCCAACATCGCGGTCATCGTCGGCCAGCTCTACAAGATGACCGACACCCGCCGCGACGCCGCCTACACGGTATTCTACATGGGCGTGAACACCGGCGCGGCGCTCGGCACGATCCTCGTCGGCTACCTCGGCGAGACGATCGGCTGGTCGTGGGGCTTCGGCCTCGCCGGCATCGGCATGCTGCTGGGCCTCGTCATCTTCGTGGTCGGCCGGCCGGCGCTGCGCGGCCGGGGCGAGCCGCCCAAGCCGCTGGCGAAAAAGAACGAACTCGCGCTCTACGGCACCGGGCTCGCGGCGGTGGTGGTGATCTGGCTGCTGATCCAGTACGTCGACGTGATCCAGAACCTGCTGATCGTCTCGGGCGTGGCGATGCTGGGCTACACGTTATACGAAGCCTTCAAGCTGCCCAAGGAAGCGCGCGAGCGCATCTTCGCGATCATCTTCCTCGTCGCGCTCAACCCGATCTTCTGGGGCCTGTTCGAGCAGGCGGGCGGTTCGCTGAGCCTCTATACCGACAAGTTCGTCGATCGCGGCGGGGTGCCGACCAGCCTGTTCCAGTCGATCAACCCGATCTACATCGTCATCTTCGGCCCGATCTTCGCGGCGCTGTGGCAGTACCTGGGCCGCAAGGGGCTGGAGCCTTCCGCCCCCGCCAAGTTCGCGCTGGCGCTGGCGCAGGTGGGGCTCGGCTTCCTCGTCTTCGTGTGGGGCGCTGGCACCGGCGATCCGGCGGTGATGACCTCGGTGCTGTTCGTGTTCCTGATCTATGCCCTCCACACCACCGGCGAGCTGTGCCTCTCGCCCGTTGGGCTCTCGGCGATGACGCGGCTTTCGCCGCTGCACCTGGGCAGCTTCATCATGGGGGCCTGGTACTACATGACGGCGGTGGGCAACTTCGTCGCCGGCAAGATCGGCGAGGCCACCGGGGGCGAGGGCGGCGCGATGGACAAGCAGCTGACGCTCGACATCTATTCGAAGATCGGCTGGATCACACTCGGCGTCTCCGTGGTGGTGCTGGCGCTTTCGCCGCTGGTGAAGCGCTGGATGCACCTCGACACTCTGGGCGACCGGGCGAGCGACCACGATCTCGCCGGCGAGGCCGCGTTCGGGCTCGACGCGGGCGAAGCCGGCTTCCATCCGGGCAAGCGCGCCGACTGATATTTCGGAAGACGGCCTGTTCCCGGGGTCGCCCGGGGCGGGCGACCAACAGGGGGACACGGTCATGAGGGTATCGACCGCGATGCAGCGCTGGACGTCGCTGCTGGCGCTTGGCGGGGCGCTGGTGCTGGGGGCGCAGGCCGCCGACGCAAAGAAGAAGGACAAGGAGGCGGCGCCCTCGGGCACGCCTTATGCCTCCACCTACAAGCCCTATCCGGGCCGGCCGACCGCGCTGGTCGGCGCCGTCGTCTATGATGGCCGGGGCGGCCGGATCGACAATGGCACCGTCTTGTTCGAGGGCGGGAAGGTGGTCGCCATCGGCGGCGCCGACCTCGCCGTGCCATCGGGCTACGACAGGGTCGATGGCAAGGGCAAGTTCGTCACCCCCGGCGTGATCGACATCCACTCGCACCTCGGCGTCTATCCCAGCCCCGGCGTCGATGCCAATTCGGACGGCAACGAGGCGACCTCGCCGACCACGCCCGACGTCTGGGCCGAACATTCGGTCTGGCCGCAGGACCCGGGCTTCACCCGCGCGCTGGTCAATGGCGGGGTGACCTCGCTGCAGATCCTGCCGGGCTCCGCCAACCTGATGGGCGGGCGGGCGGTGACGCTCAAGAACGTCTCCAGCCGCACCGTGCAGGGCATGAAGTTCCCCGGCGCGCCCTATTCGCTCAAGATGGCCTGCGGCGAGAATCCCAAGCGCGTCTACGGCGAGAAGGGCACCAAGCCCTCGACCCGGATGGGCAACTTCTCGGTCAACCGCCAGGCCTGGATCGACGCGAAGAAGTACAGGGACGGCGACCATGCCGAGCGCGACCTCGGCAAGGACACGCTCGAAGGCGTGCTCAAGGGCGAGATCCTCGTCCAGAATCACTGCTACCGCGCCGACGAGATGGCGCTCGTCCTCGATATGGCCAAGGAGATGGGCTACAAGGTCACCGCCTTCCACCACGCGGTCGAGGCGTACAAGATCGGCGACCTGCTCAAGGCCAACGATGTCTGCGCCGCGATCTGGGCGGACTGGTACGGCTTCAAGATGGAGGCCTACGACGGCATCCCCGAGAACGCCGCGCTGCTCGCCAAGCAGGGCGCCTGCGTGGTCATCCACTCCGACGACGAGAACGGCATCCAGCGGCTCAACCAGGCCGCCGCGAAGGCGCAGGCCGCGGGCAGGCGCATCGGCGTCGACGTGCCGGACGCGCAGGTGGTCGGCTGGTTCACCTACAATGCCGCCAAGGCCATGGGCATCGGCGAGAGGACCGGCAGCCTCGAGAGCGGCAAGATGGCCGACGTGGTGCTGTGGAACGGCAACCCGCTGTCGATCTACTCGCGCCCCGAGAAGGTCTGGGTCGACGGCGCGCTGATGTACGATGCCGACGATCCCAAGCGAAAGCCGGTGAGCGACTTCGAACTCGGCCAGCCCGGTGAAGGAGACGTGAAGTGAGCCGCCGCCTGATCCTCGCCGTGCTGCTTGGCGCCGCTCCGCTCCCTGCCTTCGCGCAGGACTTCGCCATCACCAATGCGACCGTCGCGATCGGCGACGGAGGCGCGCCTGTCGAGCATGGCACCGTGGTCGTGCGCGCGGGCAAGGTTGTCGCCGCAGGGGCCGGCATCGCGGTGCCGGCCGGTGTCCAGACCGTCGACGGCACCGGCAAGTGGGTGACGCCGGGGCTGTTTTCGGCCGTCACCGACCTCGGCCTCTGGGATGTCGGCGCGGTCGAGGAAAGCAACGACCTCGAGGCCGACAAGTCGCCCTTCAACGCCGCCCTCGACGTGGTGCCGGCGCTCAACCCCTCGAGCGAGCACATCGCCGTCAGCCGCGAGGGCGGGGTCACCCGCGCCAGCGTCACGCCGGTCAACGGAGGTTCCATCTTCGCCGGGCAGGGCGCGGTGATCGACCTCGGAGCCGATGCATCGCTGGTCATGAAGCCGCGCGCGTTCCAGTACGTCGAACTGGGCGAGGCAGGCGGGCGGCTCGCCGGCGGCAGCCGCGTCGCGGCGCATACCGCACTGCGCAACGCCCTGCGCGAGGCGCGCGAGGTCGCGGCGCTCGCCCCGGCGGCGCAGCGGCAGGGCGACGTCCTGCTTACCCGCGCCGACGCGCTGGCGCTGGCCAAGGTGGTGGACGGCACGCAGGCGCTCTACGTCGGGGTGGAACGGGCCGCGGACATCCGCAGCGTGCTGGCGCTCAAGGGCGAGTTCCCGAAGCTCGACCTCGTCCTTGTCGGCGCCACCGAGGGCTGGCTCGTCGCCCCGGAAATCGCCGCGGCGAGGGTGCCGGTCATCACCATGCCGATGCGCGACCTGCCCGCCAGCTTCGAGACGCTGGCGGCGACCATGTCGAACGTCGGGCGGCTGAAGAAGGCGGGGGTGAAGGTCGCGATCGGCATGTTCTCCGGCTCGGACCAGCCGCGCTATGCGCCGCAGCAGGCGGGCAACCTCGTCGCCCTGACAAAGATCCCCGGCGCCGCCGGCCTCAGCTGGGGCGAGGCGCTGGCGGCCATCACCTCGGTCCCCGCCGAGATCAGCGGGTTCGGAGGAAAGGCGGGCGTGCTGGCTCCGGGCGCGGTGGGCGACGTGGTGCTGTGGGACGGCGATCCGCTGGAAGTATCCTCGGCCCCGGTCGAGGTGTGGATCGACGGCGTGAAGCAGCCGCTCGGCAACCACCAGAGCCGGCTTCGCGAACGCTACAAGGACCTCGACGAGACGTATCAGCCCAAGGCCTACGACTGGTAGGGGCGCCGGTCCTCCCTGTTGCGCGGCGATGGGGAGGATCGGGTTGGTCTACCGGTCCGTGCTTTCGCCCTTCCTCGCCTGGCCATGGAGGCGACCCTGCCTCGTCGGTGCGATCGCAATGACGACGGGGTGTGGGAAGGGTGCGCGGGACGCGCGAAAACGCCCGCTGGCGAATGCGGGCCTGACGCCGTAAAACGAGCGCGGGGCAGACATCGGGTCGGCGCTGGAGGCACCCATGCTAAAGGGTGCGAGGACTCCACTTTGGTTATGCCTTGCGAGCGAGCGCCGGGTAGAGGCATGGTTCAGCCCGGCTTGACCTGAGTTCCATAGATCGGTGCTTCGCTGCGATGGGGTCCGCGTCGAGCACAGGCGAGGGGAC